>DJMJ01000005.1 GCA_002435325.1 Nitrospira sp. UBA6493 | reverse complement strand
GCGTTGATCACTTGAACCTACCGCCCCTTTCTTAATATAGAGCGTTTGGCCCTGCTCAGCTGTCCAGCTGCCTTGTACCGTGCGCCAGGTTTTCCTTCCCTGCAACACATGAACGAAGGAATCCATCGGCGTCCATATTCCTGCTTCAGGATCTTCAAAGGGACAGGTGAATTCAGCAAATAGCATGTCCCCGAATTCAAATTTCGAAAACTGAAGGCTTCTTCGAATCTCTTCATACATGTTCATTGAGGCCATAACAATCTCCTTTGCTTGTCCTCAAGTGCCTCTCATTTTGAAGAGAGGAGTATGGCCATGCCAACCCCCACCATAGAGGTGCATACGTTAAATCCTTTCGACCTGAAGAAAAAGGTCGGCCATTCGTAGTTACCATACGGGACTCACTTGCCACAAAAGTAGACCTGTAAATCCAAAAATAAAAGAGCCTGCTAGATTGCTCTAGCACGCTCATGCTCCCTCGAAGCTCGCTCGTCCTCTCCTTCCCCTCAGGGGTGGACTGGTGGAGTCCCCCACTGCGCACGTGGAATGAGCACCGCCCATACTCGACACATACGATTGACTCCCGCGTGCGCATTCGGTGAGCACAGGGGACTCACCAGGCTACCCCGTCCATTTTCGGTTATAGTATTCCCCCATGTCCTCCCGTCCCAATCGCCGCACCAACCCCTCCCGGCGCCGACGCAAGCGGCGCGGGCGGCGGAGACCCTTCACTGCCACATGGCGGTTTCTCCTCAGGCGGGGGAACACCTTCCGACGGGTGATGAAGGCGGTCCTCCGCTCGCCGCCGACGCTGCGCGCCGTACTCATCGTTTCAGGTCTGTTGCTACTCTGGCTCAGCGTGAATTGGGCCTATCATGTGGTCAACAAACCCTCCGAGGTGCTCTTTCCTTTAGACCACGCCCTCAACAAAGGTCCCACTGACACCTGGAAGGAGTACGGACCGCTCTTCCGCGAGCATGCGACCGCCGTCATCACACCGGAGTTGCTGGCAGCGCTGGCGCAGGCGGAGGGCGCGGGCAATCCGGTGGCGCGCACCTACTGGCGCTGGCATCTCTCGTGGAATCCCTTGGAGTGGTACCAGCCGGCGTCGAGCGCCGTGGGGATGTACCAGATTACCGACGGCACGTTCCAGGAGGCGACGCGGTATTGTATCCACGACCACGTGGTGGTGGAGGACGGCCCCTGGCACGACCTGAACTCCTGCTGGTTCAACCGCTTCTACTCGCGGGTGGTTCCGAGCCATGCCATCGAGTTGACGGCGGCGCAGCTGGATCGCGCGGTCGCCCGCGCGCTCGGGCACCGGCAGAGCGGCAGCACCACGATGAAACAGAAGCAGGATCTGGCGGCCTTGATCCACCTCTGCGGCGCGGGCGCGGGCCAGGACTACGCCAGGCGCGGGTTGCGGCTGAGCCCCCATCAGCGCTGCGGCGATCACGACGCGCAGACCTACCTGACCAGGATCGCGCTGCTAAAGGCCCAGTTTTCCGCGCTGGCGTCAGGAGGGCAGAAGACGTTCCGGCAACGTCGATGACCTGCGTGCACAGCCGGGCCTCACGCGGCTGCACACGCCTTGACTCAGCCCGCCCCTCTCACTAAGATCGCGTCACAATTTTTTCTTTTTCAACCCTAAGTAAATCTGCGCAATGGGCACCTCGGCCGCACAACCGTTCCCGCGCCACTACATCATCGTCGTGCATGGCATCGGCGAGCAGCGCCACAACGAAACGACGGTGGAGGTCGTACACCGTTTCGCCGAAGCCCGTTCCCATACCGGCGGTCCCGTGACCTTGGCCGGGCTGATGCCGGCCGATCTCTCGTCGCAATCCATTCGCCGCTCAGGCGGCGGGCACGGCTGGTCGGAGTTCCGCGGGATTCCCGTCGATCCGCAGGGCGACACCGGCCGCTTCGACGGCACGCGCGCGGCCCGCACGGCCGGCCGCAACTTCCGCTTCGTCGACCTGCGCTGGGCGGATATCCTCCAGGAACATGCGGCCACCTTCAGCTCGCCGCCGGAGCAATGGGCCACCGCGCGCGTCCGACGTCTGGAGGAACCCTTTACCTCGGCAGGCTGGATGCCCAACTGGGCCATGCCGCTGCTGAGGGAAGTCGATGCGTCCGTGGTGCCGGCCAAAGCGCTCATGAAGCGAGTCTCCCCGGAGCTGGAGAATCTCGTCTTCAATCGTGTGATCGGCGATATCCATCTCTACGGCGACTACGCCCGCACGCGCGGCCAGGCCGTCCGGCGCTTTCATTGGGTGTTGGACGAAATCTTTCTGCGCGACTATGTGCAGTGGTGCCGCTTCGAGCGCAAGACCGCGGACGAGCCCTATGTCCCGCCGGTCTTTACGATTCTGGCGCACAGCCTGGGGACCGTCTTGAGTTTCGATGCGCTGGTATACGCCTTTGCCACAGATACGATTCGCAACTGCAGCGGCCGCCATACGGCCAGCTCCATTCCGTTTCCCGGCTACAATGAACGGAGTTCGAGTGAAGAGCTCGATGAAGAGGCCTCGTGGCAGAGCTTGCTGCACGACCTTCGCGATGAACCGTGCAGTCCCGGGATGCCCGATGGGGCGCACGACTGGAACACGCTGACCGCGCGGTTTCCCGATCTCTCGATCGACCCGCCGGACAATCCTCCGCTGTTGTGGCGCAACCATGTGAAACAGTTCATTTCGCTTGGTTCGCCCATCGACAAGTACCATGTCCTCTGGCACCACAACTACCGCCACATGGGACTTCCGCACCGCACCAGCGTCGACCCGGAATGGGCCGAGGGCTGGCTAGACGAAACGGCGCTGGCCAAGCTGGATCAGAAGATCCTGCACTACAACCTGTGCGACGAACAGGACCCCGTGGGGCATCATCTCGATGTCGCGTCCGCCACCACCAACTACCGCAAGGTCTTCCGCTACGAGCGGGAGCAGGTTGTCTTTCGCGATGTCGTGTTCCGTCGCTACGCCGTTCCCGGAGCCGCGCATGTCCAGTACTGGAAAGACCGCGACCTCTTCACCGGACTGCTGGGCGAAGTCATCGACGGACGACTCCAGGGCCAGTTTGTCAACGACCCCTTCATTCAAAAACCGGGAGTCTATCGCACAGCCTTGATCTGGGCCTACTTTCGCATTCCGCTCATCGCCGCGGTGATCACCGGCTCCCTCTTGAGCTACGGCTGGATCAGCTTGGCCACCAAAGAGTTTGCCATGACCTATGTCGTGGCGATTGCCGCCGCCCTCCTCTTATGGGCGGTGCCGAACCTACGCCAGGGATATCAGCAAGAGATGATCCCGACAGGCCAACACAAGGGCCAACCAGTCAAGACCGGATTCTGGGAACGCTGGAGACCCCGCCCGAGCCTCCTGGCCAACCTCGTGCGCGGCATGGTGGCCTGGCGCCGCATACTGATTTGGTTGAACGAAAAGCGGGATTATCGCGTTGAACAGGGCTGGAAGACCCTCTGTTTTTCCGCACGTGTCGTGCAGCGTGATCGCAGCACATACGATATGGCCTCGGCGCGGGAGGCAGGCCAGCGTCTGACGCTCAAAACCGACGGCGGCTTCTGGCGAACAGTTTGGTGGCGCGTCGGGGGAGGGCTGTTCACGTTCGCCCTCTCGGCGGGCGTCACCTGCACCGGGCATCACCTTCTCGGTGGCGCAGAGCCCTCTGCGGAATCCGGCTGGAGCCTAGGCGAGCTGCTGGTAGTAGGCGGCTGGTCCGGCATGACCATCTCGGGCTGTTATCTCGCCACGATGGCCTATATGACCTACTGGTTCTACCACATGAAATATCGTGCGCCGCTCAATCATACTGGAACGGCTGCGCCTCACCCGGCAAGTCCACGTTCATAGGAACCGTGAGGCGTGAAACCTGAGAGGAGGGGACGGCCTGGACCACCTGTCACCCTCTGTTCGATAGGCTCTACGCGAACATTTCTGCTACTCTCCCCACCATGCCGACAGCCCTCCACGCCTTTCTGATACTGTTCGCCGCCGGAGCGTCGCTGCGCCTGTTCAACCTGCTCGGCAAGCAGCACGCGGAACGGCTGGGCACCTTCGTCTTTTCCGTCACGCTGCCGGCTACGATTCTCGTGTCGCTGGATCGCGCGGCCTTCGCGCCGACGGCCTGGAAGCTGCCGCTGGCCGCCTGTCTCATCACGCTTCCGCTGGTGCTAGCCTCCTGGCCTGTCGCCCGCCTGTTGCATCTCGCTCGCCCGACACAAGGCGGATTTCTGCTCGCCATCGGCTGCATCAATTCCATCTACTTCGCCTATCCCGTGACGCTCGCGACGTTTGGACAGAACGGCCTCGCGCAGGCGATTCTCTTCGACCTGGGCCAAACCACCTTTACCCTCACGGCGCTCTATGCCTTGGCTCTGTGGCATGGCACCGCCGCACCGTCGGCACAGGCCTCTCTGATCCGCCTGCTCTCTTCGCCCCCACTCTGGGCCTTGGCGGTCACCCTGGCCCTGAAGGCCGCCGGACTCCATCTGCCCTCATGGCTCCATGAGCTCTTGACGCCGGTACACCTCGCAACGACCCCGCTCGCGAGCCTGGTGCTCGGCCTCTCGATCAGCCTGGAGGCGGTGCGGCGAACCTGGCCATTGGCCTGCCTGGGTGTGGCAATGCGCATGACCGGCGGGCTGCTGCTGGGATTCGCCGCAACGTGGCTGCTGGGTCTCACGGGGTTGGAACGGGCGGTGGTGATCCTGATCGCCGGGATGCCCTCGGCGGTGATGGCGGTCATCTTCGCGACGGAAACCGGCTTGGATGAAGATCTGGTCGCCTCGATCGTGGCGCTGTCGATCTGCCTCGGCGTCGCGCTGCTGCCCTGGCTCCCCTCCCTGGCCGGCGCGCTTCTGCAATAGATTCTCGCCCCGGCGGGTCAGGAGACGCGGGAGACCGAACGCTCCAGGATTTCGTGGATGAGGGTCTGATAGGGCTTGCGCTGGCGGGCCGCCATTTTCCGCAATTGGCTGACGAGCCAGGGGGAGAGGCGCAAGGCAATGAGCTGCTGCGCCATTTTCCCGGACGGCCGCCCGACCTGGCGCGAGCGCCGGAACTCCTCTTCCGTGGACTCGGGAATGTCCGAGAAATCAGGGCGCGAAGCGGAGGTAGGCTCGGCCTTCCCGCTCGCTCGCGTGCCGCGCGCTGACGATCCGAACCGTTTCTTGATCATGTTCCGTTCTCCTGATCGTATACAAGACGAGCACGAGCCGTTTGTCCGACGTGAGGCCCAGCCGCTTGAACCGGCGTTCGCGGGACTCCTCCGACACCTCGTCCCAATCGAGCCCGTTGGCATCGCAAAAGGCGGTGGCTGCCTCCTCGAACGACACGCCGTGCTTCGTGGCGTTGGCTTTGGCCTGTGGAATATCCCAGATAAACACGCATCTGTAGATACAGGAAATTGACGGTCGTTACAATCGGCCTCGGCTTGTCGGGGAAATGACGCAGGTGAGCGGAGTGACTGTCGAGCGGCAGGCGAGCGGAACGTTTCTCGATACGCCATTGAGGCCCTGGTTACAGCGGCACACTGCCCAGCGCGGCAAACACCAGCGCGTTCAGCGTTTGGAACTCAACTCCGTCCGGATTCACCAGATTGCTGTCGAGCGTCGGGTCGGCATAGGTGACGCCGTCCGTCCGCCCGTTCCACAAAGGCTCGATGCGCCCCAGGCCGCCGTCGCGCAAGGTTTCCCGGATCAGGTTAAATACATCCGCCACGTCTTCCAGCATCAACCGGCGGCTGTCGAACCCGTCGCCGGTAATGCCGAGGCGCGCCGCCATGAGAGTCTTGCGGAACGCGGCGATCGACGGGGCCACGCCGCCGCTGCGCTCGAGGTCGGTGAACACCAGATCGCTGCTGCCGTCGAACGCGAGCCCGCGCCGGCGAAAGCTGGATGATCCGACCATCGCCCACTCGTCGTCCACGATGACCACCTGTGACTCCAGGCGGCTGGGCCGGCCGGGAAATCCGATGGGGTGAAACGAGACCACGTTAGCCGATGGCAGGTCCAGCACCAGATCGAACCGGTCTTTCACTTCTTTGGCGCGGTATTGCTCATAGCCCTTCCCATAGTCCGGCACCTTCGGGACACAGAGCACCACTTTGAGGCCCGGACGGGCCGAGATCTGCGTCGCGAGCAGGCTCTTCAAATTGCGCGAATACGCCTGCGCCGTGCCGGCTTCGGTAAAGGAGAGCCCCGGCGTTTCGATATAGATGAACCGGCGGGCGTTCTTGATGGCCTGCTCCAGCGCCCACTGCGCATCGCGGCGGCCGAAACAGGCCGCGCTCAGCTCGCGCATCAGTTCGCTGTAGAGGCGTTCCCGCTGCGATTCATGCCCGGGATCGTTATCCTTGAGCGCATTGAGCCGGTTCCTCAATTCGGTGTTCAACCGGGCGCCCGCTGTATCCAGCGGGCTGGGCAACCCGGCCAGGTTGAGGCCGTCGATCCAACTCACCACCAGATCCACCAAAGCGTTCCAATCGCGCGGGATCGACGCGATATTCGCCTCCACCACCGACTTGAGCAACGCCAGCTCCGGGGTTTCGCAATAGGGCGCGATGGTCTGCAACAACGCGCCCGCCATCGTGCCGCGGGTGCCATCGGGCGATTCGCTGAGGGTGAGCGGCGTATTGCGCACGGGCTCGTCCCACGTGCTGTTGTTCAGTTGCTGAATCCGGTCATAGAACGACGTCGTGCGCCGGAAGGCCATGCGGGCAATGTCGTAGGCCAGCACGGCGTTCTGGGTGGAGACGCCGGCATACTGCGTTTCCGGGCCGCCCTGCGAGCCGGGCGCGCCGAGGGTCGGTTGGGCCGAATGTATGGCGGGCCCGATCGGACCTCCGGCCAGCACGGCCGTCCAGTTGGCGCCGCGCTTGGCGGCGGCCAGGAGGTCACGGCGCGCCATGGTGGGCAACCGCGACGCATCGCGCGGAGGCGTTTCTCCTCCCAGTTGAACGATGGCGTTCAGGAGCGCGTTCAGATCGAGGATCGCCGGCAAGGGCGCGCTCGTCTGGCGCAGGCCCAGGATTCCGGCCCAGCACACGCCCTGTTTGGCGGCCGATGCCACCGCATTGTCAGCCACTTCCGCCGGACCTACTTCGGGAGTCGTGTTCAACGGCAATTCAAGATTCCCGAAAATCCGCTTCTTCCCCGAGCGCTCGACCACGACCATATCAACAATCAATTTGGGCGCGGGGGCGAAGGTGAACGGCGGTTCAAGCCCTAATGGATTCGCCAGGCGTAGGACGCATTGTCCGTTGAAGGTTCGGCCCGTAGCCGGTGCCGCCACGCTGTTGGCCAAGCCTCCGGCCCCGTCGCCCCGGCTCAGCACGGCGCCGGTGCTGAACACGCGATGGTAGACCCGCACGGCGCAATTCACCGGGAGGCCGACGAGAGTGAGGCGCACATCGGGACTGCTTCCGTCGATGACGACCGCGCTGCTGGCGGCGATCACTTGCTGCTTGAAATCTGATGGGAAGGTGGCGTCGTCGGCCGGCGCGCCGGCCCCGGTCAGCGGGGGGAACGCGGGCCAATATACGTCCGTGCCGGCCAGCAGGAGGAATTTCGGATTGATCTCCGCCGCCGCCGCCAGCGATTCGGTCGCCGCTCCGGTAAAGACGACGCGCAGCCGCTGCATCAGGGCATTGCCGTCTGCCAGCGTCGTGAGATCTTCATGCAGCCGCACGACCGGAGCCGGTTCGAGGCGCGATCCCATGTAGCCGGCTGCAGACCGGTCCGGCGCTCCCGTGAGGTACGTGCGGGTGTCGAGCACGTTGACGGTGAAAAAGTCATGCGTCAGCGTGGTGGCGCTCGGAAGCGCGGGCAGCGCGCAGCGGGTGGCGAGTCGCCCGAAGGTGTCTAACCCCATGTGGAGGTGCCGGGCCTGCTCCAGCGGAAAGGCTCCGGTCGCGCCGGTGTCCGCCTGGCGGGTGAGCTCGCCTTTGAGTTCCGTGTCGGAACCGGCATAGGCCGGCACAGTAAAGAGACCGATGGCCGGCGCCGCGTCTGTTTTCCCTTGTACAAAAGCCCCGTCATACGGTGTACCGTCCGGCTTGACCATCCGCACAGTGAAGGATGCGGCGCTCAGCGCCGCAATGCCGGTGATCTGATCCGGCGTGGCCTCTTTGACGAGGCCGGCATAGGCGCCGGCGAGCACGGACCAGCAGGAGGCCACCATCAGAGGATGGATGATGTGCCCTTGCTCGTCGAAGAAGAAGAGTTCCCCCGCAATGCCCGTGTCCTGCCCAGCCTGGAGCCATCCGCCTGTAACGGCTTCGGCTACGTCACCAGACGCGATGAAGAAATATTGCGGAACCGGCCGGACTGGCCGGTCGGCCGGTTTATTCGGATAGTTGGCGGGGCTGGCCGCTTCCAGGCGGCGGACATACAGGCGTTTCAGGCGCTGCAACGCGCCGGGAAACAATTCGAACAACAACCCGTCGCCGTTCACGGCGGTGCCGTCGGCTTTGATCAGCGTGGCGGCGGGTTTGCGGTCGGACGAATTGGTTTTGACGGCGCGGGCCGAAATCGGACAGAGCCAGGTCTCGCCACCCGAGAGCGTCAGCGACAGACTGGCGGCGTTGAAGGCGATGTGTCCGCCGGCGTCGGCCGCGCTGTGGCTGCACCATTTCTTGGAGATGAACGGCATGCCGATGCCGAGCGGCTGCAGGCCGGTTTCTTGAAAGGCAACTGTGGCTGCGTCAGATAGAAAAGACATAACGTGCTCTTCGCCGGTTTAGGAAAACATGATCGATGTCGACCGCCCCAACGGATCGGTAACGCGCACGATTCCGGACGCAACCCCGGCAGGCAGTACCAGGTCGAACGTAGTAATGCCCGTGGCGGCCGTGGTCACAAGATTTTCCAGGCGCGGTGCCGCCGGAGGCGGCGAGGCCGGGGGCAGCGCATCGGCGATCCATTGCCCCAACGGTGTTTTGACGACTCCGGTACCCGGGATGGTTTCCGTTCGAAACACTTCGATCAGCGCCTTGCCCAACTCCACGGCATGGAATGGCAGATCGGTCCGCAGATGCACAACCGGCAAAGCCACCGGGCCCGTGAGGGCGAGGAGCGGCGGAACGTCCGGCGCCCAATAGGCCAGCCTGGTGGAAGAGCCGGCCGATTCAGCGGCATAAGTGCCCCGCGCCGGATCGGCCGTGCCAATAGCGGTGACCTGATAGTACAAGGGCCGCCATGAGCGCACCGCCATGGGATCGAGGATCTTCTTGCCGCTCAACGCCGGTCCGTTGAGCATCGATGCCGTAAAGTTCTGCCATCCCGGGTTGTCTTCCCGGAACGCCGGCAACCCCTTCGCGCCCACATCTCGGGACAGCGGGGGCTTGCGCGTCCGGTACACACGGTAACCAACCGTGGTGGCCGGACTGTTGCCGAGGACCTGCACTTCGATGCCTGTCCCGTTCGGCTTGAGGGAAAGATTGGGCGCAACCGGACGATTGAGCCGGGGCACGGCAAAAAACACCGGAGCGGACTTGTCCGATTCGATGTTGGACCGGTTGACGGACGAGACGCGAAACACCGTGAGCCCCTCGGAACTGCCGGCCAGCTCCAGTTCCACAAAGGTCGCGGGCAGCAATTCCCGGTTGTAGCGGGTGAAGGCTTTGGCGCAGAGCTGGGCGTACTCGGGCTGCAGGAGCAACCCCCGCAATTGCGTGGCCCGCGCCACATGCGAGTCGCTCAAGGGCAGGAGCCACCGGCTTTGATCGCCGGGGAAACTGGTCCTGAGATAGTCGCCGAGCGCAAACCGCAGAGCCGTCTCGCTGGCTTCCCACACGATGTACCCGAGCGCATTGGCGGCCGAAGGCCAGCTCAGGCGCCCGCGCGCTTTCTTCGTGGCGTCGGGCAGGGCTGTCCACTGCACGTCAGCCGGAAGAGTCACGACCGCCGGCTTGCGGGGATCGGGCATTTCCGAGGTGGCCGGCGGCGACCAGGGCGAGTACTCCGTCACCGGCTGGCGCAATCGCTCCAGTCCTCGCACATAGGCGGCATAACCCACGGCATGCGGATCGCCGGACGGGAAAACTGCCGTGACCACGGGAATCTCCAGCCTGTATTGGACAAGGCCGGGAGGCGGCGGCAACGCGGGCCCGTCCGGCGGCACATCGGCCAACCGAGAGACGCTGCCCAAGTCCGTGCCGGTCGGGTTACCGTTCATGTCGAAGGTGACGGTGACAAACGGATGCGCGGCGTTGGAGGAATGCACCGAGAACCCCGCTGGCGCCGCAGCCGGTGGCGTGGTGCGGGCGGTATAGAATTGGCCGGAGAACTGGATCTGGGCGGCACGGCGGTCGCTCCATTCCCAGGAGAATTCGATTTCCAACCGGCAATCCACCGCAGCCGGCGTCGGAGGAGGAAACACGTTCGGATCCGGCAAGGCCAGCTTCACCGTGTTGATGATCGGCCGCTGAGAAGGGAGCGCTTCGCTCGTATGCGAGATGTCCCGGAATGCCGACCAGCGCCCGAACACGTCGAGGCCTGCGACGAAATATCGCACAGGACTGGTGCCATAGGGCGGCAGCGGCGTCTCGCCATCCACATAGTTGAACCGGCCGGTGTCCTCGCCCGGCAGCTCGTTCTGCGGCGCACGGGTGAGATAGGGCTGGTAGCTTTTTTCAGAAAAAAAGTTTTCCGTGTTGAGCCATTCGGCATGCCCGGCTTGCCGGCTGACGACCAGGCCCCAGGCCTCCGGCAACTCCGGTTGCCGGCACGAAATCTTAACGGCCTCGGACGCCTGCCCGTCGCGGCTCTCCGGCCGGTTCTTTCGCAAGGTGCGCTCGCGCAAGTCGGCGGGAACCGCCGGAGCGGGCATTCCTTCAGAAAGGGCGGCGAAGATGTGCCGCTCCGAATAACTCCCGAAGAGTTCCGGAAGCTCGAGATGCTCGCTGGGCCTCAGCACATACTCCGCTTCAACTTTGTAATCATACGCCAGAGGAACAACGGCCAGAGTGGGCTGATCGATCATCCGGGCGAAATCGTACGTGCCATAGCCCAGCGCCAGCGAACCGAAACTGTCGCTGCTGACCTGCAAGAGCGTGCTCGCCACGACGGGGAACCGCGCGGTTCCGGAGGTCGAAGGGGCCACGCCGGTTTGATGAATTCCCGAGACCGTGCGCTCGGCGATATAGGCTGGCTGCCGGTCGGCGGGATTCCAGGAACTGTCGTCGGAGACTTCCAGGCACTTCTGAATATCGACCAGCAGGCTTCCCGGATCCGTGGTCAGGTACTGCACATATTTATCCGGCCTGGGGGCTTCCCAATCCGGCGTGGCCAGCGGGGCCGCGCCAAGGTCGGGCACCGGCGGCTTGAGATAATACCCGAGCAACAGCCGCTGGAACGCGGCCAGGTCCGGCCTGGTCGGCGACGAGGCAAACCCCTGCAACGCGCTGCTGTACGCGGTCGTGACACCGGGCGGAAAGGGCAAGCCGACGATTTGCACCAGCTGCCAGTCGTTCGCATTCACGACACTGTCGGTGGGCGTGCCCAACACGTAATTGACCGTCCCCGCACCGGCACAATGCAGCGAGGCCATGAACGGCGACCGGAACCTGGCCGTGCCGATGGCTGTCAACACCTGCCTGGTTCCCGGCAACGCCTGTCCGTTGCGATCGCGAGGCTCCAGCGTCAGGCTCTGGCCTGCGGCGAGCGTCACCTGCACTTCCAGCACATACATCTCGGTTGGAAATGGCACGTTGGCCGCGCCGGACACCGATAGGGGGGTGGTGACCAGTTTATCCATGCTGTACTTCCGGACTCGCCGATAGACACGGAACGGCTGCCGGGGAAATCCGAACTCGGGCAGCATGGTCCAGCGCAACCCCACCGGCAGCGCGGAAAAATCCGGCGTGTAATTGGGCGTGACCGGCTCGCCCGCCTGGAACTTTTTCAGCGCCTCCTGCGCGGCGTTGACAAACTCGGCGGTCCCGACCGGCTGTCCTTCCGGCCCCAGAGGCCAAGGCAGCGGTTCGGAAAACAGCCTGAATTGCGGCGTGACAGTGGACATGGCTTAGGCCTCCCACGGGGGAGTTGGTGAAAGTTCCAGTTCTAGCAAGACGGCGCTCTGCTCGGCCAACCCGAATAACGCGCTCGAGGTGCGCACGATCTCGATCGTGAGCGTTTCACTCGCGGTGAGCACCGGACTCCGCTGCAGGAAGGCCAGCGTGCGGGTGCCCCCGGTGGAACGCACGAAGTGACGGATGCGGGTCTGCCCGCTGGCGGGCCGGAGTTTGAGATGCTCGACGGTCTGTTGTTCGTACACGACGAACGCCGGATCGAGGACTTCGTTTTGTTCGTTCACGACTGCTTTTTTCAACGGCTCCTGCCTGAAACGCCACATGGGCTCGGCCGCATCGATCAGCACCGCATAGGGATAGTACTGTCCGCCGGATTCGCGCCACAGGATGGTGAAGCCGGTGGTCTCGGTGTTGTCATCCAGCGGCATGCCCGCCGCCACAATGGCATTTTGAATTTCAACATCGGTGGCCGCCACGACCGGCGTGCCGCTCCCGCCCGGAACCGGCAAGCCCGTGATGTCGGAGGAGAGGGCCCGGTGACGGATGGAGTAGACCCGGTGGCTGGCGGCGAAATCCGTCACATCGGCATAGCGGGAAGTCTGGAACGTGCGCCGGTACAACGGCGTCACGGCCTGACCGGCGGGCACTGCCTCCGGCACCGTGTATTCCAAATCAAAGACATAGGGCGTCAGCGGCTTCAGTTCGAACGGCGCCTGATACACGGCATGGCCGGTAAAGGTATACGAGCCGCCCAGGCAGGGGAAGAGGCCCGCCTCGATCAGCGCCAGCACCGTGTCGCGGTAGGGTGACAGGACGCTGGCGGGAGTCTCGGTCAGCGTGTGGATCACTTCCGGGCTCTGCGCGACCGGCGACCCGTCTGCGCCCCGGATGATCGCCCGCAGTTGCTTACCGTAGGCCTCCACCATGCGGAGGATGGCCGGGTCGTTGAACAACACCTGCAGGGGATCCGCAAAGAAATGGAAGCGTTCGTCCATATCGGGCGTGGTACCCAGCACATAGGGAGCCAGTTCCGCCGGAACTTTACTATCGGTGCGGAACGCGAAATCCTGGGTCTGCGTCTGATTGTAGACTTCTCCCTTGGTCGGGTGCGTGGCGACAACGGTGTACCCGGCCGACAGCCGATAGACCGTATTGGGTTTCAGCAGCGGGCGCGGCGTATTGTCGTTGAGATAGCCGGTGAGGGTTTCCTGGTCGGTCTCGATGCTCTCGGTCACCGTGGCGTGGTGCTGGACTTCGCCCATCGTCAGGGTTTCGGCAAGCGCGACGAACATGGAGGGCAGCGCATCGGTGACCAGCGCCGTTGAGATCCGGATCTTGCGGGTCTCAGGCTTGGGTTTGACCGAGAACAGAATTTTGTCGTACGACGCAAAGCGGGAACCGAACAGGAATTGGCTCACCGACATCACGCTGGGCCGCCAGGGCCCGGCGGGATCGAGCCAGCGGGCCGGCAGCTGGCTTGGGCCGGCCAGCACCGTGGGCGCTAATGCGCTCAGGAGATGGGTCGCCACCACCTGATCCTTCTCATCGACTTCCAGCACCTGGACCTTCCCGTAAAACTTGCCATAGACGGCACCGCAGAACACAACTTCCTCGCAGGCATCGGTGTCGAAGGTCACGTAGGAGCAGGACTCCCGCTCACTGAGATATTTGGCGACGAGGTCGGGATTCAATTGGGGCTGATCGTTCCCCTGTCCTTGCGCCACCCGGCGCCGTTCGACATAGGGCAATTCGAGGGCGCGGTGGCAGCGGTCGCCGGCCGGCCGGTCCGGCCTGGTGTGCGCCCGCTCCAGGCACACTTCGAGAAGCAGGCCGGTGAAATACCGGTTGGTGAGAATCAGGTGATGGATCTCGGCGCCTGTGACGCGGATCGACGCCTGCTCGGTCCCCTTGCCGGAAGTCGGCCGCCAGCGGACCTTGTTCAACAAGCGGCCGGCTCTGTCATAGGCGTACACCGTCAGAGTGGTTTTCGGCTGGTTCTTGGACCAGATTTTCACCGTCACGGCCTGCGCAGGCACGCCGAGCACGTCGATGCGCATATACTCGCGCAGGGATACCCCTCGATAGCCGGCAACATCCCGCATTTGCGTGTGCAATGGGTACCGGTGGTTGCGTACGAACTGCTCTTCGGGAATAAATCCGCCCGATGTTGCAACGAACACATTTTTCTTCGTAGCGGCGCTGTAGATCCCCAGCGCATCTTCCACTTTGTAAGGATTGGGCATGTATTTGCGCTCGGGCAAAAACAGCTCGTAGCATTTCTTTTCAACGGATGTCGGCCCGGCCGTACTGAGATCGTTCTTGCCGTCGTCGCCGACGATCTGGGCGGGTACCTCATAGGGATACCCCATTTCCGCCAGCAGGATGTCGAAGGTCGAGGGCCCGGCGCACGACTCCGGCGCATAGACTCTCATGAGCGTATCGGGCGGCTCCACCCGCACAGTGTCCGGCGGATCCGGGTAGGCCGTTCCGCGCAACTGCGAGCCATGCATCGACGGTCCCAGCGGCTGCCCGCAGAAGGTGTACAACACGCGCGCCGGCGGAGCGGCTCTCTTGCAGACGTCGCCCCAGCGCACCGTAATATTTTCCCGCAGATCGGTGGATCGCTCCACGGCATATTCCGCCGCGGTGGGCACCCGGCTGAACAAAGCCAGGTCGATGGCCGTATCCGCGCCATTGGGCTGGTGGGGCCAGTCGAGGCGCCAGGTGATCGGGGGCTCCCTCCCGGAATAGGCCGCGCCGTTTTCGGTCAGACTGAGGCTGTTGAGTGTGTATTGCAGGCTGATGTCGCCGCTCAACCCGTACCAACCTCCGGACGGACGTCCAGTAGCGGCGAGCGCATCTTCGGTGAAGGTATTGGTATTGAAGGTGGCCGCCAGCTCGGGGGCGAACGACATTTGCAGGACGAGGACCGAGTCGATCGGCACGCTGAGCAGATCGTCGGCCAGAGGAGTGGCCCCGATGACTTCTTTGGCGTTCCCCAAACTCGCATCGATGGGCTTTTGATTCGCCGCCTGCCCCGACACCAGGACCGGCGAATAGCTTTGCAGGAACACGCCCCGCAGCAGCGCGGGCGGCTTGAGGTCGAAATCTTCCGTGCCGATTTCGATGCCCACGCAGGCGGAGATCGAAAAGAAGAAGAAACTGACGCTGCCGCAGATTTCGCCTTGCAGATACGTCTTGTAGGAGTTGTCGGGCCGCTGCGAAATGAGCGCGTTGAACTCCCCGCGCGCCCCGATGCTGATGATCAGCAGCCGCAGTTCGCCTTCGAGCCGCATCGTGCCGACGATAATGAACGGCGAGAACGCCACGCCGACATCCAGCCCGGCGGAGATCCGGAGATAGATCGAGCCGGGATCGCCCAGCAGGATGGAGGCTTCAATTCCCGCCGCAATGGCCACGCCCGGCAGGATCTTGTCCCGCAAAAACTCCGGCACCCGGCTGCCGTAATCGGCATAGACCAGCTGCTTGCCCTGCAGCATGAAGTAGGCGCTGCCGCGCACGATGTTGAGGATTTCGGCGGACGCCGGCTGGGAGATCGTCCCGAGATAGAAGTGCCAGTCGGATCCTTCTCTGAGATTGAAAAAGATTTCGATCGGAATCGCGAGCTTCAGCAATTCCTGGATCTCGAAATTGATCATCACCCCGACCGTCACCGTCCCTTTGCCGAAATCCAGGTCGATGATGCCGATGATGCCGACGCTCAGCTGGTTGGGGTTGTCCCCCACTTTGGGCGGCGCGCTGATCATTCTGATTTTCACCATGATCAGAATGCGCGGGCCCGGCAGTTCGAGCACGAACATGCCCTGGAAATTGATCAGGATCCCGCCTTCCAGCGTGCCCAAAACCGCGCCAACCCCGAAACTCCAGCGGTCGAATTCTGGGCCCCACAGGCGCTTGTCCGGTGTGCGCGGGGGCGGCGGCGCGTAGAGGTTGTACGGCTCGCCCTGGGCTTTGATCAGCCATTTGAGCGCGGGCCCGACGGCATCGGTGGGATTACGCGGATCCTCCAGACGCCGGTAGTGCATGGCGAACAAGCCGGAAAGGCCGAACAAGCCCAGCCCCGACTGGCCCAGGACGATCGGAGTCGGGAACTCGATGATCAGGCCCACAAACACTGCGATGGCTTCGCGCCCGCTGCTGTTGTCTTTGATCGTGCCGACGGCGATGTTGCCGGCAATGCGGAGCTTCAGGGACACCAGCGTGAGGTCCAATCCTCCCTCGATGCCCTTAGAGTGGATGCTGTTGCCGTTGGAGTCCGTGACATCGGCATCGACGATGTTGACGAAGCCGTTCCCGATGAGCACGCCGGGAATATTGACCCGGACTCCGCTGGGGAGAATCTGGGGAACGCCGACCGGGTCGAGCGGAATTTTGACTTTGAACCGGTCGACCGTAATGACGCCAAGGTCCACCTTGATGGCAAAGTCGATTTCGAGCGTGACGGGATTGAACCGCGCCACGCGGGCGCCCACGATGCTGAACAGATTCCCGAGCGGGTCCGGTAACCGGAACAGACTGGGATCGGAGAGATCGAGGTCGTACCCCTTGCTTTGATCGAAGATCGCGGTATACACGACTTCGCCGGAAGGGCCGCGGGCGATGTTGAACCCGATGGCTTTGTACCGGGCCTTTAGCGGCGGAGGCAGCGGCGTGGGCGCGCCAGGCAGCCGGTCGCGGCCGATTCCCAGCGAATCCACCACGATGTCGAATTCCACACCGTAGTCGAGGACGATCGCGAAGTCCCAGCGGTCCGGACCGCCGCTGGCGGATTTGATCCATTTGAAACGCCCTTCGCCGCCGTAGAGGATCCCGCGGCGGGTGCGGAATACGTTCAATCCCCCGATCGCGACCGGCACCGCCACGCTCACGCCCAACGCCACCCAATTGCCGGCGTCCCGGCTATTGTCGGCGGCCGCCGACGCCGCCGCATTGATGATCGGCGCGAACAGCATGAGCGCCCCGGCGATGTTCTTGAACCGGTCGTCGCGGGCGGCGTTGTTGTTGAAATGGAGAAGGCCGTCCTGGTCTTCTTCGTCGGAACTCAATTGCAGCGCAATGGCCGTTTCGTCGGCGGCGCGGTCCCACTGATAGATCAATTTGAAATTGAGGATCCCGTCGTGGCTCGTCCAGGAGGTGTCGCCTTCTTCCGGAGCGGGAGCCCCTCCCGTGCGCAGCTTCTGTTCCAAATCTGACTCAAAATCGATGCTGCCGTACAGCTCGAACAGCGCCAGGTCGCCCTGGTCGATCTTGATCCGGACCCCGAGCTGCTTGATGGCTGGAGGCAACCGGTCAGGAAGCGGCGGCGCATCAGGCGTCGGTGGAACAGGCGCAGGTTCCGGGCCTGGGGCACTAGGCGGAGGAGTGTAGGCGTCGCGCTGCGCACGGGCGGTCAACGTATGCGCAGGAATACCATTCAGCGTGAAGGCAACCCTCACAACCCGGTTGGCCGGATCCGACGCATTCGAAGGATTGGGCAGCGGATCTCCGGTAGAGCCGTGTCCGTGTGCATTGGCCGTGACCGTGGCTCCCGGGAACCGGATCGCGAGTTCTGCTTGGACCGCCTGATTTCGCCGTCCGGAAAGCGCCAGGTCGTGCGCGGCGTTGCTGGGATCGTGGCTGGCGTAGCCGTCCAGCTGAATACTTTGCACGGTGGAGGCTTCCGGAAAATTGAAGGTTCCCAGAGAGCTTTCGAAGTCGGTGTCGCCGCTCGTGTGACCGCTGTAACGCGGCAGCTCTGTATCGGACGGCCGGTTAAATTGGAACCGGATATATTGCGCCGATACAGGGCCAGCCGATATGACTTGATACTGGACTTCGATGTCGACGTCGCTGCCTTCGGCAACATCCAGCGCAAACTGCCGCTGGTTGGTGATGGTCCGAAGAACGGCCCCTCCGCCGTGGGGCGTGACTGTGACGGTAAAATTCTCCCCACCCTCCACGCGGAAATAGGCGCTCGTACCTTCTTCACGTTCCTTGATCAGATCATGCCCGCCGGTTTGCCCGGCAGACACCGCATATTGAAGTGCCGGCAACGGGTGATCGTCGGAGCGGCGGTCGGCCGGGGTGCCGGAGGGGGGAGCCGCCGTCGTGCTGGCGGCGACCACGACGCGCAGATACTCGCGATGGCGCCGGGGCGTTCCCGCGCGGCTGTCAGTGACCTTGATAAATACATCATGCGTGCCGGGGCTATTGAACACGGCGCGACGCGACGAACTCTCCCATCTATCGGTACTTCCATCGAGCACTTCGATGGTGTAGTCCGGCGTACCTCCCCCGATATCCAGCTGCAACACATCGCCCTGAATCAGATTGACGAGCCCGGGCGGATCGCCGGCCGGCGGCGAATCGAGCGAATCGCTGACAGTGCCCCGGCGGAACTCGACTCTGGCAGGCCCGTGAAAAAACCTGGGCGTGACGGAAAAAATCGTGAGCGCAAGGTCGGGATAGACATCCAGCTCGGCTTCGAACGACACCTTCCCGTGGAACGCGAACAAGGCGTCGGCCAACCGGGCCGTGAATCCGACCCCCTGGTCGTTCGAGTAGTAGAGCAGCAGCTGCTTGATGTACAGCCCCCCCCAGTCATCGCCGACTCCAAAGTGATCGAGGATTTCAGGCGGCGTGGATTCCGGGCTGGTATCCAGCACGACTTCGTCGATGCTGAAGGCAAAACTGCCGGAACGGTGCAGGGCAATGCCCGGCTCCATATTGATGAATTCGCCCACGCCGAGATCGTGCGGGCCGTCAAATCCAGCCGTTCCCCAGGCTTCCAGACGAAATTGCGGGCTCAAATCATTGTCATCATCGCCCTGGCCATAGCTGAGCAGCACTTTCGGCAAGCGGATTTCGACCGGCTTGCCCGCGAATCGAGGGTCGGTATCCTGCTCGACCCTCCGCGTGGTGGGATGGATCCTGCCCGGAAGCCACTCGTTGCCGAGCGAAAAGGTCAGGGCATCGACCAGCAGTTCAAGGCGGAATTTCAGGCCCGGATAATCCGAGACGGTGGTGGATGTCGGCTCGGTGGGTAGCAGATCATCGAGGAGGCCGGCCACTTGAGGCAGACTGCCATTGGTGGAGGAATGTGCAACCGTGTTGACAAATGCTGCCCCGTCGCGCGGAACGACCATGCGGAACCGCATCCGTAAGCCGTTCCAGCGAAACCGTCCACCCGCGCCGCCCGGGGGTTCATGGACAATTTCGGTTCCAGCCCCTGGGCCATCCAGCGAACAAGTCCCGCTGTAAAGGATGGCTTGGGGACCGACCTGCGTGCGCAGTTCATCGACAGAAATGATGGAGAGGTAGCGGTGGATATATTCAGGGAAATCGAACCCCACGAGATAGTGGGGAGCGAGTAAGTCAAATAAACCCAGGCGCTGAATAGTCATATCAAACGTACATTACAATCGTCTGCAGAGATGTACCTGGCGCTCACACATATCAGATTAATCATGAATTAGAAACAGTACGTTTAGGTGTACTACTTAGCCTACAATCGATCATTAAGACATACTGGCGTTCACCGCCTTCTCATCGTGCATGCACCACGCTGGATTTCTCACACCGCAGACAGCACGCATCATCACGGACAAGCGACGTGCGCAAGCATCTAGCCTAAGCCATGGATAGAGGAATCTCGGACTGGACTCTCCACTTTCCTCTTTCCCTCCGTTCCCACTTCACGTACCCTTTCCTCCTATATGGACCATCCAGACCGACTCCTCCCTCCAGGCACTCTCTGGACCACGTGGCTTGAACGCACGGCCCATGCCCGGCAATGTGGAGCGATTCAATCGATCCCCACGGAGCCGGAAGTAATCGAACAGAGCGGCGTGGCCTTTCAGGTGCGGGTCATCACGGCGCTCGCGATGAAAGCGTTTCTCGCGGCGGCCCCCTCGAACGGCGATCCCTTCCTGCCCTACGATCCCAATCTATTCGTGACGGATCTCTCCCCGACTCATGTGGCCTTGCTCAACAAGTTCAACGTGGTCGAGCATCATCTCTTGATAGTGACGCGCGCATTCGAGGAGCAAACGGCGCTGTTAACCCGCGAGGATTGCGCGGCGCTGCTGCTGTGCCTCGCCGAGATCGACGGACTGGGGTTCTACAACGCGGGCGCTTCCGCCGGAGCGAGCCAGCGCCACAAACACCTACAACTGGTTCCGTTGTCGGCCTTCCCCGATGCGCAGCTGCCGATTGCGCGGCTATTGTGTGAGGTGCGGATGGACGGTGCGACAGGCACTGTGCCGGCCTTCCCGTTCCTGCATGCCTGTGCGCCGATGCACCCGGACTGGCTGGGCCAAGGAAACGAGGGCGCCTCTGCCTTGCTCGCCTGCTATCGGTCACTGCTCCGCGCCGTCGGCCTGGCAGATGAAGCGGGATCAACGGCCTACAACCTGCTCGTCACACGACAATGGCTGCTGCTGGTACCCAGGGCTCAAGAATTCTTCGAGGGGATCTCGATCAATGCGCTGGCGTTCGCCGGAGCGCTGCTGGTAAAAGACGCAGCGCAGCTTGCCATCCTCCGGCAGCGCGGCCCCATGACCGCACTCCAACAGGTGGCATTATCCAGAAGGCCGTGACGCGTGAAGGCCGAAAGAGAACGATGATGCGTCAGCCGCTCAGAGAAGCCTACCGGCCTTTGACTCGAGCAGACGAGTCTTAACGACCGGCAGGCTGTAAGAGCGTGACCATATCATCGCCCGAATATGGTTTCTCTCGTCGTATTGACTGAGATCCGGAGCGCGCATTATTCTCCATCCGATAGAAGCTATACCCTAATAGCCGCGAGGGCCACCGGTTCAGACCGATTACTCTCCGCATAAGGATTTCCCCGCTGATCATGGCCATTCCAGACCAGGAACAATTGAGGGTTGATACGCTGGGGCCCTGCACCGTTCCCTCACCTCTTGAGGGACGAGGCGCTCCGTTCCTTGACGATCGGGTTCGAATCCTCGCGTGCTCCACGATAGAGGAAACCGAACCGTTTCTGCAGGCCGGTCGCCCGCTTCCCGCCTTCGAAACCGCAGGGCCACGGGAACGGATCTATTTCGATCCGCTCCGAATGACCTGCGGCATCGTGACGTGCGGAGGCTTATCGCCGGGACTGAACAACGTAATCCGTTCCATCGTCATGGAACTGCACTATAGCTACAAGGTTCGCCGCATCCTCGGGTTTCGGTATGGGTTCGCGGGCCTGGCACCCAAGTCAGAATGCGAGCCCATTCCCTTGTCTCCACAGAGCGTTCAGCTCATTCACCGGCACGGGGGCACCATCCTGGGCACCTCGCGAGGCCCGCAGGACCCCGACGCGATGGTCGAGACCCTGGTGCAACAGGGCGTGAACTTATTATTCGCGATCGGCGGTGGCGGAACGATGCAGGGGGGGGGCAGCGTTATGCAAGGCGATCGCCCGTCGCCGTTTGCCGATCGGGGTCGTCTGCATCCCCAAAACCATCGATAATGATTTACCCTGGGTTGAGCGGTCGTTCGGATTTGCCGCAGCCGATACGGCGATCGTTGCGGCCCATGACGAAGCACGGGGGCACTATAACGGGATCGGGCTGGTCAAGCTCATGGGCCGCCATTCCGGCTATATCGCGGCCCACGCTACGTTGGCCAACAACGATGTCAATTTCTGTCTCGTCCCCGAAGTCCCGTTCCAGTTGGACGGAGAAGCCGGGCTGTTACGCGCCCTCTTCCACCGGCTGCACGAGAAGCATCACGCCGTCATTGTCGTCGCCGAAGGCGCCGGCCAGTCGCTGTTGGACTTCCAAAGCGAACCGGCCAGAGATCGATCGGGCAATGTGCGCCTGAAAGATATCGGAGTATTTCTCCAGGGCCAGATCGAGCGCCATTTGGCCGCGTTTGGGATTGAATCGACCTTGAAGTACATCGATCCGAGCTACACGATCCGGAGCCTGCCCGCGAATTCAGTCGACGCAGAGTTCTGCCTGGTGCTCGGCCAACATGCCGTCCACGCCGGCTTGACCGGCCGCACGAATATGGCCGTCGGATATTGGAACCGGCACTTCACTCATATCCCGCTTCCGATCGTCGTGGCCGAATCCCGACAACTCAATCCCAACGGTGAAGTGTGGCAACGGGTGCTCGAATCCACCGGCCAGCCGGTGCGCATGCTCGACCATCCGATCTAGTGCAAACCGCTGTTCCCCTCGGTTACGGGATTCCGCAAGCCATATCACGGCCATCGCAAGAGTCCGCACCACACATGTCGCGCGTGGTTAGAATCCGATCGGTGAGGACCCAGTCGTCAGATGCAGCACTTCAGATTCGGCCGGCCCTTGATCCCGGCGCGAATTACCGGATCTCAGGAGTTTGTCGCCTAATCCGACCGCTAGATTGCGGTAGATGATGACGCCGATGTCGGGACGGCGGCGGATGAGATCTGCCAGATCTCGTTGCAGCAACTCGGCCGCCTCCACCGGGCCCTCGGCCGTAGCGGTGGCAGAGTGGGGCTTGGAGGAGAGGAGCGACACTTCGCCACAGGTTTCTCCCGTGTGGACGGTGCCGATGGTGACCGGAGGCGTGCCGCCGCTG
Organism: Nitrospira sp. UBA6493; assembly: GCA_002435325.1. GTDB lineage: Bacteria > Nitrospirota > Nitrospiria > Nitrospirales > Nitrospiraceae > Nitrospira_D. The sequence goes on along the minus strand of DJMJ01000005.1, from coordinate 112,574 downwards.
ATGGCAATGCGGCCTTCCAGCACAATGTAGAGCCGATCGACAGGGTCATGCGCGGCAAACAGTCGCTCGCCCGCCGCCCATTCCCGCACCCGGCAGACGCCCGCTAGTCTGGTCGCCTGCTCGCTATTCATGCCCTGGAACAGCGGAACATCTTTGATCGCCTGTGCCATGCGTGGGGCAATGACGCAGGTCGAGAATCCGCGCATCACGACATCGGCGACAGCCTGCACCGGCTCGGTCAACGCGAGCGCCCCGAGATCTTGCAGTCTATTCAACCGCACCATCTTCACGATGTCCAACCGTTCGACCTGATAGAACACCATGGCCGGCACATACGCGACCGGCAGAAAACTCAGCTCCAACAGCGTGCGCTGCATGCGCGGGGCGTAAGCGCTGACGTCGATCTCGATGTATTCGATGCCCATCTCTTCCCGGCACTTCCGCTCCAATTCAACGAGCAGAAATCGCACGACATCGTCGGCCAGGGCGATCAACTCGAACACGCGGACGGTATGCTCGACCGGATCCAGCGTATACCCGACGGCCCCGACAATATGGCCGCCTGAGCGGGCCAGGAAGTAGCTCGTTTGCCGCGCCTGGAGCTTGAAGAACCCATAGTCCAGCCGCATGGGGCCGAATATTTCCCGGTTGCGCACCCGCCCTCGCTCGATGCGCAGCAGGGCCGGGTAGCCTTCGGACTGCAATTGCTCAATGGTGTAGTCGCCCCCGGCCGGATACGGAGCCGAATCTTCGTCGACGATGAAATCCGGCGTCAGCGGCGGATGGCTCATTACAAGATTAGCCAGCGCATAGGCCTCGGGAATAATCCGCGGATTGTTGCGGCGCAAGGCCAGCCCGTCGCCGAAATACCTCGCCAGTAGCGCGAAGCTCTCGCGGTGACGGAAGAAATGCTTGAGCGGGAGAAAACCTGTGGGAACGAACCCGTGCGCAAGGCTAATCTGCTGGGCATAGGGGTGCACGGTGCGGGCCACGACGAGTCCGACGTGGAGGCGATTCTGAATCGCTTCAAGCCGTTTCTCCATCAACAGTCTGCCGACCTGCTGCCGGCGATAATCGGGATGGACCGCAAGCCGGCCGAACTCGCCGACGAGATCGGAATGCGCTCCGAAGTCGAAGAGCACGGAAGCGGTGCCGATCACCCGATTGGCATCCGTATCTTCAGCGACGAGAATCAGGGCGTCGTCCGTGAAGACGGAACGCTTTAGCCACAACTCGTCGTACAGTTCACGATGCGGATAGTCTGTGCCGTAGACGGCAAGGAAAATCTCGCGGATCTGGCCGACATCTTCTTCGCAGGCTTCACGGATCCGGATCATAACAACCCTCTGCGATGGGTCAAGAGCGGGGGGGCTGCTCACGCAACCGCTGGCCGGCAAGCCGGGCTATCGCCACATAATAGGCCGCGCCGACGGCCAGGGCCTCTTCGTCGAAATCAAACTTGCTGGAATGTGCGGGATACCCCTCCTTGCCGGGCACTTGGCCGCCGAACCGGACATAGGCCCCGGGAATTTTTTCCATGTAGTAGCTGAAATCCTCCGCGCCCATATTGGCTGTCTTGAGCGGGAAGACATTGGCCTCTCCGACCGTTGCCACGGCCGCGGTTCTGGCCAGGCTCGCCATGTCGGGAGTGTTGATCAGCGGCGGCGTGCCTTCCGTCACGGAAACCTGAATTTTCGCTCCGTGGAGTTGTGCAATGGATTCGGCAATACGGCGGATCGACGCAAGGAGTTGTTGCCTCACCGAGGGATCCTGTGCACGGACGGTCCCCTCCAGCTTGGCCTGCCCCGCGATGACGTTCGGCGCCGTTCCGGCGTGGAACTGGCCGACGGACACCACCGATGGCCTGGCGGGATCGACTTCGCGCGACACGATTGTTTGCAGCGCCATGATCATGAGGCTTCCGACCACCACGGCATCGATGCTCTCATGCGGACGCGCGCCGTGCGCCCCCTGTCCAATGATCTCGATCGTAAAATTATCCGACGACGCATTGACCGCGCCCTCGGCCACGGCGATGCCGCCCGGATGATAGTGGCGGTCGAGGTGGCCGCCGAAGATCATGCCGGCCCCCTCCAGCGCCCCGGCTTTGATCATGGCGATTGCCCCGGTGCCTTTTTCCTCGGCCGGCTGAAAAATCAATCGCACGGGAGCCGGGAGATTCTTCTCCTCAGAGAGCAGCGCGGCGGCGCCCAACAGCATGATGGTATGCCCGTCATGCCCGCAGGCATGCATGACGCCATCGTGGACCGACGCGAATTCCAGGCCGGTATCTTCCTGAATCGGCAGCGCGTCCATATCGGCGCGTAAGACGACGCAGGGGACCCCGGCTCGTCCGGGAATCTCGGCAACGACGCCGTGACCGGCAACCTGAGCCCGGTACGTAATGGCGAGTCCATCGAGGAATTTGCAGATGACAGCGGCGGTGTTCGCTTCCTGGCCGCTGAGCTCCGGATACTCATGGAGCACGCGGCGAAGCTGGACGAGACGGTGTTGGAGCGGCTCGGGAATCAGCGGCATGATGACATCCTTAAAAAAGTCATGGGGCGACCTGTCGGAATATCCATTGCCGGGTCCGGCCAGACCGGCGATCTGAAGGCGACAAGTCCATGCTAGCACAGGAGCCGGTGCGGTTTCTGCCTCGAGATCGCCACGCTCCCGGCAAAAGCCTCACTCCGCCGGACTGGCTCAAAATCCCACCGAGACGCCCACCGTTCCAAGAAGCGCCGCCCGGTCTGCAGGCCCCACGAATTCGGTGCCGAGGCCGCCGTCCAACACAATGCGCGAGGACAGCTGATGCCGCAGGCCAAGCTCGATGCCGGTGTGATTGCGCTGACCGCGCAGGTCTGATTCCCTCGTATACAGACTGGCAATTAGCGTATCGCGGAAACTTGACGGATAGCCTAGCGGGTAGCTCAGGGCCGCAACCGCGCGATAGGCCCCGGGCCGCTCCTGTCCCTGCGGCGAACCGAGGACGGTATAGCCCGCGTTGAGGTGCGCGCGCAGCCGCCCGAATGAACGGGTGAGGATGCCGGTCATCTGGGTATCCACGCCTTTCGAATTCACGCCCGTAGGGAGATCCACCTCGACGCGGGCCGCAAAGGCCGGCAGGTAGATTGTCTCCGTATTCAAGTTGTACAGCACACCCAGGTGCAGATCGCCCGACTTCGCCGAACCGACAAGCGTATTCGGCTCGCTCAACAGATCCCCCTGAATTTCGATCTGCGTGTTGTCGAACGCGCCGTAGATGATCTGAGGCTGAAACGTCACGCGGGTGCGGCCTTCCCGCCGGTCGTTGAAACGCACGCCCCCTTCCATCCCGATTTCCCCCTTCGGAATCGCATAGGCATCTTCCATTCCGATGGGACGGTTCGGATCGAGGTTATCGTGATCTAAGGCAAAGCCCCGCAGAGGCAACAGCGCCAGTGTCAGAGCGAGCATCAGACTGAAAATCCTCCACATACTTGGTTTCAATGGTGATGCTCCCGGTCTTGCACGATCATCGGATTGGTCGCATCCGCGCTCGCCCAATAGTAGGTATTTACCAGACGATAGATCTCAGTCCGCTTTGCTTCCCAGGTCGTCAGCAACTCGCTCGCCAGGATGTCGCTGATGTTGTCGTGCAGCATATGGAGATTGTCGAAGATATTGGCGATCTCCGGGTACTGCGCGGCGAACACGGGGCTCAATTCCGCCGTCAGCGGCATGAAGGTCCAGTCGACCGGCGGTTGTTCGAGGTATCGGCGATAGGTCGCGAGGATGGGCCGCACCGCCTGTTTCTTCGCGTCAAGGTCGTGAGCGGCCTGCAAGGGATCGTACACCGCGACTTGCAGATAATGGTACGACCAGATAGTGGCGTTGAACAGCGGGAACCGCTGGCGGAAGGTTTTAGAATAGGGGAACTGATCCAGCCGCCGATGATCCAGCCGCTTGGCCGTGATGGCGTAGGCGCTCTCCTGGTAATAGGCCAGCACGCTCCGCAACGCGCGATCCTTGTCGGGCTCATCCGACACGACGATGTCATAGGTCGCGCGATGCAGGGCATGCGCTTCGTCGAAGGTGTTCTGCGCGCGCCAGGCCAGCTTCATGTACGTTGGCGCGATGGCCTCCTCGTTCGGATTGAGCCTGGGCTTGGTAGCAATGAAGGCGAGGGTTTCTTTTCTCGCCCGGTCTTCGATGGCCGGAACATCCTTCCCGCCGGTGAGGAGAAGATTTTCGTAGAGATTGGAATGGCCGAAATCCACCCCGTTGAACTCGCTGTCAAGTTCGGCCAGATCTTCGCGCAATGCGAAGTTCCACAGCGCCCGGTAATAGAACCGCTTGTCGCGCGGCTCAAACTGACTGCAGGCGGCGAGCGCGAGGGCGACCGAGGCCAACGCCACGATCGCCCCGAGCCGGATGGAAGTGTGAAAATTCATACCTTCTGCCCTATCGTCAGTTTGTCGCTCAATGGCAATGGTGCACATGCACCAACGCATGGCCTTTCCCTCGCGCGATCAACCATCGGTTCACCGGAAAGGCTGCGGCTCCCGCGAGCACGAGCGACACAATCAGGCTTCCCCAGAATACGGGGTTAGGCAAGCCGGCGTCCATTGCTCCAGGGATGGCCACCATAATCACATTGTCCACAAGCTCCATCGTTGTCATGGAAAGAGTGTCGGACGCGAAGGCAAGTCCGAGGGCCGTGCCCCAGGCCATGCCCGCCCGGCGCAACGGCCAGAGCGTCATCCCGTAGCCGAAGAGGAAGGCCAGGGCCACAGCGAGCGCCACCGTCGGCCAATTGGTCCATCCCAGCGCCGTCCCGATCACCATCCCGAGAATTTCGCCGATAGTGCAGCCGGTTAAGCAATGCAGCGTGGCCATGAGGGCGGTGCGGTTGAGGGACGCCGTGCCGTGCGTCTCCCCGTGATGGCCGTGGTGGGCCTGCTGCTCGGCATGTTCGGCATGGCTCCCGTAATCCTTGGGCTTGCAACAGCAGGCCTCGCTCTCCTCGAGTTCCGGCAGCGTTGCGCTAACTGCGCCATGTTGGATCATGATTGACCTCCTTGTGAGTGGTGAATGTTGCTCTCACCTTTACAGACGAAGGAGGGGGCGAATTATTACAGTGGCTTAACAGGTGCAGTTCAGGCAGCCGTGCTTCGTGCAGATTCCACAAGTTTGTTCGAGGGTTGTCCGCAGGGCATGGCGCGCGCGATGAAGGCGGACGGTGAGATTATTGACGGTCACTTTCAAGTCCTTGGCCACGGCCGCGGGCGACTCCCCTTCCAGATCTATGCGTCGGATAAGGTCCGCATAGGCCGGCCGCATGTGGTGTAAAAGGGTGCCGAGACAGGCACAGACGGCCGGCCTGATATCATCCAACGCCGGGGTCTGCTCTTCGCCCGACGCGACCATCTCCTGGAGCAGGCCTTCCATCTTTCGATGGTCGGCGGCATGGGCCCGATAATAGTCCACCACCGCATTGCGCAACAGGCGATAGAACCAACTGACGGCACTGTCGCTGTTCTTCAGTTCATGGCCGCGTTCGACCGCCTTCATCAGACTCTGCTGCAGCAGGTCTTCGACCACCGCGTCATCGGACAGCCGCTTGCGCAGAAAGGCACGAAAGGCCGACCCCTCTTCGAGGAGGCGGTGCGTGAGGTCGTCCAATCCAATATCGTGATTCGCTGGCCCGGTCATTCCTGCGCCGATCCTTTGTCGTCGTACCACTTCTCGCGATAGATCGGACAGAGCCCCTTCGACTGAAGGGAAGCGATCACATCGGTAATCATGCCGCCGTTCCCGCAGACATAGACGGCAAGGTGTTCGACCGAGGCGACCCGCTCGTCGAGAAGCCGGAGGACGCGGCCCGATTCGCCGGGCCAGCCCGGCTCAGGGCGGGAAAGGGTGGTGACGGCGGTGAAGTTCGGCGAGCGCCTGTTCAACGCAGTCCAATCGTCCTGATAATACAGATCCCGCTGGCTGCGCAGCCCCCAGAAGAGGGTCGCGGGGCGGGGATCTGATCGTTCGGCATTGGCCAGAATCATCGACCGGATCGGCGCAATGCCGGTGCCGGTCGCGATGAAGAGCAGCTCGCGCTCCGGATCATCACGCAGATGAAAGCTCCCTGCCGGCCCTTTGAAATGGACCGGATCCCCAACCTTAAGATCGAATAAAAATCCGGAACCCGGCCCGCCCGACACCCGATTGAACAACAGGGTCAGAACGTCCTCTCGGCTGGGCGGCGACGCGATGGAATAGGCCCGCGTCACGAGGCGGCCGATCTGCGGATTCGGCATCTCGAAGGAAATGAACTGGCCCGGCTTGAACGCGATAGCCTCCGGCGCGACCAAACGCAGATCTAATTCGCGCACGTCATGGGTAAGCGGCCGAATCGCCTCAACCTGCGCCTGGTATGTCTGGATCGCCATAGCGGTGCGATTCTAACAGGATGCTGAAACGGTCTGCCAGCGCTACCGGGTCATCCACGCGCGATTCCGCACGGTGACCACCGCATAGGGGAAGATCCAGACGAGACTCACGATGTAGAAATATACATAGGCGATGCCGAATAGAAATTCCCGGGACCGCTCGGAATGGAAAAAATACAGCGTATAGAACAGCGAGACCACCCCGATGGATAACACGAAGCGCACGATCGTCCAGGGATCCTGCACGCAGAGATAGAACATGAGCGCCAGGGAACTATAGGCGACGGGATACCGGAGATTCGTGATGATGGTTTCCAACAGGGTGAGCAGCAGAGCCGGCAGCGGCAACCGCCACATGATCTTCCACAACCGAAGTTCTTCCCGGATGTAACTTCGATCCCACCGCAGCAGCATCTTGCAGAGCTGGCGGTAACTCTCAGGCGCCAGCGTATGGACGACCGACGACCGTTGATAGACCGATTGGTAGCCCGCCGCGAGGACATCGTTCGTCAGCGCGCGATCCTCCCCAATCGTACAGGCTTCGCCCCAGAATCGTTGCTGCAGCCAGGCAGGAATCAACGGCTTGACGACGGAGGCCCGATAGGCCGAGAGCGCCCCCGGACAACAATACACCGTTCCATAGGTTGACTGGACGCTACGGAGGAAGTCGAAGGAGAGCACGAACCGCACATGGAGCATGCGCGGCAGCAGCGACCGGAACCGGTTGAGCACGCAGACCTTCCCCGCCACGGCCCCGACCCGCTCATTTCGAAAAGGCCCGGCGATGGCCAGCAACGCGCCGCGCTCGATGACACTATCGGAATCAACGGTCACGAGGATCTCGCCGGTCGCTTTGGCAAACCCCGCGGCCAGCGCGCCGCGCTTGCCCTTGTTCACCGGTAGCCGGACCGCCTGCACCCGCTTTGGCCATTCATCCCGCGCCTGCGCGATATGCTGCCAGGTGTCGTCTGTGCTCCCGTCGTCGATTACGATAATTTCGAGCCGCTCACGAGGATAGTCCGCACGGACGCAGGCCTCCACCGCCTGACGCACCAGGGCGCCTTCGTTATAGGCCGGAATGATGACGGACATCCGCGGCGCCTGCTCGTAATCCGCCGCGGCATACGGGCGGTACCGGACCCACAGCAGGGTCCGGATGACCAGCAGCACCATGCCCATGGTAAACCAGAGCAGACTCGGCCGCGCGACTACGGCGGCCCAGCCTTGCAGCAAGAACAAATCCGCCAAGGGATCGAACAATTCGTGGCTGAACCGCACGATCGTGGATGCCGTGGCGCCGAACACCATCACGATCGCGATCACCAGCCGCAAATCGATCTTGCACCAGGTGGGATTGTCGTCCGGCACGAGATCCAGCACAGACGGCTTCGCAGACACAGGCATACTCATCGGCTCCATACAGGCGTCCTTGGTGGAGAACACACGCGAACAAGGGGTGTTTTTGTAATAGGGGCTCGAGGCCAATGTCAAGATTGTCGGGAATAGACCCCGGCAACGTCTACCGACATTCTGAAGCAGCGATCAGAGGAAGACCAGGAAGGTTCATCGAACGGGGCCGCCACGCGCTCCCCGGGGGAACGCGCCGGCGTCAAGACACAGACGTCTCGCGATTCCGCGTTCCCTATTCAGATAGCGTGACAATGAAGCCGCCCGACTCGCGAAACATCCGTTGCTGCGCCTCCGAGAAATACGCCAAAGGTTCCTGGTGACAAAACTGGCACTCCTGCGTCGTCACCACCGCCGCCACCAGCCCCATCGCGGCCATATGCTCGTTCGCCAGCTTCAATGCCGTCGCCTCGTCGCGCGTCATCACATCGAAATGATGCATGCGACCACCCGCTTCTACCCATGTATCGAACACCTTGACGGACTCCATTGGCGCCTCCTTCATCCCTTATACAGTTAGCATTCCTACACACTACGATGCCGGTGGTTTTCCTGTCAATCCCATCTTTCAGTGCACACTGAGGAAACAGAGACAGGCCTCCATAACGCCAATGCCGCTACGCAGGATGCGAAGGAGCGCCACTGGAAAATCGAAGGGAATGCACTTGAGGAAACGGGAATTTACCGGGCGGTGGCCCGCCAGGCCAACGCCATCGCCAACAGTAAGAGAAGCGAGGCCAGAAGAAAAGGCGCACCGGGAAGATGCACGGAAACGCCGAGGACAGACTCGCGTCTGATGAAGACGGCGAACGTCTGCGTGAACAGACCGGGACCGATAAGCCCGGCGATACCGGCAAGGCCCGCGATGGCCCCTTGCAACTGGCCCTGCTCGGACGCGCTAACACGCCGCGTCATCAGCGCTTGGGTGGCCGGACCGGCCAGCCCCCAGCACGCCATGATCGGAATGCCCACGCAATAGATCCAGGCCGTGGGCGCCAATCCATACACTACAAATCCGACGGCGCCGCACAACAGCCCCGTCAACAGCGTGCGCCTTTCACCGACGGCAGCGGTAATGGGCCGCATGAGCACGCCCTGCACCAGCATGGCGCTGATCCCGGCTCCGGCAAGCATGAAGCCGACCGCCGACGGTCCCCACCCATACCGATAGCCGACATAGAGCACGGCCATGCTCGGCAGCACGGCATGGGCGAGATAGCCGAGAAACGCGACGGTCGCCAGACTGAACAGCTGGCGGTGCGAGCGGAGCAAGACCAGCGAACCTATCGGGCTGGCTCGCTTCCAGGCAAAGGCCATTCGTTTCTCCCGGGGAAGGGACTCCGGCAGCACGAACAGGCCGTAGCAGGCGTTCAGGAGACTTGTCCCCGCTGCGCCCCAAAAGGGCAAGCGCGGATCAATGGCGCCGAGCATCCCTCCCACAGCCGGACCCAGCACAAAGCCCAAGCCGAACGCTGCGCCGATCATGCCAAATCCAGCCGCCCGCTTCTCCGGCGGCGTGACGTCTGCGATATAGGCTCCCGCGGTGCTGAAGCTGGAGGAGGCCACGCCTGAAATGATCCGGCCTACGAAAAGCCAGGTCACAGTGGGCGCGAGGGCCATGAAGATGTAATCAAGCCCCAATCCAAGATTCGACAGCAATACGACCGGCCTACGCCCGAATCGATCCGATAGCGCCCCTTGGATGGGCGAACAGACGAACTGCATGAGCGCCCAAGCCGTGCCCATCAAGCCGTAGACCTGGGCAGCCTGCGCCGTGTCTCCGGCCAGAAACTCTTCGACGAGTTTCGGCAGGACGGGAATAATAATCCCGAAGGAAAGCACGTCGAGCACGACTGTGATCAGAATGAAGTAGATCGCCGCCTGGCGCGGCGGGGTGGTGGAAACAGATGCAGCCATGGTGCCTGCATCCTACCAGGCAGGGGCGCGGGGAGACACGGCCAAATACATGGAAGGCTAGAACATGGCGACGCGGGCGGCTCCAAAATTCACACGGCATCCGACGAGGTAGAGCGCCCCTTGCTCATCTTCGCGCAGTGGTTTCGTCCAGCAGACTTCGGCCAGATAGAGCCCGCAACTGAATGTCGATTGATTGGTTTGCACTTCCAACAGCTGTCCTGGGTGAGGCGCAATCCCCAGCAACAAACGCAAGCCGGAGGGACTTTCATTCACCGCCGTCCCCTGCCCCTCTTCGAGAGTCACGCCATCCCGATCGACAGAACGCATCAGCCCATACGTACAGGAACTGATCTTGGCACTGCGCGCCTCCCGCCGGCGCTCTACTCGCAAAGGGCCTCCCGCTTGCCATGCCGTAGCCTGGAACGAAGACTCGTCCTGACAGAACCCCAGCTGTCGGAGATTTTTTTTACTAAACGATCCGATCGATGCTACCATCTGCTTCATAAATTTCCGTCCCATACCCACGTCCATGATCCCCTTGCCTCTTCCCCTCATCCCTGAAAAGAGCACTGCAACCGCCTCATCACTCTCACGTTGTAATACACCCCTCGCCGGATTGTACAGAAGCCAAAAGGATTCCCGAGAACTACGTAACCCCTTCTCCACGCCGAGCTTCCACACGTCGCATCGAATCGCCAGTACTATGGCTGAGATAATACGATAACATTNNTACATAGTACCCTACCACCATCGGAGTCATCAAGCAGGAGAAATCCCCCATGCCCCGCCCGAAAGAGTTCGATCCGGACGACGCGCTTGATCAAGCGATGCAGGTCTTTTGGCATAAAGGCTACGAAGCCACGTCGATGGAAGACTTATTGGCGGCCATGAATCTGAATCGTGGTTCGCTCTACGACACCTTTGGCGACAAGCGCCAGCTCTTCTTGAAAGCCTTACGCCACTACTGCCAGCGCGTCGTTGGTGCAAAATTCTCCCTCCTCGATCAACCGGGACCGGCCTTGCCGCTCTTGCGTCAATTTATTCAAGGAATGATCGCCGGCGCACTCGCCGATCCACAGCGCCGCGGCTGTCTCGTCGCCAACAGCGTCATGGAACTGGCGCCACATGAACGCGACATCGCCAGCACTCTCCAGCACGCGCTACGGCTGGGAGAGGAGTCGTTCTTCACGCTCCTTACGCGGGCACAGGCGCAGGGCGAACTTCCGAAGGGGAAGGATCCGCGCGCCCTCGCGCGATTTTTGACGACTATGATGCAGGGCACGATCGTGATGATTAAATCAGGGGCCTCGGCGGAATCGATTACGCAGTCGGCAGAGATAGCGCTCCGCCTCCTCGAATAATTTTTTTACCACGTTCTTGAACGTTCATTCCATATTCAACCAACCAGGAGGACACCATGTACCTGATCGTCGGAGCCACAGGGAACACCGGGAAAGCCCTTACCGAAGCGTTGCTGAAACAGGGCAAGAAGGTCCGGGCAATTGGACGCGACGCGGCTCGATTGAAACCGCTGGCCGATCTCGGCGCGGAAGTCTTCGTGGGCTCGGCAGATGATGCCGCCGCCATGACTCGCGCCTTTACCGGCGCCACCGCTGCCTATACCATGATCCCTCCCAATTATGCCGCCGCGGATCTGCGCGCCTATCATCAACAGATTGGCGAAGCCCTGGGCACGGCACTGGAACAGGCTCAACCGCCCTTCGTCGTCAACTTGAGCAGCCTCGGCGCACAATTGCCGCAAGGCGCCGGCCCCATCTCGAGGCTGCACGATGTCGAACAGCGCCTCAACCGGGTGACTGGCAGTCACATCCTGCATCTGCGCCCCGGCTATTTTATGGAGAACCTGCTCTGGAATCGCGATCTGATCGCGACGCAGCGCATCAACGGCACGCCCCTGCGCGGGGATATCGCAGTCCCCATGATTGCGACGAAGGATATCGCCGCTGTCGCAACGGAACGGCTCCTGCGCAGGGATTTTTCCGGCAAGCAGACACAGGAACTCCACGGCCAGCGGAACCTGACCATGACCGAAGCCACCGCCATCATCGGCAAGGCTGTGGGCCTACCGGCCCTTCCCTATGTGCAGTTTCCCTATGACGTAGCGGAACAGGCCATGCTGGGCATGGGTTTCTCTCCCGACGTGGTCAGAAATTTCATCGAGATGTACCGCGCCTTCAACGAAGGACTCGTGGCGCCAATGGAAATCCGATCTCAGGCCAACACCACCGCCACCTCCTTCGAGGCCTTCGCGACGGTGTTTGGAACAGGCGCATAAATGGAATCGCTCACGACATCAAGACGCCCGTTTTCTGTCGATGCTGAGGAATATCCTTTCACCGGCCATTGGTTTGAACGGGACGGCGGCCGTATGCACTATGTGGATGAAGGCACAGGGCCAGCAGTGCTGCTCTTGCACGGCAACCCAACGTGGTCCTATGTGTACCGGAACGTCATCAAGTCGCTGAGCGCCGAGGTCCGGTGCATTGCGCCGGACTACCCGGGATTCGGATTTTCCGGCCACCCGCAAGGCTATGGCTATACCCCTCGCGAACATGCCGGCTGGGTCAATGCGCTGATCGATCATCTGGGCTTAACCAACATCATCTTGGTCTGCCATGACTGGGGCGGCCCGATCGGTCTCTCCATCGCCACACAACGGCCGCAGGACTTCTCCGGTCTGGTCATCTTGAACACCTGGTGCTGGCGTCCCGATCTCCGTAGCACGCTCTTTTCTCTCATCATGGGCAGCAACTTTCCCGGCTGTTATCTCCAACTGAAGAAAAGCTTTTTTGCCAAAACAGTCGTTCCCGGCAGTATCTTCCACAAAGAGAAGGTGACCAAGGTCCTGCGAAAGGCCTACACCGATCCCTTTCCCACCGAAGCCTCACGAATCGGCACCTGGATCTTCCCGAGAGAAATCCGGCAATCCGCCGATTGGCTCGCGGAAACCGGAGCGAACCTCCACCGTCTGCGTGACAAACCAGCCGCTCTGATTTGGGCGATGAAAGATCCGGCATTCGGCCAGCCGCACTATCTGGCTCGCTGGCAAACGCTGTTTCCGCAGGCCAGGGTTGAGACACTGGATGATGCCTCGCACTATCTACAGGAAGACCGACCGGACCGGATTGTCGAAGCGATACGAACGGTGCGCCGTGAGAGAACAGCGCAGGAACCCCGACACACCGTATGTTGACCGCACTCGATCAACATGATTGACTAGATGCTCAACAGGCTCACCGAAGGAGGTTCCTATGCAACGAACGATTGGGGTGTTGGCGCTCGCGCTCATGCTGATGGGGCTCAGCGGTTGCAGCTATCTCTTCTATCCCCGCGCCGGAGACTATGCGACCCAGGCGAAAGGCGCCAGCGGCGTCGACACGATGATCAATCTGACCAATATGATGGAGGCCACGGCGGCCAAAGCGAAGGGCGGCAAGGGGAAGGACAATGCCCTGGACGACTACCACAACCAGTTGCATGCCCTGCTGGATTCATTTTGCGGCGTGACGAAGGAGCAATCCAAGACACCGGCCTACGATCTGGCCGTGACGCACAAGAAGGAATTGACCGCCATCTTCTGGCGGCTGTGGAAATTCAAAGACGATCAACCGCAGCGCGACCAGCATCTGGATCTCTCCATCGCCGAATTGAAAGAACTGCGGGAGACATTACTGCAGATCAAGTAGCCCGCGTGAACCCTCTCCACGATTCAGAAAGGAACGTCATGCCGCAGCCAACGTCCACACAGATCATCGAAGGACAACGCCAGGACTGGAACCGCGTCGCCGGCGGGTGGGAAAAGTGGGACCGGCTGTTCGACGAACAGATGGCCTTCCTGAACCATCGCCTCGTTGCCGACGCGCGTCTTCATGCAGGCATGACCGTGCTCGATCTGGGCTCCGGCACCGGCTACCCGGCCTTGCTTGGTGCTCAGACGGTCGGGCCATCCGGCAGTGTCATCGGCATGGATCTCGCCGAACACATGCTCGCTGCAGCAGGCCGAAAGGCGACACGCCTCGGCCTGAGCAACGTCTCATTCAGAACCGGCGACGTGACGACGCTGCCCTTCGACGCCAACTCGTTCGACGCGGTCACCAGCCGCTTCTGCCTGATGTTTCTCCCGGAGATCCCGAAGGCTGCGTCAGAGATTGCGCGGGTCCTGAAACCAGGAAGCTGGGTGGCGGCGGCGGTCTGGTCCGCCCCTGAAATGAATCCCTCCATCGGGCTCTCCATGGCCGCCATCAAACAGGTGATCGAACTGCCGCCACCAGACCCCACGGCACCGGGCATCTTCCGGCTGGCGAAGCCGGGCGATCTCGCCGGAATGTTCCAGCAGGCAGGCTTGACTGACACCACCGATCAGGAATTTCTTGCGGACTGGTCCTATGCCTCAGCAGAAGAGTACTACACCAGCCTGATGGAAATCGCCGCGCCGGTCCAGAATCTCATGGCCAAGCTGACCGATGCCCAGCAGCAGGACGTAAAGCAGCGCATCTTGCAAGCCGCATCGAATTACCGGCGCGGGGAACGCATCGTGTTTCCGATGGCGGTGAGGTTTGTCGCGGCGCGCAAACCATTGTAGAAAGTGCCGATGGCAAAATCCGACGGCTTCAAGGATTTTGTGCTAGATCAACTGGCCGATCTGCGAGGCCTGACCTGTCGCGCCATGTTCGGCGGATTCGGACTCTACTCAGGGAAAACATTTTTCGGCATCGTCCACAAGGGCCGGCTCTACTTCAAAGTCTCCCCAGCCACCGTCACGCGGTATCAAGACCAGGGAATGAAGCCATTCAAGCCCAACGCCAGGCAGTCGCTCAAATCATATTATGAAGTCCCGCTCGACGTGATCGAGGATGCGGAGCAATTGACCGACTGGGCCAAGCAGGCAGGCCAGCCGTGAGTGATGGACTACGTCCCACCCTCTGGACCATCGGCCATTCGACCAGGCCGATCGAAGAATTCATCGCGCTGCTCAGAGCCCACACCATTGCCGAACTCATCGATGTGCGCACCGTCCCTCGCTCACGCTACAACCCTCAATTCAACACCAACGCCCTGGCGCCGTCGTTGCGGAGCGCGGGGATCCAGTACCGCCACATACCCGCGCTAGGCGGGCTACGCAAATCCAAGAAGGATTCTCGCAATACCGGCTGGCGCAACGAGAGTTTTCGCGGTTATGCCGACTACATGCAGACGGAGGAATTTCAAAGATCGGTCGAGAAGCTGATGGCTGAGAGCCGATCGCATCGAACCGCCGTCATGTGCGCCGAAGCAGTCCCCTGGCGCTGCCACCGTCCATTGATTTCCGATGCACTGGTCAGCCGAGGCTGGGACGTCCGGCACATCATGACGGAGACAAAGGCCGACCGGCACCAACTGACACCCTTCGCCGTCAGCGAGAATGGGGGGCTCACGTACCCGGATCCGGACGCTCCCCCTCGCCTGTTCGACTAGCCCATTGCGCCAGCCACCTGCTTTCTCCACACTAGCCTCATGCTCTATCGACTCGCAGCCGATTGCGTCGTTCTCATTCACCTCAGCTTTGTGCTCTTCGTGCTGCTGGGCGGGCTCTTCATCCTGAAATGGCCGAGAATCATGTGGCTACACCTGCCAGCAGTGGCCTGGGGCGCGTTCATCGAATTCAGCGGGTGGATCTGCCCACTGACACCGTTGGAAAACTGGCTGCGAAGGCAGGGGGGCGAGGGAAGCTATGAAGGAGACTTCGTCGTCCGCTATGTTATCCCCATCCTCTATCCGGAGACTCTCACACACGAGATTCAACTGATACTTGGCGCGGTGGTCGTGGTCGTGAATCTGGGGATCTATGGCTGGTGGTGGCTAAATCACCACCAAAAACAAGAAGCTAACGCGCCGTCAAACGACTAACTGTCCTAGCCCCTCCTGGTTCACGATCGTCATCGTCCGGCCGTCCATCTGGATCAGCCCTTGATCGCGAAATTGGCCGAGGGTGGCGCTCACGGTTTCCCGGCTGCAGCCGATGAGATTCGCCATTTCCTGATGTGTGAGCTTGGCTTTGATCCTAGTCCCGGCTGCGTCCGCCGCGCCGGCACTCTTGCCTAACTCGATGAGGAGATGCGCGAGGCGGGTGGGCACATCGCGAAAAACTAAATCTTCGACGCGGCTCTGAATCTTTCTCAGCCGCAGGCCAATGAGCTTGGTCAGTTCGACCGTGACCATCGGATGCGTAGCCAAATAGTGGGTGAAGGCCTCTCGGGGGATGGCGCAGATGAGGGCGTCGTCCATGGCCTCGGCTGCGGTCGCGCGCGGCACCCCGTCCAGCGCTTCCAGTTCGCCGAACACGTCGCCCGCCTCAAGGAGCTCGAAGGTCACTTCTTTGCCGCTGGCGTCGGCATTGGAGATTTTGACCCGCCCCTGCTTGAGAAAATACACGTTGGTGCTGGGATCGCCCGGCAGGTACAACGGCTGCCGCTTCTTGACCTCTTCCATGCGCGTCATCTTCTCCATCTCCTGCATTTCGGCTGGAGACATGCCGTCGAACAAGCGGATGTGCTTGAGGTACCAGAGTTTGTTCGGTAGTGCGGCTGGTTGATCCATCTTCGTGCGTCCCTCAGAAAACGTGAGCCTACCTGATTACCCTAGCCAAGACAATTCTGCCCGTGTCGCATTACGACAGACGTGCTGCAAAGAAGCCTCTCTGGCCGTTCTTCCCGCTGTAAGCCAGCTCACAGATTCATCACGTACTTGCAGGATAGAGTGGGCCGAGCCGCTCCGAGAAACACCGGCATGTCACAATGTACTTCTCATTCTTGAAAGGAGCGCCGCATGTCCAAAGTCGCCATCATTGTATTAGCCGACACAGATACCCATGAAGGATTGGGCCGCGTCGTGAACGCACTGGAAGCCGTCAAGGAGTTCAAGGAGGGCCGTGACGATGTCCAGCTCATTTTCGATGGCGCCGGAGCTAAATGGATCTCTGAGTTGGAAAAGCCAGATCACAAACTTCATCGGCTCTATGTCGTGGTAAAGGATCGGATCGGCGGCGTATGCGAGTTTTGCGCCGGGGCTTTCGGCGTGAAGGAGAAGGTCGTGGCCTGCGGCGTGAAGCTGGCAGGAGAGCATGACGGCCATCCAAGCTTCAAAAAGCTTGTGTCCCAGGGATATCAGGTCATCACATTCTAATTATTTGAGGCATGGGGAGCCCGGTTGACGTAGATCGGGAGGGGTTGGTAGATAAACGCATTATTTAGGCCATTGCGATAATGAGGACACCATGCCACTAGACGAAATCGAGAAAAAGGTCAGCGACCGTTATGCCAAGGCCGCCAGCACGGGTGAGCAGATGTGCTGCCCGACCAGTTACGACATGGCCAATCTCAAATCCTTTATCCCCGAGGAGGTCCTGAAGATTTCCTATGGCTGCGGTACGCCTGCCGGTCTGAAGACGGTGAGCGCCGGGGAAACCGTTCTGGACATCGGCTCGGGGGGCGGCATCGACTGTTTCGAGGCCTCGCGCCTCGTCGGCCCGACAGGCCGCGTGATCGGGATCGACATGACGGATACGATGCTGGAGATCGCGCGCCGGAACGCCGTCATCGTGGCCGGCAATCTTGGCTATCCCTCGTCCAATGTGGAATTCCGAAAAGGCATGGCCGACGCCATGCCGGTGACAGACGGGACGATCGACTTGATCATCTCCAATTGCGTGATCAATCTGGCCCCCGACAAACGCAAAGTCTTTCGTGAAATGTTCCGCGTCGCGAAGCTCGGCGGGCGGTTCACCATTTCGGATATCGTCGCCGACCAGCCCGTGCCGCAATATCTGATCCACGATGCGGAGAAGTGGGGCGATTGCCTGTCGGGCGCGCTCACGCTCACCGACTATCTGGCCGGCATGGCGGAAGCAGGGTTTATCGGCATTCATCTGATCAAGTCATCACCCTGGCAGCGGATCGACGGCATTCACTTCTTTTCGGTGACATTGACCGGCTACAAACTCCCTGCCACCGCGTCGGCTCCAAGCCCGCGCCACGCAACCTTGCGCGGGCCCTTCAGCCGGGTGGTGGATGAACGAGGGACAACCTATCTGCGCGGCATTCCTCAAGCGCTCACCGTGGAATCGGCACGGCTCCTGAGTCAGCCGCCATTTGCCCCGCTATTTGTCTTATCGCAAGACCCGCTGACGCTCAATCAGGCGGATCCGCGATGGACCGCCGTGCTTCCCGAGCAGACTCCCTGTGTGTGGAAAGGCGATTTTGCCTTGCTGGCCGGGCCGTTCCTGGAAGCGCAGGACGATGACCACCATGTGTTTCGGCGCGGCGAGCCGATGGAGATTTGCGACAAGACCCTCAAGGTTCTCGAAACCGACGGCTATGCTCCGCACTTCGCCATCCTCAATCGAGCCGGCGAGCCGGTCGGCGGGGCAACGACCAGCTGCACACCAGGCGGCGGCTGCTGCTAGGCGCGACAATGGCGCTCACATTACTAGGCCGTCAGAATCCACTAGCCTCCTCGTACCAACAGTTGCGGATTCTGGACTCAACGACCGGCATTCCGGCCTTCGACACCAGGCTCTCGCAGGCTGGGCTGTCGCCGCTTCACGCCACCGGTATCACGGTATTGCAACTCAATGTCGGCAAACTCTGCAACCAGACCTGCCGCCATTGCCATGTCGATGCGGGGCCTGACCGGACCGAGAGTATGTCGAAAGAGACGGCGGAACTCTGTATCGCGGCCCTCGCTACAACCGACATTCCCACGGTCGACATCACCGGCGGCGCACCGGAACTGAACCCCAATTTCCGCTGGCTGGTGGAGCAGGCCCATGCGCTCGGCCGGCACGTGATGGACCGGTGCAATCTCTCGATCCTCTTGTTGCCGTCGCACGCAGACTTGGCTGAATTTCTGGCCGCCCATCGCGTAGAAGTCGTGGCGTCGCTCCCCTCCTACCAGGCCAGTCAGACTGACGCGCAACGTGGCGATGGCATTTTTGAGAAGTCGATTGAGGCGCTACGCCTGTTGAATCGCCTGGGATACGGCCGGCCTGGCAGCGGCTTGCTCTTGAATCTCGTCTACAATCCGACCGGCGCCTTTCTCCCGCCCAAGCAGGAAGCCATCGAAGCGCAATTCAAAAAAGAGCTCCGCACCAAGCACGGCGTCGAATTCAACCATCTCTACACCATTACGAACATGCCCGTGAGCCGGTTCCTCGAGTTTCTGGTGGAGAGCGGGAACTACAAGGGCTACATGGAGCGGCTCGCCAACGCCTTCAATCCCGCCGCCGCTGCCTGTGTGATGTGCCGCTCGACCTTATCGGTGAGTTGGGACGGCACGCTGTACGATTGCGACTTCAATCAGATGCTGGATCTGCCGCTCGCGCACGGTGCGCCCACGCATATTCGCGACTTCAACCCGGCGCAACTCACCCACCGCCAGATCATCACACGTAACCATTGTTATGGCTGCACGGCCGGAGCAGGCTCGTCCTGCGGCGGAGCGGTAACCGCTTAGTTTACCCTTGCCGCTCTTTTAGGAATCTACGAATCGACGCCGCGATTTCGTCGCGCACCCGCCGGAAGGTCAGCCGCCGCAGTTCGACATCGGTGATGGCCGCCGGATCGTCGAAGCTCCAATGGATCACGGTTGTCCGGCCCGGCCAGATTGGACAGGTTTCCTTCGCCCGATCGCAGACCGTGATGACATAGTCGAATGACCGATCGGCCAATTCGCCCATCCCTTTTGATCGATGCCCTGCGATATCGATCCCGACTTCGGCCATGGCTTCTATTGAACCGGGGTTCAGACCGACCGGATGGGTGCCTGCGCTGCACACGTCAAAACGGTCGCCCGCTAGCTGCCGCAGCCACCCCTCCGCCATCTGGCTGCGCGCGGAATTACCCGTGCAGAGAAACAACACTGTGGATTTCATACGGTCTCCTATGCTGGGAACCAATGTCTCGTGCGGTTGCAGACGCGACAGACCGAAAGCATCACCGGCACTTCCACCAAGACACCGACCACGGTCGCCAGCGCGGCGCCGGACTCAGGCCCAAACAAGGCGATTGCAGTGGCCACAGCCAGTTCAAAGAAATTACTCGCCCCGATTAATGCACCAGGTGCGGCCACGGCGTACGGGACCCGGAGCCACGTCATCAGTCCGTAGGCCAACGAGGCGTTGAAGTAGACCTGCAAGAGGATGGGAACAGCGATCAGCGCCACGTGCACGGGTTTCCCGAGAATATTGTCGGCTTGAAAAGCAAAGATCATGACGAGCGTGAGCAGCAAGGCCGTGATCATCACCGGGGCAAAGCGAGGGAGGCACTCGGCCTCAAACCATCGTACGCCATGCTGACGAATCAGCCACAATCGCACGACGGAACCAATCACGAGCGGGATCACAATAAAGGCCAACACGGAATACACCAGGACCGGCAAGGGGATGGAGAGTGATGAGGCCCCGCTCACAAGAAGCCCGACGATCGGCGCAAAGAGCACCAACATAATGAGGTCGTTGATCGATACTTGCACCAACGTGTAAGCCGGATCGCCCTCGGTGAGATAGCTCCAGACAAACACCATCGCCGTACAAGGCGCGGCCGCAAGAATAATGCACCCGGCGATGTACTGATCCGCCTCAACCGCGCCTATCCACGACGCAAAGACGAATTTGAAAAAGAGCCAGGCGAATACCGCCATTGAGAAGGGTTTGACGACCCAATTTACAAAGAGTGTGACCGCCAATCCCGTGGGCCGCTCACGCACCCGCTTGATCGAGGCAAAATCAACTTTCATCATCATAGGAATGATCATGAGCCAAATGAGGACCGCCATCGGGAAGTTAATGTGACTGCCTTCGCCAAATTCCCAAATGCGAAACGTCTGGACCATCCCCGGTGCCATTTGGCCGAGTAGCACCCCTCCCACCATACAAAGACCAACCCACAGAGAGAGATAGCGTTCAAATAGATTAAGGCGTTTTTCACCTCCAGACGATACCGTGACAGCTGCTTCCATGGTACTCCCTGCAATTAATCAATAATTCTTGATTGGTTCGGCAAAAAATATACTCAGCAGCGGGGTGTTCCCCGCGAGGCCCTTCCACCTTCTCTCAGGAGCCGCACCATCTCTTCAAGCTCCTCCATCGCGTCGGTATGAATCGAGTAATAGATCCATCGTCCCTCCGGCCGGTCCTTGATCAGTTCCGCGTCCTTCAACACCTTAAGGTGGAACGACAGCCGTGACTGGCTGGCTTGAAGGGTATCGGTCAACTCGCACACACAGCGCTCTCCATCCTTCAAGCAATCCAGTATTTCCAGTCGAGTCTCGTCCGCCAGCGCATGAAACAGCGCGGCTGTTTTCGCACGATGTTTCCTCGAAGCCATGCCCATCCCGCACATTAAATCAATATTTCTTGATATGTCAACAAGGGAAGGCCCTGGTTGCGTGACCTGAATCAGTCTGCTAAGGTGACCGCACGTGACCATCCTGCGTCATACAACTTAATAGGGCACATCACACTTATGGTCTGGAACCCCAACGATCCCTGGAACAAGAAGAGCGACAAGCTGGATGATGCTTTTAAAGAAGCTCGGTCTCAGTTGCGCGGATTGATTCCATCCGGCAGTACGAAAAGCCTGATATTGGCTGGTCTGGTCGTCTTTCTAGTCTGGCAGAGCGCCTTCATTGTCGCCCCTGATGAGGAAGGCGTCGTCAAACGGTTTGGCATCCCTGTCCGGACGGTCGGACCCGGTCCCCACGGCAAGATCCCCTTTGTCGAAACCGTCCTGCAACCGAAAGTTGAAAAGCTCCACCGCATCGAAGTCGGGTTTCGCACGGACCGGCAAGGCCGCCAGCAAATGCTGGCGCAGGAAGCCCTGATGCTGACCGGCGATATGAACATCCTCGCCATCGAATTCATCGTGCAATACAAAATCAAAGAGTCGGCGAACTATCTCTTTAACGTCGCGGAGATTCACGATACGATCGGCAAGGCCGCCGAAGCCGCCATGCGCGAAGTGGTCGGCAAGAGTAAGATCGACGAGGCGTTGACAACGGGCAAAGCGCAAATCCAGCAGGATACCCAGATCCTCTTACAGTCTATTCTGGACCAGTATCATGGCGGGGTCCAAGTCGCAGCCATCCAACTCCAGGACGTCGATCCTCCCGAGGCTGTAGCCGCGGCCTTCAAAGATGTGACGAACGCCAAGGAAGATCGGGAAAAACTGATCAATCAGTCGCAAAGCTACCGTAACGACATTCTTCCCAAAGCGAAAGGTGAGGCCGCTCAGATCGTCAACCAGGCCAAGGGCTACGCCCAGGCACGCCTGAACCGCGCACAGGGAGAAACAAACCGTTTTGTGGCAACCCTCAAAGAATACAACCAAGCCAAAGACATCATCAGCAAACGACTCTATATCGAAACGATGGAAGAGATCCTGCCCAATATCGATAAGGTCATCATTGACGGCAAAGGTGGAGAGCGTGTGCTCCCCTACTTGCCGCTCGATCGCCTCAAGGCGCGAACCGGCGCTTCGGGAGAGGAGCCAAAGCCATGACGAAGCAGGGATTCATCATTGCACTGCTGGCCATTGTCGCGGGCCTGTTTCTCCTCGGAGCCTCCCCGCTCTTCGTCGTGGATATCACCCAGAATGCCATCGTCGTCCAGCTGGGCAAGCCCGTGCGCAATCTCACAGAACCGGGGCTCTACCTAAAAGTGCCCTTCATTCAAGAAGTCACGTATTTCGACAAGCGTCTACTGGACTACGATTCGGACCCTCAGGATGTGATTACCCAAGACAAGAAGACCTTGCTTCTGGACAACTACGCAAAATGGCGGATCGTCGATCCGCTCAAGGTGTATCAGAACTTTCAAAGCCAACGGGGCGCGTACCAACGGCTCCACGACATTATTTACTCAGAACTGCGGGTCGAACTTGGGCGCCATGATTTATTGGAAATCGTTTCTACGACTCGCGCAAATCTCATGACCGTCGTCACCCAGCGGTCGAACGAAAAAGCCTCTGCCTATGGGATTGAGATCCAGGACGTGAGGATTAAACGCGCCGACCTCCCCGAACAGAACGAAAAGGCCGTATTCGCCCGCATGCAGGCCGAACGGGAACGGCAGGCGAAACAATATCGCGCTGAAGGAGCCGAAGAAGCGCAGAAGATTCGCTCCGAGGCGGAAAAGGACCGCGAGATTATTCTGGCGCAGGCCTATAAGGAATCCGAAGAACTTCGCGGTGCGGGAGACGCGAAAGCGTTCAAAGTCTACGCCGACGCCTATCGGCAAGATCCGAAATTCTTCGAATTCACCCGATCGATGGAAGCCTACAAGAAGGCCTTCAAGGATAAATCCACGCTGGTCATGAGCCCGGACTCTGAATTCTTCCGCTATCTGAAACAGCGCTAGGGCTCGCTACGAAAGCCCTACGATGTCGCCGCTCACCGGATCCAGGTCAATCCGTTCGCCTGCCGGCTTCTTTGGCAACCCCGGCATCAACTGAATCCCTGAACAAACCGCCGTCACAAACCCGGCCCCAGCAAGAATGCGCAATTCTTTGATCGGAACCGTAAATCCAGTCGGCCTCCCTTTGAGCGTCGGATCGTGCGAGAGCGAGAGCGGCGTCTTGGCCATGCAGACAGGCAGTTGACCAAATCCTAGAGCTTCAGCCGCGTCAATCTGACGTTCCGCCTCCGGCTCAAAGCTCACTCCGCCCGCCCCATACATCTTCGTAGCAATCGTTTCGATTTTCTTCCTGATCGGCCAATTCACATCATAGAGATGGGTAAAGTGTGCAGGTTGCTCCACCGCACGAACCACGGCGTCGGCCAATAGTTCGGCGCCTCGCCCGCCGTCAGCCCAATGGGTTGAAACCGCAGCATCGATGGCCCCAACCTCACGCGCCCTGTTCCGCACCCATTCTAACTCCGCAGGGATATCATCCTTGAACGCATTGACCGCGACAACTACCGGAATACCATGAGCCCGCGCATTGGCGATATGTTGTTCGAGATTCGCGAAGCCTTTCTCCAGAGCCGGCTGATTGGGACCCGTCAATCCTGAAGGCAATGGCGCACCCACTTTTGCCAGGCCTCCCCCGCCATGCAGCTTGAGCGCCCGTAAGGTTGCAACCACGACAGCGGCAGCCGGCTTTAACCCTGACACCCGGCACTTGATATTGAAAAACTTCTCGGCCCCCAGATCGCTCCCGAACCCTGCCTCGGTGACAACATAATCCGCGCACCTGAGCGCCACGGCATCGGAAAGAATGGAACAGTTGCCATGGGCGATATTGCCGAACGGTCCGGTATGCACAAACGCCGGCGTCCCTTCCAACGTCTGCACCAGATTGGGCTTCAAGGCATCCTTCAATAGCACCGCCATCGCCCCAGCACAGCCCAGCTCCTCGGCGGTCCCAATCGCGCCGGACTGTTTCATACCCACCATGATCCGCCCAAGCCGCTGGCGGAGATCCGCCTGACTGGAGGCCAGCGCGAGCACGGCCATGATTTCAGAGGCTTCGGTGATCACAAATTGGCCGCTACGCCGCTGCGTCTCTTCTCCCAGGAGAACCTCGCGAAGCGCCCGATCGCTGATGCCTAACGTTCTCGGCCAAGTGATTCGAGCAATATCCAGTCCATGCTCGTTGCCGTGGAAAAGATGGTTGTCGAGAAACGCGGATAGCAGATTGTGGCTCGCCGCGACCGCATGAGCATCGCCGGTGAGATGCAGGTTGATCTCCTCCATAGGAAGTACCTGCGCACGACCGCCTCCCGTCCCTCCGCCCTTGATGCCAAACACCGGACCGAGAGACGGCTGCCTAAGCGTCACCACCGCGCGCTTGCCCAACCGGGACAGTCCCATGGCCAAACCAATCGATGTGGTAGTTTTTCCTTCACCAAGAGGGGTCGGGTTAATCGCGGTCACCAGCACATACCGCCCTAACGGGCGGGCCTTAAGGCGGGTCACCGCCCGTAATGAGATTTTGGCCTTACTCGAACCGAATGCCACAACTTCGTCGTCTTGCAGCCCAAGTTGTGCCGCAATATCGAGGATGGGGCGAGAACGAACGGATCGGGCAATTTGCAGATCAGTCACAATAACCCAGAGAGAATCGGGTTTGAATCACTAATGACCCGGGCAGAGTACACCATGCCTTTGCCTCTAGGCTAGGGGGATCATTCCACGGACAGGAGTAGAAATAAGACGGGCTCACGGTCTCCCGTGAGCCCGTTGTCAGAAGTCTCCCGATGGCAGTCTAATCAGCTATTCAAGAATGTACTTATTGGGATCGAGCGCCTGGCCGTTGACCTTGACCATATAGTGAAGATGGGGACCCGTTGCCAAGCCGCTGCTTCCGACAAGTCCAACCACATCGCCACGTTTCACCCGCTGCCCCTCTTTTACAAGAGATTTCGCCAAGTGGCCATAGACCGTTTCAATTCCAAATCCATGATCGAGGCGAATCAAATTCCCAAGCTTAGGATCAAATCCAACCGACGTCACCCGACCTTGGGCCGGAGCCTGCACCGGAGCGTTCTGCGCAGCTCCGATATCCAGCCCATCATGCCAAGCCGGCTTTTCCGTAAATGGAGACACTCTCGGACCAAATCCTGAAGTGACCCACCCTTTTACAGGCCAAATCGACGGAGTCGCAGCCCAACGGGACGACCGTTGCTCTGCAACTTGAGATAACTCTTTCAGAATATGCTCTTGGTTTGCAGCCTCTTTGGTCAACCAGTCCAAATTTTCCTTCACAGAGACTGCGATCTCTTTCTCACTTCCCTGCACATCAATATTCCCCACGGATGCTACCCCCTGGGAGCCATCTCCACTCTGTAACGCACCTGAGGGAGGTAGGGAACCACCAGTACCCTTGGTATTATCTATTCCAGGAACCACACTGCCTTCGGGAAGTGGGGTTTCTTCACCACCTCGCCCATTCACCAAATCCCCAGGCTTGGCGGAGGTATCGATCCCCAACATTACCCTGAGACGCTGATTAACCTCTTGCATGGCTCCGATGCGTTTCTTGAGGTCTTCAACCGCTGAAGAAAACGCAGCGGTTTGCTCGCGGGCACTCATCGCCTCGGTACGAAAAGCTGCCAGTTCCCACACTTCGCCCGTCCGAACGACATAATGGGAAATGACCATGATATCGGCCAGAATACAAATACAGCCGGCAATCAACAAGTTACGAACGAATTTCCGTGAAAAGCTAAAGCGAAGCGGCTTCGCCGTGGACCCGCGAAAAATAACGACGGTGTAGGAATCGCTACTTTCTTGATTCGGTGTGTGTGCCATGATCTTTACTCCCTTACTCTCTGGGAGACCCTTCGTCCCTTAACAACCCTCGTACTGTACCTTCACAACCAAATAGGGTCAACCTTTTTGATTGTAACGAAACCTTGCCGCCCCTCAAATAACTATTAGGTGGATACCTCTCGCATTACCCATTCTATATATTGTGGTAATCCGTCCTTAACCGAGAGCGCCAAAATCTCTGGAACCTTGTATGAGTGTAATTCCTTGATCGCTTTCTCTATGGCTTCATATTGATTGGCCGTTGTCTTCATAATCAACATTGACTCTTCTTCCTGTGCAATCTTCCCTTCCCACCAATACATTGAGCGGACTGCGGGAACGATTGTTACACAGGCGACATAACGAGCAGTCAAGACAGCGTTGGCTATTCTCTGAGCCTCATCGAGTCCAGAAGCCGACACCAATACGACAATAACGTCTTTATTCTTCTCTATCGCCATTCTTAACCAGGAACCTTACCCGAGAACGATGGGGCCATCAACTCTCTAATCTTGATACCTAAAAGATGTCGAGAGCGGTTCATATTCCCTTGGCGATCTGGAAAATACCTTTCGCAACTTTCATACCCTTTCTGCAGTATATTCAGCCAATTACTTTGTTATAAATCAATGCCTTGCACGTCACCAATTCGTTCATATTTACCAATGCCCGAGTCTAAGCGTTCGCAAATTGCTACAGGCAGGCAATCTAAGGTACCGACGGACAATAATTGTCACTTATCCCACCAGCCTGTTACCGCAACGCCATCTTCCAGATCAGATATTCCCGAAGAGAGAAAACACTCCCAGCCTCATATTTGACAGACTTTTTGGCGGTCACTTATGATGTACAACGAAATTTATGAGGAGGATTCTCGATGAGCTATTCGATCGGCGTGAAAGAACTCAAGACCAGACTGGATAAAGGGGATAAACTTGTTCTTTTGGACGTACGCGAACCTTGGGAACATGCCCTGGCAAAACTCGAGGGATCAGTTCTGATCCCTCTGGGCACCTTGCCGCAATCCCTCGCGAAACTGGACAAGAATACAGAAATTATCGCCTATTGCCACCACGGGATGCGCAGCGCTGATGCCACAGGATTTCTGGTTCAGCAGGGGTTCGCAAACGTGAAGAATCTGGTCGGAGGAATCGATGCCTGGTCAACGCAAGTTGATTCCGGCGTTCCCCGGTACTAAGCGCCCCTTCCAGCCATGAGCTCATCGCCAGTCGGGATGCACTCTTCTCCTAACGCTTATCTATGGCCTAATTCATATTCTCTCGAAAAAACGCCACCGTTCGCTTAAGCCCTTCCGCAAGATCCACCTTGACCTCCCAGCCAAGCTCTTGGCGGATCTTAGAAGAATCCACGAGGCTTCGTTGCTGCTCGCCCTTTTTAGCCGGACCATGCACTTCCTTGGAAGAAGCCCCGGTGTAATCGGCGACCATTCTAAAGAGCTCGTTAATTGACGTTTCCACCCCCGTCCCAACGTTATACACGCCCTTGATCTGCTGCCCCATCACCGCCAAATTGGCTTCAACCACATCGTCGACGAATACGAAGTCTCGGGTCTGACGGCCATTCCCATTGATAATGGGCTGCTCATTGTTCAGAATCTTTTGGATAAAAATCGCAACGACCCCAGCCTCCCCTTCCGGGTCTTGCCTGGGTCCGTAGACATTGGCATAGCGAAGGCACACCGTCTGAATCCCGCTGGTTCGCTCGAAATACGAGACATAGTGCTCTCCACACAGCTTACTAATCCCGTATGGCGATAAGGGATTCGTCGGGTGAGACTCCGGCGCGGGGTAGATTTCCTGTTCCCCGTAAATCGCACCCCCTGATGAAGAGAACACCACCTTCCTGGCACCATGCAGCACGGCCTGATGCACCACATTCATCGTGCCGAGAATATTTGCCTGCGCATCGAAGACAGGATCCTCAACGGACTTTCGGACACTGACCTGCGCCGCCAAGTGAATGACAACACTAGGCCGCTCGTTGCGAAAAATCCGTTCCAGCCGCGAGCTTTGAATATCCGCCTTGTAGAGATTCGCCGCGCGGTTCACATTTTTTCGTTTGCCGGTCGACAGATTGTCCACAACCACTACATCATGACCTTCCTCGACCAGACGATCGACCACATGAGACCCGATAAATCCTGCGCCACCCGTGACCAACACCTTCATTCATCCCTCCAGCTCATGAGGATCCACTGCGCTTATCCGTTTCCTTCATAGCACAACTTGACGAATCGAACTCAAAAATTGCCAAAAATTCCAGATTCCCCTTCTTCCCCTTGATCGGGGAATCGAGCGTCGCCTTAGACACCAGTCCGAGCGGCGCCGCAGACATAAGAATTCGCTGCAATGCCGACTGCCGCAGCCCTTCATCGCGCACAATCCCGCCACGCCCGACCTGCCCTTTCCCCACTTCAAATTGCGGTTTCACCAGGGCAATCACGATTGCGCCAGGACGCAAAAACTGGATGATCGGCGGCAAGACCATGGTCAACGAAATAAACGAGACATCGATCACCACGAGGGAAATCGGCTCCGGGATAAGCGACCGATCAACATAGCGAATGTTGGTGCGCTCGAACAAGGAGACGCGCGGATCCTGGCGCAGACGCCAGTCGAACTGGCCATAACCGACATCCACGGCATAGACGCGCGCAGCACCTCGTTGCAGGAGGCAATCGGTAAATCCGCCAGTCGAACACCCGACATCGAGACAGACAGCCCCTTGCGGATCGACGGCACAGGCCTCAAGCGCGGCAATGAGCTTGTCGCCACCCCGGCTCACAAACCGGGTTCCCTGCGACACCACATCGAGCGCCGCATCGAGAGGAACGAGCTTAGCCGGCTTGTCGGCCAGGGCACCGTCCAACCGAATTTCTCCGGCGAGGATCATCCGCACGGCGACGTCCCGGCTCTGAGCCAGGCCGCGCGCAACCAATACCCGGTCAAGCCGGTCTTTGGGAGGGCGAATCTGAGTTCCCATGCGTGAGAAAGAGAGCGGATTGAAGAAGAGTTACAAAAACCGAGCCTGCCGCCTACGACTCCAGTGAGGCCGTATCGGCGTCATCGTCATCAAGGGAGAAGGCCCGCAATTGCTTTTTGCCGTTTGTATCCTGCACTAACACTTCCACTTTACGTTCAGCGTCTTCCAATACTTTCAGGCAGTTCTTCGACAGCCGAATACCTTCCTCGAAGATCTTGAGCGACTCGTCAAGCGGGAGATCGCCCTTTTCCAACTCCCCGACAATCGCTTCTAAACGCGCCATCGCCTGCTCAAACTTCACAGCGGCCACAAGCAACTCCTCATCCTAGACATCACTCCGCGCATTATAACGACTCACCGGTTGATTTCAAACCGCGTTATCCGGCTGCACCGCCTTCACCGTACAGAGCACCTGTCCATTCACCACCTGTGCGCGAAGTTCCTCTCCAACCGCCACCTCCTCTACCCTGCGAACCACAGAACCGGAAGGAGCATGCCGGAGAATGCTGTACCCCCGCCCCAAGGTCGCCAGCGGACTGAGCATGTGTAAATTCTCCAGACAGGCCTGAATCTTTTGCGCACGAGCCACCAGCTCTCCCCGCATGCCGCGGTGAAGACGGGTTTGCAATTGCGGAACCACCGCTAATCCATGGCGGACAATCCTGTCAGGACTCCCCGCCATCAACGAGCGCTCCACCCGCTGCAGCCGGTCCTGACCGGCCTGCACCGCCAACCGCACCGCCGCCGTCATGCCAAATAGCGCCGCATCAACCCGCTGCATCTCCTCCTGAATCCGATAACGCACCGCCAACATCTGATGCATAACCAATCGTAACCGCTGCCGTTCTTCATCAGTCCGACGCGTCACAGCCTGCTGAATCCGTGCCGTCAATTCAGCCAGACGGCTCACGATCTGCGCCAACACCGGCGCCACGGCCTCGGCGGCTGCCGAAGGGGTTGGCGCACGAAGATCCGCCGCGAAATCGGCCAGTGTGATATCCGTCTCATGCCCGACAGCGGACACGATAGGGACACGAGACGCCACAATCGCCCGCACCACCACCTCTTCATTGAAACTCCAGAGGTCCTCCAGCGAGCCGCCCCCGCGCCCTACGATCATGACATCGACCAGACCTGAATCGCTGAGCGTCTTGATGGCGGCGGCAATCTGCTCCGCAGCACCATCCCCCTGGACTTGCACCGGCGCAATAATGATCCGCAAGGTCGGACAGCGCCGATGCAGTACCGTCAATACATCGCGGAGGGCGGCTCCGCTAAGCGAGGTCACCACCCCGACGGCGCGCGGCCACTCGGGAAGCGGACGCTTACGATCCGCCTCAAAGAGCCCCTCCGCGTCGAGGCGCGCCTTCAACTGCTCGAACGCCACCTGTAACGCGCCGCGCCCCTTGGGTTCCACAAAGTCCAGAATAATCTGGTACTCCCCCCGGGGCTCGTACACCGTCACCCGCCCGCGCGCCACCACATGCAGGCCATCCTCCAACGCAAAGCGCAGCCGACCCGCGACGCCTTTGAACAGCACGGCGCGGATCTGACTCGACTCGTCTTTCAAGGTCAAATACAGATGGCCGGATGCCGGCGCACGAAGATTTGAGATTTCACCCTCCAGCCAAATCTCGGAGAAATTGGTTTCGATCGTAGCCCGGACCAAGCCGGTCAATTCCGAGACAGTCAGAATCTGCCTGATCGGCGGAGGCGGAGGGAACATGGATGGGGACATTGGGAAGCCCGTAGCGCGGTCTCCCTTACTCAGGTGCAATGGCAGACTGTATCAGCAGCCTGTCAATCGATGACACGAATACGTTCGATCGCAATCGCCTTGCCGAGCCGCGCATCCAGCTCGACGAGCACGGCGCAAAAGACCGACGGCCCGGAGGCCACTTCAAACCGCTTGGGCATACCGGTCAAAAATTTCTCGATCGCCAATTCTTTTTTGACGCCAATGACCCCGTGCAACGGCCCGGTCATGCCGATATCGGTGAGATAGGCCGTGCCCTTGGGAAGAATCTGATCGTCAGCCGTCTGCACGTGGGTGTGCGTCCCGACGACCGCTGCCACCTCCCCATCAAGATAATGGCCCATCGCCATCTTCTCCGACGTGGCTTCGGCATGCATATCGACGATGACCGCCGCGACCTCCTGCTTGAGCTTGGCCAATTCCCGCTTGGCCACCTGGAATGGGCAATCCAGCGTCGGCATATAGGCACGCCCCATCAACTGAAGCACGGCCAGCCGTTCGCCGCCCGCCGATTCCACGATGTAGCTCCCCTGGCCCGGCACACCGACTGGGTAATTCGCCGGCCGCAACAGGCGCGGCTCTCGCGGGAAATATTCCAACACTTCCTTCTTATCCCAGGCATGGTTGCCCGTCGTAATGACAGACAGGCCCATTTCAAACAAGTCCTCCGCCAGCTCCGGTGTGATCCCGAATCCCCCCGCGACATTTTCGCCATTGCCGATGACGATATCCACTTGGCGTTGCGACACAATGCGCGGGACCATGCGGCTGACCGCCCGGCGCCCAGGCTCTCCGAATATATCACCGATGAAGAGCACCTTCACTTGGCATACTCCACATACCGGCTTTCGCGTATCACCGTGACTCTGATTTGCCCGGGATACGTCAGCTCCTGCTCGATTTTCTTCGCCAGATCGCGCGACAGCTGGAACGACTCCGTATCGGTAATGTCTTCCTGCCGGACGATGACTCGAATTTCCCGGCCAGCCTGAATCGCATAAGCCTTTTGCACCCCTTTATAGGCCACAGCCAACGCCTCCAATTTCTCAAGCCGTTTCACATACGACTCCAGCGCTTCGCGCCTGGCCCCGGGCCTGGCCGCCGACAAGGCTTCCGCCGCCGCGACAAGAACCGATTCGGGACAGATCGGCTCCACCTGTTCGTGATGGCCCGCAATCGCGTTCACAATCTTCTCGTTCTCACCCCACTTCTTGGCGATCTCGGCCCCCAGCATGGCGTGCGGACCTTCTTCTTCGTGGCTGACCGCTTTCCCGATATCGTGCAGCAACGCGCCACGCCTGGCCAACTTGACGTCCAGCCCAAGCTCCGACGCCATGATGCCGCAGATATAGGCCGCTTCGCGCGCATGATAGAGGTTATTCTGTCCGTAGCTGGTCCGGTACTTGAGCCGGCCGAGCACCTTGATCAATTCGGGATGAAAATCCGACAAGCCCAGTTCGAAGATGATCTTCTCGGCTTCTTCATACATCAACTTGTCGATATCGACCTTCACCTTTTCGACAATCTCCTCGATCCGCGTCGGATGAATACGCCCGTCGTGCATCAGCCGTTCGAGCGAGACCTTGGCAATCTCGCGGCGCAATGGATCGAACCCGGAGATAATCACCGCCTCCGGCGTTTCATCGATAATCAGATCGATGCCGGTCGCCGCCTCGATCGCCCGAATATTCCGCCCTTCTCGGCCGATGATCCGGCCCTTCATGGCATCGTTCGGGATCGGCACCACGGAGATCGTGGACTCCGACACATAATCGCGCACCACGCGCTGAATGGACCGGGCAATGATCTCGCGTGCTTCCCGCTCGGCGTTCTCGCGCGCCTCTTCCAACGTCCGTTTCGCCACGCCAGCCGCATCAAGTTTGGCCTGGCTTTCCATCTCCACCATCAGATGCTTCTTGGCTTCCTCGGCGGTCATACCGGCGACACGCTCCAGCGCCTCACGATGCTCCCGCTCCGCCTTGGCGCAGGCCGCCTCTTTTTTGGCCAAGCCCTCTTCACGACGCCCCAATTCCTGGTCACGCTTTAGGCTCTCCGCCTCGCGTTTCTCCACTGCACCGATTTTCCGATCAATATTCTCTTCCCGCTGCACCAGCCGCTTTTCCGTCACTGCCAGCTCGCCCTGCTTCAGCTTCTGTTCTTTTTCGACTTCCGTCCTGGCTTGGAACACCAAGTCTTTCGCTTCCAGCTTCGCCTCTTTGATGATGGTTTCGGCTTCACGCTGGGCGTTCTGTACCACATGCTTGGCTTGCTGTTCGGCTTCGGATTGCTTTCCGGCGGCGAGATTTCGACGAACCAACTCAAGGAGCCCGGCCCCGATTAAGGCGCCGATCAGCCCGCATAGAATATACGCAACAATTGAGGTAGAAATGGGAGCACCCCCTTCATGGAGAAAATAAGCGGCGACCGCCTACGATCTACAATCTGTTAGCAATGAACCGCTATGCGGGGGTATGGAGAACCGAGAAAGGCTGAAACCGAAGGGCTATATCATCCCAGAAACCATCGCACTCACGAACGGGAAAATCCGGCATCTGTGTTTGTGTATCTACCTCTATCCGGCCGAGGCACTCGCAACCCGATTCTCCGCCGAAGAGGGACCGCAACGAAGACCGGCTGGACCTGGGACACACATCCCTGCCTGGACAAGAGCCCCGACATTACGTCTGAACTCCGATCAAGGACCGTCCACACGAACCGCCGAAAGGGAATCACCCACAACGTGAGGATCCACCGGACTACACATGCATACACAGAGAGAGGACTGTTCATAGGTGCGTTCACGATTCGACTATCTCGATCACATGACCTGTTCTGGATGATATTCCTGAAAAGCCTTTCATCAGACTCGACACACGCATAACGCAGCACACTAGACCCACGATAACAAAGGCCTTTTCCGAAAGCAAGGTGAAACTCACCGGAAGAGCGAGGTCGGCATCTGCTCTTCGATGGATTCCATCAAATTGACCATGCGGCGCTCCACGTCGGCTTCGCCTTGCGCCCGCTTCTTTTCCGCTTCAAAGAGCTGATGGGCCAGATTGACGGCCGTCAGGACCGCAAGTTTAGAAGGGGTCGCCGTCTTCATGCCTTCAGCCAGCCGCTTCATATGGTCATCGACGAAGCTGGCGAGACGCCGGATATAGGCATCCTCCGCCTGCCCGCGGATCGAGTATCGTTGACCGTAGATTTCAACATCAATGGTCTTAGTCAAGAGCCACCTCCTTGGTGTCTTCTAAACATTCCAACAACTCGATCTCGCCCATCACCTTCTCAATTCGCGACTTAATATCGACCCGTTCCTGCTCCCACCGCCGATTCAAATCGTCTTGCGTGGCAATCCGCTGACGTGCGGCCTTGAGCTCATCTTCCAGCATGACATTTTTCCGCTTGACCTCCTGCACCAGCTTCACCAGATCACGAATCCGCGTTTCCAAGGCATCAAGACGTTCCAAGGCCATACCGGCAAATCTCCTTTAAAAATTCAATAGATTGTGGGCCACTATAAAAATTTGGTTCCCCCGTGTCAAGGAAGGGAATCAGGATCCTCCCGCCAGCCGGAGATATTCCCGAAAGCTTCGCAACACGCGCTTCACATACTGCCGCGTTTCGCGAAACGGAATCAGCTCGACAAACTCATCCTGACTGCGCCCCCGATGCTGTGTGGCCCAATTTTCCACCACAATCGGCCCGGCATTATAGGCGGCAATCGTCTGGATCACGTTGCCGGAAAATTGCGCCAGCAACTGCTCCACATAGCGCGCGCCGATGCGGATGTTCGTGTCCTGATCGAACAGATCCTCCCTCGTCACCGAAGGGAAATGATGCCGTTGCGCCACCGCGTTAGCCGTGGCTGGCATCACCTGCATCAGGCCGATCGCCCCCACCCGAGAGACCGCGCGCGCATCGTACTGGCTCTCTTCCCGGATGATGGCCGCCACCAGATAGGGACTGACTCCGTTCAATTCCTGCATCTTGATGGTCGGGATCAACCCCGTGGGATACGCCACACTCCATAGCCCCGGGGCCACCACCCCACCCGTCCGCTCCAGCTTATCGCGGAACTGCGCCCGCGCCAGACGTAGCGCCGGATGATAGGCCCCCGCTTCGTTCAACCGCATCGAGAGTGTCATAAGCACATCGGGTTGGCGATTATAGTAATCCGTCAACGCCGCCAGCTCCCGCGCTGCATCGGCATCGAGCCCCAGCATCTTCAACTCAACCGCCCGTCGATAAGCCGGCTGCAGCTCCACATCCCCACCATTCGCCGCCTGAATCGAAACGGCCTCTCCATTCATCGGTGCAGCCGCCGATTCCGATGCCGCCGCCCGGGCGCCTCTCGCCTCCGCAGACTGCTCTGTCGCCATCAGGCAATAATAAGTATAGGGAAACTGACGGCAGAGCTGTGCATAGACCTCGGAGGCACGAGCCTGCCCCAACTGCGCAAGAGCGCGCCCGACCCAATAGAGCGCCTGCGGCTCAAAATCGCTATCGCGCTGATCCACAATATATTGGAGTACTTCGATCGCCTCTTTATAACGCGCCGTGCGATAGTAGACCCAGCCGATCCGCCAAAGCGCCTCTGCCCGTTGCGTCGCAGGATCCCCCGCCTTTGCCACTTGGCGGTACTTTGCAATGGCCTCATCATACTGGCCGTGATCCTCGTGCCAGATGCCGGCAAATAAATGGATCTGCCCCTTCTGTTCAGCCGACAAGGCATGTTTCTCAATCGACCGGCTCAACTCTAACAGCTTAGCCCCCATCGCTTGGCGCAAATAGACTCGCGCCAGCCACACCGTGGCCTCATCTGATTCAGCTACACGATCTGCCATTACGGTGCGAAACGTCTCGCGCGCCAGATCGTATTGCTTGAGCCTAACTTGTGCGATGCCGAGCTTGAGTTTCGCGCTCCCCCGTTGCGGCGAGGCCGGCTCCATGGCCAGAAACTGCTTCAATTCATCGACGGCCTC
The DNA here is from genome assembly GCA_002435325.1 of Nitrospira sp. UBA6493. GTDB lineage: Bacteria > Nitrospirota > Nitrospiria > Nitrospirales > Nitrospiraceae > Nitrospira_D. The sequence goes on along the minus strand of DJMJ01000005.1, from coordinate 76,769 downwards.
CGCATGCAACGCCTGCCCAAGAAATGCCTGAGCACGACCGAAATGATCCTCCGCTGTGGGAGTCCACAACTCTCCGCCGAGATTCGTGCGCAGCAGCGCCTCTGCCTCCTTAGCTTCAGGCGCATAGGCGAACCGCACCCACAACTGCGTCAGTGTCGCCCGGCCGTCCTCCAACCGATTCTCGCGCAAAAAGCAGGCGGCCAAACGCAACCAGGCTTGCGGCGACAGAGGATCTTTGTCATTGTTTGTCACAGCTTTCGATAGCCACCTGACAGATTCAGGGCAACTCGACGCTTGATACCAGGCCTCTCCGGCGCGGAATGCCGCCTGAGTGAGCAAATTGGAATCCGGCACCGCCGGCCCGATACTTTCAAAGAGCCCCGCCGCCTCTTTTGCATCACCGAGGTGCAGCAAGGCCTCGCCCATCCAGAGGCGGAGATAGTCGTCGAGCACCGCAAAATCCCGCTGGCCTGCACGGAGAAACGGTATGGCCGCCGCCGGATTCGGCTCAATCAGCAAGACCCCGGACAGCACACCCGCGCGTTTCGCCCAGAGCGAACCGGGAAACCGCTCCATCACCAAGCGCAACCGCTCGAGCCTGAGAGCGGAGACTTGATTCTTTGTGAGTTGATTGCCCAATCGTTCCTTAGGCTGAGCCGCAGCGGCAAAACATTCTTCGGCGGATTCACACGGCGTGGCAGCAGCCATGTCTCCGTTGCCCACCTGCGAAGCAACCGCCCAGGCAGGGCAAGCGCCCAGCGCAGTCAGCAGCAAGGAAGAAATGAAACGTGAGCGCAGGGAAATTATCATATTGAAATTTAGTATTATAATATACCGCAGAGATAGGAGATACAGCACTTGCTTGCAATCTGTACCCAGGACGGCGCTGCCGAAGCCCTGCGTACTGTGTTACCTTGAAAGCTGATTACTGAATGGAAACATATCGATGACTGACCCTGCTCGCCCACAGACGAACCTGTTGAGCCTGACCGAGGCCCAGATGGCCGCGCTTGTGCACGGGTTCGGCTGGTCTAGCTATCGGACCGGGCAGATTCTGCGCTGGCTCTATCAGCGCCGCGCCCGCACCATCGCGCAGATGACCGATCTTTCGCAGAAGGATCGCGACAAGCTGTCTGAAATCGCCACGATCCAACGCACTTACGATTGCACGGTGCTCGAATCGACCGACGGCACGCGCAAGCTGCTGCTCACCTTGGATGACGGATTCCGCATTGAAACGGTGCTAATTCCGGATGAGGATCGCCTCACGCTCTGCGTCTCCACCCAGGTCGGGTGCATGCTGGATTGCGGCTTTTGCCTGACCGGAACAATGGGGCTGAAGCGCAATCTGAAATCCCATGAGATCGTCGATCAGGTGCTCACGGCGCAGGACCATTTGACCAGCGAAGAACGGCTCACCAATCTTGTCTTCATGGGCATGGGCGAGCCGCTGGCTAATATCGATGCCTTGTCCACGGCCATCCATTGCCTCCTCAACAAATCATGGGGACTGGGCTGGTCGCCGCGCCGCATCACGGTCTCGACGGCAGGCCTGGCAGGGCGATTGAACGATGTGGCCGCACTCGGTGTGAATCTCGCCATCTCCCTGAACGGCACGACAGAGGAGCAGCGCCAGCACCTGATGCCGGCAGTCAGCCAGATCGCCTCGCTCAAGACGCTCATGTCGGCTTGCCGCCGTTATCCCCTCGCCCCAACCAGACGGCTGACGTTTGAATATGTGTTGCTCGCCGGGGTGAACGATCGCGACGAAGACGCCCACCGGCTAGTGAAACTGCTGAACGGTATTCGCTGCAAGATGAACTTGATCCCTTTCAATGAATTTCCCGGCAGTGCCTTCCGTAGGCCAGCGGACCGGAACGTGCTGTCGTTTCAACGCATCCTCACCCAGGCCGGCATTAATGCCTTTATTCGCAAAAGCCGAGGCCGCGATGTGCTGGGCGCCTGCGGTCAATTGGGCAATGTGCCCACCGGAGCCTCGCCGGTTGCCTTGACACAAATCGAATCCCGTTGCTAGCATACTCCGTGCGACTCACCCGACTATGAAATCACCCACACGCCATTACTATCAAGCCCTCTTGGCATTCCTCGCGGTCCTCTGTTCGTGGAACATCGCACGCGCGAATGAACCGCACGAATATCTCCTGTCGAATGGAATAAAAGTTTTGCTGGTCGAAGTCCCCAAGGCTCCGGTAGCGACCGTCCAAGTCTGGTACAAAGTTGGCTCGCGCAACGAAGTCATGGGCCGGGCGGGGCTGTCGCACATGCTCGAGCATATGATGTTCAAAGGCACCGCGAAATACCCCAAAGGCACATTCTCCCGGATTATCCGTAAAAACGGAGGCGTCGATAACGCCTTCACCAGCCAGGACTTCACGGCCTACTTTGAAAATCTTGCGGCCGATCGTGTCGAGCTCGCCCTGGAGATGGAAGCCGACCGAATGCAGGGATTAATTCTCGATAACAGCGAATTCCAAACCGAACGGGACGTCGTCAAAGAAGAGCGCCGGATGCGCAACGAAGACGATCCGCAGGGCGCGCTGGTGGAAGTCCTCTTTGCCCAGGCGTTTCTCAGCCACCCGTACCATTGGCCCATCATCGGTTGGTTTGCCGATCTGGACGCCATGTCGCTCGACGATCTCCAGCGCCATTACGACACATACTATTCGCCAAACAATGCGACTCTGATCGTAGTGGGCGATATCAAGACCGATGTCCTGCTTCCAACGATCAAGCAGCTCTTCGAGCCGATTCCAAAAGGACCGACACCGAAAACAACGCTGGCCACCGAACCGGAACAGCGCGGCGAACGGCGCTTCCTCCTCAAACGCGAAGCCCAGGTGCCCTTTGTGATGATGGGCTTCCGGGTGCCCAACTATGCGAACGACGACTCCTATGCGCTCGACATTCTGGAGTCCATCCTCTCGCACGGGAAAAGCTCTCGACTCTACCAAAGCCTGGTCTATGAGCAGAAGAATTCTCTGGCCGTCGGTGCCGACTACGGGTTGATGCAGACCGATCCAGGCCTCTTCTATCTCTACTCGCTGGTAAACCCCAGCGCGAAGCCCGAAGTCGTGGAAGAGTCGCTCCAACGCGAAATCAACCGGATGCAAAATGAGCCGCCTTCCGAACTCGAATTACAGCGGGCCAAGAACCAGATCGAAGCGGCTCATGTCTTCGAACAAGATTCGAATTTCCGGCGGGCGATGTTACTGGGCGAAATGGAGTCGATCGGGGCGGGTTGGCGGCGGGCCGATCAATTTCTCGAACGCATCCGATCGGTCACGGCCAAGGACGTGCAACGCGTTGCCAAGCAGTACCTCACGCAAGACAATCGAACCCTGGGCATTCTGCTCCCTCAGCCGCCGAAACAGCCGGAGTCCCAACCGAGCACCGTCCGCCAGGGAAAATCATAATCGTCATGGCTCGCATATCTGATCAACAGACTCCGCCTACCGTGAACCGGCCTCCCCGCTGGCGGTCCGCCTGCCGCGCACTGTCGATCATCGCGCTGCTCTGCCTAGCCGCTCCAGCGCTGGCCGCGGACATCAATCCGGTCAAAGTGACGACTGCCAACGGCATAACTGTGCTGGTACTGGAACAGCACTTTCTTCCGATCGTGGAAATCCACGCGCTGATCAAAGCGGGCTCAGCCCAGGACCCTTCCGATAAGGCCGGAGTCGCCAACCTCGTCGCCAGCCTTCTGGATGAAGGCACAACCACACGCTCGTCGAAGCAGCTCGCGGAACAAATCGACTTTGTCGGTGGGTCGTTAGAAGCCAAGGCGGGAGAGGATTTCACCACCGCCTCCGCTCGGGTGCTGAAAAAAGATCTCGATCTGGGGTTCACGCTACTCGCTGATGTCCTGATGCATCCGGCTTTCCCTAAACAGGAATTCGACCGCGTGCGATCGCAAATCCTGGGAGAAATGGCGAGTGACAACGATGATCCTGGCACGGTGGCCATGAGGGCCTTTAATCAGATGGTGTTTCATAACCATCCTTACCGATGGCCGGTAAATGGCACGGAGGATACGGTCGCCAAGATCACCCTGGCCGACGTACAAAGCTTCTACGCCAAGGAATACCTCCCTAATCAAGTCATCCTTACAGTAGTCGGCGACGTCACCGTCGAACAAGCAACGGCCATGGTCCAAACCTATTTTGGAAGCTGGGAAAAAGGCCCGCCCCCGTCCCGCTCGACGAAAAAACCGATGGCCATGGAAAAGAAAGCTGTGCGGCTTATTGAGAAAGATCTCACGCAATCGACCATCCTGTTGGGCCATGGCGGTATCAGCCGGAACAATCCCGACTTCTATGCCGTGACCGTCATGAATCATATTCTCGGAGCCGGCGGATTCTCATCGCGCCTGATGGACTCGATTCGCGACAAACAAGGGCTGGCCTACGGCATCTCCAGTCACTACGACGCGCGGGCGCTGCCCGGCTCCTTCTGGATCAATCTCCAAACCAGAACTGACGCCACCAATCAGGCCATTGCCGGCGTACTGTCTGAAATTAAAGCGATTCGGGAGAACCCCGTGAGCGATCAGGAGCTCTCGGAAGCGAAAACTTTCCTCATGGGAAGCTTTCCGCTCCGGCTGGATTCCACTGCCAAACTGGCCCAAGTCCTCGCCCAAGTCGAGTTCTACGGGCTCGGGTTCGAGTACTTCAACCAATATCCCAAGTGGATTGAGCGTGTGACGAAAGACGATGTGCAGCGAGTCGCGAGGCAATACCTCGATCCAAACCGGTATGCGCTCGTCGTCGTGGGAAACGTCGCCAAGGCCAAAGTTCGGCAGTAACGCCACACCTGTTACCGCGAGTCCCTATGCAGCCCCTTCCCCTCCATCAGAAACTCAATCTCCTTCGTCAGATCTTTGCTGGCATGGACTCCGTGCTGGTCGCCTACTCCGGCGGCATCGATAGCACAGTGGTGCTGAAACTGGCCTACGATCAGCTCAAAGATCGCGCGGTTGGGATTACCGCTCTGTCCCCCACCTTCCCGGCCTCGGAACTTGAGGGCGCAAAGCGGGTGGCTGCGGAGATCGGGGTCCGCCATGAACTTGTAGAGACCGATCAACTCAAGATCCCCGCCTTCACCGAGAACGATGCGAGCCGGTGCTTCCACTGCAAGACCGATCTGTATCAGCTATTGGGCACACTCAGAGCTGCGCATGCGGAAGTCGTCATAGTAGACGGGACGAACCTCGACGATCTCGGGGATGATCGCCCCGGCATCAAGGCCGCGCGCGAATGGGGCGTCCGCAGCCCGTTGGTGGAAGCCGGTCTCTCCAAAGCGGAAATCAGAACACTGGCTAAAGAGCTCGGCCTGTCGAATTGGGATAAGCCAGCCGCCGCCTGCCTCTCTTCACGCATCCCACGGGGGATTACGATCACGAGAGAGAAACTCAGCCGCATTGAACAGGCTGAAACCGTTCTGCATGGTGAAGGATTCCGGCACTACCGCGTGCGGGACCATGGGGAAATCGCACGCATCGAAGTCGGCCAGGACGAGCTGGCACGCCTGATCGAAGAAGAGCGCGGGCTGCGCATCAGCCGACAGCTGAAAGAGCTGGGCTTTCGCTTTGTGACGATTGATTTGGAAGGGTATCGGCCGGGCGGGGTCAGTCTGGGCTCACCGCGCCCGGCCAGATGAGATGATCAGTTGATCAGGAGTGCGCCTTCGAAAGCGCCTCAAGAGCTTCGTCGGCAAACTTCCGGTGATCCGCATCGGTCAGGCTGCGCTGCACGACTTTTTCAGCCACCAGCAAGGCCAGCTCCGTCGTCTGATTGCGAATCTCCTGCACCGCCTTCCGCCGCTCGTGATCGATTTCACGCGTGGCGTCTCCCTTGATACGTTCCGCCTCGGCCGTCAGACGCTGTTCGTTTTCATCCAACAACCGCTGCGCCCGTTCTTTCGCCGCCGCGAGAAGGCCTTCGGCTTCCTTGGCTGCGGCGCTGAGCTTGGCCTCGTACTCCTTGAGCGCCCGCTCGGCGTCGGCACGATGACGCTCGGCCTGGTCGAGGCTATCCTTGATCTTCTTCTCCCGCTCTTCGAGGATGCCGAGAATGCCCGGGAAGGCAAACTTATACAGCACGAAGAACAGAATCCCGAAGGAGATGACCTCCCAAAAAATCAGCGACGAGAAAAAACTCGATTCAAACTGCGGCATGTGTGCTGTCGTAAGCCGAAAACCGTGAAACGTTATACGTGGGATATCCCCCGAATAACGATTGACGATTAACGATTCACGCTCCCTATTTGCGGAGGCCCATGATGATGAACGCAATGACCAACCCGTACAGCGCAATGGCTTCAACGAGCGCAAACCCGATCCACATGTACTTGCCGACGCGGCCTTCAGCTTCCGGTTGGCGCGCCACAGCTTCAATCATCTTGCCGAAAATGTACCCGATCCCCACACCGGCACCGGCGAAACCCGCCGCCGCCAAACCCATGCCTAACAACGCTGCTGCTGCTGAATCCATTGTGTGCTACTCCTCCCTTGTCTGATCTGACACGCGATCAATGCGCGTGGTCATCGTGGCCGTGCAGATGGAATGCGTCTCCCAAATAGACGCAGGTCAACACGGTAAAAATATAGGCTTGAATGAACGCAATACCGACTTCCAACCCATTCATGGCGATGGTAAAGGCGAACGGCAACCAGCCGATCAGCACCCCGCCGCTGATCGCCAATCCAAATAGCACACCCAAGATCACATGGCCCGCCGTCATATTAGCGAACAACCGGACGGCCAGCGAAATCGGCCTGGCTAATTGGCTGATCAACTCGATTGGAATCATCAAGGGCAGCAGCCAGCCAGGAGTCCCCGGCGGCACGAGAATCCCGAGAAACTTGGCTCCATGAAGGATAAAGCCCATCACCAGGCTCAACCCGTAGACCAGGCACGCAAACACGGCCGTCACCACGATCTGGCTGGTGACCGTATAGGATCCCGGTATCAACCCGAGTAAATTACAAAAGAGGATAAAGATGAACAGGCTGGCGATCAGCGGGAAAAACCGCATCCCGTCTTTACCCATCGTGTCGAGAATAATGCCCCGGATAAAGTCGACAAGCATTTCGGCAAGATTTTGAAGCTTACCAGGTACCAGACGGCGGGCCGACCCAGCCATGATCATCAGCACCGCCGCCAAGGCCACTACGATCCACATGAGAATCACGGCCTTATTGATGGAAATATCCATCCCTCCAATGGAGAGCGGAATATAATTATGCAATTCAAACGCGTGAAGCGGACTTTCTTCCACGGCTATCCTTTACGTTCGTGCTCTTGCGGTGACTCCGGCCATCTCATCGCCGACCGGTATGCGTTTCGTATCCCGGCTATAACGCCCAGCACTAATCCCACTACCATTCCCCAGGGATTAGTCCCCAGAATATAGGTATCGACGGCCCAACCTAACCCTCCTCCGACAATCAACGCAGCTAGCAGGTCGGTCCCTATCCGGACCGCCTGGCCGAGCCCCGCATAGAACGGATCTTGTGAAGGGGGCATACCATACCCACTGGGGGCGAGTACTCAGATAAGGACTCCACCGTTTGCGGGCGCGCAATTCAAGCAGAATCGTCATTGAAATGTCAAGCCGTTAGGCCCCTGTCCCTCGACCGGATAGCTACGGTATAGTGTGCACCCTATTCGGAGCGACGATTCGACCGCCTATGACCACGCCATCACCGACGCCCTTCCTCGATGGGCCGCCCCAACCCTTGATCGTCACCCTCCGCAGAGCCTCACTCAGTCCATTCGAGCACTATAGTCGGATTGCCTCCAGCGCTGGCCCCTCATTCTTATTTGAGAGCGGCAAAGGCCCCCTCTCAACCGGACGCTATTCTTTCGTTGCCGACGCCCCTTATCAAACATTCTCGGGAAAGGATCACGACTGGACCCTCACAACGAAGGATGGGACCACCCAAACCGGCCAGGAGCCATTCCGCACACTCGCACAGTTGATGCAACGATCCCCAATACTGCGCCCGCCTGGAGCGCCTCCGTTCTTTGGCGGAGCGGTGGGCTATCTGAGCTATGATCTCGTCCGGCAATTTGAGTCCCTACCAGGCCATGCTCTCGACGACCTGCATTTCCCGGATCTGGAGTTCGCGTTCTTCGATCTCGTGGCGGCATTCGATCATGACTCGCAGGACCTCCACTTAATCTTCTGCCCTCCGCTTGAACGGTTCTCTGGTGAATCGCGTGAATCCCTCTATCGAGAGGGCTGCGACCGGCTCGGCCGGCTGCAAGATCGGCTCGCCAGGCCAGCCTGCGAACCGCGCGACACTGACTCGTTGGGGACGATCACCTTTGCGCCCCAGCAATCCCAAACGGCGTACATGGACCGCGTGCGTCGCTGCCAGAATTACATCGCCGCGGGCGATTTGTATCAAGCCAACCTCTCGCACCGTTTTTCCGTCACAAGCCCGGGCTTTGCGCCGGACTCACGACTTGCCTCAGAACTCCAGGCTTATGCGCGCCTACGCGCCATGAACCCCTCGCCTTTTTGTGGCCTCCTGCGCTTCGGCGGAACTAGCTTCATCAGCACTTCGCCGGAACGGCTGGTGCGCCTGACCGGCCGGCAGGCCGATACAAGGCCGATTGCGGGAACCAGGCCGCGGGGGCGAGACGCGGCCGACGACCAGCGGTTGATGGAAGAATTGCGGGCCAGCGAAAAAGAACGGGCTGAACATCTGATGCTCGTGGATCTTGAACGGAATGACTTGGGACGCGTATGCGAATTCGGCTCGGTCCGTGTGGATGAATTGATGGCCATCGAGCAATATTCTCACGTCAGCCATCTGGTCTCCCACATCTCCGGCCGGCTTCAGGCAAACACGACCGGCTTTGACCTCCTCCGTGCCATCTTTCCCGGAGGCACCATAACCGGTGTCCCCAAGATCCGGTGCATGGAGATCATCGATGAGCTGGAACCGGTGCGGAGAGGCCCCTATACTGGATCAATGGGCTACCTCAGTTGGAGCGGCGATCTGGATTTCAACATTGTGATCCGCACGCTGGTGCTCCGGGAGGGAGCAGGATACCTTCAGGTCGGAGCCGGCATCGTCGCCGACTCGGACCCGATCAAAGAATATGAGGAGACGATGCACAAGGCCCAGGCCTTCCTGAGCGCCTTATCGTGATAACACCGATGTGGATTTATCTGAATGACAGATTTGTCGAAGAAAAGGACGCCGTCGTCTCCGTCTTCGATCACGGATTCCTCTACGGCGACGGCGTCTATGAAACGATCCGCTCTTATGGAAGCCGGATCTTCATGCGCGATCATCACCTGGCACGATTGCAGCGATCGACCGACGCCATTGGCCTGACGCTCCCCGTCCCTTCTGGCGGATGGCCTCGCCTCTTGCACGACGCGATGGAGCGCAATCAGGTGGGGACCGATCAGACCGATGCCTATCTCAGAATTACAGTGTCTCGCGGCGCCGGCGAGATCGGCTTGGATCCTGCGCTATGCCCAAACCCCACACTCGTGATTATGGCGAAACCCTTGCACCCGCCAACCGAGGACACCTATCAGCGCGGAGTATCACTGATCATCGCGCAGACCAGACGCAATCTACCCAGCGCCCTTTCGCCTCAAATCAAGGCCACCAACTTCTTGAACAATATTCTGGCGAAACGCGAAGCCATTGCCGCCGGAGTGTTCGACAGCCTGTTTTTAAACTGGGAAGGGCATCTCACAGAGTGCACCGTAAGCAATCTCTTTTTTATCTCTCAGAACAGACTCCTGACACCGGCGATTGAATGCGGCATCCTTGATGGAATCACCAGAGAACTCGTTGTACAGTTCGCACGGGAACTCGGCATTCCAACCATCGAGGGCCGGTTCACTCCTCAGGATCTGCTGCAAGCCAACGAATGTTTTCTCAGCAATACCAGCATGGAGCTCATGCCGGTCATATCGGTCGACGGCCGGCAGATTGGCCCTGGCACCCCAGGACCTCTGACTCGGCAACTGCACAAGCACTTTATAGACAATCGTCGTCGTTTTCTGGAACCGCCGGCCTTAGCCTAAGTTCAGATCCTCTTGTTTATACGAACCATTCTAATTCCCTCGCAGGGTACAGGAACTGCTTTCCCTTGACAGGTAGCAGGAGGCTGCTATCGTTTGACCATGCCTGCAGACAAACCGACTAGTCTTGTGAGGAGATCTCCATTGTCTACCACCAGCATTCTTCTTTCGACTTTGCTGCTCGGATCAACGTGCTTCATGCTATCGCCACAAAATTTGCACGCCGAAATCTATCAATATATCGATGCCAATGGCACGATTGCTCTCACCAATGTGCCGAACGATCTTCGCTACCGTCGCATCACCCCCCAATCAAACCGATTGCACCCCACGATGTCCGAGGGGGAACTGGGACCGATGATCAGCCGATCCTCCCAACAACACCAGTTACACCCCGCCTTGATTCGCGCCGTAATCAAAGCGGAGTCCGACTTCGACCCCATGGCCGTTTCACGCGCCGGAGCGATCGGGCTCATGCAGCTGATGCCGCAGACGGCTGTGCGCCTCGACGTTCATGATCTCTATGATCCGGAAGACAATATCGGAGGGGGGACCAAATACCTGCGCCAGCTGCTCGATCGATTTAGCGGAAACCTTCCGCTCGCCCTCGCCGCCTACAACGCCGGCGAACACACAGTCGATCGCTATCGGGGACTTCCGCCGATCAACGAAACACGCCAGTATGTCCGCAAAGTCATTCGCTACTATCGAACCTTTCTCATGAAAGACCTGGCAACGACCGGGCACGTGATTGCTTCCGTCCAACCTGCATCGCAATCACTGCGCCCGGCTTCCGCCCCGGCTGCGGCGGAGTAACCTCATCCATACAGGTCAGCTGGCTATGGAGCTTCCAGCCTGCCCGTTTGACCTGAGGGAAATCAGACCGGAAATGCGCGCCGATACTGTTCTCGCGCCAGAGCGCCACCTCGGCCACGCAATGCGCAACCTGCACCATATTCTTCACTTCAAGATCAGCCCGGCTCACAAACGGACCTGAGACGACCTTGAGCCAGCGAGATAATTGCGCCGTGGCCCGCACCAGAGACTCCCGCGAGCGCACGACTCCGACCTGTCCCCACATCGTGCGGCGTAACGAACTTCTCAGTTTCTCGGCATCATCCAACCGCTGTTCGGCTTTACCGGCCAACGCCATAGCCTGAGCGGACAGATCAAGCCGGCCATGGCGCTGCGCGAAGGCCGTCGCCGCGACTCCTGCCCGCATGCCGAAGACCAATCCTTCCAGCAGCGAATTACTCGCCAGACGGTTCGCCCCATGCACGCCGCTGCACGCCACTTCTCCCGCTGCAAACAAACCGGGCAGCGTCGTGGCGCCATTCAAATCGGTCCAGACTCCGCCCATCATGTAATGCGCGCTCGGCGAGACAGGGATCCACTCTTCGGTAATATCGATGTCGTAGCGCAGACACGTCGCATAGATCGTTGGAAACCGGCGTTTGACGAAATCCGCGCCAAGATGCGTCACGTCGAGATAGACATGCCGCGCCCGCGTCGCGGCCATTTCGGCCCAAATGGCGCGCGCGACGATATCGCGCGGGGCCAGCGCCCCCAGCGGGTGATAGCGCTGCATAAAGAGCTCGCCCTTGTTGTTGCGCAGCTGGCCCCCTTCTCCCCGCATGGCTTCGGATAGCAGAAACGGAGGACTCGACGGGAGATACAACGACGTCGGATGAAACTGGACGAATTCCATGTCCTGCAACATCGCGCCGGCGCGAAACGCCATCGCCATCCCGTCACCGGTAGCATTCGGTGGATTTGTCGTCCGTGCATAGATCTGACCAGCGCCCCCCGTGGACAACACGACCGCCTTGGCGGGAATGATGAATGATTTGCCCGACGCTTCGTCCAAGACGACCGCCCCGCAACAACGGCCCTCCTCCACAACCAGATCGACTGTAAAATGATAGTCGAGCCGCTGGATCCGTTTCTGGCGTCCAGCCTGCGCCATGAGGGCACGCACCATTTCGTTGCCTGTCGCATCGCCACGCGCGCGCAGAATGCGGCTGCGGCTATGGGCAGCTTCCCGTGCAAAGGCGAACTTGCCCCCAGCCTTGTCAAACTTGGCTCCCCAACGAATCAATTCCTGAATCCGTTCGGGTCCTTCCTCAACTAACACCCGCACGGCTTCCTGGCGGCAGAGCCCATGACCGGCCTTCAACGTATCCTTGTAATGAATGGCCACGTCATCCTCTTCACTCAAGGCCACCGCCACACCCCCTTGAGCATAGATCGAGTTGCTTTGCAGTGGGTGCCCTTTTGTCAACATGATGACTCGGCCTGCCCGACTTAATTCTAGCGCCGCACGAAGCCCAGCCACTCCACTCCCCACCACGAGAAAATCGGCCTGGGGCGCAGTGGAGGAACGACGAGTCCTCTGCATAGTCTTCTTCACTGGGGCAACTTCTGGCCTGACGGCGGGAGATCGGAGAGAGCCTGACGTGTCTTCATACCGAACGGCAAATCGCCTTGCACGCCTCGAAGGAGAATGGATTGCGTTCCCACCCACTGTAACCGCGCATGCCCGCGTTGCCGGATACCGGCATCCTCGCTGGTTTTCTTCCACACGCCTTGCCAGTGGACATACACATCGATGTTTTCGCCATCAATCATGATCCGCTCCATCTTGAACTCCAGCCGAATCGATTGAAATGTCTCAAAATCCTCGGCCGCCTCAGCTTGTATCTGCTCCAGCTGCTCCACCGGCAACATCACATCCTGGAGGCCGGATCGATCCCGCTTCTGATAGGCCTCTCGCAACGATTCAACAGCCTTATCGATCCTGGCAAACCGCTCATGATCTTCCGGATAGAGCACCACCTTCCCGGAGCAGGCGATCGATAGTGAAAGCGCAATGAACGCACACGCAACGACACCCAGACGCAGAATCAACCGAGACACATAACATGTAATCATCGTGTCGCAGTATAGGAACGTCACCTAGAGCGGTCAAGGTATCGTAATGTAACAGATACACCATCTCCATCCTCACCCATCGCGCCATACCCGCCCGCTTATGGCTTGCTTTTTGATCCGAAAGTCTCTAAACTCCCCCGACTTGGGAGATTCATTGCATGTCGAGCGTGTTAAAAAAGCGTCGGAAGAAAATGCGCAAGCACAAGTACAAGAAGCTGCGCCGGCGCCAAAAATTCTTGCGTCGTAAAAGCTAGGCTCACCCCGTTCGCCGGGAGGAGGAGATTGTGCCGGAGGGCAAAAAGGTTCGCATCCGCGTCCGTACTGTAATTTGTACCTACGTGGGGGACTTTCTTGTTCCGCCGATGCGCCATCGGGTCTCTGACGCCATCAATGAAGAAGCACGTCTGTTCATTAATCTGACAGACGTGCTCATCAATGATCAGGAGCGCTCAGATTTCGTGGCGCTGAACAAGAACCTCATCGAGTCCATCGCGCAACTGTAGTCGTTCCCTTTTCAAGGGTGCTTCCACTCGGCTGCCGAATGACACCTATTATGCCGATTAGGCGTTCCCCCGCTATCCCCATCAAACAGTCCTCACGCGCTAGCGCAACGAGCTGATGTCGAACTTCAAGCGTTTTGCTCCGTTTATCCGCCCCTATCTTTCCCGCATGGCCATAGCAGGACTCCTCGTGATGGGGGTCGCCGCCATCAATCTTGCCCTTCTACGACTGGCCGGCACCTTATGGGACGTCATTACCGTCCAGCACGATCATAGGCGGATGACGGAATTGATCACCCTGTTCATCGGACTGGTCCTGCTCCAGGGCCTCTGCTCAATGGGGCATAGCTACCTCACCGCCTGGATTTCGCAACACATCATCGCCGACGTTCGCACGCACCTCTTCAGACATCTTCAAAGCCTGGCCGTAAGCTTCTTTGCTCGGCGAAGAACCGGCGAACTGCTCTCGCGGCTGATGAACGATGTAACCGTCATCCAATCAATTGTGACCGAGACTCCGATCGATACGGCGAAGCAACTCGTCACCTTCATCGGTGGCATCGGCTTCTTACTGTCCATGAACTGGCGGTTGTGCCTGCTGATTCTGGTGCTCCTACCATTGCTGGTCCTGGCCGCAAAATTCTTTGGCCGGCAGCTGAAATCCCTCTCGACCTCCATACAAGACCAGACCGCCGCACTCAGCACCCTCCTGGAAGAAGTGATCTCCGGCATTCGCATCGTCAAATCATTTGTGCAAACCTCACGTGAAGACGCGCGATTTACGGCACAGCTCCACAAGGGCCTCACGCTGTCACTCCGCCGGGCAGCCGTCATGGCGCTGTTTATTCCCGTCATCAGCTTGCTGACCTTTTCCGCTGCGGCCGCCGTGCTGTGGTACGGCGGCACCCAGGTCATCGAAGGCACCGTGACGCCAGGCGATCTCTTCGCGTTCGTGCTATTTGCGGGCATTCTGATCGGCCCCTTCAGCTCGGCTGCCCGAGTGTTTGCACAAATCAAAGAAGCACAGGGTGCAACTCAGCGGGTGTTTGAAATTCTCGATGCCCAGCCGGAGATCCGCGATGAACCACATGCCCTGCCCCTCTCAACCGTGCGGGGCCACGTACAAGTTGACCAGGTAAGCTTCTACTACGACCCTCGCACCCCGGTCCTCTCGCACGTATCGTTCGAAGCACGCCCAGGAGAACTGGTAGCCTTCGTCGGGCCGACCGGGGCCGGGAAAACGACTGTGATTAATCTGCTCCATCGATTCTATGATCCCATCGAAGGCCATATCTCCATCGACGGACACGATCTCAAAACCGTTTCGGTGGAAAGCTGGTACCGACAAGTCGCTTTGGTCCCGCAAGAAACTATCCTCTTCGGAGGCACCATCCTGGAAAACATTCGCTACGGCGATCCGCAAGCCGACGAAGCCACGGTGCAGGACGCCAGCAAGGCAGCCCATGCCCACGAATTTATTTCCGCATTTCCGGACGGATACCAGACCGTGGTGGGAGAAAAAGGCATCAACTTGTCCGGCGGACAACGTCAGCGCATCGCCATCGCCCGCGCTATTCTCAAGAATCCGCGCGTGCTGCTGCTGGACGAAGCAACCTCGTCGCTAGACACCGAGTCGGAACGGCTGGTGCAAGAAGCCCTGGAACGGCTCATGGCGGGACGCACGACTTTTGTTGTCGCACACCGGCTCACCACCATTCAGCGAGCCGACCGCATTCTTGTTCTGGACAAGGGACGCATCGTCGAATCAGGCACCCACACGCAGCTCATGGAGCGCAAAGGCCTCTACCATTACCTCTACACCATCCGGTTCAACGAACAACCGGCATAATCCGCTCTTAATCGCTCTTGCCCGAACATTCCGGCACCTCCCCCCCCTCTTTCGTGGTAACCCTTCTGCATCTTACCCAACCCTCCACCCCCTGCTAGTCTTACTCTAAGACGCTCACAAACCTGAGGAGGATGAGATGCCGACACGACGCTACCAGCGAGTCCCGATGCAGCGCCCCGTCAATCTTCGAAGCCCAGGGCGCAGTCAATCCGACGTCACTGTGGATTTCTCACCAGCGGGTTGTGCCATCCAGCAGGACACACGCTCGCTCCATTGCGGCATGCGGCTGACGCTGCAACTGGCACTCCCCGATCGGCAGGACCATCTTGAAATAGAGCACGCCATCCGGATGCCACACTCCTGACTTTTGATCCAGGCCCGGTTTATTACACTGAGTCCGGAAGGGCAGGCACGAATCAAGACCGTGTACGAGTTACTCTTGAATGCCCAAACGACCGAGGAGCAGGATGAACCGCTCCCTCTCATCTCACTCCAATCAATGGCCTAACATTGATCATGAAGCACCCTGCCTCACGACCCCTTAGGTCATTCCAGGCAGAAGAATGGACCGACAAAAAAATATATTCAGGTAACAAGCACGGCTGAACTGCTCATTTATGGCAGGAAAGATTACGTAGCCCCTTGGGCAAGACCAGACGCCGAGAAGCCCACAAAACCACCCATGCTACCTGACCGAGCCCTCACCCAATCACACAATATTCGAAAGTCTGGCTCGACTGAGGTTAGTGAACTTTCGAGAACTCCGCGTCGAATTCGCTGGTCTTCCCGTCCGGAAAAAACACGATGACTTTGGTCTTGCCGTTGGGATCGAAGCTTTCGTAGGCAAAACGGGCGGTAAAACGTGACCGAAAGGCCGGCCCTTGGCCCTCGTTTTTGCGGCCCTTCTCAGCCGGACTCACATCGATCGGCTTGATATTCTTGTGGCCCTGCTGAAACGCCACTTGGGCACCCTCGGCGAAATATTCATCATCGCCGCAAAGCTGCACTTCGATCTCCATATTCGGCATCTCGATGACTTTCTTAATGAACTCTTCCGGCATACGGATCTCTTTCTTCTGCTTCTTGGATTCCGCCGCCTCCTGGCGCCCGAATGCCTCCAGGCGAAACCGCTTGGTGCGCAAAATGGCACTGGCGCCACACGAGTCTTTCTCAGGATCGGAACCGATGCGGGTAGCCAGCGACGCTTGCTGCAACACTTTCTTCACCTCTTCCGGGGAATTGGCTTTGTCCATCGGAATGCGCCCGGCCTCCAAACTCTTCTGCGCCTCCTCCATCGTTAGCTTCACATCAATAGCGGACGCCGTCTGCGGAGCCACGACTCCGAATACGCCCAATACCGCGCAATAGGCCAATAACGATGAACGCCGACGTGATCCGAACAACATGACCGCCTCCCTCAGAATGAAGACAGAATAATTGAATAGCGCATTGTAGGGAATCCGTCCCCCCTTTTCAATCGCTCGTAAACCGTGTCCAATTCGGATAGGGCTTCTCCCGATAGAGCGCGTCAAGATCCACGGGAACCAAAAGCCCCACGCCGGCCAGCAACTTCCCGACCAGGCGCAACGGTAACCCCACCACGCCGAGATAATCCCCCTGGACGGATTCCACCAGCGCTCCACCCACGCCCTGAATGGAATAGGCGCCCGCTTTCCCGAGCGATTCGCCGGTCGCCACATACCGCTCAATGCGCTCCCCGCGATCGCCTTTCATATTTACGGTCGCCGTTGCCACCTCGACCTGGTCGAAACACCGGCTCACACAACAGAGCGCGACAGCTGTATGCACCAGATGATCCCGCCCTGCCAACGTCGTTAACATGCTTCTCGCTTCTGCCAGATCAACGGGTTTCCCCATCATCCGGCCGTCACACTCAATGACCGTATCACTACCCAACACCAGATGCTCCGGATACTGCCGGGCAATCGAACGGGCCTTCTCCTGCGCAAAACGGCGGACTTGCTGAACAGGTGTCAGACCAGGAAGCGGCTGTTCCTCGAACGCCGGGGCATAACACTCAAAGGGGATCCCCAGCAGCGCAAGCAATTCACGGCGACGAGGCGAGGTCGAGGCGAGAATCAACTGCATCGCGACACGAGCGTCGTCAGGGAATCATCTGGATTCTGATCACTCTCGCCGGGAGAGGGCGCGAGATCCAGCACCTGATTGGCGCGGTAGTCGGCGACAATCCGTTCGACATCGGCAACGGACGAAGCCCCGAACATCCGGGCGCGCAACGCGGCGGCATGCGCGAACCCCTTGCAATACCATCCCAGATGTTTCCGCATACGGTGAAACTGCCCGGGGCCGCAGATCGCCTCATATTGCCGGGCATGCTCCAGCAACAGGGCAAACCGTTGATCGAGGTCGATGGCGGGCGTTTCTATCCGGCTGGCGAGATCACCCGCTTGAGCCAGCGCCCGGGCCTGTTCCTTTTCGCGGAAAAACCAGGGCGCACCCAGCACCGCCCGTCCCACCAGCACTCCATCCACCTGCGCAGACCGCACCCGTTGCACGGCCTCATCCAAGCTCTGAATATCTCCGTTCCCAAGCAACAACGTGCCGGTGCCTTTCACCAATTGCGCGGCTAGGGCAATCGCCGACCAGTCGGCCTCTCCTCGATACATCTGTTGCAACGTCCGTCCGTGCAGCGAAATAGCCGCCGGCCGCACTTCCAAGAGATCGGCTATCCAATGCTCGACAATGGCTCGCTCATACCCCAGACGCGTTTTCACCGATAGCGGCAGAATCCGTCGCGGAACAGGCACGGAGCCCTGACGGCATTCATTGAGCGCCCGAATAGCGGCGATCCTCGCAGATTTGAATCCGGCCTGTTCCAGCGTCTGTCCGTTCGCCCAATCGTCCATACCCCGCCGCGTCTCACGGAGAATTGCCAGGGCCACCTCCGGCGTTCTGATCAACCCCGCCCCAGAGCCTGACGAGGCAACACTCTTCGACGGGCACCCCATATTGATATCAATACCATCAAACCCCAGTTCACAGGCCGCATGAGCGGCTTGATAGAACAGGGCGGGATCCTTGCCGTAGAGTTGCGCCACGATCGGCCGTTCGATGTCGCTGTAGATCAGCGTGCTCAGCAAAAACTCCGGACCACGGCAAATGTCATGGACGTGTGTGAACTCCGTCATCGTGACATCAGGCTTCCCCTCCTGCGCGATGACACGCCGGAAAGTGGCGTCCGTCACTCCATCCATGGGTGACAAGCCGATGATCGGCCGGGGCAATGTCGTCCAAAAACTCATGGCTGATGGCTCTCAACCGATACAGGGGCTTCATTGGCCAACCGGTAGGCCTCGCGCAACTCGTTCGCTTCACGTTGCGCCATCGCCTGAACGTCCGGAGCGGCCTCCCGCACAAATTCCAGAAACCGGTCGATCTTGATCTCAAAGAAATCGTACGACATCGTCACAGGACGCGGTTCTCGAAACCAGAAGGGCACGAAGGTCTTTAGCGACACGGCCCGTGCCGCCAACTCACGGCACGTCCCGGGGAACATGGCCTCGATCTCACCGCCCCACTGCACAATCTCATAGGGCAGATAACTCGATTGATACCATATCAGTCCATCGGAACAGGCAGCCGGTGAGATCCACTCCGGCCCCGCTGGAGCAGCCTGCCCTGAAACCACACGCGCATAAGCCTCATACGCCCGGCGCACACCATCTTCCTCCACCTCCGCTTCAGGCCGGACATCTACCACGTGTTCTTCCCGTTCTTGCCGGCTCACATCGGCACACACTCTGGTTTGCACCTTGATCGGGAATACAGCCCCATACCGGCTTGCAAACAATTGAAATTCATCGACGATCAGCTCAATCGGCTTGGTATCGACTTCCAACGCCAACCCCTTGAGGTGCATCAACCGCGAATCCGTCAGAATACGATCCAACATCTCGAACAATACTGGAGGAATCGGCGCGGCATGGGCATCGGTCCACAGCGGCAATCCCTGACCCTGTTCAGCCAGCGACCGCACGGGGCTCGCGATCATCGATTCATGAACCGATAACCCCGCCACGTGAATCTCGACGACGCGCTCCAGCGGAAACTCCGCCAAGAATCGGTCGAGGAATGCCGCCAACGAGAGGCTCTGCCACGCCCGAGTATACCGATAGACGGTCCAGAGATGCCCGATATCCAATACCAGCCCACAGGCCGCCTGTTCTGTGACCAGACGGAAAAACTCCGGAATCGACAGGGTGCCCGCCACAAAATAGGTCAGCGGCGGCAGTTCCAAAAGAAACAAAGGGGACTGCCCGCCTGGTAGCCGGCAATCCCGATCGAAGATCGCCTGCACCGCCCGTATATTCCTCGCCACCACCGCCGCGCTCGCCTCCGTGTAAAGCGGAGGGAGATAGGTCCCGAAGGAATAGCCGGCTATGTACTTCGTGGCGCATTCATGGTTTGACCAGGCACTCTGGAGGATCTCAAGCTGGCCGGCCACCGCACAGGCCTCGTGCAGAAACAGCCGATCCCTCTCCGCTCCAGGCTGAATCACCCATAACCCCTCGCCATGATACGTAAGAGGGATCTCCGTACGGCTCCTGACAGCAGCCAAAGCCGTGGATGCCGCCTGGAACACCTCCAAATAAGCAGGAATGACTTGACGACACCTGAGGGAGTCGAGCAAGCTAACAAGATCCGGGGAATACACATCGACGGAGAGCCCCACCCCTTGTACAGGAACCTGATCTACACGTCGTTGATATTCGCGATACAGAGAATTCACAAAGCCCTTTCCAAGCTCTTGCGTCTTGACAAAACGAGAGTCTAGTGTATGCCTAGAAACGCTGAAATGACAAGGTGTTAAGCATGACAGGAACTCCCAGAATCGTCTGCTATACTTCCCCTACATCGCGACGGTCGGGACAGCTGATGGTGAGCGACAAGGACCTGGCTAGGCGATGACGAATCAGAACGATCAACAGCCAAAAACACCGAACCCCCTATTAACCTTGGTAGCCCATATGATGACTCCAGGTGTCGTGCAAATTCCCGGTGATGTCTCGGTCACCGAGGCCGCGTCGCTGCTTGAGCAGGAACACATGCCCTGCCTGCTGGTGAAAGATACGGACACTCATTTTGGACTGATGACCCCGGCGGACATTGTCAAGAAAGTGGTCGCTCAGGGCCTCCACCCCGACGAGATTGAGGTGCGGGCCATCATGTCGCGGCCCGTCCAGTTTATCGAATACGACTGTCTTGCCGATGACGCCTCGGCCATGATGATGTCGTCCGGATCGCCCATTTTAATCGTGACCAAACAGGAACAGCCCGTCGGGGTCCTGACCGCCCGCGATCTGATTCTCTCCCCCAAACGCTGCCACACCCGGGTGCCAGCCACCATCAGCGTGCTGGATGAAGACGCGCCAGGAGCCCAGCATCAGGCTATCATCGTGCAACTCAGCCATGTTGGCGCCATGGTCCAGTCCCCCACACTACTCTTGCCGGGAACGACGGTCCTCGTGAGTTTCTCGCTGCCTGAACTCCCGGCCCCCCTGACGATTACCGGCACGATTCTCGATGATAGTGAGACCGCCGGTCTTGGCAAAAGAACGGCATCCACCACCCCCAGCGTTGATATTAAATTTACCGATCTCTCCCCTGAGGACCAAGCCCGCATCAAGGCCTGGGTGCTGAAGAACTCGCCCAAAGCGACCGATCTGTCCTAAACAAGTCCAGTACCACTATTCCCGTCGTAGCCGGACTTGCGACCTTCTTTGACCGCGAGCCAGTCTACTGGTAGAATTTTTCCTCCATTGGAATCCCTCCGATTCACAAAGGTGCAGACGATGGATACTCCGACCCAGCCCCCGCAACACCGCCAACGGCCGATGCTCTCCAACGATGATATTCTGGCGCAGATTCGCGCGCTGCTGGAGGGACCGGACGACGATCTTCAGGCCGCCATTTGGTGTGTTCCATGGCTATCGCGACAGGCGGAAAGTCAGCATCTTCGGCTCGGCCCGCACGCCTTCGGACGATCCCAACTATCGCTTGGCCCATCAGTTCGCCGAGCAGGTCGTGAAAGCCGGCTACATGGTCATTACCGGAGGCGCCGACGGCATCATGCGGGCCTCGCAGGAAGGCGCCGGGCGGGAAAACAGCTTCGGCGTGAACATCATGCTGCCCTTTGAACAGGGAGCCAACGCCACGATCGCCAACGATCCCAAATTGATCACCTTCAAATACTTTTTCACTCGCAAGCTGATGTTCCAGAAAGAAGCCAATGCTATCGCCCTCTTTCCCGGCGGCTTCGGCACACACGATGAAGGATTTGAAATTCTCACCCTCGCGCAGATCGGCAAGAGCGATCCGCAACCAATCGTCTGCCTGCAAGCGCCTGGTTGCGACTATTGGGACGACTGGTCGGCATTCATCGTCAAGCAACTCTTGAAACGAAAATTGATCAACGGAGAAGACCTCAGCCTCTTCAAGATCATGGACTCGGCGGACGCGGCGGTCGAGGAAATCCAGACCTTCTATCGGCGCTACCATTCGATTCGCTTCGTCGGCCGCCAACTGGCCATGCGGCTGAAGTCGGCGATCTCCTCATCGAGGGACGCTTTGAATTGCGCAGCGCGCTGGAGGAAGAACTCGATGAGCCAACCCTCGCCATACTGCCACGGCTGGTCTTCCCCTTCAATCGCCGCAGCGCGGGTCGGGTGCGGCAGCTGATCGACCATCTGAATAGCCTCTAGTTCCCTTTTAGTCTACGGCCTGAGCATGGTATGGTGGCTCCCACGTCCATGAGTGATTCGCCCCATACCCGTCAATTCAGCAGTCTTCCGAGCACGGTGCTCTATCACGCCGAATGCGCCGATGGATTCGGTGCCGCCTGGGCGATTTGGAAACAGTATCCCAGCGCGAAATTTATTCCCGTCAAACATGGGAATCCTCCTCCTGACGACCTGAAAGACGAATGCGTCGTGATTGTAGACTTTAGCTATTCCCGGCCCATCCTTGAAACGATGGCGGCCGAGGCTAAGGACCTCATCATCTTGGATCATCACATCACGGCTGAAAAAGCCTTGGCCGGCTTGCCCTACGCCTATTTCGACCTCAAGAAGTCCGGCGCGGTGCTGGGATGGGAATGGGCCCATGGCTCATCGGCTCCCTGGTTGCTGCAATACATCCAAGATAAGGATTTATGGAATTGGGCCCTGCCCGGAAGCCGTGAGATCAACGCCGCGATTGCGTCCTACCCGTTCGACTTCGAGCGATGGAATGGGTTCACTCAATCGGATCTTGAACAGGAAGGCCGAGCGATTCTCCGCTACGAGCAAGAACTCGTGGGGAAACTGGCGGCCCAAGCCGTGATGGTGGAATTCCAAGGCGCCATCATTCCCGCAGTGCAGAGCGCCATTCTGACCACCCAGGTCGGCGAGCGGCTATCACCGCACCACCCCTTTTGCCTCATCTGGCACGATCGCGACGGGCGCCGCTACTTCAGCATGCGCTCCCGCGAGGATGGGACCGATGTCGGGACAATCGCAGCCTCGTTCGGCGGCGGCGGCCATACCCATGCAGCCGGTTTTTCAGTTCCCCTCAACGCCGATGGGTCGTTGCCCGCAAACCCTGCCCTGCCCAGACCGGTGCTCGATCGCCGCCGTTCGCCCTAAACCGGCTCCATGCTCCCACTGCACGACGACAACCCGACCGAACGCCCCCCCTTCGTTACCATTACGATCATCGCCATCTGTGCGCTCGTGTTTCTGTATCAGGCGTCTCTCCCGCGCCAGGGAGACGAAGCCTTCGTCTTTCAATACGGCGCCATTCCCGCCGTCGTCTTCGGACAGGCCACGATTCCCGGAGATATGATCGCCCTTCCCGGCATGCTGACACTGCTCACCAGCATGTTTCTCCACGGCAGCTGGATGCATCTGCTCGGGAACATGCTCTACCTCTGGATCTTCGGCAATAATATCGAAGACATCATGGGGCATATCCGCTTTGTCGTGTTCTATGTCGTCTGCGGAGTCCTGGCCGCCTTGAGCCATGCCCTGACCGACCCCTCATCCCAAATCCCGATGGTGGGAGCCAGTGGCGCCATCTCAGCTATTCTCGGGGCCTATCTTTTGGTATTTCCACGCGCTCGGGTGCTGATCCTGCTCCCGCCCCCCTTCCTTGGAACGACCTACGTGCCGGCCGCCGTCGTGCTGGGCATCTGGTTTCTCGGCCAACTCTTGAGCGGAGGAATGAGCCTTGGGATAAAGGGCGGAGGCATAGCGTTCTTCGCTCACATCGGAGGATTTGTGGCAGGAATAGCGCTCATCGGACTCTTTAAACGCCGGGACGTCCCGCTGTTCTCCCAAAGACGTCCCCATCGGTGGGATCGCTAAACACGAAGGATTTTCTCGAACCGGCTTGCTCGTGTAGCCGCCTGCTCCGACTCATCTGCCAGAAAGGTCACATGGCCCATTTTCCGGCCTGGCCTGGCGACCCGCTTCCCATAGAGATGCAGCACCGCACCCGGAGTGGCCAGAAGATCGAAACAGCCCTCACGACTCGTCACGGCCTCCAGATCCTGGCCGATCACATTCACCATGGCCGCCGGGCTCAAGAGCCGAACCTCCCCAAGCGGCAGTCCGCAGAGCGCACGGACTTGTTGCTCGAATTGCGACACCGAACAGGCATCGAGGGTGTAATGCCCGGAGTTGTGAGGACGAGGGGCAATTTCGTTAATGAGAAGCGTGCCGCTCTGAGTGTGAAACAGCTCCACACAGAAGACGCCGATGCCATCGAGCGCGCGCACGGCTCTCATGGCGAGATCGGACGCCTGCTCGGCCACTACAGCAGAAATACGAGCCGGCACCACCGACAGGCGCAAGATTCCACCCTCGTGCCGGTTCTCCACGACAGGATAGACACGCTGGTCGCCGTCCTGTCCACGCACGACAAGGACAGACAACTCCCGCGCAAAATCCACCATCGCCTCGACAATCCACCGTGCGCCACGAGGCACCATGCTCGCGAGCGCCTGCTCGACACCCGCGACTTCAGACGAATGTCTGATCGTCCATTGGCCCTTTCCGTCATAGCCGGAGGTTGCCGTCTTGCAGATGACCGCACCACCCAGTTCGGCAACCGCACTGGCAAGCTGATGGGGCCTCTGGACCATCCGGAAAGAGGGCACCGGAAATCCCTGCGCCTGAAGAAATTGTTTTTGTTCGATCCGATCTTGAATCACCCGCAGAATCGCAGCAGATGGCCGCACGGGGTGAATACCAGCCAGCTGCTCACAGAGAGCGGCCGGAACATTCTCCCACTCCAGCGTCACCGCATTAACCAACTGACTGAACGCATGAGCTGTAGCAGAATCCGCGAACGCGGTCGGGAAAGACACACTGGCAAGACGATGCGCGGGAGCATCGGGATCAGGATCCCAGACCGCCACCCGGTAGCCCAGGCGAAGAGCCGCCGCCGCAAACATGGCGCCAAGCTGCCCGCCACCGAGCACGCCCAGGGTGGCTCCGGGATAGAGAGGCGCGTCGTTCACGACGACTGGCTCATCCCATCTGCCTGAAGATTGCCGACACTGCGCCCTTGGGCTTCCGGAGAATTCAACACACTCTCCGTTTGCGCCTTGCGGAAGGCCTTCACTCGCTCTGCAATCCAGGGATACCGCCCGCCCAGAATTTGCGCCGCCAATAATCCGGCATTTTCCGCCCCGCCGATGGCGACCGTGGCAACCGGAATCCCCTTCGGCATTTGCACAATGGACAAGAGCGAATCGAGCCCTCTAAGGTTTTCTGTCGGAATGGGAACTCCGATAATCGGCAGATGCGTCTTGGAGGCCAGCATACCGGGCAAATGAGCCGCCCCGCCCGCTCCGGCGATAATTACTTCAATCCCCCTGCCCGGAGCTGTCTCCGCATATTCAAAAAGCCGATCAGGAGTCCGATGGGCCGACACCACCAACAATTCATAGGGAATGTCCAGATCGGACAGCAGCGCCCCGGCTTTTTCCAAGATGGGAAAGTCCGACTTGCTGCCCCCCAAAATACCGATCACCGGTTGATTCCCCCGCTTCGTGCGCGGCGCCGTCCGGCGAGACGATCGTCCTATTCCACTCATGAAAACACCACCCCTTGTTCGCCCACAATAACCGCTATTCCCTGTGTTTCTATCCTGACCGCCACCTTAGCGATTCTCTCCCAATGGGTCAAGGTGACCCCGGAGCAGCTCTCCCCACTCGTTATTTCACCGGTTCAAATTGACCCACACCATCCCTTTCCCATATGATGAACTACGATATTCTCCTGACCTCTCACGTAAGGGATCACCGTTGTGGCTCGCCCTGGCGTAGATCTCAAAAACAGAATCCGTTCACTCGTCCCCAAAGATAGCGGGCTGAGTAAGATCGCCGTCGATGACCTGGCCACTTCGACCCAGCTCCAATCGTGGGAGTCCGTTCAGATTCCTGAGCGATTGAAGTTTTCCTCTCGTCTGGCAATTAAACTCGTCGTCCTCTTTCTGCTGATTATCGCGTTCCTCCCCTGGACACAGACCATCACCGTCACCGGCCAACTCTCCGCCTATTCGCCCTATGAGCGCCCGCAGGATATCGAAGCCCAAATCACCGGACGCATCCAGAAGTGGCATGTCTTTGAAGGCGTGCGCGTGAAAAAGGGCGACCTGATCGTCGAGCTGGAAGACTACGACCCCAATTTCATGGCTCCCGATTTGCTCTCCTTCCTCGATCAACGGAAGAAAGCCTTGGAACAGACACGCAAGGCAGCCCTCGCGCGCGCCGAACAACTCGATAAACGTATTGCGGAAATGCAGAACCTCGTGAAAGCCGCCGTGCCATCAGCCCAGGCCCGAGTGGTGGAGGCCGAGAGCAAAGTTCGTGAGGCCTATCAAAAGGTGGAGTCCGCGAGAATTGCCATGGCCACCGCAGAACTCAACGTTAATCGTCATAAGCTGCTTGCAGAACAGGGCCTGGTCTCCCAACGCGAACTGGAATTGAGCATTCAAGGGGCCATCGCCACCGAAGCAGACTTCCAGGGTGCTCAGGCCAATTTGAAAGCCGCCGAGCAGGGCATGAAGGCGCTGAGCTTCGGCCGCGACCAAGTCAACGCGGAAGTGCTGCAGCGCCTCCTCGACGCTGAAGCGGCACGCGATTCGTCGGTCGCCGAGGCCGCCAAAGCAACCGATCAACTGGCAGAGGTCTCGCTCAGATTGTCGAATGCCACCCAGAGGCGCATCGCCAGTAAAATTTTGGCCCCTATCGACGGAACCGTTGTGAAGATGGCCGAAGCCGGAGCCGGCGAAACCGTCCGCCAGGGTGATAAGATCGTGCGTCTCTCGCCGAATAGTCTCGACAAGGCCATCGAAATGACTGCGGACGGCATCGACGCGCCGCTGCTCAACGTGGGCCGCAAAGTCAAAATTCTCTTCTACGGCATCCCCGCCATTCCATTGCCGGCCTGGCCTGAATTGATGTCCGGCACCTATACCGGGGTCATCAAGGTGATCGACCAGGTTGACGACGGCAAAGGCAACTTCCGCTTCTGGGTAGTACCAGACCCAGAAGATCGCCCCTGGCCCGAACAAAGCCATGTGCGGCAAGGCACCAAAGCCATGGGCTGGGTGATCCTGAATCGCGTCCCGCTCTGGTACGAGCTCTGGCGGCGGTTCAATCTCTTTCCGCCGGACTATCAGGAACGTCCGCCCAGCTTGATCGACACCCTCTTGCCGAAAGCGGGACGAGGTGCCAAGTAATCGCCTCCCGGTTTGCCGGACTTCGTCCATTTTCGTCTTCACCCCTTACATTCCTGTCCCTTGTGCCGGCACGCTGGTATGGGTCACACAATGCTGTTCTTTAGAGCGAAAGGAGTATCCATGACGACGCTGAGGTTGAGCCTGGCTGCAAGCCTTCTCTCTCTCTCTGCCTTTGCCAATCCTTGTCTCGCCGCTGCCGAAAGCGATACGACCAAGGGGCTTCCGGCCATTCCCTTGAGCCTCGATGAAATCCATGCCTGGATCGACCGCGCGCACCCGCTATTGAAAGGGGCCGGCACCGAGAAAATCATGGCTCGAGGGAAAATGCTCAAAGCCCTTGGCGCATTTGAGCCCGTTCTCATCAACGACACCGAAGTAGAACGGTTCATCTCAAAAGACAAACTCAACACGCAAACCGTCGGCTTCAACGACACCTTGATCGAAGCACGAGACCCGATGGGGTTTCGGTACAGCGCGGGCCTGCGCCAGGCTATCGGCGACGCCAAGATTCCCGACCTTTCCTTCGGCAATGGCAGCCAGCAGGTGATCCTGGGCGGATTCTTCCCGCTGCTGAAAGGGCTGATGGTAAATCCAGAAAAGGCCGAATTACAGCGCTCTGAACTGGCCGATCCTCGGGCCGATGTGCGGATCGCGCAAACTCGTCAGGATCTTTTCCTCGCGGCCGCCACGCAATTTTGGGATTGGGTCGCCGCCGTGCGTTATGTCGAGATCCAACGCAAAGCCCTGAAGGTCGCGGAAGACCGATTCAAACAGGTGGAAGGACGGGCCAAAGCCGGTGCCGTCGCCCCGCTCGATGTCGTCGAAGCGAATCAGGAAGTTCAGCGCCGGCGTGAAGTGGCCATTGCCGCGCAGCGCCTGGTCGAGCAGGAACAATTCAAGCTCTCCATGTTCCTCTGGGAACAGAATGCCCCCACAGTGCCCACGATCGACCGCGCACCGGATTTCCCGTCGCAACCACTCACAAACCCGCCCTCTCCCGACACTGTCCTAGCGCACAAACTCCAAGCCAAATTGGACCGTCCGGAGATCAAAGAAGTCAGCATCGAAGCGAAACTCAACGACATCGACCTCGAACTTGCTAAAAACAACCTGCTGCCCAGCCTCGATGCGGAAGCGGCGCCGGCCCGCGCGCCTGAGAAATTTGTCCTTGGACTCGGCTATCGCTTTGGCCTGGAATTGAAAATCCCGCTGCTCCAGCGGAAGAGCCGGGGCGAGGTGCTGGAAGCCCAAGGCAAAGCCGACCGGTTTGTCATGGTTCAAAAGTATCGCGAACAGCAGGTAGTCATCGACGTCGATAACGCTCTCTCCGCCATCGACCGCGCCAGGGAGCGGATGGAAGCCGCCACGCAATCACTCCGCTTGGCAAAAACGCTGGAAGAGGGCGAACGGTTCCGCTTCAGCCTGGGTGCCACCAGCGTGTTGTTCGTCAATCTTCGAGAGCGAAACTCCGTAGATTCCGAAGCACAGGTGATTCGTGCCAAAGCGGACTATCAAAAGGCCCTGGCCCTGTATCAATGGGCCATTGGCGCCTGGGCCGTGAATATGCCCAGCGCCACGCCGGTCCATTATCGAGCCCGCGACTAAGTCGGCGTCGAACCTGGCATTTCCGGCAAAGATTTGCTAGGGTGGCCGTATTGGCAGGGATCCCTGGCTCAGGAATACAGGCTAAAACCTGAGGCCTTTCGTCGCTCTACAGCGCGGCGGTTTCAAGCAAGGATCTAGACGACATGGCGCAAGGCCATTCCGACAACCAGCCAAATCTCTTTCGAGCCATGCTGGGGCACTTCGGGCTCCTCCTCCGGCTGGAGCGGCGCATCCTCGCCCTGATTTTCTCCTACTCACTGGCTATCGGGCTCTTCTCCCTCATTGTGCCATTGACCGTCCAGGAACTGGTCAATACCTTTGCCTTTGCCATTCAACCCATTACGATCGTGACCCTTGCCGGCGTCATGATCACCGGTCTGGCCTTTGTCGGCGCCTTTAAAACCCTCCAGTACTATGCGGTGGAAGTCTTGGAGCGGCGAATCTTCGCCCGTATCACCATCGCCATGACTCAGCAACTCCCAAAAATGCAGTTTCACGGATTCAAGCCCCGGTTCGCTAACTACTTTCTCGAAACGGTGCTCATTCAGCGGGCGCTCTCCGTCCTGCTTGTGGACTTGATCAATATCGTGGTCGGCGGTGCGGTCGGGATGTCGATCCTCGTCTTCTATCATCCGTATTTTCTGCTCTTCAACATCCTGTTGCTCGCCGGATTTAACGTCGTCTTTTTCCTGATGTCACACGGGGGACTGCGCACCACCATCGAGGTCTCCCATGCGAAATACGATGCGCTCCATTGGATGCAGGAAATCTCCTACAACCTGCTGCATTTCAAAGCTACCGATAGCCAACCGCTGCTGATGCAGAAATCCGATCAACTGGTTGAGAAATATGTCCAGACCCGGCGCGCGCGGTTTACGATTCTTGCCCGCCAGTACCTGAGCGCCGTTGGCTGGCAGGCCATTGTCCATGGCGGATTGATCGCCACGGCCGGCTGGCTGATCTCCATCGGCCAATTGACCATCGGCCAGCTGGTGGCGGCGGAAGTCGTCGTTGGCGCCTTATTGACGAATTTCGACGCGGTCGTGAAGCGAATGGGACACGTATACTATTTCATGACCGGCCTCGCGGAACTGGACGCCTTTTTCTCGCATCCCAAAGACCAAGTATCGGCGGGGCTGTCCGTTCCACTTCCGGATCCAACAATCCATGGCATCCGGCTCACCTGTAAGGACCTGGCCATGGCGCATCCCGGGGCCGATCCCATCTTTGAACACTTCAATTTGGAGGCCACCCCGGGCGAAAAAATCGGGATCTATGCTAGTACCTCTCTGGCGAAGACCTCCCTGGCCCGTGTGCTGGCCGGCCTTGAATCACCCACCCATGGCGTCATTCGCTATAACGGAGTGGACCTCCGCCATCTCGACCCGCTGGCGATCAATCGCTGCCGGGGATTCATTCTCGACTCCCAGCTCTCGCTCTTTGAAGGCACGATCGAAGAAAATATTGTCCTCGGCCGACCCTACATTCCCTATGCCGATGTGCGCTGGGCGCTGCGCTTTACCGAGTTGGAAGAAGAGATCGACGCCATGCCACAAGGCATCAAAACCCATATTCGGGCGCCCGGGAGAGTACTGGCCCCTACTCATATCTTGCGGATTATCCTGGCCCGCGCCATTATTACTAAGCCTCAGATGTTGATCTTTGACGGCATTCTGCACGCGCTCCAGCCAACACTGCGGGAAACCATCCTTCGCCGCCTCTGTTCCAAGGATGAATCCTGGTCGGTCATGTTCGTCTCGAACGACCCCAATCTGACCCAGCACGTCGATCGCCGCCTCATTCTTGAGTAAGAAGGATGCCCCTGTGAGACTTTTCGACCGCATCCCAATTCCCAAACCGCGCGCTCCCCAGCTCTTTATCAGCCTGATGATCGCCGCACTCGGCTGGTACAGCGGCCAAGCCTTGAGCCAAGTAGACCAGGACTTGCGCATCATGTACACCGAATACACCCTCGGCGCCGCCGATCTCGCCCACATCTCCGCCGACGCGATGCGATACCGTAATACGATTATTCGCGCGCTGGAAGCCGACAGCCAGAAGGACTTCGAACGCATCACCGAATCCCTTCCCACGCTACGCGCCAAGATTCAGCATGCCATCGACCGGTATGCCGCAGCCGGCTTGCGTGTGTCACGCAGTGGGCGAAGCGAACCCGAAGACATCGAAGCGGTCCGGCGAAGCCTCGATCAATACTTCTCCGTCGCCAGCACCACCATCCAGCTGCTGACGCAGGAATGGACCGCCACCTCCCTCGCAGAACGTGAGGCACTGAGAAGAAAAGCCGAGGAGCACGCGTCGGATAATGCGGGGCCCAAAATGATTCAGGTCAGCCTGGCACTCGATCGGTTGCTGGACACCGTTGCTGACGTGGCGAAGGATATGAGGGATGAAGGCACACGCACGATTCAAACCAGCAGCTCGTTGCTGGTGGGAGGCAGTTTCTGCATCGCCTTTTTGAACCTTTTTCTCGGCAGACGCAGATCTGACGACGACGAACCTGCAGCCACCGACCAGCCGACGCCCACTAATGCCGGCGTCCTATTGGACTCCGCAGAGGTGCAGAACCGGATCCTGCCTAGCGACGCGCACTAACTTGTCCTTCTACCGACCGCTCGGAACAGTTGCTCCCGCTCGTCTTCCGTCAACGGTTTCCATCGTCCGACCGCAAGTCCCTCGATACCGATGTGCATGATCCGCACCCGATGCAGGCCAATCACACAGTAACCCAGCGCCTGGCACATGCGGCGGATCTGGCGATTCCGTCCTTCCGTCAATACGATCCGAAACCGGCTCGGCCGCACCCGCTCCATATGGCACGGCTTCGTCAAGCTCCCAAGCACCATCACACCGGCCGCCATCCGCGTCAGAAATGCGTCATCGAAGGGACGATCAACATCGACAATATATTCTCGTTCATGGCCGAACTCGGTCCGGAGGATCTCGTTGACGATATCCCCGTCGTTCGTGAGCAGAATGAGACCGGAAGAATCCTTGTCCAGCCGGCCAATGGGGAAGATACGCTCGGAATGACCGATCTCCGCAATGATATTGCGCTGCACATGAGGCTCACTCGTCGTTGTCACGCCGACAGGCTTGTGATACTTGATGTAGATGAACGCCTGCCCCCAGGGTACGACAGTACCGTCTCGAGCGATCACATCGGCTGAGCTCACCTGATCGCCCAGTTTGGCCGTCTGGCCATTGATCGTCACCCGCCCGGACTCGATGAGGGCATCCGCCTCACGACGCGAACAAATCCCATGCTGCGTAAAAAATTTATTGATCCGAATGGATGGAGAAGCAGGGAGCGCGGGCTCAGATTCGCGCGACATGGTTAGTCAGGAGCTAATGCACTCGGCGGCCGGCTTTCACCCGGCCAAGCATGCGATAAATAAGTCGGGCAATTGAAAACTGCGGAGCGACAAACCCGTCGATCGGCGCGATCTCGCTGATATCCATCCCCACAATACCGGGGCCGTTGGCCAGGGCTGTGATCAAATGCAGCGTATCGTACCAACCCAGTCCGCCGGGTTCCGGCGTGCCTAGCGCCGGGATAATGGACGCATCCAACCCGTCACAGTCGAACGTCAAATACACCGGCCCCTTGCAGGCCGCCACCACATCAGGAACCCAGCGCGAGGCCTTCCCTTCATAGGGTCCTGACGGATCGAGTATCGAGGCGGAAAAAAACGTCGCAATGCGATCCGTCGCCTTGATCCGTTGCACCTCTTCCTGGCAGATCGACCGGATGCCCACCTGCACCAGCGGATGCCCGTCATCGACAACACGCGCCATCACGCTGGCATGACTGAAAGGATTGCCTTCAAAGGCATGACGCAAATCTCCATGCGCATCGATTTGCACCACACAAAGATCCGGATAGTGTTTCGCATGCGCCCGAATCGCCCCCAACGCCCCGGTATGCTCCCCTGTCAGCGTTACGAGAAACCGGCCGGTCCCCACATGCGGCGAAACAAAAGCCTCGATGGCATCCACGGCGGCAGCGTCGACTTTCCCCTTGAGATCGAGCGGCGTCGCGGTCGCGATCCCCTTCCACTCACGAAAAGGCTCATAGCCAAGCTGCTCATCGTAAAACTCGACCTGGTGCGAGGCCTCAATAATGGCAGACGGGCCACGATCCGACCCGAGAATGTAACTGGAGGTATGTTCGTACGGCGCAGGGAGGATGTAGACACCCGCTTGGTCAGGATGGCACCAGGGCTCATCGATCCCGAGAAAATTACCGTCCGCCCCTTCCCAACCTGATGGCAGCGCCACAGACAATCCTTTAGGCTGATGATCCGACAAGATGGAGAAGGGCGGCGCGCTCAGATCAGACTAGCGCCGCTCCCGCTTCGGCAGATTTTCCGTTGGAATGAAGACCGCCAGAGCCACCACGGTCGTCCACTTGCCAGCCTTGCCAACAGCGGACTGGGTGATATTGAGCGTCCGCACGATCTGACCACCCATTTTGAACACTTGTTCGCGCTCTTTCCACGCGCTGTTCGGATCGAATTCGACGCCCAGGGTTGTCGCTAGCATCTGTGCGGCCAGATCCTCTGTATATTCGCCCGTTTCCTCATCCGTTTCACCGTGCGCATGGTGCTCGGACAGGTATCCATACGTATCCCGGTCCGTCGGAATGGCCAACCCGATGGAAGCCGAGACGAGCCGGTTGCGTTCGTTCGTTTCTGAACGGGCCATCACGCAAAATGTGATTTCACCGGGATTTAACAGCTTTTCACCGCGCTTCCGCGGGACAATCTTGCAATTCGGCGGCAAAATGGACGACACCGTTACGAGGTTGCAGTACGCCACCCCGGCGCTGCGGAGGGCCTGCTCAAAGGAAGCGAGCTTCTCTTTGTGGACCCCTACCCCTCGAGTCAGAAACATATGTGTAGGTACCATCGTTCTCTTCTCCCTTGGCTATGCCCACAAACCGTCGCTCATCGCGCAGCCCGATGCGTGCATCGGGCCGCTGTTGTACCAAGATTGCCGCGGGTTCGCAATATCCTTAGCGGTTTTTTTGCGCTACCCTCCTGCCGGCTCCTTGAGATTCAAGACCAGCAACCGGGGCTCCGTCATATCTTCAATGGCCGCCCGCAACCCTTCCCGGCCCAGACCTGAATCCTTCACTCCTCCATAGGGCATGTGATCGGCGCGGAAGGTGGGAATCTCGTTGGCCAGAACGCCTCCGACCTCCAGATGGCGAAACGCATGAAAGACCTTATTGATGTCCTGCGTAAAAATGCCCGCTTGAAGCCCGTAATCGGAGCGATTCAACTCCGCGATGGCATCGTTCAGCTGCCGGTAGGACGACACCGTCACGACCGGCCCGAACACTTCCCGGCAGGACACCTTCATATCCGGCTTCACATTGGTCAGCACCGTCGCCTCCAGCACCGAGCCCCTGCGCTTCCCGCCCAGCAACACCCTGGCGCCTTGGGCCACCGCTTCTTCGATCCATTCTTCGACCCGCTGCGTCGCCGCCTGATCGATCAACGGCCCCACGACCGTCGTCTCGTCCGTGGGATCTCCAGCCTTGACCCGCGCCACTTGCAGCAGTAACTTCGTGGAGAACGCATCGGCGACCGAGTGGTGCACCAGGATACGCTGCACCGATATGCAGGTCTGCCCCGCATAGCCGAATCCGCCAGCCGCGCAACGTTGCGCCGCGAGATCGAGATCCGCGTCCGGCTCGATAATGACGCCCGCATTCCCCCCTAGCTCAAGCGTCACCTTTTTCTTGCCGCACTTGGCTTTCAACATCCACCCTACCGGCGCACTGCCGGTAAAACTCAGCAACTTGAACCGGGGATCGACCACCAGCCGTTCGGCAATCACATTGTCGCAAGGCAGCACGTTGAGCCCGCCGGGCGGCACACCGGCCACCAGCGCCACCTCGCCCAACAGCAACGCCGTCAGCGGCGTCTGAGGAGCCGGCTTGATGAGGATCGGATTGCCGGCGGCCAGTGCCGGCGCCACCTTGTGCGCCACGAGATTCAGCGGAAAATTAAACGGGGTAATCCCGAGAATCGGCCCGATGGGAAAGCGGCGCAGGATCCCCAGAAACGACTCGGTGTTCGGAGTCCAATCGAGCGGCACCACTTCACCGGGAATGCGCTTCGCTTCTTCCGCCGCGACGGTAAAGGTTTGAATCGAGCGGCTGACTTCACGTTTGGCATCGGCAATGGGTTTGCCCGCTTCGGCGGTGATAGTCTGCGCGAACTCGTCACGCCGCTTGTAGATCAGCGCCGCGATCTCTTGCAAAATATTGTACCTGGCATGGGATGACAACCGTCCCATGACGGGCGCGGCGGCGGCGGACGAAGCCATCGCCGCTTCGGCGTCGGCCTCTCCGGCCTGGCAGACCTCCGCGATCAGCTGCCCGTTGAATGGATTCGTCACCCGCGCCGTCGAGGCGCCGGGGGTCCATTCGCCGTTGACAAGAAAAGGTCGTGGTCCCTGCAAGACCGGCAATCTCCCTACGACGAGGCAGGAATGGAGGCGGATTCGGCTGCATCGGACTGTTGCTGCGCGGCAACCGCCTTGGCAATCAGTTCCTCAGTCCCCCAATCGCGCACCGCCTCCAGCGTGAACGCTTCATAGGTGGACACGGCGTGACAGCCCGGGCAATCGGGCATCGGCACCTTGCGATAAAAGACCTCACCTAGACATGACATGCACACGAAAAAATCAGCCGAACCTTCTCGTTGAGGCACAGACCAGAATGATTGTGTAGACGCCATAGTCACTCCTACATGAGCCCGTATAAATTGACACCGAGCCTAAGGAAACACCGACCTGGTCGAACACTGATCGCATCCTGAAACGGCTACGGCTTCGTAGCCAGCAACCGATCGATCTCTTCGGCAAACATCTCGAACGGGAATGCGCCGGGAATCGCGATGGCCGGCTCCTTCTCCGTCGGCTCGCTGGCCGTCCGCATGAGAATAAACCCGGGCGTGCCATGAAATCCCCAGCGATTCGCCTCATCCCGATCCGCAAAAATCGAGGCCAGGGACGACTTATCTTTCATGCAACGCTCAAACGCGGGCTGGTTCAACCCGATGGCAGTGGAGTGGCGCAGAATCACCGCCTGGTCCAATCGCCCTCCCTCCGCAAATAACCGATCGTGCATCGCCCAATACTTCCCTTGTCCACCGGCACAACGGGCGGCCACCGCCGCCTCGACGCCAGGCCCCTGATCGGAACGGGGATAGTCGCGGTAGATGAATTTGACCTTCCCGGTATCGACGTATTGCGCTTGAATCTTTGGCCAGGTCTCCCGGAAAAACTTCAGACAATAGCCACAGGTAAAGTCCGAATACTCGATCAGCGTCACCGGGGCCTTGGCTTGGCCTCTGACCCGCCCATCGGACTCCCCCGCCTCTTTTGCGCCAACGGACGGCGACAAGGCAAACACACAGAGCAAAAGCCATGCAGTCGTTCGACCACTAAACCGGCTCATGCTGTTCGCTTGCCGGCTGCGCGCCGACGCTCCAGCAGCCCCATCATCAACAAGGGCCAGACAATCGTGGCATCGCTCAACACTTCGGCAAACCGGCCGCCCTCGCCAGGAGGCACAAACTTGCCCCAGGAAATCCCTTCCTGATAGGTGCAGCCGCTCAACCCGCCCCAGTAATCCGGCTCCGGACAAATACGGACTCCATACTGGAATCTCGGCGGCTGGACGTCCATGCCCAACCGATGGTTGCCGATTTCAACATAGGGGCCGACCTGCTGCGCCCAATTACGCGGCACCCCGCCGCCGATCGTAAAGATTCCAAGCTTCTTGGCGCCTAAGACATGACCGGCGTAACTATTGAGATCAAGATAGGGATTGAACGTTGGATAAGCGTGGTGCAGCTCGCGCAACAGAGCAAGATCGCCCCCCTGCTTGTTTTTCGAACGAGCCTGGTCGATGACCCGCCCCATGGCCCAGGTCCCGACATCGAGCCCCATCTCCGAATCCGTGAAGGCCGGAATGTAGACCGGAACGTTCTTGAGATAGGCGCTTTTGAGAATCCCGGCGCCGTCGAATTCTTCCGCTAGCGTCTTGCCCAGTTCGCGCGTGAGCATTTCCGAAGAGAGCATCGCCGCCGGATCCACCCGCTTCATCGTCTGCGAAACGACCTGTTCGACATAATTGAGGTTCGTCTCCATCTCCAGCGTGTCGTAGACGCGGTTGTAGCCCTTCTTAAACAGCTCCTCATCGGACATCGACGGTTTCACACGGTAATGTGTCTTGCCGACCGATTCGCTCAACCCATGCGCGATCAAGGCACCGGTGGAGACGACGCAATGAACCATCCCCAGATCGATCATCGTGCTGACGATCTTCCCCATCTTAGCGATCGTCATGGCGCCGGACAGCGTCATCACGACCTTGCACTCAGGGTCCTCGACCATCGCTGATAAGACTTCGAAGGCCTCGCCCAACCGGCGGCCACCAAAGGCCGTTTTGCCCATCGCGACGAGCAGATCGTTAAAGGAACCGATTTTCTCCGGATCCAGCGGCTCCAGCGCCTCTAAGCCGTCCTTCGCCCCGTCATGAAATTCGCGTGCACCCATCCCATATCCCCTTTAAAAATCATTATGAAAGCGCATTCTTTATACACAACCGTTACCAAAGGCGTCAATGAAGCGAGGAACGGACAGAGGATGAATGTCGCTCGAATCACACGACGCAAATATGGAAGAGAGAAGTGCGAGAGAAGCGAGGCGAAAAGCTAAGAGAGTCCAGAGTTTCGCGGATCGCCGCCCGAGCCGGCTCTCGCCAAGCGAGGAAAATACATTTAAGGAGTTTATCCGTGCGCATCAATGGGAGAATAGCGCAAGGCTCGAGCAAGGGGAGAAAAAATCTCACTGGTGGTTATTATCCGGCGCCAACAATCCGAAAAGCCCCAAAAGAGGCGCCGGGGCAACCGAAGGTTGGTTTGGTGGTCCCAACGGGATTTGAACCCGTGTTTAAGCCTTGAGAGGGCTCCGTCCTAGGCCAGGCTAGACGATGGGACCATCCGAAACATCATGTGCACCTGCCACGTGCAAACTAATCAGTCGGCGGTGCCTCACACAGACGTGCAGAACGGAGGAACGGTAGCATAGGCTCTTTCCGGTTTGCAAACGCCCAGGCCCAACAGCAACGGCATTTTTCACAGCAGCACACTCTTGACAGACCAGGCGCTCAAAGCCTAGCTTCAGAGTGATCTTGACGCACGACGAACAGCCTCCGGCTGACGCCATCGCAGTCCACACGTCCATTCATCGAGGAGGACCATGGCAGAGTTTCTCGGACAACCCTATACCGGCATGGCCACCCCACAAGGGGTCAGTCCCTCTCCGGCCGCCACGTTAGGACTGGAGTTGGTCATCGGATCAAATATTTTCCGCAACACCAACGGCGTGATCAAGATTCAGGGGAAAGAACAGCTGTTTCTGGAGTCGAAACCGGAACAAGGCCTGCTCCTCGTCACCCTTGACCTCTATAGCGAGGCTGGCGTGCATGTCGGCCATGTGCGGCGCAACGTGCTGGTCCTAAATCGCACGGAGCACTTTGCCATCGACATCCATCGCACCGATGGGTCCACGCCGTCCGATCTGCCATCCGTCACCGTCACGGATCGCCTCACCGGCCAGACCGTGCTTGAAGCCCGCGCGGTCGCCGAGAAGAAAGTGCAGATCGTGACGGGAAAGTTTTATTCCCATAAAGGGATGCTGGTGGACATCACCCCGCACTACTGCCGCATCGGCTCCGGCACAACCCTCTTCGGCGATGTGAGCGAAAACAAGGGCAGCGCTATCGTGCTGGGTTAGCCATTCACTTCGCCCGCACCGCCCCATCTGAAAAGCAGAAGAATCCTTTGCCAAATCCCATTCCTCCCATAGAATGACGCCATGTCGGACATTGCCAAACCCAGCGTGCAAGCGTTTCTCGTCTGTGATCAGGTGATCGAGGACAGCCTCACGAAGAAAAAGAGCCTGATCGGGCTCTTCACCCATTTACAGGCAGGCGCGTTTCCCTTCCAGCATAATCAAATGGGGCTCTATTTCTGCCTCACCGACGCCGAGGGCACCTATCACTTCGACATCGACCTGGTCTATCTCAATACGGAGCAATTGGTCTGTCGCGCCACGCTCCCGAACATTTCGATTGCAGACCGGCTTCAGATTTCTGATTTCGGCATCAATATCCCCTCTCTAGTCTTCCCCGCTCCTGGCCGCTACGAATTCCGCCTGCGGATGGAAGGACACCTCATCGCGCAAAAAGACTTTCATGTCATCCAGATGACATCAGCCCAGCCGCGCGAATCCTCCGAACCACACTCCTAAGCGCCCCTCTCTCCCCGCTTCTCGCTGAGACCCGACTGTGGTACAACTAGGCCGAAACCAGGCAGCTCCGTTTACTTCTGCAACCGGCGAGAGATCCCACAGATGACCGACCCGAACCAGACCGTTCCTTCAGACTTTATCCGCGACATCGTGGCGGCGGACCGTGCCGCTGGCAAACATGACGGACGCATTGTCACCCGATTCCCCCCGGAACCGAACGGCTATCTTCACATCGGCCATGCCAAATCCATTTGCCTGAATTTTGGCATCGCCAAGGAAAATCCCGGCGGCATCTGCCACCTCCGGTTCGACGACACCAACCCTACCACCGAAGATCCGGAATACGTCGCGGCCATTCAAGACGACGTGCACTGGCTGGGCTTCGACTGGCAGGGGAAAATGTTTTTCGCCTCCGATTACTTCGAGCAACTCTACGGGTTCGCCGTCGTCCTGATTCAAAAAGGCAAGGCCTATGTCGATAGCCTGACCGCGGAACAAATGCGCGAATATCGCGGCACGCTCACGGAGCCCGGTAAGAACAGCCCCTATCGCACCAGGTCCGTTGAGGAAAACCTCGATCTGTTCCAACGCATGCGCGTCGGCGAATTCCACGATGGTACGCATGTGCTGCGCGCCAAAATCGACATGGCCTCGCCCAACATCAATCTGCGCGATCCCGTGCTGTATCGTATCCGTCATGCCGCTCATTACCGAACCGGCACCCAGTGGTGCATCTACCCGGCCTACGACTTTGCCCATCCGCTCTCGGACGCGATCGAAGGGATCACCCATTCCATCTGCACGCTGGAATTCGAAGATCATCGCCCGCTCTACGACTGGGTCGTGGCCGAAGCGGACGCGCCGCATCGCCCGCAGCAAATTGAATTCGCCCGGCTCAATCTGACCTTTGCCGTGATGAGCAAGCGCAAACTCCTCGAACTGGTGGGCAAGAAACTCGTCGCGGGCTGGGACGATCCGCGAATCCCGACCATCAAAGGGTTGCGGCGGCGCGGCTACACAGCCGACGCCATTCGCGCCTTCTGCGAACACATCGGCGTCGCCAAACGAGATGCCATCGTGGAAATGCAGCTCCTCGAATATTTCATCCGCGAAGATTTGAATAAGCGATCACCGCGCGTCATGGCGGTGCTCAATCCCTTGAAAGTCGTCATCGAAAACTATCCCGAAGACAGCGTCGAGGAAATGGAGGCCGTGAACAATCCCGAAGACCCGTCGGCCGGAACCAGGCGCGTGCCCTTTTCACGGGTCTTGTATATCGAACAGGACGATTTCCGCGAAGATCCGCCGAAGCAATTCTTCCGCTTGGCGCCCGGACGCGAAGTCCGCTTGCGCTACGCCTACATCGTGAAATGCACCGGCGTCGTCAAAGATCCGCAGACCGGCGCCATCACCGAATTGCGCTGCACCTACGATCCCGATACCAAGAGCGGATCGTCCCAGGAGCAGCGCAAAGTGAAAGCGACCATTCACTGGGTCTCAGCCGCCCATGCCGTGCCGGCCGAAGTGCGTCTCTACAATCCGTTGCTCACAACCGACCTGGCAAAGATTCCCCCGGACCAGGACTGGACACAGTCGCTCAATCCCCAGTCGCTTGAACGCCTCACCGGCTGCCTGGTCGAGCCCAGCCTGAAACAGGCGCAAGTCGGGGCGCGTTTTCAATTCGAACGGACGGGATATTTCTGCGTCGATCCGGATAGCTCACAGACCAGGCTGGTTTTCAATCGAACCGTGTCATTGAAAGATGCCTGGGCCAAGATCGAGAAGGCCCAAAAGACCGGCTGAGCGGCCTCTTTTCTTCCAATTCCAACTCTTACCGGCCTGTCAATCCACTGGACGCTTTTCGTTTATTGCTTCAAACCACCGTCGTCCTGATCTACGATGGATTCACAACAGGCGGCGGTCACGGAAGTACCACTGATCGCCCCGGCGTGCAACTCCTATTGATGAGGCCATCATGATCGAATGCCGCGAGCATCCGCGTGTTCCAGTAGAAGCCCAAGTGTTATTTTCCACCACCAACAACACCGACATCCGCCAAGGCACGATGTTCGACATCTCCGCCGGAGGATGCGCCGTCACGAGCACGGTTCCGATCAATCCCGGTGCCGGCGTCCAACTGCTCATTCGCGCCACCGATCTGGGGTCGGCCATCACCGTAGAGGCAGCCGCTGTCCGCTGGGCCAGCCACGGCGAATTCGGCGTCGAGTTTCTGAACTTGACCGAGCTGGATCGGAGCCGCCTGCGGCGATTCCTCCATGTCGTCAAGCCGCCGACGGCGTCATAGCATCACACTCCAGGCCCTTGCCTGACCCCGCCGGTAGAGTGGTAGACTTCCGGCATGACCTGCCCCGTATGTAAACAGCCCGCGACGTGGGAACAGAATCACTGGCGCCCCTTCTGTTCAGAGCGCTGCCAACTCACGGACCTCGGCACCTGGGCTGCGGAGGGCTATCGAATTGCGGGGACACCCCTGACCATCAATCCCGAACAAGAATCGGAAATAGATTCTGACCGGTAAGGCTCCGGCTGTCTTCCTCATTATTTTCCCAGTTGGCAACTGCCGTCCGACTTGCTAAGGTTCCCATCAGCGTCAATCATTCTCTCACCAGGAGCGCACACCATGCTGCCGACAAAAGGCTACGCCGCCCTGACTGCCAAGGCCCCGTTGACGCCCTTCTCCTTCGAGCGCCGCCCTGTCGGTCCTCACGATGTGCTGATCACGATCACCCATTGCGGCGCGTGCCATTCCGATATCCATCAAGCGCGCGACGAATGGGGCGGTTCGCTCTTCCCCATGGTGCCGGGGCACGAAATCGTCGGCTCCGTGGCTCAGGTAGGAGCTGAGGTGAAAAAGTTCAAGGCGGGGGATCAGGCCGGAGTCGGCTGCTTTGTCGACTCCTGCCGTACCTGTGCCGCCTGCAGAGAAGGGCAGGAACAGTATTGCGAGAAGGGCATGCTGCTCACCTCCAGCGGGCGTGACAAGAGCGGCCAGATCACCCAGGGCGGCTATTCCACACAGATCGTGGTAGACGAGCACTATGTCCTGCGGATTCCCTCTCCCTTGTCACCGGCCGGCGCCGCGCCACTCTTGTGCGCGGGCATTACGACCTACTCTCCGCTGCGCCACTGGGGCGTGGGAAAATATCACAAACTGGCAGTGGTGGGCTTGGGCGGACTCGGCCACATGGCGGTAAAGATCGCGCGAGCGCTCGGCACAGAAGTCACCGTCTTGAGCACCTCGGAAAGCAAGCGAGCTGACGCCATGCGGTTGGGAGCTCACAAATTCGTCGTTACCTCGCAACCCCTGGCCTTTGTCAGGCTGCAACGGCACTTTGACTTTATTCTCGACACGGTCTCGGCTCCACACGACTACAATACCTACCTCAACCTGCTGAAGACCGACGGCACCATGATCCTGGTCGGCGTCCCCGACAAACCGGCCCCGCTGGAGCCATTCTCGCTAATTATGCACCGGCGCCGCATCGCCGGCTCCGTCATCGGCGGCATCCGCGAGACCCAGGAGATGCTCGACTTCTGCGCAGAACACAACATCGAATCCGACGTCGAAGTGATTCCGATCCAGCAGGTGAACGACGCCTA
The DNA here is from genome assembly GCA_002435325.1 of Nitrospira sp. UBA6493. Lineage (GTDB taxonomy): Bacteria > Nitrospirota > Nitrospiria > Nitrospirales > Nitrospiraceae > Nitrospira_D. The sequence continues at coordinate 34,067 of DJMJ01000005.1, read as the reverse complement.
CGAGCGCGTCCTGACAGGGAACGTCCGCTTCCGCTTCGTCATCGACCTGGCATCGCTGAAATAGCGCCATCAATTTTGCACTCGCGCAAGTCAGCCGCTCGACTGGTTCAAGCCGAGCGAATTCGCTCTATGCGCACAGTGCAGAAAGGCTACTGGTCGATGATGAAGATTGTGTGCCGCTTACCTCGCTGAAAGCCCCTGCCTCAATCCCTTTGTTTTCGTTGATCCTTCCCCGCACTGTCCAGACAGAACTCTGGATCCATTCCAGAGGAATACAACTTGCTCACTATCGTGCCCAAGCAAGCTCGGCATCGCTCCAATTTCTAATGCCGGGCCGAGATATGTGTTTCAAGCAAGGAGGCTTGGATGCTGGAACAACGCACAGCGGCTGACGAGATCCTCGATATGGTGAGAGCTCAACCTGGCTGTACCTTGGAAGAACTCACCCAGAACTTGCCGAAATGGAACTGGTCAGAAATCTTTATAGAAGTAGATCGCCTCAGTAGGCTCGGCCAATTGAGGCTGAAGCAGAGCGGCGCCGGGTTTATCACTACGCTCCACGCGCTCTGAATGCCGGTAGCACCAGCGATCCGATCAAATGCCGCTCGGAATGAACACGGGTGGAGGTTTTGGCAGTAGTTCCACCTACTGCCGACAAGCGATCTCTTCTTCCCCCCCTAGAGATCCCTCCACCCCATTCCGCGTGAACTCCTCATCATGCCGAAACGCGAACAGGCTGATCTCGCCCCACTCGGAAAAATTTACTACCCATAGTTCGGACGGAACATGCCCAACCCCATACTGCTCAAACGACCTCGCCCTTTTGGAGTGTTGCATGCCAAGATGGAAACGAGAGGCGGCACTGCTCTATTGTGAGCTTTGCTCGAATCGAATCGCGACCCCTGAAAGGACCTGCTCAATGCGTGGCTGATCCGTAGCGCCTTGAGTCAGGATAAAGGGATTGGAACTGTAGGGGGTGTACCACCCATATCCGTAGAGCCCGAACGCCGCCCCAGCCGGCCCCAGCAAACCCGGTTCATAGTAGGGGCTGCCCGGCTGAGACAGGACAGCCACCGGCAGGTCTGGCATGACCGCATCAGCCCCCAGCGCACGAGCGCGGTCCACCATCACTTGCCGGAGTGTCCCCAGACTATAATTTGAGCTGCGGACGGTAATCCGTGCGATTTCCACGTGAGGCCTGGTCGGCTCTTCGTGAAGCCACTCAACAACAGCCGTGCTGCTTCGTGATGGATGCATCGTCTCTGTAAAGTACTCCGTGCGAATCCCAACGCATCCGGTAAGGGATACCGTCAGCCCGAGGGCGAGGAGCATTCGTTGAATGATCGTCATACAGCACCTCTCAACGGGTCGTTTGAAATGGATCGCTGAGAACACTGTACCGAGATATGCCTCACAAACCCCATTCCCCGTAAGAGAGGGAATTCAAGAGGCCTAAGACGGCCGTTGCTTCCGATGGTGAGACAAGTAGAAATCCTCGTTTGTAAGGGAACCGCTCCTTCCCGGCTTGTTCTTGCCCTGGATTCGGGAGTAGGATAGCCCGGTTTGCAGACTATCGATTGTCCATAATCAACGAGGAGAGGTATCATCATGACGAATCGTTCCGTGTACGCATTCGGTGTGATCGCATTATTGGGAGTGCTCGCGAGTGGCTGTGCCAGTGACGGCACGACGGCATCGTCAACCGCAGGAACAGGGACAACGACAGCACAGAACGATTCCTTGCAAGCCTGCCTCGCAAAACTTTCGTCCACGGCTTCTCCCGGAGCCAAGCAAGTGGCCGAAGAAAGCTGCAGACAAAATGAGGCCTTACGGACAGGACTCGTCGGCACCGCCACAGCAAAAAGCGGTGGACGCGCAGCCTCCGGCACACAAGGGGACACGCTTGATGCCTGCATGGCGCGTATTCCGAAAGATGCCACTGCCGGTCAACGAATGCTGGCGGAAGAAAGCTGCAACCGCGATCAAGCCCTCCGCCGCTAATCCTGTGTATTTGAGGAAAGGGGGAGACGGAAGCATGTCGTCTCCCCTTACTTCTTCACGCTAGCATTTATCTGCTCCCTTCCTCGGAAGAGGCGTGACAACTGATGTCCTTCTGCTAGCGGTTCAGTGCCTCGCACGTCATAGTTCTTCTTAAATGACACCTTGGGAATCGTGATACGAAGGTTGGCCTCACTCCTTTTCCTTCTCGTCCCCACGTTTCCCGAGCTGGCTCTTGGGGCTAGCAGCCTGCAATCCTTTACCGACCTCTCCGCTCCTGGCCCCACAGAATCGGACCTGGAAGCTGAGTTTCATCGAGTCCGGGAACACCTCCGATCTCTGCCGGAATATCAAGACGACGGCGCCGAGACACATTATCGATTAGGACAAGCCCTGCACCATCGTGGCGATGTGAAAGGAGCTGCGGATGAATATCGCCTGGCACTAGAACGTAATAGCACTCTTATTGAGGCCTATCGCGACCTCGGGACGTTGTTGCTGGACCGACACGACTATGCCGGTGCTGTCGCGGCTCTGGAGCAGGCGATTAGGCTCGGGCGACGGGACGGAAACACGTATTACTGGCTGGGGCGCGGATTGATGGGCACAGGGGCATGGCCTGCGGCGGTCACCGCCCTTCAAGCGGCAACGCAACTGAACCCCGATGATGCCGAAGCGTTCGCAGATCTAGGATTGGTGCGGATGGCGCAGGGGGATGTCGACGCGGCTACGGCTGCGCTCCGGACATCCATCCAACTCAAGCCAGATTATTCGGATGCGCATGCCCTCTTAGAAACAGTTACGGCACTTCGAGCAGCTCCCTCCCAAGTGAAACGGGCGGCGGAGACAATTCTGGCCAAGATGTTCTCCCGCTAGACTTTTCCCTCATGGAATCCACTCGGGGACTCCATCGGCCTTCGATAGAACCACTGCCTGAATGTAGAGCTGATGCCCATCCGGCTGGTCCCACGTTTTCAACAGCAGCTGATGGTGCGCGCGAACTTCAAGCCAGCCAAGCAAGACCCAGTGCGGGGTCGGCGGAAGCTCGCCCTTCACGCAGGTCTTTGCGCAAAGATTCACCCAGGGATGCCCCGGATCGCCTGCCCCATACAGCCAGGCCGCATACCGCCCCTCCGGCAGATGCGAGGTCCCGCGCAAAGGCGAGACTCCTGGAAGCGGCTGGCGAAACATAACAACGCGATCCGCCTGTTCGCGCGGGACCCCACAAATCGTCGCCGTCGCATAGACCCACAGTGTATATTCACCAGAGTTCGCCTTGCAGCCTTCAAATGCCGTATCGGTCCCCCCTCTCCAATCCGCAGCTCTAAAGATCTGTACGGTCATTGGGGAATCCATCGATGCAGAGAGATCTTGGGCAATCGCAACAGCGGTAACTATGAGTACAAGCGCCCATCCACTCACATTCCTGATTACCGATCGCCCATTTCGTTGTGCCATATCGAGCTTGTAACGGACCCTCGCACCCACGTCAACGAATCCCGACAAAAGGTATGGTGTCAGCCTGTTGACAGGTGTCTCACCAATGCGACGAACCTGTGGCAACACAAACACACAATCCCAGCATATTTTCATATGCAGAAAGTCTGGCGGCGTCATATTTTTTCTCAATGGCGGGTGCGAGGTGCAGAAATCTACAGACACCTGTCACTTAGCCGTGACAAGTTTATGCCGGTATGCGTTTTGCTTTTCATTCCACAAGGAGGGATTCGCTATGCATGACCCAACCGTTTGGACAAGCTGGTACGTTGCGCTCCTCCTGTTTCCGTCCATCATTGGCGCCTTGCTGATCCGCGACTTCCTCTCACAGCGGATCAGCCGGTCGAAAAGCAAACAGTGACCGCTAGCCACAAAAATCAGCTGGATGTTAGCCTCTTTGAAACGAACGGCCCTCGTGTCCACACGCAAGAAAACCTATGCCGTTATGCCTGTTCCTTCTATAGCGGTTTCAACTTTATACGTATAGACGGGCGACGTCGGGCTTTCCAATTGCCTCCCATCCCCAACCAGTTTCCCTTCTAACAGCGTCTTGCCCTTCGGGGATAATATGGCAATCTGCAACCGGCTGCCTACCCCTACATGCTCAAACGTCACCATCTCGCGCAGGCCGCCAGACGATGAGATTAATCCGAAACAATCCTGTTTCTCCGGCTCCCCGCACCGCGTGAAGAGCATGACGGACCAATACTCGAATGAATGAGACCTGAGCGTGCTTCGGGTATACCCGCACCATTGATCCAAAGGCGTTAGAACGCCGTCGCGCAACTGATTCAGCCGCCATTGCAGATCGGATCCGTACAAGAACAGATCCAAGGAATCGCGCGACGCTGAGTCGGGCCACTTGAACCGGCACCCGATAGCTTTGACGAACGACTTCCCAGGCTCTGCGCCGGTAATAATCGATGTCACCGTCCCCTCGAACGGCACCGATACGTTCGGCAAGACGATCGTTCCTTCCAGATGCGCATTCTGCCGCACCGAAGCCGGAAAATAACCATATATCCGGCATCCCGACGAGGAGATATTGTCAATGGTGCAGAGGCTGTCCGATTGACCGTCTTGCCGAATCTTGGCGGGCAGCGGAATGGGAAACCGGTATTCCTTTCTCTTAAAACCGGACATGCGCAGCGAGTACAGAATAATGGCCAAGGCCAGCGCCAGATTGACCGACGCCCACACAATATTGGCGGCCAGCACATCGGCGGACAAGTGCCCGTACCGATAATACAAGGCCACGCTGACCGGAATCGCCATTCCATTCAGAAGTAGAATGAGGATCTGCGGCGTAATAAAACGATAGGTCTCTTTCTTGGGCGTAGCGGTCTTGGGAGTGACGGAAAATTTCAGGCGTGTCGTAAAAATCCCCAGGGTAGCCCAGGCAAAACCGGCAAACCGCCCCATGTTGTATTGCTCGATAAACACGGTTCTGCCGTACCCGCGCCCAACCTCTTCGAACACCCAGAAGACCAGCATGTAGTAGGGAATGAAATGGAACCAGAACTCCGGACCAAGCACTCTCATCGGGGTGACCCCGGTGACCAGCACCACCACCGGCGCGATATATAACAGGCCTTTTTGCCAGCCATCGAAATACGTCATGGCGGACGCCAAATAATTCAATCGTTGCGGCAGCGTAAGCCCGCGCGCGAAAAGAAAGATCCCTTCTTGCCGCCACACTTGCATCGCTCCCTGGCCCCAGCGAATCCGCTGCTTCATAAACGGGACGATGCTCGACGGCGCAAGCCCGAAGGCCAAGGGCTCCGCGTGATACACCGACGTGTAGCCACGCTTATGAATTTTCAGCGACGTATGCAAATCTTCCGTGACGGTGCCTGTGGCAAATCCGCCGATCGCATCCAGCGCCGCTCGCCGAATGACCGCGCAACTGCCGCAGAAGAAAGCCGCGTTCCAATAATCTTTCCCTCGCTGGATGACGCGAAAAAAGAGGGATTGCTCGGTCCAGACGACTCCAGCTGTGCCTGTGGCCCGATGCTGGTACGAGTCGAGATTGTAAAAATCCTGCGGCGTCTGCACGAAGGCCACCTGCGCATCAAGAAAATAGCCCAGGGTGCGCATCAGGAATTTCCGATGCGGCGCGTGGTCGGCATCGAACACCGCGACAAAGTCGGCCCGGCTTTGCTGGAGCGCATTGTTGAGATTGCCTGCCTTGGCATGCACATTCTGCGTTCTGACAACATACTGGCAGCCCAACTCCTTCGACAAGGCGCGCATTTCAGGCCGATTGCCGTCGTCGAGCAACCAGGTTTGATGGGGATATTCCATATTGATGGCCGCCAGCACAGTCGGCCGGACAATGGCAACGGACTCATTGATCGTCGGGATAAATACATCCACGCGATACCCGGCTGGCGGCGGCGGCGCCTCCCGCTCGGTCAAGCGCCAGGTCATGAAGAGGTGCAGCAAGACCGTCACCATGCCATAGACTTCCGCCGCGTATAGAGCACGGGAAAACAGCAGGGCGTTCGGATTGAACGTCTCTAAGCGCCAGGCCAGATACCAGGCGGCAACGGCCAGAAAGACGATGACAAGGACCGCTCGGCCGGTCTCAAGAGACTTGTATGGGGTCATAGCCCTGGAGGTTTCACTCATGATGGAGATCGTTTTATCGCGCAGCCCTCACGTCTATCCAGATGGCATGAACGGCCGGTACTGCGATGGCAGCAGCGCTAACAGAGAGACGATAGGATGAATCACGTATGACCTTGGGGCTGGAAATATCCGGCCATTATGTATACCAATCAATACCGATGCTTGCAATCACGTTGTGCAGTGTAGCCCGAGAAGGCGCAGAATAACAGCTTCCTTGCAATATTCGATATAAACTGTGCGCTGATCAACGCTGCCCGATCATCTGCATCTTCGATCCACGCGATATGCGGATATGGACGACACAGGCAGTCTCACGGCCTCTCTGGAGCAACCGACCGCAGCCGACCATTGCGCTCAACACGCTAGGCTTGATAGAAAAGATGGACAGACCTTTTATTGGAGCATCGTACCCATCATGCGTTCACGATTTGCCCTAAGCCTGCACGCTGTGCTGCTGACGACATCCCTCAGCCTGTTTCTGACGAGCCTGTCCACAACGCCGGTCCAGGCCGCCCCGCGCGGTGGCGGCAAGACAGAAGTACTGCCGGCGCAGAAAGCCGCGCCGGCCGCCGTATTCATCGAAACGCTCGGCACCGAAACCGAATTGCGTCAGCAGTTACGCAGCAAGACCGGTGTGACCGAGATGACTGCCGAGTACGCGCAAATCCGTTTTTCACAGGCTCCACTCAACAGCTTTGGATTTGTCCCGCAGCAAGGCCTGGGAATCGCGTTAGTCACGCAGAGTCCTGACATTATGCTGGCACAAGTGGCCCCGGCCGCCAATGCCTATGAGATCCATAAACTGGCCGATGGCAGCGCCATGGTGGTGGGCTTTGTCGCAGCGGATCTGAAACCCCAACTCACCCCGCAACTGCGCCCCAAAAACATCCGGCTGTCGCTCTATTCCAATCCCTCCGACAAAGCGCCGCATATCGTCGCCGTACCGCTCAGCAAACTGGCTGTGGATCAGATGCCCCACCGCCTGGATCCCAAGAATCCGAATGGCCCAGTCGTGTTCGAGATGGATTTACAGAGTAGCGCCAACCGGCAATCGCCTCACGGCGGCGGACAATAAACAACCGCAAACCGCCATTCGCCAGCTTGCAGACGAACACCTATCCCTCATTACTACAATGTTGTGAGGCGGATCTGGAAATGGCTGGGGGACTAGGAATCGAACCTAGGTAGCCGGCTCCAAAGGCCGGCGTCCTACCGCTAGACGATCCCCCAGCGCGGTACGAAAACGAATGGTAGACCTACAGACGGGGTGGATTTTTTTGGCTGGGGGACTAGGAATCGAACCTAGGTAGTCAGATCCAGAGACTGACGTCCTACCGCTAGACGATCCCCCAACCGACGCACACAGTAATATACGGCTTGTGATTCCGTCAAGATCGACGCGGATTTATTGGCAGAATTCGTACGATTACGCTGTTGCCCGTTCAATTCCCTGCCGGAGACGGAGCAGGGTCCGGTCCAGGCCTAAGACCTCCATGACCTCAAACAAGCCTGGGCTGGCGGTCCTGCCGGTCAGCGCGACCCGCACCGGCTGCGCCAACTGCCCCATCTTCAGACCTTCTTCTTCGACAAACTTCTTGAATGACTCTTCCCAGGTCTGTTTGGAAAAAACCGGTAGGGATTCGAACCGCGCAAGCAACTTGTCGAGCACCGGCGCGATGGCCGGCGTGAGAAATTTCTTGGCAGCCTCTTCTTCAAAGACCACCGACTCGCCGAAATAGGGCCGGACCCAGTCCACCATCTCAACCAGTGTTTTTGCCCGTTCTTTGACTAACACGACCAACTGCGCCAGCCACTCCATCGACACGGCCTTCACCTGTGCTTGCAGCCCGGCCGCTTCCAACAGCGGAACAAGCGCCTGTGCGACCTGGCTCGGCGGGCTGGTCTTGATGTATTCGGCATTGATCCAGAGCAGTTTCTCGGGATTGAACACGGCCGGAGAGGACTGCACATTCTTCCAAGAAAATTTGTCGATCAATTCCTGCCGGGTAAACAGTTCCTGATCCCCATGCGACCAGCCCAGCCGGACCAGATAGTTCACCATCGCCCCGGGTAGGTAACCCATGTCTTTGTAGGCCATGATGGACGTGGCACCATGGCGCTTGGAAAGCCGGGACTTATCCGACCCCAGAATCATCGGCAAGTGGCCAAACTGTGGGACGGGGAATCCCAAGGCCTGAAAGATCGGGATTTGACGCGGCGTGTTGGTCAGATGATCATCACCACGAATGACGTGAGTAATCTGCATCAACGCATCGTCGACGACGACAGAGAAATTGTAGGTCGGATAGCCGTTCGACCGCAGAATGATCAGATCGTCCGCGGCACTGTTGTCAAAAGCGATCTTCCCTTTAATCAAATCATCGACGACAATCTGCCCTTCTTGCGGCGCTTTGAAACGCAGCGCGGCATCGCCCGGTGAATTCGTCATCCCAAGGTTCCGGCATCGTCCATCGTATCGCGGCGATAGCCCTTTTGCTTCCGCCTCTTTCCGTCGCGCTTCCAGCTCCTCGGCCTTGCACACACACCAGTAGGCCTGGCCTTTTTCCAGCAGCGCCATGGCATGGCTACGATAGAGCTCCATGCGCTCGGTTTGGCGGTAGGGCCCTTCGTCCCAATCGAGCCCCACCCATTTCATTCCCTCGATGATGGCTTGGATCGACTCATCAGTGGACCGGCTTTGATCGGTGTCTTCGATACGGAGAATGAAGACGCCCTGCTGCTGCCGGGCGAATAGCCAATTGAAGAGAGCGGTGCGGACTCCCCCGATGTGAAGGAACCCGGTCGGACTCGGCGCAAAACGGACGCGGACTTGGGTCATGCGTTCATCTCATGGATAGGGGTGGAAAGGCCGGTATCTATAGCACGCAGAGAAAAGTCTTGTACAGAATCGCCGCGTGGCCAGCGGCCTATGCACGTTCGGCTAGTGGCCCTCTTTCACGAGGTTTTTGTTGACCGCGGGGATCTCCACCACGATGTCTGTGGTGCCATTCGGCACACATTGGCAGCCGAGACGGGAATGCAGCGTGGTCATCGGCGCTTCATCAAGCTGATCGAACTCATCGTCCGTCCCCTCGTTACAACTCTCCAACCCTTGCTTCACGATCACATGACAGGTGGAACAGGCACAGACCCCTCCGCAGACATGCTCCAACTCAACCCCGTTGGCCATGGCGATGTCCAGGATACTGCCAGGTAGGCCTGTCTCTCCATAAGGGATCTTGGCTGGATCCACCGCCACCTTGGTGACATCCCCGTCGGCCGCAATGTAGGTAATCGAGTACGCCTTCTTGGGAAGCTCATACTCTGCCTTCTCAATATAGGGATTTGTCCCGCCCATATTCCTGTTCCTTTCTCTCCCCGGCGACCCTTATGGAATAACCCGTTGACAGCCCAGAAAGTTGCGTGGTATCCTTAGTCCGACCTTATTGATCGGAGATCATTATAGTCTCCGACTTAGCTGATCGGCAATACCTATGTTGAAGATTTCTAAAAAAGCCGACTACGCCCTCATGGCCCTCCAGCATATCGCCTCAGTGCAATTCGGCGATGTGACTCCAGGCCGTGTAGTGAATACGAAGGAAATCGCTGAAGAGTACCACATTCCGCTCGAACTTTTGGCGAAGGTGCTTCAGACCTTAGCCAAAAACGGCTTGATCGAAAGCCATAACGGGCCCAAGGGCGGCTATCTTCTGGCCCGCACCGCGCGGCAAATCACGATCGCGCAGATTCTGGAAGGGATCGAGGGGCCGTTGGGGATTACGGATTGCTCTCATGAAAAAGAAGGCGAACTCTGCCTTCAGCGTGAGCATTGCAACATCCGCACGCCGCTCCTCAAGGTTCAAGACAGCATCTACCAGTTACTGAGCAATATGACGTTGCAAGACATGCTGGGGGGCACCCCCCTGATTACGATTCAGTCTTCCACGGCACAAGGAGTCGCACGATGAAACTTCCAATATTTCTCGATAACCATTCCACGAGCCCAATGGATCAACGGGTCCTCGACGCCATGCTGCCCTATTTCGTCGAGAAATTCGGCAACGCGGCCAGCCGCAACCACGCGTTCGGCTGGGCAGCTGAAGAAGCGGTCGAGAACGCCCGCAAGCAGATTGCCAAACTGATCAAGGCGGACCCCAAAGAAATCGTCTTCACCAGCGGCGCCACCGAATCGGACAACCTGGCGATCAAGGGCGTGCTGGAGATGTACAAGGAAAAGGGCGATCACATCATCACCTCGTCCACGGAACACCGCGCGGTGATCGACACCGCCAAGTCCCTCGAGGCGAAGGGCAAGGCGACGGCAACCTATCTGCCCGTCGATAAATACGGCATGGTGAATCCGGAAGACGTGCGGAACGCGATCACAGACAAGACGGTCCTGATTTCCGTGATGCTCGCCAACAATGAAATTGGCACGATCAATCCCGTCAAGGAGATCGGCAAGATCGCGAAGGAGAAGGGCATTCTCTTTCACTGCGACGCAACGCAAGGTGTGGGCAAGATCCCCGTCGATGTGCAGGACATGGGCATCGACCTGATGTCCTTTTCAGCCCATAAAATCTATGGCCCGAAGGGCGTCGGCGCCTTGTATGTGCGGAAGAAGAACCCCCGAGTGCGGATCGCCGCGCAAATAGACGGCGGCGGACACGAGCGCGGCATGCGCTCCGGCACCCTGCCGGTGCCGTTGATCGTCGGATTCGGCAAAGCCTGCGAATTGTGCGAACAGGAAATGGCCACCGAATCGGCGCGGCTCACAGCGATGCGAGACCGGTTGCAGACCGAGATCATGAAGTCCCTCGAAGAAAGCTATCTCAACGGCCACCCGACCCAGCGCTTGCCGCACAATCTGAACATCTCCTTCGCCTACGTCGAAGGCGAATCGCTCTTGATGGGCATGAAAGATATCGCCCTCTCGTCCGGCTCCGCCTGCACCTCCGCGACGCTGGAACCGTCCTACGTCCTGCGGGCTCTGGGCGTCGGCGTGGAACTCGCCCATTCGTCGATCCGTTTCGGTCTGGGCCGCTTCAATACGGACGAAGAGATTGACTACACGATCAAGAAGGTTATTGAGATCGTGACCAAACTGCGTGAAATGTCGCCGTTGTATGAGATGGCAAAAGAAGGGGTCGATTTGAAATCCGTTCAGTGGGCCGCCCACTGAAGACGTGAAACGAAAAATCCTAGGAGGACATCATGGCCTATAGCGATAAAGTCGTCGATCATTTCAACAATCCCAGGAATATGGGGAGTTTCAAGAAGGACGAAGAAGGGGTGGGCACCGGCATGGTCGGCGCGCCCGAGTGCGGCGACGTCATGAAGCTCCAGATCAAGGTCCAGAACGACACGATCGTGGATGCCAAGTTCAAAACCTTCGGTTGCGGCTCCGCCATTGCCAGCTCCAGCCTGGCCACCGAATGGCTCAAGGGCAAGACCATCGAAGAAGCCCAGCAGATCAAGAACACCGATATCGTCCAGGAATTGAATCTGCCGCCGGTCAAGATCCACTGCTCGGTCCTGGCGGAAGACGCGATCAAGGCGGCGCTGGCCGACTACCAGAAGAAAGCCGACTCGAAGTAACGACAGAAAGGAGCGCACCATGGACGCCACCAATGCAGAGACCCAGACTCCGGTGATCACTCTTACTGATGCAGCGATCAAGGAAGTGAAACGCCTGATCAACGTCCAAGGCATCGAAGAAGGCGGCCTGCGCCTAGGCGTCAAGGGCGGCGGGTGCTCCGGTCTGAGCTACACCATCAACTTCGACGAAAAGATCGGCCAGTACGATCAGGTCTACGATTTCGACGGCGTCAAAGTCATCGTGGATGCCAAGAGCGCGATCTATCTGCAAGGCACACAGCTGGATTTCCACAAGGATCTGATGGGCGGGAATTTCAAATTCGTGAACCCCAACGCCAACAAGACCTGCGGTTGCGGAGAATCGTTCTCAGCCTGAACGGACGCACGATGGACGGACACGGACATACCCACAGCACCAGCGACCGGCGTGAGCTGCAGATGGCCCGCAGCATGTGCTGGCACTGCCAGTCCGAAGTGTCGGGAGAATATTTTTGCGACCGGTGCGTGAAGGTCCAGCCGGTGTCGAAGGAACTGGATTACTTCACCTGCTTCGGCATTCCCCGACGCCTGTCCATCGATCAACAAAAACTGGAAGCCAAATTCTACGAATTGAGCCGGGCGTTCCATCCCGACTTCTATCAGAACAAGAGCGATGCGGAGCAGACCATCAGCCTCGGCAACTCGGCCATGCTGAACACCGCCTACCGCACATTGCGGGACCCGATTCAGCGGGCCGAATACCTGCTCGACCTGGAAGCCGGCGCCGTGAAAGACATCCGGACGACGCCGCCGGCCGATCTCTTCGAGGAAATCCTCGAACTGCAAGAGACGCTCGACGAATTTCGCGCCAGCGACCGTGCATCGGACAAGGCAGCAGCCCTCCGCACCCAACTCCAATCCGAACGCGCCACACTGGAGCAGCGGCAGCGGGATATGGAAGCACAGATCCTTCAGCTCTTCGGCCAATGGGATGCGCTGCAGGACCGCGGCGAAGCCACCGAACAGGCGCGCGCCGAGCGCAGCCGAATTCTGAAAGACATGCGGGTCATCCTGTCCAATCGCACCTATGTGAAGAACATCGTCAACGACCTCGTCGCCACCATTGCCTAATTACCATGTCTCGAATTGTTGGAATTGATCTCGGCACGACGAATTCTCTTGTCGCCTACATGGACAAGGGCACGCCCCGCGTCATCGCGGGACGTCACGAACGGGCGATGGTCCCTTCCGTCGTCGCGCTGACCGATAACGGGCTTATCGTCGGCGATCCGGCCAAAGAACACCTGACCAGAAACCCGGAGCGCACCGTCTATTCCGTCAAGCGGTTCATGGGCAAAGGTCTGGCCGACGTGCAAGACGAACTCGCCTACTTCCCCTATACGCTGACCGAAAAGGGCGGCGTCATCCGGATCAAGCTCGGCGAGAAAACCTATTCGCCGCCGCAAATCTCGGCCATGATCCTCAAAGAACTCAAGCTCCGGGCGGAAGCCTTTCTCGGAGAGAGCATCACCAAAGCCGTGATTACCGTGCCCGCTTACTTCAACGACAGCCAGCGCCAGGCNNCGCATCATCAATGAGCCGACCGCCGCTTCCCTGGCCTATGGACTCCAAGAAAAAACGCAGGGCACGATTGCCGTCTATGACCTGGGCGGAGGCACGTTCGACATCTCTATCCTCAAGCTCAAGAACGGCATCTTCGAAGTGCTGGCCACCAACGGAGACACCCACCTGGGGGGCGACGATTTCGATCAGGTGATCGCCGATATCTTCGTCACGGACATTCACCAACAATACGGGCTCGACCTCAAGGCCTATCCCGATCATATGCAAGGCATCCGGCTCGAAGCCGAACGCGCGAAAATCCGCCTCTCGAATGAACTTAAGACTACGGCCACCCTCGATCTGCCTGAAGGTAAGGGCCGGTTCACACGTGAACTGACTCGCAACCAGGTGGAGTCGCTGTGCACCTCCTTAGTCGAACGCACGCTCGGACCTTGCCGCCTCGCGCTTAAAGACGCGAACCTCACACCGGGCGACATCGATGAAGTCGTGCTTGTAGGCGGATCGACGAGAATGCCGCTGGTACGCCAACGCGTCCAGGCCCTTTTCGGCAAACAACCGCACTGCGAACTCAATCCAGACCAAGTCGTGGCCCTCGGCGCCGCGGTGCAAGCCGATATCCTGAGCGGCGGCACGACCGATATGCTGCTTCTCGACGTGACCCCCTTGTCGCTGGGCATCGAAACGATGGGCGGCGTCATGAGCAGCCTCATCCGCCGCAATACCACCATCCCCGCCAGCGCTAAGGAAATGTTCACCACCTATGTGGACGGCCAAACCGGCGTGGACATTCACATCCTCCAGGGCGAACGGGAACTGGCACAAGACAACCGCAGCCTGGCCCGGTTCCGGCTGAAAGTGCCGCCGCTGCCGGCCGGTGTCCCGCGCATTGAAGTCACATTCCTCATCGACGCCAACGGCATCTTGAACGTCAAAGCCACCGACATGCGAACTGGTCAGAGCCAGTCCATCGACGTTAAACCCTCCTACGGCTTGTCGGATCAGGAAGTGGAGCGGATGATCGAAGACTCGTTCAAATTTGCCGCCGACGATGTCAGTGCGCGCAAATTGATCGAAGCGCGGCTCGACGCTCACGCCTTGATCGTCACGACAGAAAAATCCCTGGCAGACGGCGGGCACCTCATCTCTGCAGACGACATCGCCGCCGTGCGCACCGCGCTCACGGCCCTGGCGGCCGCCAAGGACGGGACCGAGCCCCGCGCCATCCGCGCCCGCATGGCCGACCTGGAGCAAGCGGCCAAAACCCTGACCGTTGCCATGCTGGACGATTCCCTCAAGCGGAGCTTGCAAGGGAAGAAGGTTTCCGACATCACCTGATCCGACGGCTCTGTGCCATTGGCTCTATACGCGTGAGGAGTGTGCGATGGATCTGAAATGGAATAACACGGAAGATATCGCGATTCGTTTGGTGGAAGAACACCCGGACACCGACCCGTTGACGGTCCGATTCACCGATATGCACGCATGGATTGTGGCGTTGCCGGACTTCAAAGACGATCCGAAGAAATCAAACGAGAAGATTCTGGAAAGCATCCAGATGGCCTGGCACGAGGAATACCAGGACTCCAAATCCTAACAGATCAGGGCTGACCGGCTCCCTCCCCAACGGGCTGCCCCTCAGGGATCTGATCCAGCTTATAGAAATCGGTCGGATCGACCCGGCGCGGCGCAGCCTGAGTCGGCTCACTGCCCTTGGCAAACAACTCCACTGCCCCCTCTCCCTCCTGTCCTTGATCCGATTCTAACAACCCGGTGGAAGAATCGACCTTCACAAACGTGACGCCATCGGGGATTTCAAAGGGCGCCACCGGCAGCTGCAGCAGTGCCTCTTTCATAAACTGGATCCAAATCGGCAAAGCCGAGCGGGCACCGGTCTCCGCGTCGCCCAACGGTCGACGATCGTCAAACCCGACATATACGCCTGTGACGAGATTGGGCGCGCCGCCGATGAACCAGGCATTCACATAGTCGTTTGTCGTGCCGGTTTTCCCCGCGATCGGCCGGCCAAGCGACTTGGCCGCCTGCCCGGTGCCCTTCTGCACCACATCTTCCATCATATTCGTAATGAGGTAGGCCGTTTCCTTGGTGATCACTTCGTGCGGCTGGTCTTCCATCACCTCGAGCGTCTTGCCCGTATTGTCCTGCGCCATCTTGATCGTGAACGGCTCTGCGCGCGTCCCTTGATTGAGAAATACTCCGTACACCGACGTCAACTCTAGCAGCCCCACAGAAGAAGACCCCAATCCCAGCGAGAGATCGGCTGGCAACGGACTGGTGATCCCCACCGTTTTGGCAAACTCGATGACGTTCCGGATCCCGACCTTATCCAGCAACCGCACGGTCGCCAGATTGTGGGAGTGCGCCAACGCGTCCCGCAATGTCACCATGCCGTGAAACTTACGGCCATAGTTTTCCGGCTTCCAAATTTTGTCTTCGGCTTCCTGTTCATAGACCACCGGCGCGTCCAAAATCTGCGTCGCGGGGCTCATCCCCTGGCTCATGGCGGTCGCATAAATCACCGGCTTGAATGCGGAGCCCGGCTGCCGATGCGCCTGCACGGCGCGGTTATACTCGCTGCGGGTGAAATCGTATCCGCCCACCATCGCACGGATGGCGCCGGTCCGCGGATCGATCGCCACGAGTCCGCCTTCGACGATCGGGGTTTGTTCCAAGACCACCTGCACCCCATCCTTCGCCACTTTCTTCACGCCGACTTCAATGACATCGCCTGGCTTTAGAATCCTTTTCGGGTCCGCGTTAACCACCGCGTCCCGTGTCGGATCCGGCCCTTTCAGCACACGTTTCGCCCAGGCCATGTCGTCGAATGCCAATTTCGCCGTCACCTCGCCAATTTGGACGACGTAATGATCCTTGGCGAGCTTCAGTACGACGCCGTCCATCAGATCGCCTGGCTTGAGCGGCTGATCGGCCACAGACACAGCTGGAGCCGGCAACGCCGCCGGATCGACCGTCTTTTTCGGGCCGCGCCACCCCTGCCGCTTGTCGAGGTCGCGCACTCCCGCGACAAAGGCCTTCTCCGCGGCCCGCTGCATCTCCAAATTCAACGTCGTATAAATTTGCAGTCCGCCCTTGTACACGCTGGTTTCGCCGTACTTGGCGACGAGTTGCTGGCGGATATGTTCCACAAAATATGGCGCAATGTGTTCGCTGCCGGGCCGGCGGAAATTCAGCGTGTCGGCGATCGCCGCGTCGCGCTCGGCCGCCGAAATGAATCCCGCCTCTTCCATGCGCGACAACACATGTTCCTGGCGCTTCTTCGCCCGTTCGTAGTTGGTGAACGGGGAAAACCGGCTGGGAGACTTCGGCAGCCCGCCGAGAAAGGCCGATTCCGCCAGCGTCAGCTTCCCGATCTCTTTCCCGAAGTACGATTGCGCAGCCGACGCCACACCGTAGGCCCCCTGGCCGAAATAGATCTGGTTCAGATACGTCTCAAGAATTTGCTCCTTCGAGGACACCAACTCCATCTTGTAGGCTAAGATCAACTCGCGCAGTTTACGATCGTAGGAGCGCTCCGCCGAGAGAAAGAGCGACCGGGCCAACTGCTGCGTGATCGTGCTCGCCCCTTCGACCTTCCGTCCGCCATGGCGAATGTTCGTCCATCCCGCGCGAAGAATGCCGATGTAATCCAGTCCCGGATGCTCGAAAAACCGGACATCCTCGGTGGCAATGACGGCTTGCGTGAGGGTCTTCGGAATGTCCGATAGCGGGGTCAGAATGCGCCGCTCGATAAAGAACTGGCCGATCGGCTGGCGATCGTCCGCATAGACCGTCGTCACCAGGCTCGGCTGATAACTTTGAAGCAGATCCAGCGACGGGAGATCCTGTGAAAAATGCCATATAACTCCCGCGACTGCCGTCACACCCACCAGCGTCAGGGCCAGCAAGGCGAGCAGACCGACCTGCCACCAACGCCAGCGGCGGCGAGGAATCTGCTCATGAATTTCAACGAACCGGTCGTCGCCAGGCATCCAGACACGCTCCTAAGGGAATGAAAAATAGGCAGGATTATGCCGTCACCTTACAATGCCATCCCCCAAAACTCAAGCAAGGCCGCCGATTCCACAACCGGAGACGCCGCCCCCGGCGAGCCCGTGCGGTCATAACAAAGACCGGCACCATCGGCGCGCAACCGCTCAAGAATTCACTGGAACCACCGAAAAAGCACACTGGAGCCAATAGTCAAACTCATGCCTTCGCGGACCCGTCCGCGAAATCGAATCCGGCAGCCAGCACCGCAAGTGGGAGCACGTGACCCCAATGACGCCAGCCTCCAGAACTCAGGCTGAACAGCAGCGACTGGATGCCCTGCGCCGTTATGGCATTCTGGATACAGAGCCGGAACAGGCCTTTGACGATCTCGTCCAACTCGCCACGCACATTTGCGACGTGCCGATGGCCTATATCAGCTTTCTCGACCAGGACCGCGAGTGGCTCAAAGCCAAGGTCGGACTGCCCGAGAGCCAATGGCCCAGAAGCCGATCCCTCTGTGCCCACCCAATCCGGCACCAACCAACCGCCATCGTCACGAACACCTTGTCCGACCATCGATATTCCAACCATCCCCTGGTCATCGGTTCGCCTTTCATCCGGTTTTATGCCTGCCTCCCACTACTCACGGAAGAGGGCCATATGGTGGGAAGTCTTGGTCTACTGGCGCAACACCCCCGCCATCTCACCGCCAAGCAGGAACAGGCGCTGACTGCACTAGCAAGACAAATCCCCGACCAGTTGGAGCTCCGCCAACGCACACGCCAACTCACCCAGAGCGCGCTCGGCCTGCACCAAGCCGAAGCCATGCACGAGCGGCTCATGCTGGCGTTGGGATACGGCACCGAGGGCATCGCCCTCCTCACGAAAGAGGGCCGATTCACCTTCGTCAACGCGGCCTTTGCCTCCATGCACGGCTACCGGCCCATCGATCTCATCGGACAATCCTGGACCAAGCTCTACACGCCCGAGTGGATCACCAAACTGGAGACCCACTTCTTTCCGATCCTCAAAAAGCAGGGACAATGGCACGGCGATCTCGTGGGCCAGACACAATTCGGGCAAGCCATCTGGACCGAAACATCCCTCGGGATTCTGCCCGAGCGGCATCATGACGAACAATGGCTCATCTGGACCGCCAGCAATATCACCCCGCAAAAATCCGCGCTGGAGGAAATTACCGAAACTCGGGCGCGACTCCAAACCGTGCTCGATGCGGCGACGGAAATCGGCATTATCGCCACCGATCCGCAGGGGCTGATCACGCTCTTCAACTTCGGCGCCGAGCGCATGTTGGGTTATCGTTGCGAGGAAGTGATCGGCCAATGCTCCCTCACACACTTTCACCTGCCCGCCGAAATCGACTCGCGCGGACGCCAGCTCTCCGAACGGTTCGGATGACCTCTGGAGGGATTCGACGTGCTGGTCGAAGCGGCGCGGCTCGGAGGCTATGAAGAGCGGGAGTGGACCTTTCTCCGCAACGATGGCGACCGCATCACCGTCAGCTTGGTCGTCACCGCCGTGCGCGACCCGACCGGCGCCCTGACGGGATTCCTCGGCATCGCCAAAGACGTCACGGCCCTCAAGCAGGCGGCACAACAAGCCGAGGCGCAGCAAGGACTGCTCTCGGCGATCTCAGAGGCGCAGGAAGAGTTCATTGCCGAAACCGGCGCTGAAAAGGTCTTTGCCAGTTTGCTGAGCCGATTCCGCTCTCTCACCGACAGCGACGGCGGCCTGATCGGCGAATTCGTCGCGGCCCCTGATGGAACACCGGTCCTACATGTCCACGCCATCACTTGCCCGGAATCCCGCGGAAACCCACCCAACGAGAATCAGGACTGGACCCGCAGGCTTCAAGAGCCACCCTTGCAACAATATGTTGAACAAATTCTGGCCACCGGCCAGCCGCTGCTCATCAACGAGACGGAGCCCAATCTTCCCGGCGAGACATCAGCAACAGATGCCCCGTCCTGCCCGAGCTTTATTGGATTACCCCTCCTCGAAGGTACGCGCGTGATCGGCTTGATCGCCGCAGCCACCCGGCCGGACGGCTATTCGCCGTCGCTCATCGAATATCTCGACCCCTTCTTGCAAACCTGCGCCAACATTCTCCAGTCCTACCGAAATACCCTTCAGCGCAAGAAGTCTGAAGAGGCCTTGCGCATCGCCGCAGAGAATCTCGAAACCCAGAACCGCGAACTTGAGCTGGCCCGGGATCAAGCCTTGGCCGCGACCCAGGCCAAGAGCGCCTTCCTTGCGAAAATGAGCCATGAGATCCGCACCCCGATGAATGCCATCATCGGCATGGCCGACCTGCTGCAGGAAACGCCCCTCTCCGAAGAACAAGCGAACTATGTCAACCGGTTCAACCGGGCCGCGAATTCGCTCTTAGGCCTGATCAATGACGTGCTCGATTTGTCCAAGATCGAATCGGGCCATTTAGAAGTAGAATCCCTGCCGTTCGATCTGCGGGAACTAATCGAAACCACTGGCGAAATGATGGCCGTGCGGGCACAACTCAAAGGGCTGGAGTTGATCACCCATGTAGCGGCGGACATTCCGCCCCTCGTGATGGGCGATCCCACACGCCTTCAGCAAATTCTCATCAACCTTCTGGGCAACGCCATCAAATTTACCCAACAAGGCACCGTCGTGATCCACGTCCGGCCGGACGAAACCGTCCCCGCCTCCACCCAGCTCCATTTCTCCGTGACCGATACCGGCATCGGCATTCCCGCCGATAAGCTCACCGCCATCTTTGAAAGCTTCACCCAAGTTGACTCGTCAACCACCAGAAAATATGGCGGAACAGGCCTGGGCTTGAGCATTTCCCAACGCCTGGCCGAACTGATGGGCGGACGCATATGGGCGGAAAGCACGACGGGCGTGGGCAGTACCATGCACGTCACCATCCCCCTGCTCAATGCCATCCAGGACAGCGCCTCCGATGAAAGGACGGCCCCGGTCTTCGCCGGCCAACGAATTCTGGTCATTGATGATAACGCGACAAATCGGCTCGTCCTCAGAGAAATTCTCTCCCACGCGGGCGCCCTCATGACGGAAGCCGGTGATGGCCCCACGGGCTTGGCAGCTTTGGAGGCCGCCCATAGCCACGGGGCTCCGTTTCATCTGGTGATCCTCGACTGCCGCATGCCCGGAATGGATGGCTTTGCCGTCGCTGAAGCTATGCAGGCCTCGCAGGATCTTGCGACAATCCCGGCCATCATGCTCACCTCGGACGTACGTAGCGGAAACAGTGAGCGCGCTCAGGCTCTGGGCATGAAAAAAACATCTCCGCAAACCGATCCGCCGGGCGACGTTGATGAACGTCGTCGCTACGCTGCTCAACACTGCCGCCGCGACAACTCAGGGAAACAGCCCGGCGCCGGCGCCGCCACCGCCCACATCCCCGGCGAAACCGCTTCTGCCAGAGATACGCCCTGCCAGGCGGCGCATCCTCTTGGCCGAGGACCTCGAAGACAACCGGGACGTCATCCTGCTGTTTTTGAAAGACACGGCCTACGATCTCGACCCGGCGGAAAACGGCGCGGTAGCGCTTGAGAAATTCACCTCCGGCACCTATGACCTCGTACTGATGGACATGCAAATGCCGGTCATGGACGGCTATACCGCCACCGCCGCGATTCGAGCCTGGGAACGGAAACAACGGCGCAGCCTCACACCGATCCTCGCCCTCACCGCCAACGCCTTTCAGGAGGACGTCGAAAAAAGTCTGGCCGCCGGCTGCACGGCCCATCTGACCAAGCCAATCAAGAAGAAGCTTCTGCTCGCCGCCCTCGACCAATATTTCACCCCCCCCCTCGAAGAAGGCCGCCGCATGATACCGCCATCATCGCCCCGCGAGGAATCGCCCCACCGCTGGCTGCCCCGGCTCATCATCGCCACCGCCATCCTGCCGTTGATCGTTGGGGCAATCATATTTTGGTCGCTTGAAAAGCAACTGATCGCGGATGCCGGACAAGGCATGACCATGGCCGCCATCGACATCGCCGGCAAGCTGGATCTGCTGCGCCAGGAACGGATGCAGGACATCCAGCTGCTCGCACAAACCCCAGCGGTTCAGACCCAGAATCACCCCGCCATTCGAGAAGCCCTGCACGCGCTCACTTCGATCTCACCAGACTACCTCTGGCTCTCGTTCACCGATCGACAAGGCCATGTGATCGTCTCCACACACAAAGATTAGCTCGGAAACGACTTCAGCCATGACCCCGGATGGCAGGCCATTCGCCACGGATCCAGCACCATCATCGAAGAAACGGCCCGGAGCGTCATGGACGACGGCACCTCTGTCCTCACCTTCATGGCGCGAGTAGAGAGCCCTCACGGAGAGTGGCTGGGCAGCCTCCTCGCCCGCGTCGGCATGCCCGTCTTCGAAGATGCGTTTACCCAAACCATGATGGCGCTGCAGAGCACCTGGGGAACCAGCGTGCATCTGGAATACCAATTCCTGACAGACACCGGCGACCTGCTCGCGGATTCCTTTTTGCGGGAAGAAGGCCTCCATAATTTTCAGCAGTTGGGCGTGCCCTCCGCAAAGCTGGTCGAACAAAATCCGGCGGGATTTGTGGAGGAGCAGTCCCCCCGGCGGCACATCGACGTCATAACCGGTTATGCCAGGACCAGAGATCTCGACTCCCACGGAGGGCGGCACTGGAGCATCCTCGTCCGCGTGGACCGCCAGGACATTCTGATCCCCATACAAACCAAGATCGCCAAGATCGGGTTGACCGGGTCAGCCGTTCTTCTCCCTCTGATAGGACTCTTGCTCTGGAGCAGCACCAGCCTCAAACGGGCCTGGGAGCAAGCCCAGGTCGAACGCAGCCGCGCGCGCACCGCCGACTCACGCTTTTTGAAAGTCTTGGATGCCAGCCCCGACGCCTTTGTGATGACCAACAGCGACGGACAGATCGTCTATGCCAACCACGTCGTCGAAACGGCATTGGGCTATCGTCCTGAGGAGCTACTGGGCCAGGGAGTCGAAGTGCTGATGCCGCAACGATTCCGTCACCAACACCCGTCGCATCGGACCCTGTATGTAGCACAACCCTACGCTCGTCCAATGGGAGGAACGGCTGATCTGATCGCGCAACACAAAGACGGCCATGAGTTTCCCGTCTTGATCAGCCTCAGCCATGTGGACATCGAAGGGCGTCATTACGTGCTGTCTGCCATTCGCGACATTACCCAACTCAAGCAGGCACAGGATGAGCGGGAACAACTGCATCACAATATCCGGCTGCTGCTCGAATCCACGGCCGAGGGACTCTATGGGGTCGATCGCGACGGGCGCTGCACCTTCGTCAATCCGGCCGGGGCGGCCATGTTGGGTTACTCCGCCGACGAACTGATCGGACAGCCCATGCATGCCGTCATTCACCATTCCCGGGAAGACGGATCCCCCTATCCACCGGACACCTGCCCGCTGGAACACGTCGTCCGCACGGGGGAAGGCTGTCGCCTGACCGAAGAGATCTTCTGGAAAAAAAACAGCCAATCCTTCCCTGTGGAAATCGATTCCAGGCCAATCTACGAAGCCGACATACTCACCGGCGACGTCATCGCCTTTATGGACATTTCCGAGCGCAAGCATGCGGAGCTGGCGCTGACCACGGCCAGCGCCATTCTCAAAGAACGCAACAAAGAGTTGATGGAGGCCCACGATCGAGCCCTGGCGGCCACCCGCGCCAAAAGCGAATTCCTCGCCACCATGAGCCACGAAATCCGCACCCCGATGAACGCGATCATCGGCATGGCCGAACTCCTGGCCGAAACGCCGCTGACAGCCGACCAAGCCGACTATGTCCGCCGGTTTAGCCGGGCGGCCCATGCGCTGCTCGACCTCATCAACGACATCCTGGATCTCTCCAAAATCGAAGCCGGACACATCGAACTGGAATCGATTCCCTTCGACCTTGGCGACCTCATCGAAAGCACGGCCGAACTGATGGCAGTGCGCGCCCATGCGAAGGGACTGGAATTGATCGCCCATATCGACCCGGCGGTCCCCGATTCAGTGGCTGGAGATCCAACCCGCGTCCGGCAGATTGTGGCCAATCTGCTCAGCAACGCCCTCAAATTTACCGAGCAGGGCCGCATTATCGTGCGTGTGGAACCAGATCACTCCCTCGCAACTCCTGACATGCTCCATCTCTCTGTGGCCGACACCGGCATCGGCATTCCGGAAGACAAATGCCAAGTCATCTTCGAAGACTTCACCCAAGTCGATTCTTCGACCACCAGGAAATATGGCGGCACCGGCCTGGGTCTCGGCATCAGCACACGCCTGGCGGAAATGATGGACGGGCGGATCTGGGTGGAGAGCAGCGAGGGGCTCGGCAGTACTTTCCACGTGATCCTCCGCCTGCCCGCAGCCGGGAACACTTCCACTCCGCCCGGCATTCCCCCAACCCCCTTGGCGGGACGGCGGATCCTCATTGTCGATGACAACGACACCACCCGTCTGATCGTCCGAGAGCTGATCATGCACGCCGGGGGAGAGAGCGTTGAAGCCAAAAATGGAGCTTCCGCACTGGCCCTCCTGGCCCAGCTTCAAGCCGGTCATACGCCGATCGACCTGATGATGATCGATGCACACATGCCCGGCATGGATAGCTACGATCTGGCCCGGCAGGTCCAGACGATACCCAAATGGTCCCCTGTGCCGATCGTGATGCTCACCTCAGACCCGAGAAAACCTGGCACGAGCGACGCCACGGCCTATGCCCACGCAACCAAACCCCTTCGCCGAAAATCTTTGCTCAACCTGCTGTGCTCCCTCTTGCATCCGCCGGCCGTGGCCATACCACCCTCTAATCCTCCACGTGCACTGACACCTGCCCCTCTCCCAGCGGCAACATTGCGAGTCCTGCTGGTTGAAGATCTGGAGGACAACCGCGAAATCATTGCGCTCTTCTTGAAACATAGCCCCATTGATTTGGACATGGCTGAAAACGGATTAGAGGCCGTGGGCAAATTCAAGGCGAGACCGTATGACCTCGTCTTGATGGATATTCAAATGCCGGTCATGGACGGCTATGCCGCCGCCGCCGCAATTCGAGCCTGGGAGCAGGAGCGCCAACGGATACCAACGCCCATTATCGCCCTCACCGCAAACGCCTTTCAGGACGATATCGAGAAAAGCCTGGCCGCCGGCTGTAGTGCGCACCTGATCAAACCGATAAAGAAAGCAGTCTTACTGGAGGCGATTCGCGCACATACCGATGTGCCGCCCGACCAACAAGCCGCGTGATGTGGCCATGACTGAGCAATAAGACCGTGCGCGCCGCGCACCACTCCTGTCTATCTCCTGCGCGCGCATTCGCGCACAAGCAGAGGAGGGAATGATCGATGTCTCGGACTATATTATTCGTTGAAGACGAATCCGATACCGCAGCACTCCTTCAAACCACCCTCGAGCGTGAAGGCTATACCGCCGTACGGGCAGCCGACGGCCGCCAGGCGGTCTGCCTGATTGAAACCACCATGCCGCCGGCACTGATTCTGCTGGATGTCGTTGTCCCCTATGTCAATGGCTTCGAGTTGCTGGCCGGTCTGCGCCGAAATCCTGATTGGCAACACGTTCCGATTGTCATGGTCAGCGCCGATCATTATCAACCGGACATCGAGCGGGCTCTCGCCGAAGGGGCCAATGCCTATGTCGTGAAAACCCCTGGCTTCCAGGATTTGCTCGAAACGGTGGACCGTCTGCTGCCTTCTCCGACTTCCGAGGAAACTCCCAAGTCTGTCTGTGGCAATGCAGATCCCTCCGCCCCTCGCCGGCGGTGGGGCTCGAAACTGCGTCGGGCCTCAGCACGCAAAAAAACAAAAAAGACTTCATAACGGGACAACCTTGCGTCATTCTGAAAGGGGAAGGAAGGATGTTGGCGCGGGTGGCACGCCCCCGTCTTTTCACCGACCTCATGAACCCCACGACAGGAGATCGTTTCATGAGCACTATGCCCTCTCATCAACCGGCAACCACAGGCGAGACCCTGATCGTCCATGTGGAGGCAGACTTTGAGCCGCTCATGCCAAAATTTATGACGAACCGGAAAAAGGAAGTAGTCACGATGCGGGAGGCCCTGGCGCAGCAGGATTTCGAGACCGTGAGGAAAGTCGCCCATGGCATGAAGGGCGCCGGCGGGAGCTATGGCTTCGACCGGGTCACGGCCATGGCGGCCGTCATCGAGCAAGCGGCAAAAACTGAAACCAGCCCAACCATTGAGGCCGAGCTGGCACAACTCGGCCATTACCTGGAACAGGTCCAGGTTGTGTTTGACTAAACGCGACTATCTACGAGGCCGGAGGAGCTATGAGCGTGACACATCAACCGGGCAAACCCACTTTGCTGATGGCCGAGGATGAAGAGGACACGGCCAGCCTGCTGCGATTTCTGCTGGAACGGTCCGGCTACCAAGTCGTCCATGCGCCGGACGGGAAACAGGCGCAGCAGTTGATCGACACCATGCCGGCGCCCAGCCTGGTCTTGCTGGACATCATGCTCCCGCATATCAGCGGGCTGCAATTGCTCCCCTACATCCGCAAGAAGCCGGAATGGAAACAGGTGCCGATCATTATGCTCACCGCCGATTCCAGCGAACACGACATTGAACAAGCCCTGGCCTCGGGCGCCAACGACTATATGGTGAAGCCGTTCAACCCGCGGGAACTCTCCGCGCGCCTCAGCCGGTTCCTCAAACCGGCGGTCTAGCGCCAGAACCTTGAGGGCCCGACATGGCTGACACCGCGCTATCAACCTCCATCGATAACATCGCCTGGCTCGCCACGCTCATCCTCCATGCCCTGATCCTCGTTCTGCTGAGCTCGACCTTGATCATTCGCCACCTGCGCCTCGCGACCGACCGGCGCCGCAAGGCCATGGTCGGGGTCTGGCGGCCGATCTTGGCGGAAAGCCTCATCGAAGCCCCGGCGTCGCTTCCCTCGATCCATCCCCGTAACCGGGTGCTGTTTCTGTATTTGTGGAATCACCTGCAGGAATCCATCAAAGGAGAATCGTCCGAGAAGCTCTGCGCCATCATCCGCCGCACCGGGATGGATGCGGTCGTGCGCCAGTATCTCGCCAAGGGGGCCATGCGTCAGCAACTCCTGGCCATCGTCACGCTCGGCCACTTGAAAGATGCCTCCGTCTGGACACAGCTGGCCGAACTGGCCCACGCCGACAACGCCTTTCTCTCGATCGAAGCCGCGCGAGCCCTCGTACGGATCGACGCCCCGCGCGCCATTCCCGCCTTAGTCCCGCTGATCGCGCAACGGGCGGATTGGTCCCCCCTGAAAGTCCTGGCGATCTTGCAGGACGCCGGAGGCGAGCTTGTCGCCCGCGCCCTCGGAGAAGCGGCGCAACACGCGCCCCCGCTCATTGCTGCCCGGCTGATTCGATTCCTCGCGTCCATTCGAAGCCACCGCGCCCTGCCCTTGGTCCGCCCCCTGCTCGGCCGGGATCCGCTGCACGAAGACGTGCTGGCCAGCTGCCTGGCGCTCTTCGGGCAGTGCAGCGATCCGCGCGATCTCCCGGTCGTCCGTCAATACACGGCCCATCCGACCTGGTTCATCCGCCTCCAAGCCGCCACCGCGCTGGGGAAAATGGGAGTGGAAGAAGATGCGGCCATCCTGATCGGGCTGCTCAACGATCCTCACTGGTGGGTGCGCTATCGGGCCGCTGAAGCCTTGTCGATGCTCCCCACCATGACGGATGACAAGCTATCCCTGCTCGTGCAGACGCTGCCGCCAGGCGAAGAGCGGCGCGTGCTCACGCCCTTTGTCGCCAAGCGGATCGAAGCCGCGTTAGCCGCCTCTCCCAGCATTCCCGCAGCCTGATGACTGTCACTGTGGGCTAAGATCTCTTCGGCAGGGCTCCACGTGTAAACAGGAGCGTCTGCGTGCCTTGCACGGCGGGGAGCGTCACCACCGTGCCCTGCTGTTCGATCCCTCCCGCCGATGCGGCCCTTTTGTCGAGCTGCCAGCCGAGCGGGACCTCGATCGCCAGCCCCTCCAGGGGTTGAGGAGCGGAGATCTCCACACGGAATCCCCCCGCGCCTCGGACGGCATCGAGCTGCACCTGATTCCGAGCGGCCCACCATTGGCCGAACTGCCCTACAGACCCGAACCACGCATAGGGACGGACCCCTTCCACAAAGCCCTTCTCGAACGCCAGCTTGTGGTCGAGAATGTTCGGGTGGATCAGCACGACGCAGAGTCCGCCGTACCGGCTGATCTGGCGGGCCACTTCGAGCGCCTGCGGAAGGCGGTCGCCCATCCGCGGCAGTTCCTCATCTTCTATTGTCACCGGAAACTCGAAGATGTCCGCTTCGCTGCCCGTCAATCGGTCATACGTAAGCTGGTAGGGCAGATGCGTCAGCGAATTGTTGGCGATCGCCGTCGAACTATAGCGATACCCGGTCGCTTGCAGGGCCTGAGGCAGGCTGAAAGGATTCGACAACTCGCCTGGCCGGAACGACACCAGCGTCTGGCCTGAAAAATGTTCGAGCAGAAACTTGCTGACCCGCAATTCGCCCAAAATGCTGGCGTTGTAAGCTGTCGTGCGATCCTTCACAAACGGCGCATAAGAGGGATAGGCTTCGCGCCCCGTGCCCATCGGAAACTTGCTGAACACGCGCGAGTGGGCGATGGTGTGACTACCCAGTTCCATCCCCTCCTTGGCCAGCAGCTCCACGTACCGAACGCCTTCATCGTTGAAAAATATATCGTCGTTGAAATCCCTGACGTATTTCACCTGGATGAAATACGTTCCCACCAGCCCCTGGCTCTTTTCATATTCCGCGTACTCGACCGCGTTCTTGACGGACTGGGTGAAATCCACATCGTGCGTCAACAGGACCGACAAGGACTTTCCGAACGGCACCGTACCGAGCGTCACGGCGTCTTCCTGCGCCGACTGGTAGATATTTTTGAGCAGACGCAGCCAGACATCCAGCAAGGGGTCGAATTGGTTGTCGAATCGCCGCACCAGCTCTTCGCCTCGATTGTTGTAGCCTTTCAGGAGCAAGAAGCCGAGATCCAGCCCGATCGCGTAGGCCCGCCCGCGGCCATAGGATTTTTGCGTGACCGCCGCCGTCCCGTCTTCGAACACCGCCAGCGGATTGGCGGACTTGGTATACCCGTAGGTGCCCAGCACCTCGATCCCCTTTTCCTTAATCCCCACCCGAAGCTGCCGCTCCAGCGGCTCGGTAAAGGGCGCCAGCAGAGGATCGGTCCCGGACAAGTGAATATCGTACCGCTGGCGCGAGGCAACCGCCTCGTGAAATCCGAACACCTGATTCAGCCCGCCCCCCAACACCTGCACACCGATCAGGGTGCCCCCGGCCCGTGGATATTCCGCGAGCTGCGTCAACGCTTCGGGGGACAGCACTTTCCCCGAGATCGTCGGATACACCAGCACCATGTCGTGAGTGAGCGCGTCCTTCACATCCCGGGTCATGCGAAAGGGAATGCCGATCGATTTGAGCCCGTGGGCCAGCCCGAGCCAGCTCGAATCGGGATCCGTCAGCAAAATCGCCAGACGGCTCTTCCCCCCCTGATCATAGCGTTTCCAATCGGCCGCGACCGGCGGCGGGACGGCGGATACATGCGTGGGACCTGTGACACCGGGAAACCGGTGGAAATCCGCCTCAGTGATCTTGCTCTGCGAGCGGGCCCCTGGCCCAAAGAGCATCCAGCTCCCGATGGCCATCGAAACAACGGCCAGGCCAATCCCTACCAATCGCACGTGAGTCGACCGCTCCATGGCACCTCACCAATGATATATCAGGCTGATGTTGCCGCCCCGGCGGACATAGAGGAGGCCCCGGTCTTCGTAGTAGCCGGAGGCCTCGACAGAAAACCGTTCATTGACCGGCACCATGACGCCGCCCTGGATGGTCCGGCTGCCGATGCGGGTAAAGTCCTGCGCCGCCACGATCCGTTCCCCAGATGTCCCGAAGGATCCGGAGGCAAACACCTGCACGCGATCGGTGGGCCGCCAGGTCAGCTGCGACGACAGTGTCACCGCGCCGGTGTTAGGAATGGCATAGAGTTTTTCCGTGAGCCAGACATTGAACGGCAAAAAGATCGTCAGTCCGGGCATGAGCAAATCGATGTCATCCTGCTTGTAATTCAGGCGGCGGTACCCGAATGATACCTCGATAGGAGCCAGCGAAGCATGCAGGCCGCCCAGGCCTTGCGCCAGTTCGCCGGCGAAGGAGTAATTGGGAGTGAACTTCGGATTAACAGTTCCCTGCGCCGCCACATAGCCCCAAGCCCGCTGCCACAAGGGACTGTAGTACTCGGCCGAGACTGGCGTATCGTGAAAGCCGAACCGGTTGATCGGCTCGACCCGCACCACCAGCGTTTGATCGCCGATCGGCTTCGCTACTTCGAACAGGACATCCCGTTCGTCCGGCTGATTCCTCGTGTACGAATAATGCCCGTAGCCCAGCTTCGCATAGTCGCGATACGGAATGCGGAACCCGGGCAAGCCCTGCCCCACCGCCGCCCGCGGGGACACAAGCAATTCGGATTGCACGGCCTGACGCTGCCGCTCGATGCCGGGATCGCGGGTTTCCGCGAACAACGCGTCGTACCGCGCCAGCGCGTCCGCCCGATTGCCCTGCCAATGCGCGACCTCGGCCAAGCCCCGCCGGGCATCGAGATTCTTGGGCTCGGCCTGCAGCACGTCTTCATAGAGCCGCTGCGCCTCGCCAAACTGCTGCTGCCAGGAAAGCACCCGTGCCAAAGCCACCCGCGAATCCTGATCCTCGGGATGCCGGCTCAGCACCTCGCGATATAACGAGGCCGAATCCGCATGGCTTCGCTGCCAGGACAGCACCCGCGCCAGCCTCGCTCGAATCTCATCGTCATCCGGTCGATGCCCTAAGGCCTCACGATAGGCGGACGCCGCTTCCGGATAGCGGCCCTCCGTTTCAAACGCGCGGGCGAGTTCGAGAACACGGGCCGTCTCGGTCTGCCGTGGCGCGTGAGTGGACGGCAGCGGCTGTGCCGCCGCGATGTTCGTCTTCAACGAACGGAGGCGCGCGTCCACCTCAGCATCCCCCGTCGCGGCCAGCGCCCGTTCGTAGTACGGCACGGCCTGTTCCGGATGCCCGCTCCAGAGCAATACGTCCGCCAAGCCGGTGAGGGCCTCACCATTGCGCGGCTCATCGCGCAGCACCAGCTCGTACTGTTCCTGGGACGCGGCGAACTGTTTCTGCCAGGCCAGCACCCGCGCAAGGCCGATCCGGCTGTCATGATCGAGCGGATGCCGATCCACGACCTCGCGATACAGCGCCACCGCTTCGTCATAGTGGCCTTGCCACGAAAGCAATTTGGCAACCGTCGCGCGCACCTCGTCATTGTCAGGCTGCGCCTCCAAGTAGGCCCGATAGGCCGCGAGCGCTTCCGGATACTGCTTTGCCGCCTCTAGCTGTTTCGCCTGTTCCAATGCCTGGCGCGGCCTGGCGGGATGGGACGTGGCCTCTGCCCCGGCGGCGGCACCGCACAGTCCGGCCAGCACCGCCAGCGGAATCAGCAACAAAGAGAGGCCGGCAGACTTATTCCATGAGAGCTTGGAATCCATTAAGGTCATGAATGACGACTCCTGAAAAACTGCGATGCGAGAGAGTCTCCCGCAAGGTCTGCACGGCGTTGGCGACCTCAGCCCTGGGGCGCCCGGCAAAGGTGAGCCGCTCAGGCCTGACCATCACCCGATGGTGTATCCGAAACCAGTCGCGGCGATGGCCGTCGGCCACAACCAAGGGGACGGGCGCAAGGGCCAACCGCCGGCCGTCATAATCGAGCACCGCATCGGCCACGTCCGGACGGGGGGCTCGTGTGAGGATCACGCGGCGCTCAACCGGCAATACCGTCGTCTCCAGGGCCAGCCAGACCGGGGATCCGATCAGATCGCCATAGCGCAAGGTATCGTCGGCAATTTCCGCGAGTTCGTCAAGATTTGTCCGATAACTCATCACCGCCACTTCATCCACACGATCCATGACGGCGTAGGCCAACGGACGGCCGCCGACGGTTTTCGAGGCCAGCCAAAATGGAATGACCATCGACAGCTTGGTGCGCCCTCCGATCACCTCCTTGAGGAGGTCGATCGCCTCCAGATACCGGCGCGGACCGGACTCATCGCCAAAAAACCCCGGCAGCAGATAGGGCTCGATGTCGAGCTGAATGCCGGCCAGCGCAGGGGGTGCGATGAGATGCAGCACCTTCCGGATCTTCTGCGCCAGGAGCTGGGGCTCCTGAATCGCTTCGGGATAGCCATCAAGCGCCAGGGCTTCGATGCCGGCCCGCTGCGCCTTCACGAACAGCCACGCATAGGCCGCCCACAACGCGTCATCGTCCGACAACGCCGGCATCTGGATCAGTACTCGCGAGCAGGCCTGCCGTTGACAGGCCGCAATCACCGTGTCCGGATCCGCCGCCGCCGCGCGATAGCCCCACACCCAAAACCCGGTCTAAATAGGGCGCGGCGCGGCGGCCGGCGCCTGAGTCAGTTCCAATTGCTCCAGCACCACACGCGCACCCGGCTCTTCCGTCAACACGACCAGCGCCGTCAGCTGCCGCACATCCACCTGCCGCCCGATGAACCGCAACGGGATCGTCAGTTCAAACGGCCCGGTGACCGCCGCCAGCGGCACGCTCTCCTGCCGCCCCGTCGAGGCCCGGTCTTCCACGGCCAGCATGACACGGCCTGCCGCCTTCCCCCGGAGATGCACCAGGCCGTATGAGAGGACGTCCAGCAATCCCCCGCCAGGCTGAAGGGCCAGCCGCTGGCCGCAATGCCCCCTCTGCCCCTCATGACGAGTCAACTCAACCATCGTTCGTTCCGCTTCCTTCCTCATCTCCCCCCGGCAAGGGCCAAAAACCTGGGGAAGCTCCAGGAGCGGCAACAAGTCAAGAACGGGCGCAAACGGCCGATAAGGAAGAGACGACGTGATGTCAGGAGGGCCGTTGAGCGTCACAGAGGGAGTTGCCTGCTCTCCGAGATAGGACAGCTCGATTTCATGCACCGAGGGGGGAAGGGGTCCTGAGAGTGGAATCTCAAGGGCCTGGACGGCGGACGATGCGAGCAGGAGCGATGAGAACACCAGCCCCAGGACAGACGCAGGGCCGCCGCCTGGACGCCGGATTACGGCACCGGACGCGCCAGGCTGGCGAGGCTCTCGTCCTGTTCGCGCAAGACGGATATGAAACCGATAGGACATCATGAGCCTTGAAACCATCATCGCAATCTGTGAGTGGCTGTTCCTGCTCTATCTTCTCGGTCTGATGGCGGGATACTTGATGCTCGACCTCGTGGCCGCGGTTCATCTCCGCAGCTATATGGAAGAGCGGGCCCTTGCCAATCTGCCGCACGGCTACACCGGCTTTGAACCCCAAATCAGCGTGCTGGTTCCCGCCTATAACGAAGAAGCGACCATCGCCGCCTCCGTGCGGTCACTCCTCCAGCTCAGCTATTCAGAATTTGAAATCATCGTCGTGAACGATGGTGCCACGGATCACACCCTGGAGGTGCTGATCGAGGAATTCGCCTTGGTGGCCTTCCCTGAAGCCTATGACCGCCGCATCCCCACCAAACCGATTCGCACGGTCTACCACTCCACCGCCCATCGGAATCTGCGCGTGATCGACAAGGAGAACGGCGGGAAGGCCGACGCCCTCAATGCCGGCATCAACCTCTCGCGCTATCCGCTGTTTTGCGGCATCGACGCCGACTCGATCCTTCAGCGCGACAGCTTGCAGCTGGTCGTCCAGCCCTTCCTCGACGATCCCCACACGGTCGCCTGCGGTGGAACCGTCCGCATCGCCAACGGCTGTGAAGTCACCAACGGCTTTCTCACGAAAGTGGGCTTGCCCACCAATCTGCTGGCGCTCTTTCAAATCGTCGAATACCTGCGGGCCTTTCTCTTTGGGCGGCTCGGCTGGTCCCCCATCAATGCCATGCTCATCATCTCCGGCGCGTTCGGCCTGTTTCACAAGCACACCGTCATCGGCATCGGCGGGTACCGGCACGACACCATCGGCGAAGACATGGAACTGGTCGTGCGGCTCCATCGCCATCTGCGGCTCGCAGGCAAACCCTACCGGATTACCTTTACACCCGATCCGGTCTGCTGGACCGAAGCGCCGGAGGACTTCAAGACGCTCAAACACCAGCGCGTGCGCTGGCAGCGGGGCCTCTGTGAAAGCCTGAGCAACAATCTCGACCTGCTCTGCCATCCCAAAGGCGGCACCGTCGGATGGCTGGCCTTCCCCTTCATGGTCGTCTTCGAATGGCTCGGCCCGGCCATCGAAATCTTCGGCTATGTCTTTGTGACCTTTGGATTTATCGCCGGGTTTGTCTCATTCAACACCTGGCTCATCCTCCTGCTCGCCTCAATCAGCATGGGAATTTTATTGTCCGTCAGCGCCTTTTTCCTGGAAGAGATTTCCTTTCACGTCTATCCCAAACCCAAGCATATGGCCCTGCTGTTCCTCGGAGCCATCCTGGAGAACTTCGGCTATCGGCAACTGAACTCCGTCTGGAAACTCATTGGGCTCTACCAATGGATCCGTGGGAAAAAGGCCGCCTGGGGCGCGATGACCCGCAAAGCGGCCTGGCAAACCCGCTGATTTATCCCGCCATACCGACTGGGGGCGCTCTCCCGCCAACCAGACCGCTGACCGCCCCGTCCTCTCGTTTACCCTGTCGAGCCATCTGGAAATCT
>DJMJ01000038.1 GCA_002435325.1 Nitrospira sp. UBA6493 | reverse complement strand
GGACGAACACCGAAGCAGTGATGACTGATCTGGAGGACGCCAAGTTCTTGGCGCAGGCATCACAGGAGTGAGGCATGGGACTCTTTCGCGAATACGATCTCAGAGGGATTGTCGGGCAGGAACTGACCGAGGACATTACTGAACTGGTTGGGCGTGCCTACTGCACGCATGTCCAGGGGCGCGGGGTGAAGACGGTGAGTGTGGGGCGCGATGGCCGCCTGAGCTCCCCCCAGCTGCACCAGTCGCTGGTCAAAGGGCTGCTGGCCGGCGGGTTGAATGTCATCGACATCGGCGTCTGCCCTTCGCCGTTGGTCTACTTTTCGCTGTTTCACCTGCCGGTGGATGGCGGCATCATGATTACCGGCAGCCACAATGCGGCCGAGTACAATGGGTTCAAGATCTGTGTGGGGAAAGAGGCGATTCACGGCGAGGAAATTCAGGCGCTTCGCCGGGTGATGGAGAAGGGGGAGTTCGTGTCCGGCCGGGGCACTCTCACGGAGCACCCAATCATTCCCGACTATCTCGCCTATCTCAAGAAGAGTTTCGCGGGGGTGCAAGCC
This sequence comes from Nitrospira sp. UBA6493, assembly GCA_002435325.1. Lineage (GTDB taxonomy): Bacteria > Nitrospirota > Nitrospiria > Nitrospirales > Nitrospiraceae > Nitrospira_D. The sequence goes on along the minus strand of DJMJ01000038.1, from coordinate 33,666 downwards.
GGCCATCTCCATGTCGTCATGGATTGTGGCAATGGCGCCGCCGCCTTGGTGGCAAAGGAGGCGCTGGAATTGTTGGGCTGCAAGGTGACGGGATTGTATTGCGAATTGGACGGCCGGTTCCCCAATCACCATCCCGATCCCACTGTCTTGGAGAATTTGGCCGACCTCATGCAAGCCGTCAAGGAGCACAAGGCGGATGTGGGCATCGGCTATGACGGTGACGCCGATCGTATTGGCACGGTCGATGAACAGGGCAATGTGCTCTGGGGCGACCGGCTGATGGTGATCTATTCGCGAGACATATTGGCGGACCGTCCCGGCAGCACGATCATTTCCGAAGTGAAGGCCTCGCAGAGCTTATACGACGACATTGCCAAGCAGGGTGGCCGTCCGGTGATGTGGAAAACCGGCCATTCCCTGATCAAAGCCAAGATGAAGGAAGAGCACGCAGTCTTGGCGGGAGAAATGTCCGGCCATATGTTTTTCGCCGATCGCTATTTCGGCTACGACGATGCGGTCTATGCGTCCTGCCGTCTCGTGGAAATTCTGGCGAAGCGAAGGGTGCCGCTGTCCGCCCTGGTTGCGGATTTGCCTGAGACGACGGTGACGCCAGAGATTCGTGTCGATCTCCCGGATGCGATCAAATTCGACGTCGTCAAGCGGGTCCGCAGCCGGTTCGAGGAGTACGTGAAATCCCAGCAGGGACTGGGGGCGGAAAAGCGCCTGGTGAGGGAGTTGGTCACGATTGACGGAGTCCGCGCAATCTTCGACGATGGATGGGGACTTATTCGGGCGTCTAATACTCAACCGGCGTTAGTTTTGCGGTTTGAAGCTCTCTCGTCCGCGAAGCTTACCGCCATTCGCATGATCATAGAATCGGAGTTGGCCGATGCGCGCCGGTGGTTAGAGCGCTAGTGTCGATCCTCCCTCTCTCTAGCCGGCCTGTTGGTCGTTTCTCTATGACCCCCGTATTATCCGCTGTGCTGTTCCTGCTCACCCTGGGGGCACCGGTGTGGAGCCTTGCGGCTGAGGATGCCGCACGGCCGTTTCAAGTCGGCGAGCGGCTGACGTATGACATTTCCTTCCTGAACATCAGCGCCGGAACCGCGGTGATGGAAATTCAGACGGGGGAGCGTGTCGATGAGCGGGTGATGGGGACATTTGTCACAACGGCGCAGTCAAGCCCTACCGTTACACGATTTTTCCCGGTCGACAACCGCGTCGAGTCGTTGACGGATCTGACGGCGTTTCTGCCGGAGCACATGACCTTCCGTCGGCGGGAGGGGAAAAAGAAAGAAGACATCGAATACACATTTCATCAGCAGGACCATACCGTAACGGCCGTGCGAGGGGGAATCACCGAGACGGTGCCGATTCCCGCCGGGACACAGGACCTGATTTCCTGCCTCTATTATGTGCGGAGTCAATTGCCGTTTACGCAGGGGGCCTCGATGGCATTGAACGTGTATCACGATAAGAAGGTTCGCCAGATCGAAGTCCGCGTCGAGAAGATTGAGAGGATCGAAGGGCCGTGGGGCAAGCTTGAAACGGCCCAAGTGCTCGTGATCATGCCATTTCAGGGCATCTTCCTCAACCAGGGTAATATTAGCGTGTGGTTTACGACGGATGCCCGGCGTATTCCGGTGCGCATGAAGGCAAAAGTCATAGTCGGCTCAATTGTGGCGGATCTCGTCGAGGGGATTCCTGAAGTGGCTCAGCGAAAATGAGGACCGGAACTTTTATTGCCGGGCGAATCTAAACCCGCTATACTTGCTCCACTATGGGACAATTTCCCCTTACATTAGGCCGCTTTATCATTCGCAGCCAGACGCAGCATCCTGGGGCGACCGGAGAGTTTTCCGGCCTGCTCAGCCAGATCGGTCTGGTGGGGAAAGTCATTGCGCACGATCTTCGGCGGGCCGGTCTGATCAATATTCTCGGTACGACCGGCGCAACCAATGTTCAGGGCGAGACGGTCAAGAAGCTGGATGAAATCGCGAACGACACCTTCTTGCGCGCGTTTCAGCAACAGGGATTGGTATGCGCCTTGGCGTCCGAAGAAATGGAGCAGGTGGTGTCGCTGCCGGAAAACTGGCCGCAGGGGAAATATATGCTGCTCTTCGACCCGCTCGATGGGTCCTCCAACACTGATTGCAATATGCCGCTGGGAGCCATTTTTTCCATCCTTCGATACGAGAATACCGACCGTCCTCCTACGGAGAGGGATCTGCTGAAAAAGGGGTTGGAGCAGGTCGCTGCCGGGTATTTGCTATTCGCTTCCAGTACCATGCTGGTCTATACGGCTGGTCATGGGGTCCACGGATTTACTCTTGAGCCAAGTATCGGAGAATATCTGCTTTCGCATGAACAGATCCGGATCCCAGACCGTGGGAAAGTCTATGCGACCAACGAAGGCAACTATCATAAATGGACGCCGGGCATGCAGAAGTATGTGGACTACCTCAAGATCTCCGATAAGGCCACGGGACGGCCCTATAGCGGACGCTATTCCGGTTGTCTGGTCGCCGACGTGCATCGTGTCTTACTTGGCGGCGGCGTGTATTTTTATCCCGGTGAAGTCGATAAGCCGGAAGGCAAGCTGCGGCTCATGTATGAGGGCAATCCGCTGGCGATGGTGGTCGAACAGGCCGGTGGACGGGCGTCCACTGGCACTATGCGCATTCTTGAGGTGGAGCCGAAGAAGCTGCATCAGCGCGTACCTTTGATTATCGGTAGCAAGCAGGATGTAGAGACGATCGAAGCGTTTATTCAAGGCCGGTCATAGCGGCGTCATTCACGTTATTCTGTTCGGGAGGAGCGAGATGGCAGATCGGGTGCAGGAAATTCTGAGCTGGTACGAAAGCGACAATGCAGGCACCAAGGCGAATCTGGCGCGCATGCTGCGGCATGGCAAATTAGCAGGAACCGGCAAGCTCGTCATTCTCCCTGTTGACCAGGGGTTTGAGCATGGCCCGGCGCGTAGCTTTGCGCCGAATCCCGCTGGCTACAACCCGCACTATCATTTTCAACTGGGTATTGACGCTGGGTGCAATGCCTATGCGGCGCCGTTGGGATTCCTCGAAGCGGGGGCTAGCCACTTTGCGGGGCAGATTCCGCTGATTTTGAAATTGAACAATCACGACGTGTTGCATGACGAGAAGGATCCGTTGCCGTCGGTGACGAGCAGCGTGCGGGATGCCTTGCGGTTAGGCTGTGTTGCGGTGGGGTTTACGATTTATCCGGGTTCGGCCCATTGCCAGACCATGTATGAACAATTGCGTGCCATCACGGAAGAAGCTAAGGCGTCCGGTCTGGCCGTCGTCGTTTGGTCCTATCCCCGAGGCTCCTCGCTCAGCAAAGAAGGTGAGACCGCGATCGATGTCGGGGCCTACGCGGCGCAGATTGCGGCGCAATTGGGCGCGCACATCATCAAGGTGAAGTTGCCCACCGCGCACCTGGAGCAAGCTGCCGCCAAAAAAGTCTACGAAGCGACCCAGATTCCCATCAAGACCTTGGCCGAGCGGGTGAAACATGTGGTGCAGAGTTCCTTCGACGGCCGCCGGATCGTCATTTTCTCAGGCGGCGCGAAGAGCGAGGATAAGAATGTCTTTGATGAAGCACGGGCGATTCGGGACGGCGGAGGGTTCGGCAGCATCATCGGGCGCAATTCTTTCCAGCGCCCCAAGGTCGAGGCCGTCAAGTTCCTGCATACGATCATGCGTATTTATGCCGGGGAGATTCAATAGGGGCACCAGGTTTCCGGGCAATCGAGAGGCAGGGATATGATGGACCGTCATTATCAGTCGCCACAATCGGGTCGTCGTTGGATCGTGACAGCGGTGTTGCTTGCCGCCGGAATGATGATCGGGTTTTTGGTTGCGTCAGATTTAGGCTGGTTGCCGACGGGTCATGCCGTCCCCGATAGCGTCCCTCCTCAGGTGAGACCCGTTTCCACGGCTCCGCAGCCGATTTTGCCGGGGATGGGGACCCAAAGCTTTGTGGAAATTGCCAAGGCCGTCAAGCCGGCGGTTGTCAATATTTATGCGACCAAGATCGGCAAGGTGGAAGGTTCGCATGCCTCGCCGCTCGACGATCCGTTCTTCCGCAAGTTTTTTGGGGATGAATTCTTCCGCCGCTTCGAACAGCAGCAGCCCCAGCAGAAAGAACGTAAGGAGCGGGGCCTGGGGTCGGGCGTCATCGTCGAGTCGAACGGGTTTATCATCACGAACAATCACGTGGTCGGCAAGGCCGATGAGATTCGCGTCACCTTGTCGGATAAACGCGAGTTCAAAGCCAAGCTCATCGGAACAGATCCCAAGACGGACGTAGCCGTGGTGAAGATCGAGGCGACGGGGTTGCCGACGGTGGCTTGGGCGGATTCCGATCTACTGGAAGTCGGTGAGTTCGTGTTGGCCGTGGGCAATCCCTTCGGACTGACGCAAACCGTCACGCTGGGCATCGTCAGCGCGTTGGGCCGGGCGGCGGGCATTGCCGAGTATGAAGACTTTATTCAGACCGATGCGGCGATCAATCCGGGCAATTCCGGCGGAGCCCTGGTGAATGTGCGCGGCGAACTGGCAGGCATCAATACGGCCATCTTCAGCCAGAGCGGCGGCAACATGGGGATCGGGTTTGCAGTGCCCAGCAATATGGCTCGCTCGATCATGGATCAACTGGTGAAGACCGGGAAAGTGGTCCGCGGCTGGCTGGGTGTGTCGATCCAGGAGCTGACGCCGGAGTTGGCTGCGCAATTCGGTGTGAGCGACACCAAGGGCGTGCTGGTTAGCGATGTGATGGAGGAGAGTCCTGCCAAGAAAGCGGGATTTGAGCGGGCCGATGTGATCCTGGAGTATGATGGAAAGCCGATGGATTCCCCCACGCATCTGCGGAACGCAGTGGCGCAAACTCAGGTCGGGAAGAAAGTATCGGTGAAACTTCTGCGGGAGAAGAAGCCGAAGACGCTCGAAGTGACGATCGTCGAACAGCCTAAATCCATCGCGCAAGCCGGTGAAGAGGAATCGGCGGAATCGGCCGCGCCGACCGGGGTGTTGGCCGATTTGGATGTGCGTGATCTGACGGACGATGTCGCCGGGCGCTATGGGATCAAGTCCGGTGAGCGCGGGGTGGTCGTGGTGCGGGTCAAGTCCGGGAGCACGGCCGAAGAAACCGGAGTTCGAGAAGGCGATATGATTATTGAAATCAACCGGCAAGCGGTGACGTCGATGAAAGCCTATGAACGGATCGCCGCCAAGCTTCCGAGCGATCAGGCGGTGCTGCTTTTGTTAAAGCGGCAGGGACGGACGATCTATCTGACGCTCCGGCCATGACGCGGTAAGAGGGTGTCTCGTGCAGGGGCATCCATGTGAGAGGAGGGCCCGGTATGGTATCGCGAGCCATATTCATCCTTCTCAGTGCGCTGGCAGGCATGGCCTTGTTTCTCAGGGCCGAGGACGCCAGCGGAGCGTTCTGGTTATACGGATTCGGGATCGGGGCGGTAACGGGTGGGCTCATTATTCTTGGCGAATATGCGTTACGGACGTGTTCATTCGGCATCATTGTCGGTGGGACAGCCGGGCTGGCCGGAGGGCTCTTGATGACGGGCTTGGTCGAGTGGGTCGGCGGAGAAATTTTCGACGTGGAGACGTTTCTATTTCATATCGGCGGGTTGGTTTTTTTGCTGGGGTTTCCCTATTTGGGGTTGGTGCTGGGCGCGCGGTTTGGTCAAGAACGATTTCCCGGCCCCAAACAGCGGACGACGGATTTATCCTGGAGTTCGTCCAGTCTTAAGGTGTTGGACACGAGTCTGATTATCGACGGCCGCATTGCGGATCTCTGTGAGACGGGCTTTGTCGAAGGTACGTTCCTCGTTCCCCATTTCATTTTGAATGAACTGCAGCACATTGCGGATTCTTCCGATTCGCTCAAGCGGGCGCGCGGACGCCGCGGGCTCGACGTGCTCAACAAGATTCAGAAGATGGCCGATGTGGACGTGCGGATCGTGGATGAGGATTTCCCCAGCGTGAAAGAAGTCGACGCGAAGCTGGTGGTGCTGGCGAAGCAGGTGGGCGGCAGCATCATGACCAACGATTTGAACCTGAATAAAGTGGCGGAATTGCAAGGCGTGCGCGTGCTCAATATCAATAAATTATGTAATGCCTTGCGGCCGGTTGTGCTGCCAGGGGAGACAATCCGCGTGTTTGTGTTGAAGGAAGGCAAGGAAGCCGGGCAGGGAGTGGCCTATCTCGATGATGGCACGATGATCGTGGTGGATAATGCCCGCCGGTGCATCGGCCGGAATGTCGATGTGGTGGTCACCAGTGTGCTGCAAACGACAGCCGGGCGGATGATCTTCACCCGTTTGAAAGAAGAGACCGAGCGAGAGGAGTTGCAAGTCGCTCGTGGGTAATCGCGTCGTCGCCATCGTGCCCGCAGCCGGCAAGGGGCTGCGAATGGGTGGGGCTGTTCCGAAGCAGTTTCTGGCGTTGGGCGGTGAACCGATCGTCGTGCATTCGCTTCGTGCGCTTCAGTCCGCGGCCTGTATCCATGAAATCATTCTCGCCGTTCCTCAAGCCGACCTCGACTATTGTCTGAACGACCTCGTGGTTCGCTACGGATTCTCAAAGACCACCAAAGTGGTGCCGGGTGGGAAAGAACGGCAGGACTCCGTCCGCCACGCGCTGGAACATGTGTCGGATGATACAGAGATCGTGGTCGTGCACGATGCGGTGAGGCCCTTCTTGACGGTGAACATGCTGGACGAGGTGGTGGCGGCGGCACGTGAGGTAGGCGGCGCCATCGTGGCCCTGCCCATGCGCGATACCGTCAAAGAGGTCGGGGTTGAGCACCGCGTCATACGGACAGTCGATCGGCAGCCCTTGTGGCTGGCGCAGACGCCTCAGGCCTTTCGCCTGAGCTGGTTGCAAGAGATACACAGGAAGGCGCATGCGGAAAAAGTCCATGCCACGGACGATGCCTTTCTGTTTGAATGGGCCGGCCATCCCGTGGTCGTAGTCGAGGGGAGTGGGGAAAACATCAAGGTGACGAGGCCTGAGGATATGATCATCGGGGAAGCGATTTTAGGCGCTCGAAAGAACGCACAGTCTGGAGGTCGGTAATGGGAACGAAAATTCGGGTGGGATGCGGGTATGACGTGCATCCTCTCGGCAGCGGGCGCAAATTGATTCTCGGCGGAGTCGAAGTGCCGCATTCCAAGGGGTTGTTGGGCCATTCGGATTCGGATGTGCTGGTGCATGCCGTGTGCGATGCGCTGCTCGGCGCCATGGGGGAAGGCGACTTGGGCCGTCATTATCCGAGTTCCGATCAGAAGTATAAGGGAATTTCCAGCTTGAAGTTATTGGAAGATGTCATGGGCAAGCTCACGAAGAAGGGCTATCGCGTCCTCAATGTCGATACGATTATTGTGGCCCAGGCGCCCCGGTTGAGCACCTTTCTTTCCGCCATGCAGAAGCAGATGGCGCAGGTCATGGGGATCGACGCCGATCTCGTGAATGTGAAAGTGAAAAGCGGAGAAGGCTTGGACGCGGTGGGGCGAGAGGAAGGCATGCAGGCCCACGCCGTCTGTTTGATTGAGGCGGTGTAACCGTCGTAGGATAGCGCGATGTTCAAGGCCATACGACAAGATCTACAAGCCATTTTCGACCGGGACCCTGCGGCCACCAGCCGCATGGAGGTCATTCTGACCTATGCCGGATTTCATGCGTTGCTATTCTATCGGATTGCCCACTGGCTCAAGATTCAGGGAGTGCCGTTCTTTCCTCGAGCCCTCTCTCAACTGGCCCGTTGGCTCACCGGCATTGAAATTCATCCTTCCGCTACAATCGGCACGGGGTTTTTCATTGATCATGGCATGGGAGTTGTGGTCGGCGAGACAGCCGAAATCGGCGATTACGTCACGCTTTTCCAAGGCGTCACGCTTGGCGGCACTGGTAAAGAGCGCGGCAAGCGGCATCCGACGCTGGGTAATCATGTGGTGGTCGGGGCCGGCGCTAAGATCCTCGGTGGTATCAAAATCGGCGACAACGTCAAAATCGGCGCGAATTCGGTCGTCATCAAAACCGTCCCGCCCAACTCCACCGTCATCGGCGTGCCGGCCCGCGTCATCAAGACACAGGGCGAGCGGCTTCCCGATGTGACGATGGATCAAACGAACCTTCCCGATCCCATCAACGACCGGTTTGCCGCGCTTGAGCAGGAGTTGATCGAGTTGCGTAAAAAACTCGATCAGCGTGATTCCCAACTCCCGTTCTAGTTCGATAGGCAGGTGCTCATGAATTTCTTCCGCTCGTCACCCTTCAGTTGTTTTTCCCCCGCCTCTTTATTGCACGTCTTCATCTTCTCCTGCTGAGCCGTTTTCCCATCCTTGACCGGCTTCGCTGAGAGGCACTCCTGCATAAACGCCTTCCGCTCTTCGCCTTTCCCTTCTCCAAACCCCTTCGCATTCGCTTGCTCGTTGCAGGCCTTCATCTTGTTCTGTTGCTCTGCGGCCTCGCTGTCCATGGGAGCCAGACCCATCACGGCCAGAAACAGCGACAGGGCTATCATGCTGGCAATCTTCATCACCGATCTCCTTTCAGAAAGGGGGTGGGGAACCGGGCCGACTATAGCAAAATGATAGGAAACTGTCTTTAGTAGTCTACCCGTACAAGATAGAGCCCCTGGGGTGGGGCGGTTTTTCCGGCCATTGAGCGATCACGGGCGTCGAGGATGTCTTGCATACTGGCTGCCGGGCGTCTTCCTGTCCCGACTTCAGCCAGAGTGCCGACAATGCTCCGGACCATCTGCTTGAGAAACCGGTTGGCATAGATATCGATGCGAAGTGCGTGGCCCACGCGGATGATGGTGAGCTGCTGGATGTGGCAGATCGGATCTTCGTTTTCGGTGGGCTGCGTTTCGAACGAGGAGCAGTCGTGCACTCCGATCAGGTGGGCCGCCGACTCGGTCATCGCATGCTCATCTAACGGCCTGTGGACATGCCACGTTCCCAGCCGTTCGAGCGCTGGGCGTTCGGAGCGATTCAGAATGCGGTATCGGTAGAGTTTCCCTTTGGCCTTGTGGCGGGCATGGAAATCGGCTGAAGGTAATTCCACGGAACGGACAGAGATATCGGGAGGGAGATGGGCATTGAGCGCTCTGGTCCATTCGTAGGGCGTCATCTCACGCTCGATCCGGAAGCTGGCCACTTGTCCCAGCGCATGGACGCCGGCATCGGTGCGTCCGGCTGCTACGACCGAGACAGTTTGTTGGGTCACATTCTTGATTGCCGTCTCAACCGCTTCCTGGATCGTGGGTTGGTTGAGCTGGCGCTGCCAGCCCGCATACAGGGTGCCCTCGTATTCCAATGTCAGCTTGATGGTCGGCATGGAGCGGCCTGATGGAGCTCGGTGTGGATTATCGGGCTGTCGGTTTGCCGGAGGCCAGGAATGATTTCACCCCATTCAAGAGTGATTCGGCCACATCGCGGACAAAGGTACTCTTGCGCAGGAGTGTTTCTTCCGAGGGATTGGAGATGTACGCGATTTCGGCCAGGATGCTGGGCATGCTGGTATAGCGAAGGACGTAAAATGGCGCCGTCTTGACCCCGTGGTCGTTGACCTCATAATGGCCATTCATGCGGGCGACCATGGATTCCTTTGTGGTCCAGGCCAGTTCCAGCGACTCTTCGATCTTTTTGGTCGTGAGCAGGTCGGCGACGAGATATTCCCATCCCACGCCGGTGCTGTTAAGGGGGGTGCCATTTTCTCGAGCGGCCACTTCCAGGGCCCGTTGATCCTTGGCTTGACCGAAATGGTAGATCTCAATGCCTTTGACAGCGCGGGAGGGGTGAGAGTTCACGTGGATAGAAACGAACAGGTCGGCCTCATGGCTGTTGGCGAACTTGGCGCGTTCTTCCAACTCAACAAAGACGTCCTGGTCGCGTGTCATCAGCACGCGCACGCCCGGCTGTTTGCTGAGCAGATCGCGAAGGGTCAGGGCGACTTTAAGCGTGATGTCTTTTTCTTCGGTGCCGCGAAGCCCGCGCGCGCCGGGATCCTTGCCCCCATGTCCGGCATCCAGCACGATGGTCTTGTAGGGCTTCGCCTGTGGCATGGCCGGTTGGGCCGGCGGCTCAGCCGGCGCGGCATTGGTTATCGATTGAGCATCGGGAGCCGTGATGCCGGGTGTCACATCCACCACGAGCCGGGGAGGATTTTCGAGCGCAAAGTGTTTATATCGGCCGATGGTTTCGGTCGGGAGCGCGACGGTGATCGTCCGGGCGTCATCTTGGGTAATGACAAAGGGGGCCGGCACGACGCCCCGCTCGAGTCTTGAGCGGGCGGATTGGCTCATGGTCGCATTCGGCAAAGAAAGCAGGATGTCATTGGAAGACGAGGGGCGGTGTTCGATAACTTTGGTGTGCCGATCCAGGTCGAACACAAGTCTGGTGCGCGCAGGAGTCGAAAAGACGCGGATATTCTGAACGGTGGCGGGCATCAGCGATGCCGGAGTGCCCTTTGTTTTGTTGTTCTTCGGGCGATGGGACGGCTTATCCGAGGCAGCGGCAAACGCACAGTCCGTGGAGAGGGAGACTAAGGGAAGAATCAGAGCGCAGAACAAGCCGCTCAGCAGCAAAATGTGGGTCGAGAGGAAAGACCGTAGTCGCATATTCCTACCAAGGCTGTCAGGGATAAAAACTATTCTCAGATGTCTCCCTGCTTGTCAAGGGTTTGTGCAGGTGGTGCTGCGCATTGACAGGGGCGAAATCTTCCCGGTAGCGTGAAGACCTCATGGCCACTCACCTCATCATCGATGGCTACAACCTTCTTGGAGTGAGCGTCTTGTCTAGATCGGAGATGGCCCGGGAATCTCTCCTGCAAGATTTGGCGGCCTATCGGCATCGAAAAGGGCATGCCTTGACGGTGGTATTCGACGGGTGGCAGCAGGGCCATCCGGTGGAACAGCGCGAACATCGGGCGGGTGTGCAGGTTGTCTATTCGCGGCGGGGAGAGAGCGCCGATCAAGTGATCCAGCGCCTGGTACGCGAATATGGCTCAGACTGCGCCGTAGTCAGTTCAGACCATGAGATCATGGCGACGGCCAAAGCCCATGGGGCGATGACGCTGACTGCTGCGCTGTTTATGGGCAAGCTGGCAGGGAGTTCCGGCTCATCGGGCGCGGTGAAGGGGAAGGAATTAGATCCCGGAGAGGACGCGGCGCCTCGTCGAGGCCCGGAGAAAAAAGGCAATCCTCGAAAGCTTCCGAAATCCCAGCGTCAGCGGAACCGTCAGCTCAAGCGATTTTGAAGAGGCGTTTGGCGTTGCGGGTGGTCGCGAGCGCGATGGTGTTGGCATCCATACCGGCTTCGCCGGCGCGGATCGTTGCCAGTTGCGCCGCCACATGGGCGACAAAGGCCGGTTCGTTCCGTTTTCCCCGGTGCGGCACCGGGGTGAGGTAGGGGCAGTCGGTCTCGATCAACACACGATCCAGCGGAACGGCCTTCGCAATGTCCCGCAAGGCCGTGGCGCTTTGGAACGTGAGAATGCCGGAGAACGAGAGATAGAATCCCAGATCCAGCGCGTCCTTTGCCAGGGCCGCATTGCCGGAGAAACAGTGAAACACCCCGCCGATCTCCGATGCTTGTTCTTCCCGTAATATCGCCACGGTATCCGTGTCAGCTTCCCGTGTGTGAATGATGAGGGGCAGCCGGAGTTCATGCGCGAGCTGAATCTGTTCGCGGAACCGCTCGCGCTGTTCTTTGGGGGAGGAGTGGTTGTAGTGGTAGTCCAATCCGATTTCCCCATAGGCCACGACCTTTCTGTTCTTGGCCAGCCGGCGGAACTCGTCGTACCAGTTGTCTTGAATGTGCTTCACTTCATGCGGATGGACCCCGATTGAGGCATAGACGAAATCGTGCTGGACGGCAAGGGCCACCGCGGATTCGCTCGTGGCCAGGTCGCAGCCGATGGTGATGAATCGCTCCACGCCGGCTTCGCGCGCGCGGGCGATCATGGCGTCCCGGTCGTCGTTATACCGGGCGTCGTCCAGATGCGTGTGGGTGTCGATGAGCATGGCGATAGGTCGGATTGTCCGGCGAGCCGCGTCGATGCGGTGGGTCAGGCCGGGCGGGTGATGATCGATCCGGCCAGCTCGTTCAAGAGCGCTTGGGTCTCGTCCCAGCCCAAACAGGCGTCGGTGATGGACACGCCGTGCGCGAGGGGCACGCCTTGCTTCCAGGACTGTTTGCCGGGGTTGAGATTGCTTTCGAGCATCAAGCCCATGATGGAATGGCGGCCTTCGCGGAACTGGCGCACGACCTCGCGCGCGACGAGGCCCTGGCGCCGGTGATCTTTATTGGAGTTGTCGTGTGAGCAGTCGATCATGATGGAGCGGGCGATGCCTTCTCCGGCCACGGCCGCTTCGGCTTTCGCCACATGTTCCGCTTCATAGTTGGTCTTGCCGCCGCCGCCCCGGAGGACGATGTGCCGGTCTGGGTTGCCCGCCGTGCGAATGATCGAGATTTGCCCCTCGGCATTGATGCCCATGAAGTGATGGGGCGCGCGGGCCGAGGTCATCGCATTCACGGCGACTTGCAGACTGCCTTCGGTGCCGTTCTTGAACCCGACCGGCATGGAGACGCCGCTGGCCAGTTCACGATGGGTCTGGCTTTCAGTCGTGCGGGCGCCGATCGCGCTCCAACTGATCAGGTCAGCCACATATTGCGGGCTGATGGGATCGAGCAATTCGGTGGCGCAGGGGAGGCCCGATTGATTGATCTTGAGCAGAATGGTCCGCGCCAGTTCCATGCCGGCGGCAATGTCGCAGGTGCCGTCGAGATGGGGGTCGTTGATGAGGCCCTTCCAGCCGACGGTCGTGCGGGGCTTTTCGAAATAGGTGCGCATGACGATCAGTAAACGGTCGCGCAGGGCATCGGCTACCGGTTTCAGCTTGGCGGCGTATTCGTAGGCGGCTTCAGGGTCATGAATGGAGCAGGGGCCGACGATGACGAGGAGCCGGTCGCGGTCTTGGCCATGCAGAATCCGGCGGATCGCCTCGCGCGTATCCACCACCAGGGCCGCCGCCTGGTCGGTGATCGGCAGTGCGGTTTTGATGGCGCGGGGAGAAGGCAGCGCTTTGATTTCTAAAATATGTTGGTTGTCGATCGGTCTATTCATGATCGCTGTCCGCGAGCCGCTCGCGGCCTTTCTTTCTGGGTCTAAGGGGCCGACGGAGAATGTCATAAGATATGCGAAAATACCTGGAAAAGTCCAGGTGGCTTGACAGGAAGACGGGGCAATCGCTAGGTTAGCCACGGATCTTCTACGTGAGGATCGGTAGCCGTATGGATTTGCACCAGTGCCGGTAATGTCTCCTACGCAAAGATTCCTGAGTGTGCTTCGCGCGATGGCCGCGCTGGGGATGATCGCGGTCATCCTCGGGCTGGCTCCGTTCGCCGTGGCTCAGGATGTCCATCACGAGCTGGCCGCGGCCGATCACGACGGCCATGAGCATTCCGATACCGACCTCTGCCAGTGGGTGCAGCACCATACCGCCGGATCGCTGGATTGCGATGTTCCCAGATTAGCCTTTTGCGAGCTGGTCTGGCATCGAACTCTTTCGGCTGAGTCGGTCTTGCTTTCTCTCGATGCTGCCTCCGCCGGTCCTTCCCGCGCTCCTCCGCGCCGCTAAGTCTCTCTTCAACGAGTCCTGCCGGGTTCGGCGCAGTCTGTGCCGGGCGCCGGTCTCTGTTCTTTTTCGATGTTGAAGGTGGAGGATCTGTATGCGACGCGCGTGGTTTCATATTTGTGTTGGTCTGATGGCCGGAACTCTGATCGGGAATAGCGGCGGGCTGTCTACGGTTCATGCGGCGGAGGGCGAGGCGGCGAATGTCATTCGAGTGACGGTGCAGAATCAGGACCTTCGCCGGGTCGGGCAAGCGGTGGTGGAGGTAAAGGATCAGGAAGGCGGGCTGGTGGCGACAGGGGTGTCGAATGATGCGGGTGAGTTCTCGGTCCCGGTTCCCGCGAATGCGACCTACTCGGTGAGCGCGGTGCAAGAGACCTATCGCAGCGAGTATGTTGTGCTCGTGCTGGGCCAGGGGCCGCCGAAGCCGGTCACGTTGACGCTGTCGAACACCAGGGAGATCGCGTTGGAGGTGGTGTCGCCGTTGCCGCCCATCCAATACAAGGCGTCAAGCGAGACGTACTCGGTAAGCCGCAAGGATATCGAAGCCCTCCCTCGCGGTAACAATAACGAATTGCACGATGTGCTGCTGACCATTCCCAGTGCGACGTATGGCTCCCTCAAGCAAGTCCATATCCGGCAGGATCATGCCAATCTGCAGCTGCGCATCGACGGGGTGCCGATTCCTGACACGGTCTCGTCCACGTTTTCCGATGTCATTTCCCCCCGCTCGTGGGAGCGCGCGGACATCGTGCTGGGCGGCATGGAAGCCAATGTCGGCAACAAGGCGGCCGCGCTGATCGACATTACCACCAAGAGCGGGACGAAGCCGGGGTTTGGCTCTTTGCAGCTGTTCGGCGGATCGAATCAAACCGTCAATCCGTCATTCGAGTACGGGGGGACGGTCGGAGAAAAAATTCGCTATTACATTCTCAACAGCCACACCGCGACCAATCGCGGCATCGAGCCGCCGACACTCGGCCATTCGATCTTTCACGGGCAGAGCGAGCGGAATCAGACCATGTTTCGCGGCGACTATCAGCACGACAATACGAACAACTTCACGGTGCTGTTCTTGAACTCCGTCGCGAAGTATCAGATTCCCACGATGCCGGGCCAGCAGCAGAACGCGACGATCGCCGGCTTGCTCCCGGCTGGGTTCGCGGCTGTGCCGTCCGAGCGCGTGGATGAAAACCAGTACGAGCAGAACCAGTATACGCACCTGGTCTGGCGGCACGATGTGTCGTCGAATCAGTTCTTCAGTCTGGCGGGCTACTTCCGGCATACCCGCGCCACGTTTAAGACCGATCCGCTGAATGTGCTCGCCTACGTGCCGGACGAGGCGGAGCCCTTTTCCGCTGGCAGCCAGGATCGCACGGCCTACTCAGGCGGCCTCCGCCTGGATTACACCTATGTCCAGAGCAGCGAGCATGTGATCAAGACCGGCTTCCAGCTCGATCGGACGCAGGCGGTCAACAAGACCAGGCTATCCACCTTCCAGGATGATGGCGCGGGCAATCCCACAGGCGGCGTCATCGGCCTCAACGCGGACAATCGCTTGATCGGTTATCGGCAGGAAGTGTGGATCCAGGACCAATGGACACCCAACGACCGGTGGACATTCAATCTCGGGCTGCGGGGGGATGTCATCCAGTATATCCGCGATGAAGCGCAGCTCAGTCCGCGGCTCGGCGCGACTTACAAGGCCGATCACGCGAACGTGTTCCATGTGTTCTATGGGCGTATGTTCACCCCGCCGAATTTGGAAGCCATTTCCTTTGCGAAGCTGAACACGGCCGGCACGAAGGCGGCGCCGGAGAATACGGCGAATATCGCGCCCAAGGCCGAACGGGCGCATTACTTTGAAGTTGGCAGCTATCATGCCTTGTCCAGTTGGGCCACGTTCGAGTTGACGGGCTACTACAAGCTGGCCCGCAATCTGTCCGATGCCGGGCAGTTCGGCACGACCCCGTTGCTGAACTACTTTGCTTTCAACTACGGATGGCAGCGCGGCATCGACGGCGCGTTGAAGCTCCAGGTGACGGACAATCTCATGGCTCGGCTGAATACGGCCTGGGGCCAGTGCAAAGGCTACGGTCTTCAATCGGGGCATTTCTTGCTGGAAGCGAAAGAGATCGGGGATATCAATTCGCCCGGCGGAGTATTTTGCGATCACACGCAAATGATTACCAGCTCCGCGCTCGTCAGCTACCGTCTGAAGGAGCGGACGACCTTCAGCGGGCAGATGCTGTTCGGCTCGGGGCTGCGGACGGCGGCGGATGAAGCGGCGAAGACGAATTCGACCCATAGCCAGTCTTATACGGTCTTCAATACGTCGATTACGCATGTGATTCCGCTGCCGTGGGATAAGCAGAAGTTCTTGCTCGGGTTCGACGTGATCAATCTGTTCGATCAAAAATACTATGTCAATCGCGGCGAGGGGAGCATCGGCCTGGGGGTGTCGCACGCGGGGATGCCACGGTCGTTCTTCTTCCGCGGCCAGTGGTTTTTTTAAATGCGGTGAGGTGTGATGAGTGATGGGTGACGACTGCCTGCGGCCTTGCTCGGGCAAGGCGTGTCCTGGCGCGCCGGGGTTTTGGGTGGGTAAAAATTGGTCACCTTGTTGGGCATCTGATAGTATGAGAAAGTTTTTTGAGTGCGATAGGAATCAGAGGCTTGGTTACGATGAAAACTCTCTGCTTTAGGGCATTCATGTTCGGATTCTACCTGTGCCTTCCGGCTGCCGCGTTTGCGGCAGCCGGCGACGAGGCTACGCATGAGTCGGACCACCTGGAGGACATGCTTGAGCTGCCGGAGGTGCATGTTCACGGGTTGGCCCTCAACAAGGACCAGCAGCTGGGCCCGGTGGCGAAATCCACTCCCTGGCCAGGGGTTCCCTCATCGCTCGATGGCCAGGAACTCGACGATTGGATGAAGGCCAGAGTGCTGGTCTCGAAAGAGGCCAAAGTGACGGTGGTCGTGCTGGAGCCGGCCAAGCATCGTGAGCTAACGGCCGCTGGCATGGCCGCGCTCAATAAGTGGACCTTCGATCCTCAGATGAAGGGCGATGAAGTCGTCGATGGGGAGCTGACGGTTCGCATTCACTTCCGAACTCGGTAAATGTATGGCTAGGGGTATGAGGCACATGGCAAGAGCATCGCGAGCGGTGCCGGTCATACCCCGCGCCAGTGGTTCTTTATGAGCCTCGACGAATCTCTCTTTCTCGCTATCAATGGGTTAGCCGGCCGATCGGACTTCTTCGATCATCTCTTTCTCCGTCTCAGCGCCACCAGTTCCCTTTATCTGCCGGTGGCCTGCGCGCTGGCGCACTGGATTGTGCGTCGGCGGTGGGAGGCGTTGCTGGGCAGCCCATTCCTGGCAGGTGCGATCGGGTTGTCGGATTTTCTGGGCGGGCAGCTGAAGTGGGCCTTCGCCCGTGTGCGGCCTTGTCAGGCGATTCACGAAGCCGTCGTCGTCGGGGGGGGCGCCTGCGGGCGGCTCTTCAGCTTTCCCTCCAACCATGCGATGAACACTGCCGCGGCGGCGGCATTTCTCCAGGTGCTCTATCCAAAAACCGGCTGGATCAGCTGGCCGATCGTCGCGCTAGTGGGATTCTCCCGTGTGTATATCGGGGCACATTATGTGACCGACGTGCTGGGCGGGTGGGCGCTTGGCGGACTGATCGGCGGCGGCATTGCCTGGGCTTTGCTGCAGTGGCCGCGGTTTCGGGCCGCTGCCGTGCCTCAGATTACGTGAGCCATGAGAGCTGTTGGGCGGTGTCTGAGTTCGTTTCCGGCGTATCGAGCACGCTGCGGATTTTTTGCAGCAGCACTTCCTGGGTGAAGGGTTTTTGGATGAACGGCGTCGTATCGGCCAGGTTGTCGGCAATGTTGAAACCGCGATCGATGTAGCCCGACATCAACAGTACTTTGATGTTGGATCGTTGGCTGCGCAGGTGTTTCGCGAGGAGCGGCCCGCCGCCGGAGGGCAGCACCACATCGGACAGCAAGAGATGAATGGTGTTGTCGTAGCCGTTGCTCAAAAAGAGCGCCTCTTCGGCGGTGGCGGCTTCCAGCACAGCGTAGCCATGGTCCGTCAGCACTTGGCGGGCGAAGGCTCGCACGATCGGCTCGTCCTCAACCAGCAGCACGGTTTCAGAACCTCTGATGGCGGCCTGTGGAAGCGCTGTCTTCGATGGCTGCTGGACTGTGCCTGTGACGCGCGGGAAATAAATCTGAAATCTGGTGCCCTGGCCGAGCTGGCTGGAGACAGTGATCATCCCGTTGCTTTGCTGCACAATCCCATGCACGGTGGCCAAGCCGAGCCCCGTGCCTTTCCCCGGTCCCTTCGTCGTGAAAAATGGTTCGAAAATGCGCAGGAGCGTCGCCTCGTCCATGCCGATGCCGGTATCCTGGATCGCCAACATGGCATAGGAGCCGGGTGAGAGCGTCGGCGCCTGGGCGGAGAGAAAGTCGTCGTCCAATTCCACATCCTGGGTTTCGATGATCAGCTGTCCGCCGTGCGGCATCGCATCGCGCGCGTTGACAGCCAGGTTCATCACGATTTGTTCGATTTGTCCGGGGTCGGCTTTGATGCGGCCGACTTTCTCATCCAGCCGGCAGATTAGCTTGATATTTTCGCCGATCAAGCGGCGCAGCAGCTTTTCCATGTTGACGACGACGGAGTTGACGTTCAGGACCTGCGGTTGCATGACCTGCTGGCGGCTGAAGGCCAGCAGTTGATGCGTCAGGGCGGCGGCGCGATGGCCGGCATTGAGAATTTGCTGCAGCCCGTTTTGGACGCGCGGCGGGATGTTTCGGTTCGTGAGGGCCAGGTCGCTGTATCCGTTGATGACGGTCAACAAATTGTTGAAGTCGTGGGCGATGCCGCCCGCGAGGCGTCCGATAGCATCCATCTTCTGGGCCTGATGGAATTGCTGCTCCAGCCGGACTTGTCCGGATAGATCCTGGATCAGCGACATGATCGAGACGACTGCGCCGTGCTCGTCCGTCAAGACCGAGTTGTGCCAGACGCAATGCACCACGCTGCCGGATTTGGTGTATTGGCGGCCCCGATAGACGTTCTGGCGCTCGCGGCCCTTCATCAGCCGGTCGATGACGCCGAGCAAGGCGTCCTTGTCGTCGGTGAAGACGAACCGCCATTCGTGAGGGAATTTCCCTTCCACTTCTTCAGCCGGCCATCCGAAAATCTTTTCCGCCTGAGGGGACCAGCGCTGCAGGCGAAAATCCGCTGTCCATTCGATGACGGCCAGCGGCGTATTCTCGATATGGAAGCTGAGCTGTTGGTAGGCCGATTGCAGGGCTTTCTCCGCGCGTTTGGGTTCGGTAATGTCGCGGATGGCCACGAGATGCATGTCGTGGCCTTTGTAGCGGTAGGGTTTGACAACCACTTCTTCTGAAAAGGTGGAGCCGTCTTTGCGGCGGCCCACGCATTCGTAGGGGCTGTGCTCGCCGGCCTGTAGGCCGGTAACCACCTGTTCATGGCACTTCTCGTCCATCAAGGCCAACATGGGGGTTCCGATCAGTTCGCCTGGCACATAGCCGAACATCCGTTCCAAGCCAGGGTTGGCTTCGATAATGAGGCCCTGGTGGTGGATGGCGATTCCGTCGAAGGTCGCGTCGGCCAGGAGGCGGTAGCGCTCTTCACCCTCGCGCAAGGCCGCATTGATGGTGACGAGCTCGGCGGTGCGCTCTTGAACGCGGCGCTCTAATTCCGCATGGGATTGCTGGAGATCCTGTTCGTTTTGCTTGCGCGTCGTGATGTCGATGATCGAGGCCAAATAATGCATGCCGCTGGGGAGCGAGACCGGGTTGAGGCCGATCTCGATGGGAAATTCAGAGCCGTCCTTGCGCCGCCCATACAAATCACGGCCGACACCCATGGCGCGCGAGGTTGGGGCCTGGTTAAAGCTGTGTCTATGGCGAGTATGTTCTGGAGAAAACCGGGCGGGCATCAACAGTTCAACGGATTGGCCGGCGAGTTCTTCTCGGCGGTATCCGAACATCCGTTCGACTTCTGCGTTGGCCAGGATGATGCTGCCGTCCCGGTTGGTGAGCAGCAGTCCATTCGGCGCGGCATCGACGATGAGCCGGAAGAGGTCGTCGGGCTGTTGGTCAGAAGGGGGATCCTGAGGGTCTGCCATCGGGCTGTCCTTTATCTCGTGCATGCCGCAGTCTCCATGAGCCCAGCCTGACCCTGATGGAGGAGCATCCTACCATTGCCTCCCGCGAGAGACAAATTGAAATCGGCGGCATGTGCAAGGGAACAGGTTTTTGTGAGCGACTTGTCCCTACTCCCGTGTTGTGCCTTTCACGTCTTACGTTTTACGGAGTCATGCAGGCCAGTAGGTGTGCCTGGCATTGCTCACGGTCGAAGCCGCGCCCGATGAGCACGATGGCCGGATCGGGTTCGTCGAGCAGCATGATGGGGGTAATGGTGGCTTGTCCTGGTGGGGCATACTGGAATTCCTGCAGCTCCGGTTCGTGCTCAAATCGGAAGAAGCCTTTCGCCCGTTCGAGTTCCTTGGGCAGGGCCTTGATCCAGGCCAGAAACCGTTCCCGATTCAGAGGGCCGGGGAGCCGCACGGTCGTGGCAATGGGATGATAGTCCGCTCGTTGGGATGAGCCTGAGGGACGGGGCGCGCCAAAGGCCACATTCGTCCGGGTGGCTGGACGAGTGGTCTGGATGGGAGCCAGCAAGGCGGCGGGGTCGATGCGGGCATGGGCGGTTTCCCAAAGCCTGGCATAGGGATTTTGCTTCACGATCCCGCTCTTGAACTCTTCCCAATGGCCGGGCACGTAGAGATCCTGCTTATTGAGGATGAGTTCGTCCGCGCAGCGAATCGCTTGCGTGGTGACATATTGGCTGGAGTGGCTGGTCTCGCTGGCAATGGGATGGAGGAGCGCGATTACTCGCTCCAATGTTGCCAGGCGGGCGGTATAGAGATCGGTCACGGCGTCGATCACTTCGGCCGGATCGGCGAGCCCCGAACATTCCAAGATCAAGATGTCCGCGCCCGTGTCGCGCACCAGTTGGGCAATCCCCCAGGAGAGATCTTCTTTGGTATCGCAGCAGACGCAGCCGCCGGCGAGATTCATGACTTGCTCGGCAATGGTGCCGGCGCGCGGCCCGTCGATACTGATCTCGCCCGCCTCATTCATCAGCACGCCCACGCGGCGGCCCTGCTCCTTCCAATATTCCAGCAGCCGCATCAAGAGTGTGGTCTTGCCCGCGCCGAGCGAGCCGCAGAGGAGATAGAACGGAACGGGAGCAGATGTCATGAATGATCCCAACAGTAAAAGTTTCCAGACTGGAATGACATTCTACCGGTTGCGATGGGGTGGTGGAAAGCTCAATGGTGATGGGAGTGGGATTCAAGAGTCTGGCGGTGTGCCGGAAGTTTGGAGAGGTCGCAGTGGACGGTGTCTGGTTCACAACAGCCGGTGCCCATTTGGATCGTCATGTGATGAATGCCGAAGTCCGACGACACGCGGTCGCGGATCGTGTGAAGCAGGGCGTTCGTCAGTCCCTCGTCGTTTCCATCCACCAGCACGTGGCAGGTGAGCATGATGAGGCGAGGTTCCACGGCCCAGATATGGAGGTCGTGGACGTTCTTCACGCCCGGTATGCCTTCGATCATGGCGGCGATGTGCGTGGGGCTGATTGTGGGCGGGGTGGATTCCAGCAGGACATCCAGCGATTCCCTGAACAGCGGCCAGGCCCCGTGAAGAATCGCGCCGACCACGAGAAGACTGATAAGCGGATCGAGCACCGTCCAGCCGGTCAGCATGATCGCGCCGCCGCTCAGCACCACGCCGAGCGAGATCCAGGCGTCGCCCAGCATGTGCCAGAAGGCGCTGCGGATATTCAGGTCGTCTTTCGCGCCGTGCTGGAGCAGCAGGGCGATGCTGAGATTGGCCACAAAGCTCATGGCGGCAATGCCCATGATCCACCCGCCATCGACGGGGACCGGATGCAGCAACCGCTTGACTCCCACAAGGGTAATGCCGATCGCCGTCAGCACCAGGATGAACGAGTTGAGGAATGCGGCGATGACGCCGGCGCGGTGGTAGCCGAATGTACGTGCGGCGCTGGCCGGCTGCCGGGTCAGGAGGTGTGCGTACAGCGCCAGAAAGAGCGAGCCCTGATCGACGAGATTGTGTCCCGCGTCGCTCATGAGGCCGATGCTGTCGAGGATGAAGCCGCCGATGAATTCGGCCGTGATGATCAGGGCATTCAGCCCCAGCGAGAGATACAGCCGCGAGCGCAAATGCTCAAATGAGGTAAGGCCAGTCATGTGTGTAGTGTCGCACGGTCATCGGATCACAGCAAGCATTGGGGGAATGAGAGGTGGCTGATTCTCTCCGGCCATTACGATCTACTTCGCCACGAACTCCAGAAAGTATTGTTTCGGCAGGAAGCTGTGCTCGCGGGTGAGCTGGTATCCGGCTGCGGCCATTTCCTGGACGATGGTGTCTCTCGCGACGAGGTGGTGTTTCGGGAATCCGAGGTCGCCGGATCGTTCGTCGGGGTAGAAGTCGACGATGGCGATGCGCGCGCCTGACTTAAGGGATGACTTGAGGTTGCTGAAGTATTTTGACCGTTCCTCAAGATGATGGATGGTGTTGCAGACGAAGAGAAGATCGAGGGATTCGAACGGGAGATTGGGATTGTCCGGCCGGGCAAGGATGAATTCCGCTGTGTAGGGGATGTGCATGTGGATGACGCTCTCTTTGGCGTAGGCCAGCATCTCCGGTTCGACGTCCACGGCATAGACCATCCCGGTTTCGGTGACGGCTTCGATGAAGCGGCGGGTGAAATAGCCTGACCCGGATCCGAGATCGGCCACTGCCATGCCCGGTTTCAATTTGAGCACCTCGATCACTTTGTCGGGTTTCTGATAGCGATCCCGCTCCGTGCTGTCGAGGTGCTCAAGGTACTGTTTGATGTCGTCAGGACGGCGATGTTGGTGCTGTTCTTCAGCGAGCGCAGGACTGGCGAGGAGGGCGCAGAAGGCAACGAACAGGATGATCGTCTTCATGGCGAGGACCTCTTGGGTGGCAACCGTTCACTGAGGACTGGATATTTGGCTTCGCCGACGCCGAAGTTGCCGCTGAAGGGATCGGCCGCAACGACGCGGAGGGTGATGCCGTCGGGGGCGTCTTTGAGGCGCGGGACAAAGAAGGGCGCTTCGAAGCCGGCCTTGTCTCCGCTGTAGAACATTTGTAAGCGCTCGATTACGGTGGTGCCGATGAGGAGTTCGCCGTAGATATGAACCCGCCTGGAGTCCCAATCGCCATGCGGCCTGACGAGCGCACCGGAGAGCGTGCGCACCGAGGCCCGAAGCATCACGTCGTCTTTGGCGATCAGGCCGGCGCCGTCAGCTTTCGGGTGTTGAATTTGGATAATGTACCCGTAGAGTGTGAGCACAATGCCGTCGCTGGTCAGGTCGTGGCCGGGAATGAGCCAGGTACGAGTGGTCACGCGCTGGGTCGCCGCCGGAAAGGCGAGCGGCCCTTCGGCTGCGATGTCCACGAGAGTCGGACTGACGAGATCGAGGGTGGCGGTGAAGGCCGCCGAGGGGCGTGTGCTGTAGTGCGCTTCTTCCATGAGGCGCGGGGTGCGCATGATTTGATTCTGATCTCCCGCGTCGCCTTGCTGGAGGCCGGATGCGAGAATCTGGCCGCTGGCCACGTCGGTGATGGTGACGCGCGCGCCGCCGACTTCCTTGCCCAGCACCATCGAGCCATGAGCAACGACACGTACCAGCACGGTGGTGGGTTTCGGCTCGTTCAGATGCAGGTCCTGAGGCGGTTCTTCGTTGGCGGATAGAGCGAGGCAGGGGAGCGGCATACAGACGAGGGCCGCGAGATACAGCAGGCGGACGGTTGTGCGCACGAGGATCATTTAACCTTGGTGCCTGGTTCCACGTCTTCCAGAATAGTTGCGAGGCCGCGCACTTCGCTGTCGCCGGCGGCCAGGACCATGCCCTGGGATTCGATGCCCATGAGCTTTGCCGGTTTTAGATTGGCCACGATCACGATCATCTTGCCGACTAAGGCTTCCGGTTCATATTTCTTGCCGATCCCTGCCACGATCTGCCGCTGTTCCGTGCCGAGGGAGACTTGCAGCTTCAGCAGTTTTTCGGACTTTGGCACGCGCTCCGCGCTGATGACCTTCGCGGTTTTGAGCTGAATTTTGAAGAATTCGTCGATGGTGATTTGTGCCGGATCACCCGGTGTTGGCGCGGCTGCTGCCGGGGCTGCCGTTGTGGCGGCTGGAGTTGTTGCTGTGGCGGGAACCGGTTGTGGAACTGCGGATGTGTCGCTCACTGGTGGGGCTCCTTTTTCCTGGGGCGCAGTTTTCTGAATACTGGCAGCTTCTTTTAAACCTAGGGTAATGGCATCAGAGGAAATTTCAATGCGGGGGAACAGGGAGGATCCTTTGGCGATTGTTCGCCCAGGCAGGTCATCCCAATTGAGTGCAGCTGCAGGGAAAAAGACGGAAGGCTCCCATGTCAAACCGATTTGTCGGAGAATTTCCTTAGATGCGCTTGGCATGAAGGGGTAGAGGAGAACGCCAAGTGTCTTTAAGGCAGCAGCAAGGTGAAGTAAGGCTTCATCAAGGTGTGCTCTCTCTTCGGGCTTCTTTGCCAGCTTCCAGGGAGCGGTCTTGTCAATGTATTGATTTGCTTCTTGTACGAGCTCCCAGATGGCTTCGAGGGCTTTCCCGAATTCTAAGCGATCCAGGTGTACATGAACACGGGCAACGACCTCTCCCGCTTTTTCGCCAAGACTCGGATTAATCCTTGATCGAGGAATAATGCCATTGGCAAATCGCTCAATCATCGTGAGGCTACGGCTCAACAGATTTCCGAGGTCATCAGCGAGTTCGCTGTTGTTTCGCCCAAGCATAGCCGTATAAGAAAAATCTCCATCATATCCGAACGGCACTTCGCGCAAGAGGAAGTAGCGGAAGGCGTCGGCGCCGAAGGCATCGATCATCTTGTTCGGATCTACGACGTTGCCGCGGCTCTTCGACATCTTTTCGCCATCGACGGTCCACCATCCGTGCGCGAAGATGGTCTCCGGCAGGGGCAGGTTGAGCGCCATCAGCATCGTGGACCAATAGACGGCGTGGGTGGTCAGAATATCTTTCCCGACCAGATGGACAGAGGCGGGCCAGAACCGGTCGAACGACGGCTGTTTTGGCAGATATTCGAGGGCCGAGGCATAGTTCACGAGCGCGTCGAACCAGACGTAGGTCACGCAGTCCTGATCGAACGGCAATTCGATCCCCCAGGAGAGGCGTGATTTGGGCCGGGAGATCGACAGGTCGCCGAGTTTCTGTGTTTGCAAGAAGCCGAGGACTTCGTTGCGCCGGGATTCGGGGCGGATGAAGTTCGGGTGCTGCTTGATATGATCGATCAGGCGGTCCTGATACTGGCCCATCTTGAAGAAGTAGTTGTGCTCGCTGAGTTGCTCAACGGGGCGCTTGCAGTCGGGGCAGAGCCCGCCGACGACATCTTTTTCCGTCCAGAACCGCTCGTCGAAGGTGCAGTACCAGCCGGTGTAATCGGCTTTGTAGATCAGTTGGCGGTCGAAGAGGTCTTGGAGGTAACGGCGGACGACAGATTTGTGCGGGGCATCGGTCGTGCGGATGAAGGCATCGTTCGAAATGTTCAGCCGTTTCCAGAGCTCCTGAAATTGCGGCGCGAGCTTGTCGCAATGGGCTTGCGGGTCGATGCCGGCTTTCGCGGCCGCCTGCTGCACTTTTTGCCCATGTTCATCCAGGCCGGTCAGGAAAAAGACGTCGTGTCCGCGCAGGCGCCAATAGCGCGCCAGGACATCGGCGGCAACGGTCGTGTAAGCATGGCCGATGTGCGGGACATCGTTGACGTAATAGATCGGCGTGGTGATGTAGAAGCTGTTGGTGTTGCGCATGGCGAACGGGAAGATACCAGGTTGATGCCACTGAATTCTAGGCGGAGGTGCCGGCAGGCGCGAGCCCGAGGGCTTCGCGGAGGCGGAGGAGGCAGGATTCCAGGGCCATGTGGAGATTCAGGTGCCGCGCGGCGCTTTGTTCGAGCTTCTCGATGTCTTTCTGCAGGTTGAGCAGCAGGGTGAGGTCCGCCCGCTGAGCATGCTCTTGCAGCTGCGCGAGCTGATCGAGATGGAGAATCTGGTCCTGATCGCCGCCGACCTGGACGAGCATGAGATCCCGGATCCAGCGGCTGATCCAGGAGAGGGTTTCCAGCCCGCGGTCGGCCTTTGCCAAACTTTCTGCGGCGGAGAGAATGGCGGAGGCGGAACGGAGGGTCTGCGGCGCCAGCAGTTCGAGACATTCCTGTTTGCGCTCGCGTAGGTCGTCAAGGTCCAGCGTGAGCGCCTCGCCGATGCGGCCGTCTGTGACGAGCGCCAGCAGGCGGGCGTCTGTCGGGGGAACGTCGCGTTTCAAAATCACCGCGGCTTCGACTTGTGTGCGGGCCGGCGTGGTGAATCGCAGGAGCTGGCAGCGCGAACGGATGGTGATGGGGAGCGCGTTCGGCCGGCTGGTGATCAGCAGAAACAGAGCATGGCCCGGCGGCTCTTCGAGCGTTTTGAGGAGCGCGTTGGCGGCGCCGAGAGTCATGCGGTCGGCATCGTCGATCAGGCAGATTTTCCGCTCGCCCATCAGGGGGCGGTAAATAAATTGGTGTTCGATGTCCCGGATTTGTTCGATTTTGATTTGCGGGGTGGCCAATTCACGATCCGGCTCAATGACGATGAAGTCCGGGTGGGTGTGCGCGGCGATCTGCTGGCAGGCGCGGCACACTCCGCAGCTGTCGAGCCAGTCAGGAGCCGAAGGCCGTTCGCAATTCAAGGCTTGCGCGAGATGCGTAGCGGTTAGGCGTTTGCCGATGGCATCTTCGCCATGGAAGAGATACGCGTGCCCGAGCCGGTCGTGCAAGAGTGCCGCCCGCAAAATGGCGATCGGTCGGTCATGCCCGCTAATGTCTTGAAACGGCATCGGTGTGTCGTGCTCGGCTGTGTGTCCGTGACGGGTTGGGCAATGGCTTGCGCGTACAGACGATTGTAGGTGGGACGGGGCCCGGATTCAAGGGTGGTGGAGCGGCCCATAGGCGCCGGCTGCGCTCAGGCGGCTTGAGGAGAAAGTGTGGCGCGAATCAATGTCAGCAATTCGTCCGTATTGAAGGGCTTGAGGAGATAGGCGGTGGCTCCGAGCTTGATGGCGTCTTGGGCCGATTGGACCGTTCCTGAACCGCTGAGGACAATGGCTCTGATATCGTTGAGGGGCTGTAAATCCCGTAACAGCTCAATGCCATTACGGTCCGGCAGGCCCACATCCGTGATGATCAGGTCGATATGGTGATGGCGGAGGATATGAAGGGCGGCGTGAGCGGTATCGGCGGTATAGACACGATAGTGAGGAGTTAAGAGTACGTCGAGTACTTCTCGCGGGCCGGTTTGGTCCTCCACGATCAGAATGGTCAATGCATGCGGTGCCGAAAGGCTCATGCGTGGCTCGACCTCGGTGGGATGGTTAAGTCCTCATAATATGAGGAAATCTATCCTGTCGCTGGGAGGCTGTCAATAAAGTCAACTGTCTCGGACCATTAGGCCCTATTACCTAGGTTGTGATGGCATGATGTGGAGAGTTGGACGTTTAAGGCAGGTGTGTAATGATTTGTGCGACCCTTGCCTCCAGCGACAAGACATCGCGTCCCATTCGGGAGACAGTGGCGGCAATCCGGTCGTCATGACATAGGCCGGTGATCAAGGCATGGATATGTTCAATGTAGGCGTTGTGGAGCGCGGCTTTTCCCGGTTCGTGAACTAGAGGGATGCCGGGGGGGACAATGATCAGGGTGGAGAAATACCGGTTGGTTTTCTCAATGCAGTCTGCGAGGTATTGAGTGAAGGCGGTTTCATTAAGTGTGGTTGTGCCGTGAATATCGGCCAATGTGTACGCAGCCATGTCCAGCGGAGTCCGGTCGCTGATGAACCGTCCCGTTTCCTGCCGCCACACGGCCTCTCCGGCGGCTAAGATCTCTTGTTGGATCGCTAGTCTGGTGTCAAAGGCCATCGGTTTGGCCGGATCCAGCCCGTGCTGTTGGAAGATGTGGCTCGTATGGGTTTTGAGAAACGGAATGCCCGTGGCATGACTGACCGCTTGCGCCAGTGTAGTTTTCCCGACTCTGTGCGCTCCGCAGAGACCAATGCCTGATGTCATGCGCGATAGCTCGTTTGATATTTGTCTGGCCCTCTGATGTACGGGGAGAGAAGGGCCTTCTTCATGCAATCGCAATGGGGCGGGATCCTATGCCAAGGTCAGGTGAATAGCAAGAATAGGGTTCTGAATGAAACGGAGGGAAAGCGCCGGTTATTGGTCAGCGTGCAGAGGCTCGGCTGCTCATTAGGTGGCGGGTCTTATCGGGGCTGAGATTACGGCGAGAATAATCCAGTGGAGAACTCCTCTAACTCGTTGAAATTAGCAAGAAAAGGCTTGCGACGATCCGGACAAACTCTGTATTATGAACCACTACAATATAGGGGCTCCTGCTGACTCCTGAATCTATGCTGAAAACCGCCTTAAAACGCTATTTTCTCACCGGGGTGCTCGTCATCACTCCGATCTGGGGGACGATTCTCATCCTGAAGACGTTGTTCGTCACGGTGGATGGAATTCTCGGGAATGTATTGGCCCAGATGGTGCCGGCCTATTATGTCCCCGGGCTCGGTATTGTGACCTTGCTCGTATTGATTTTCTCGGCCGGGCTCTTTGCCGCAAATTTCATGGGGCGGCAGATTGTGCGGATATGGGAAGACTGGCTCAATCGTCTTCCGCTCGTGCGGGGCATTTACTCCACGTTGAAATCGATGATGGACATCCTCTCGTTTTCGGATCGCGGGTCCTATCGTCGAGTGGTGCTCATCCAATTCCCCAAGAACGGCCATTATTGTTTTGCGTTTGTCACCGGGATGACGAAACCGGAGACGGGGATTTTGGGCCAGGATCCGTTGATTCATGTGTATGTCCCGACCTCGCCGAATCCGACCTCCGGCTATTTTCTGCTGGTGCCGGAGCGTGAAGTGTCGTCGGTGGATATCAGCGTGGAGGAGGCCATGAAGCTGATTGTCTCGGGCGGGCTGTATGTGCCCGCGACGTCGATGTCGTCGGTGCTTGCCGCCGATGCCAAGTGGAGTGGCGTGAAGCAGCCGGCTGCGGGAGTGCCGATCGGATGAAACCGTTGCGTGCGGCATCGATGGCTGGGCTGGGTGTGGTGGTGATGGCGGCGGGCCGCGGCACGCGCATGCGGTCGAGCCGGGCCAAGGTGCTGCATCGCATTGCCGGACGTCCGATGATTCGCTATGCGCTCGATCTGGCTCGCCGGGTAGCGGGGCATTCAGTGGCCGTGGTGGTTGGCCATCAGGCGGACCAGGTTCGTCAGGCGGTGGAGTCGGTACTGTCGGGTCAGCGGGACGGAGCGCCGGTTCATCTCGTCGAGCAGAAGCAGCAGTTGGGAACTGGTCATGCGGTCTTGCAAGCGAGGCCGGTATTTGTGTCCGGCAAGGGGCCGCAGCCTACAGCCTATCTGATTCTCAACGGCGATACGCCGTTGTTGCAGGAAGCTACGGTGCAGGATTTGTTGCGAGCCCATCGCTCGTCCGGCGCGGCGGTGACGATGCTGACGGCGTTGCTCGACGACCCGAGCGGATATGGCCGGGTGGTGCGCCGGAGTTCCAGTGGCACGCACGATCGCGCATCCGCCGATGTGGTGAAGATTGTCGAGCATCGGGATGCCACGCCGGATGAGCGCGCCATTCGGGAGATCAATGTCGGGACCTACGTCGTCGATGGCGGGTTTTTGTTTGCGGCGCTGGATAAGGTGGAGCCGCACAATGCCCAGGGCGAATATTATCTTACAGATATCGTCGATATGGCGGTGACGCAGGGCTATCGGGTATCGGCCATGGCGTTGAGCAATCCGGAAGAAGGGCTTGGTGTGAATACGCGGCAACAGTTGGCCGACGCCGAAGGGGTAATCCGCCGGCAGATTCGGGCGCGATGGCTGGAGGCGGGTGTGACGATGGTGGATCCCTCGTCAACCTGGATTGAGGCTGACGTGGTGATCGGCCAAGATACGACGTTGTATCCGAGCGTGACACTTGAGGGCCGGACGGTGATCGGCGATGACACAACGGTGTATTCCGGTGTGCGGATCAGCGATTGCGTCGTCGGCAGCCGCGTAGAGATTTTGGATCACTGCGTGTTGCGGGAGTCACAGGTCGATGACGAGGCGCATATCGGGCCTTTCGTGCATCTGCGGCCCGGCGTGTTGGTGCGAACGAAGGCCAAGGTGGGCAATTTTGTCGAGATGAAAAAAACCGATCTCGGTGAAGGAGCCAAGGCGAACCATCTCAGTTATCTGGGGGATGCGACAATTGGCAAGGGTGTGAACATCGGGGCCGGCACCATCACTTGTAATTATGACGGGGTGCACAAGCATCAGACGGTTATCGGCGATCATGTGTTTATCGGGAGCGATACGCAATTGGTCGCGCCGGTGACGATTGGCGCCGGGACGGTGATCGCCGCCGGAACGACGGTGACGCAAGACGTGCCGTCCGATTCGCTGGTTATTGCGCGGGTGCAGCAGGTGAATCGTGCCGGGTGGGCGGCCAAGCGGCGGGTGCTGTTATCGAATGAAGGCTCTTCATCATCGAAGCTGTCGAAGGGGCGCAAGGTTTCGGCTGCATTATCCGCGAAAAAGAAGAAGAGGTAACGCTCGATGTGCGGCATTGTCGGCTATGTTGGGAATCAGGAGGCGGTCCCCATCCTTATCGGCGGGCTGGCCAAGCTGGAATATCGCGGGTACGACTCCGCCGGTGTCGCGGTGCTGCAGGGACAGAAGATTGAAGTGCGGCGGAGCGTCGGCAAGCTAGTCAATCTCCAGAAATCGCTTGAGGACAACGCGCTCAAGGGAACGGTGGGGATCGGCCATACCCGCTGGGCGACCCACGGCAAGCCATCTGAGCAAAATGCGCATCCCCATCGTTCGAAGGGCTGCGTGCTGGTGCACAACGGCATCATCGAAAACTATCAGCCCTTGAAGCAGCAGTTGGAAAAAGAGGGCTACAAGTTCCAGTCGGAGACTGATACCGAAGTGGTCGCGCATCTCATCGACAAGTATCTCCAGAAAGGCCAGGGGCTGGCCGACGCGGTTCGGGCGGCGACCAAGGATGTACGCGGGAGTTATGCGCTGGCCGTCATTTCTGAAAAAGAACCGGGGACGATGATCGCGGCGCGATCCGGCTGCCCGCTGGTGATCGGCCGGACGAAAGACGCGTCCTTCGTGGCCTCCGATGTCATGGCGATGTTGGCCCATACGCGGGATGTGACCTATCTCGAAGAAGGCGACGTGGCTGTAGTCACCCAGCACGAGGCGACGTTGACCGATGTCGACGGACATGCGGTGGTGCGGAAGCCGGCCAAGATTACCTGGGATGCGTCGGCGGCCGAAAAGAGCGGCTATCCCCACTTCATGCTGAAAGAGATTCATGAGCAGCCGCAGACGATTCTCGACACGATGCGCGGGCGGTACTCGTACGAGACCGGCGAGGCTGATCTGCCGGATATCGGGCTGACGCCGAAGGAGTTTGCGGCAGTGGACCGGATGTGGATCGTCGCCTGCGGGACGTCCTGGCATGCGGGGCTGGTGGGCAAGTATTTGCTGGAGGAAATGGTTCGCACGCCGGTGCAAGTCGATATCGGCAGCGAGTTCCGCTATCGGGATCCGTTGGTGGGGAAGAACGATCTTTTCGTGACGATCTCGCAATCCGGCGAAACGGCCGATACCCTGGCCGCGGCGCGCGAAGCGAAGGGGAAGGGCGCGAAGGTCGTGTCGATTGTGAATGTGGTTGGCAGCACGCTGGCGCGCGAGTCCGACGGGGTGCTGTATACCCATTGCGGGCCAGAGATCGGTGTGGCTTCGACAAAAGCGTTTACTGCGCAGCTCACGGCGCTGTATTTGCTGGCGCTGCATTTGGCGCGCGTGCGAAAGGTGATGGCGGCCGCCGACGGCAAGGCTTGGCTGGACCGGCTGGTCCGGTTGCCGTCGCTGGTCGAGCAGATATTGGGGCGTGAGGCGGAGATCGTGGTGATTGCGAAACGCTACTACAAGAAGCGGAACTTTCTCTTTCTCGGCCGCGGGATCAATTTCCCCATCGCGCTCGAGGGCGCGCTGAAGTTGAAAGAAATTTCCTATATCCATGCCGAGGGGTACGCGGCCGGTGAAATGAAACACGGCCCGATTGCGTTGATCGACAAGGATATGCCGGTGGTGGTGCTGGCGCCGAAAGACCGGCTGTATGAAAAGACGGTGAGCAATCTGATGGAGGTAAAGGCGCGTCGCGCGCCGGTGATCGCGCTGGTGGCCGAAGGGGAGCTCGAGCTCGGGAAAACCGCCGATGCGGTGTTTACGATTCCGGAGACGCATCCCTTGTTGTCTCCGATTCTCTTCACGATTCCGTTGCAGTTGCTGGCCTATCACATCGCCGTGCTGTGCGGTGCGGACGTGGATCAACCGCGGAATCTAGCCAAAAGTGTGACGGTGGAATAAGCGGATGTTGAAAATGGCTTACAGCGGCGTGTCAAAGTAAAATAAAGATTTTTCATGGAAAATATAAATCTTTCACGAATAATAAAGTTTTTACATTTGGAGGGGGCGTTGGAGGTCGGTCTCTTCAAAAACAAGGACTTAGGTTTTTGCTACTAAAGAAATTTTGCCGGATGGTGCCCTGAGAGGGGCGGGATGATCGCGTGATGAAAAAACTCTTTTCTCTGAGAGCGGAGAATCGGGTCTTGAAATATCAAGTAGTTATGAGGCGATCCGGAAAGAAGTTTATTTTACTTTGACAACGCAGCGGCCAGGTTAGATTCACACGTCTGAGTCCCTCCCCATTTTTTCTTCCCCGATTGCCACGATAATATGACTGCGCTCCCGTTGGCCGCTGAAAGCCGGGCGCCGGATGAAACGCACACTCATGGCAAAGGGGAGCACAGATGAACACGATGACGGTCTTCACTGACACCCATGCGACGCTCCTGCGCGTCTTTCTGTCGTCACCTCACCGTCCGAAGGGGACCTTGACCTTTCCGCAATTGGCGGGGTTTTTGTTCAGCATGGCGAACGTGCCGGAATTGATTCCCCCTTCGGAGTGGATTCCGATGGTCTTCAATGACCAGGATGCCGGGTATGAAACCCCCGGCGAAGCGGAGCGCGTCCTCCACGCCATGATGGCCCTGTTCAACGACTGTTGCCGGGAACGAACAGCGGGGAGCTCCACGCTTCCTCCAGGCTGCGACATCAGGTCCCAGCCGCCGGACAACTTGGCCGAGGGTGCGGGGCTGAGCCAGTGGGCGCAAGGATTTTTAATGGGCCATGACTACCTTGCGAACATCTGGAATGAGTATGTCCCCGAAGAGTTCGACGAGGAGTTCGGCTCGGTGCTGATGGTGCTCACGTTCTTTTCCTCTCCGAAGCTGGCTCAGGCCTACCACGAGGAGGGAACGGGGACACGGAGTCTGGACCAGATGGCCGAGACTGTCGTCACGCTCTTTCCCGACGCGATGCGTGAGTATGCCCGTCTCGGGCGGGCCATCTTTCAGGCGCGGCGTGAAGTCGGCGATCTCGACCAAGGACCGTTGGCTCGACCGAAAATTGGGCGGAACGATCCCTGTCCTTGCGGTAGTGGAAAGAAGTTCAAGAAGTGCTGCGGGGCGAATTGAGATGGTGTCAGAGGGCGGGGGCAAGCGGTTGACGTCTGTGCTGTTTTTTGTGAATCGAGGGTGTTATGACACTGCCTCATGCTGATCGCGTAGAGGTTCCTCAGGTCAAGGTAGCCAGTATCTGCTTTCTTCGACCCATCGAGCAGGGAGAGGAAAGGCCGGGTTCTTTTCTGCGTT
>DJMJ01000003.1 GCA_002435325.1 Nitrospira sp. UBA6493 | reverse complement strand
GCCGACGGTCGCAAAATGGCCATTCACCATCTGGTTCAGGGACACCAGATAACTATTTTGGGCAGGCTTGTAATTCGAGGGTTTGAGGGACGGAATTCTTGCAGGTTTTGTGGACGGGGGGATGGAGTTTCTATCCTTCCTGGATCGGTTCATCCGGCAATTCATTGGGGTTGTCGCCGGGGCGGCCCGGGCAGGATTCGGCGAGCACCACTCCGCAGGCCTCGATGGCGCGGGTTAAGCCATCGGCCATGTCGCCTTCATGCAACCGCTCCACCGCTGCTTGTACGACCTGCTTCCATCGTTCCGCCGAAACCCGACCCACTAACAGCCGATCCGGCAAGACATAGATCTGCTTCTCCAACATCGACAGCATGACCAGCACGCCCGTGCGCTCGCGCGTCTGCGAGACGGCATGTTGCGCAAAGGCCCGCTCGGCTCTGAGCCTTACTTTTTGGTGCATCCGATCGTGCGACGTAAGCAAGCGGATGACCGGCGATAATGTTCCAAGCCATGTCCCAGCCACATAGGCGAGCGTGACGGCGAGGACCAGCCAGGCCGCATTCGAGGCGTGCCATCCCCAAGGAACCCAGGAGACCTCGATGGTCAGCAACAGGGCCAGGGTCGTCAGTGCGGCGATAAGCCCCGCCCAATGTTGCGCGTCGCGGTAGAGCCCGGATCGCGCGACGATCATCGGCACGATTTCCGCACTGGTCCTCTGCTCAGCCGTATGCACCGCCTGCCGGATGCGCTCGCGCTCTGCTTCCGACAATGCTGCCTGTTTACCAGTCGCCACTGGCGCCTCCTCCTCCAAAGTCGCCGCCCCCGCCGCTGAATCCACCTCCACCTCCGAACCCGCCGCCGCCCCAGCCTCCGCCACGGCTGCTGTAGGAGGTCCAATCGTCAAAGCCACGGCGACCGCGGCTCAACATTCCATTCCCTAACAATAGGACCAGCAGTAAGGTGATCAGGCCCGTGATGATCGCCGGGATCAGCCAGGGGGATAACCACAGGGCGAGCCCGGTGCCAGCCAGAGCGCCGAATATGCGATTCACATTCGAGAGGGCCAGGCCGAAGATCACTCCGATGATCAGGGCCACAAGGATTTGACCGACCTTGTCCTCGCCAGCGACAGGCACCGATGGCCGCTCGGGCGCCTGGTAGGTGCCTTCGATGGTTTTCAGAATGGCTTCGACGCCGGCTGTGACACCGCCCGGCAAATCCCCGGCGCGAAAGCGCGGCACGATTTCGTTGCGAATGATCTGCGCCGACCGGGCATCGGTCAAGGTACCCTCCAGGCCATAACCCACTTCAATCCGGACTTTGCGTTCCTTCAGCGCCACCAGCAAGAGCGCTCCGTTGTCGGTCCCCTTCTGGCCGAGCTTCCAAGTGGTGGCGACGTGATGGGAGAAGGGCTCGAGCGGCTCGCCTTCGAGTGATGGCAGGACGAGAACGGCGACTTGATTGCCGGTCTTGGCTTCATGGGCCGCGAGGCTGGCGGTCAGGGACTCGACCGTTGCCGCTGGCAGCACATGGGACGGATCGACGACGCGGCCTGTGAGGGCCGGCACTTCCAGTGCCCAGGCCGAGACTGCCCAAAGCAGCAGGCCCAAACACAACATGAGCCGCGCCGGCTCAGGCCAGACACGGCTCATGGTGAACGTCCTCATGATCGACGCGATTCCTAAAATTTGACTTCCGGTGGCTTTGCCACCGCTTTTTCATCCGCGACGGTGAAATTTGGCTTTTCCTCAAGATGGAGCAGGAATTTCGCCGTGAGATTGGTCGGGAAGTAGCGAACCATTTTGTTGTACTCCGCCACCCGGTCGATGTAGCGCTTGCGCGCGACGGTGATGCGGTTCTCCGTCCCTTCGAGCTGGCTCTGGAGATCGCGGAAGTTTTGGTCCGCCTTCAAGGTGGGATAGTTTTCCGCCACCGCTAAAAGCCGCCCCAATGCCGAGGTCAACCCGGCCTGCGATTTCTGAAACTGTTCAAACGCTGCCGGATTTTTCAGAGTCTCCGGCGTCACTTGCACACTCGTGGCGCTGGCCCGCGCCTGCACGACGCCTTCGAGCGTTTCCTTCTCGTGTTCGGCGTAGCCCTTCACGGTCGCCACGAGGTTGGGAATGAGGTCCGCCCGGCGCTGGTACTGGTTAATGACCTCGCTCCAGGCCGCCTTGGTATCTTCATCCAGCCCTTGGAGATCGTTATAGCCGCACCCGGACACGAGGCCCGCGCAGGCAATCACGACTGCCATACTCAGATTCATCCACCGATGACGTCTCATAGCCCCTCCTTCGGCAAAGACGGACGCTCTTGTCGTCCGGTCCAGCGATCATGCTACCATGGCAATAGTCATTTAGATATGTGAGTCAAGAGGGCCTATGTCTCTGGAGCGGTCGTCTCATCTGCCGGGCGGGTTTCAAGTGCGCCACCGCACGCTGGGCCTTTATCAAGGCAGCGCGATCGAGCTGGCCTTCTGGCATCCCTCGTCCGGCATGCCGGAGTACGGGCTATGCCGCTTCTCCACCGAAGCCAAGGCGCAGGCACTGGTCGATTTTCTCTGCTCGCCGCTGTGCGGAGAACCGATGGATCGGCAGGACTTCACGATCGAGCCCTACGATCTGGAGGAACACAATCGTTTAATCGACGAACATCCTCTTCCGTCTGCCTGGGAAACGCCGCAGTAGCCGAATGCTGAATAGGACAATCCGTGCATCGTGAACGGTAACAGGTTTCGGAGGAAGAACCGCCGCCGCCCTCCGCTTCACCTTTCACGTCTCACGTGTTACGAATGTTGCTCACCAGCTATCGCGAGAGGCTCGGCGCGACGTCTTTGGCAAGAACCGGTGCAGGCCCGCGTGAATGGGACTGAATGAAGCTCTGAAGGCGTTTGTCGTCCTGCGATTTGCGAAGAAATTTGAAGGCTATGCCGCGAGCGCTTACTGAACGCACCATCGCCGCCACTTCAAGCGGAGGATCCCTGTCTGAAATCGCAACCTGCAAATAGAAGATGTCATCGATGTGGACTTGCGTCTCGCTCTGAATGACACAGCCCCCCATCGAGAGATCCAGCACCGTGCCTTCGTCGCGGACTTTCCCGCCTGAAAACGAGAGAAACAGCCGCACCGGGATGCGGAGATGTTCCCGACGGTCTGCCGGCTGAGCACCATTGAATTTCAGCAGAAAGGTCAGGAACCGGAAACTGCAATCCTGGCAATGAAACGGCGCAATCCCCAGCCACGACGCCATACGTTCGCGTGGTGACTGCGGATGAGAACGGATCACATGGTCCGTTTGACATTGCGGGCAGGTGAGCCGATGGGGCATGGTGAACGATGTCCTTCCCGGGTGTCCGTGACGCGGCGAGGCCTCATGTGCCCACTATAGAGGGCTTTCCCCCTCAGTCAAGCGGAATGCCAACTCGCGCAAGGCGCCGGCTCATGCCCTGCCGGAAACAATGCGAACTGAACATCCGGCTCCCTCACCGATGTGTGAAACCCAGAAGTTGCTTGTCTCTCCCGGAGATTCGGATGATGATACGTCGGTAATCGGAGGGCATTGAATCAGATGTACCCTCAGGCCTACGCCAAGAGCATCCCGGAACGCCGCCAACACCCCCGGATCGCGACGGCATTTCAGGCCGCCTTTACCACACCGGATGGAGAAGCCGGAGAAGGCACCACCCTGGAACTGTCTCTCGGGGGCTGCAAGTTCCATAGCCTGTCTCCGCTCGTCCTGCAAGCGCAAATCGAGCTTCAGATCTTCATTCCCGGGGAACATGTCCCCATCACCGTGCCGATGGGGCTGATCCGTTGGACCGATGGGACCAATTGCGGCGTGGAATTTCTGCAGGTCACCGACGTCAGTCGCCAGTTGATCCAACACCTCTTCGATCTCTAATCCCAATCGGGCCTCCAGGAGATTGCTTTTGGCCAAAATATGGGACTACATTCCCATATGCCCAAGGTAAAGCCCTCACAGGCGCTGTCCACTGCAACCCTCACTCTGCTGCGCCCGCTGGTGCGAATTCTGCTCCGCAATAATGTCTCCCACCAGACCTTCACCGAACTGGCGAAACAGGCGTATGTCGAAGTCGCACAGAGGGAATTCGGCCTTCCGGGGAAGAAACAGACGACCTCGCGCATCGCGATTCTCACCGGCTTGACGCGCAAAGAGGTGCAACGGTTGCTGGCCGCCCCGGCAGGAGCCGAGCAGGGCACAACGGAGGAATATCACCGGGCTGCGCGAGTCATCACGGGTTGGGTGAGAGATCCTGACTTTGGGGAGAAGGGACACCCGTTCCCATTGCGTATGGAAGGGAAGCGCGCGTCCTTTAGCGAATTGGTCAAACGCTACAGTGGAGACATCCCGGTGCGCGCGATGCTGGACGAATTGCTTCGAGTCGGCGCCGTCAAGCAGCTGAAAGATGGACGGATTTGCCTTCTTTCACGTGGTTATATCCCTCAGAAAGATCCGGTCGAGAAATTGCATATTCTCGGGACAGATACGGCTGATCTGATCGCAACCATCGATCATAACATCCATCAAAGCCCATCCAAAGCTCGCATCCAACGCAAGGTCATGTACGATAATGTCCCTGTCGAGGCAGCCCAGTCGTTCCGTATCCTCGCCGAGGCCCAAGGCCAGGCACTCCTGGAGTCTCTCGACCAGTGGCTCTCCCACCGGGACCGCGATGTGAATCCCGCTTCAAAAGGAACCGGCCGGGTTCGAGTCGGCCTGGGAGTTTACCACTTTGAAGAACGGCTCGATCACAAACCCTGAGGCCTCGCCAACACCTGTATGATTTGTAGACCACACATGGCCACGATGCGGATCAAACCCTTACGCACTTTTCTTGTCCTGCTCGGGCTCTTCTTGTCTCTCGCCTCATGCGGACCCGCCGCGCCAGGGCCGCAGGCCGGCGGCGGGATCGGAGGCACCGGATCCGTGGCCACGGTCTCTTCCGGGCCGGTGACGAAATTCGGCAGCGTCTTCGTGTCCGGCACCGAATACGATAATACCAATGCCCGCTATTGCATCGACGATGCGCCTTGTTCCAGCACGAATGGCCTTCAACTCGGGATGGTCGTTTTGGTGAGTGGCAGTGCGACGGAAGACTCCGCCACGAACCAACTCAGTGCCCGCGTGGCCCAGACCATCACCTACGAAGACACGGTGGAGGGTGTGGTGCAATCCGTGGCCGGAGACGGGCTCAGCCTCGTGGTGCTCGGACAGGTGATTCACCTCGATCAACACACCATCATCGATGCCAGCATCCCCGGCCAGTCGGTGCTCAACCTCGTTCCAAATACCGACCGTATCGAGGTCAGCGGGTTCGTCGTGGGAAATGGACATATTCTGGCCACCTGGATCGCCTTGCACACCGGCACGCCTCACTATGAAGTCCAAGGAGCGGTGAAACATCACGATCCGGGGCATCAGACCTTTGAGATTGGCGCGCTAACCGTGACGTACGATGCGGCCACCGACCTGACCCTCATGCCCCCCCTTACCACCTCCTCGCCAACCTGGGACCGTATTATTGTGCAGGTACGTGGGAATACCTGGGCCGCCGGTGGTTCAGGACCTTATGGAGCCTCGCTTACCGCCACCAAGGTCAAACCCCTGTCCCTTGGCGTATCCGACATCGACGAGGCAGAGGTGGAAGGCTTTGTCACCTTTATCGCCCCATCGGGTGACGTACTGGTGAATAACGTGTCCATCCGGCCAATCGCCTCGACCCTGTATGAAGGTGGAACTGCGGGTGATCTCGTGCTCGGCGCCCATGTCGAAGTCCATGGCCGGATCGTTGGCGGCGTACTTGAAGCCAACCACATCAAGTTTGACGGCTCCTTTGAACTAGAGGGCAATGTCGCCACAGTCGATTACGGCACCAATACGCTGACGCTTCGCGGCCTGACCGGGATGACGATCTCCGTTAACCAAGATACGGCGATTGGCGGCGAGGGAGATCTCCGTTTGTTCGCTCAAATCGCGGTTGGCGAGCACCTAAAAATTCACGGACGAGCCAGCGGAAGCGCCGGCGTGCTGGCCACCGAGCTGGAGCGAAGCGCTCCCACGACGAACCTCAGACTCAAGGGTCCGTTGCAGTCAGCGGCGAACCCTCTGCTGACCATTGCCGGGAGCACCATTGATACGTCAGCCCTCTCCGACAGCCAGTTCCGGGGAAGCGATGGGACGGTCATTGGACGATCGGGATTTTTCAGCGGCCTCACGGCCGGCCAGAAGATTACCGTGTCCGGATCGGATGTGGGCGGGACAGTGACCTGGACCAGCGTCCGCCGCTCCACCAGCCACTAGTGCCACGCACAGCCTGGCTGTGAGATCCATGGCCTTCCCCGCCGGCGCTCGAACAAACAGGCCGCGTCAGCGCGGTACGGCTTGTCCGTAATAGGTCTTGACCATCACACCCATTTCTTTCAGCATCGGCGTCGGGAGTGTGCCGCCGACGCACACGATCACGGCATCGTTCTTCAACGTGAGATCTTTCCCCTCGTAGACAAGCGTCACCGTCTCCTTCCCGATTTCCTTTACGTTGGCATTCAGATACACAGTGAGCCTCTTGCCCTCCACGGCTTGTCTCACCTGCTGACGGTTCTTGTCTTTGGGCTGGGTGAAGATGGCATGGTTACGGCAGGAGATCGTGACGGTGGTCCCTCGTTCAGCGGAATCGCCAAGGCCGCTTCCGCCGCGCTTGTTTGCCTTCCTTGTCTCGCCACCCTCTGCGCACTCAGACCTGAGTGCGTGNNCCCCCCCCCGACCACCAGCACATGTTGCCCGCGATATTGCTCCGCATCGACGAGGCGATACACGGCTTTGGACTGTTCTTCTCCCGGCACACCCAGTTTCCGAGGCGTCCCTCGTCGCCCGATCGCGAGGAGGACATTCCTCGTCTTGTAATGCTGTTTTGAGGTTTTTACGATGAACCCGTTCCCGGCCTTGTCAATCGCCTCCATCCGCTCGGTGAAGTTGATCTTCAAACCGGTCCATCTGATCACACTGTTCCAAAATTCAAGCAACTCTTCTTTGCTGATTTCATAGCGGTCGAATTTCCCGATAATCGGCAGATTCATCGGCGCTGTCATGGCCAGTTTCCGACGGGGGAAATGGTAGACGCTGCCGCCCAATCCATCCTCCTGCTCGATCGTGACAAACCGAAGACTCGCCTCTTTTGCCGCCAGCGACGCGGAGAGTCCGGCTGGTCCCGATCCCACGATGACCACATCCAGCTGATCGCCGGTTCCCTTGTTCTTACGAATAGACTGGATGGCTCTGGCTCCCTGGTCGACTCCCTTGCGGATGAGTCCCATGCCGCCCAGCTCACCGGCGATATAGATCCCCGGCACATTGGTCTCAAAGGTCGGTTTGAGCTGGGGAATATCGATGCCGCGCTTCTCGGTTCCAAACACCAGCGAGATCGCTTCGACCGGACAGGCTGATTCACAGGCACCATGCCCGATGCAATGATCGGGCTGGACCAGCACAGCCTTTCCTTTGACGATCCCGAGCGCCTGTTCCGGGCAGGCTCTGAGACAGGCTCCGGAGCCGATGCACTTGTTCGTGTCAATGACGGGGTGCAAGGTGAGCGGTTCGGGAATATTCGACTTTATGGTCTCGGCCAGGCGGGCGCGGTACCTGGTTTCCTTCTTCTGATGGCGGCGTGCATAGAGGATGAGAGCGAGCAGCAGCGGCAAGAGATAGAGCAGCGCCGTGAGCACCGTGTGAGACATGGCCCCTCCCCGTACTATGGGATTTCTTGATCGATGACGACGGCGATCTGCTTTGCGCCCGGTTTGACCGGCTGGCTCATCCCCTGCAAATCGCCGCTCTGCGCCTTCGCTTCTCCGGATTTCGAGAGGCGCGCCACGATCACCACGTTCCCCACGTCGGATAATTTTCTCGACGGCATGGGGCTGGTTGAGTCATCGAGCTGAAATGTAAAGGGCAAGTCTTTCTTCGTCGCGCGCACGATCGACACCGGCATGGGTGGACCATTCATCTCCCTGGCGAAGACAAAGAGAGTATCGGTCTGAGCCCCTTTCCCCGCAAGACCCGGCGCCAGCGTGACCGTTCCGCTGATGGCTGCGGCCTGCCCGCCTTGTTTCGCCGGAGCCCCCGAGACTCCTGCCGTGCTCGCCGTGACCGGCTTCCCGGTAGCGAGCCCCTTCGCCTCGGCAATCGCGGCAAGCAATTCCTGTCTCGCCTCGCCCTCCATATCGGCGGAGAGGTTCGCGTTGGCCCGCTCCCAATATTGGGCCGCCTGACCGAACTTCCTCCGATCGAACGCGATGGTTCCCGCCAGCATCAGCGCCTTCACATGGTTCGGGTCTATCTTGAGGGCCTGCTGAATCAACTGCTCCGGCTTCCCTTCCAGCTTGCGGCCATGCAGCATCCCGAGCGCATCGGCATAGTCGGCGAGCAACTGGGGATCGTCGGGAATCAACTTCATGGCTTTCTCGTAAATCGGTACCGCATCGGCATGCCGGCCAATCTCCGCATAGGAGCGTGCCAGGAGCGCCCATCCCACACCGTCGGTGGGATTCTGCTCCAGCTTCCTCTTCAGTTTTTCTGAAAGCGCGTCGAGCCCTTCCGATGTTTGATGGTCAGAGTCGTCCCTCCCTTGCGCAACCGGCGAAGTCGCAGTGGGATGGGTAATCGCCAGAGGATTGCCCAGCTTCCAGTACAGCACCCCGCCAAGCGTCGGGATGACGACCGCCAGGCCCACGGCAATCGCCAGACGATTCACCGGCCTCCGTGGCGACACAGGAACGGGCGCAACGGGCTCCGTTTCTTCCAGTAGCCGGCGTTCAAGCTCCCGCTTGGATTGTTGATACTGCTTATCCGTCAACACGGCACTCTTGTAATCTTGTTCCAGCTCGGCGAATTGCTGCCGATAGACCGAGAGCGTCTTTTCTCCCTCTTCCTGCTTGGTGGACTCCTGCCGTTTGAGTATGGG
This sequence comes from Nitrospira sp. UBA6493, assembly GCA_002435325.1. GTDB lineage: Bacteria > Nitrospirota > Nitrospiria > Nitrospirales > Nitrospiraceae > Nitrospira_D. Next base: position 15,877 of record DJMJ01000003.1, on the reverse strand, counting down.
CCAGAGGAGCAAGCCGAGCACCAGGAGGGTCATGGCCCAGGCAATAAACCAAAACACGAGCGTCATGATCGTCTCTCCCCTTGTGACAATAGCTGCTCGACTCGTCTGTGTTCTTCGTCCGTCACCGGTGTATCCGTCATCGCCTGTCCGCGCCGCCTCAACACCAGCACAAGCGCGATTCCGCCGCCCACAAGCAAGAGAAACGGCCCGATCCAGAGGAGCGTCGTCGTGGCTTTCACCGGTGGACGGTACAGGACGAAATCGCCATAGCGCTGCACGAGAAAGTCGATAATCTCCTGATCGCTCATGTTCTTGGCGATCATCTCCCGCACCTCGCGCCGCAAATCTTCCGCCAGCGGAGCATTTGAATCTGCCAGGGTTTGGTTTTGGCAGACAAGGCATCGGAGTTCGACCGCCAAATGCTTCAGCCGTGCCTCGGCTACAGGATCCTCAGCCAATGGCTTGGCTTCCCCGGCCCAGGCCAATCCCGGCATGAGCAGCACAACCAGCATGAGCCATTTCATTTCGCTTGCAACTCCTTGACGAGCGGCATAATTGTCTTGGCCACCACCTCGTCGTCCAATGGTCCAATCTGCTTGTAGCGGATGACGCCCTGCTTATCAATCACATAGGTTTCGGGTACGCCGTAGACGCCATAATCGATGCCGATCCGGCCCTCTGCGTCGACGGCCGTCACAGGATAGGGATTCCCCTGCCGTCGTAGCCAACTCAGGGCATCCTCGCGACGGTCCTTATAATCCATCCCATAGATCGGCACGTTCCCCGCTTGCGCCATCTGCATTAGAACCGGATGTTCTTCTTTGCACCCCCCACACCAGGAGGCCCACACATTTAACAACCACACCTGGCCGGCCATGTCGGCCGGAGCGAAGGTCTTCTCCTGATCGTGCAATTGCGGCAATAGGAAGGCCGGTGCGGGCTTTCCCACCAAGGGTGACGGCACTTCCCGTGGATTCAGGGTCAGCCCGACCGCCAGGAATCCCACCAGCACCGCAAAGACCGCTAAGGGAAGGAGAAACCGTTTCATGCCGCACTCTTGTCCGGTGGTCGAAGGGCCTCCGGCTCCTCTAGCCGTTCCCGCCGCCACACCAACCGATACCGTCGATCGCTGACGGCCAACAGGCCACCCAGCGCCATGATCAAGCACCCGCCCCAAATCCAATCCACAAACGGTTTATGGTAGAGCCGCACACTCCAGGCGCCATTCTCGAGCGGTTCACCCAACGAGACGTACAGATCTCTCCACAGACCGGAATCGATCGCCGCTTCCGTCATCGCCTGATTCTGAACGGAGTAGAGCCGTTTCTCCGGGTACATCACTGTGACCTCCCGGCCGTCCTTGCTTACGGCGACGGTCCCGCGCGCGGCCCGATAATTCGGCCCCTTCACGTCCTGCGCCCCGTCGAATCGGAACGTGTATCCGCCGATCGTCGCCGTTTCACCGACATTCATCCGCAGATCCTGTTCAACCTCAAACCCTTTGACCATGGTGACGCCGACGATGAACACAGCGATTCCGCAATGAGCGAGCACCATGCCCCAATAGGCCCGAGGAAGAGCCGACAAACCGCTCATGAAATTCTTGGCGGAAAGATGGCTCACCCGTTCCCGAATATTTACGAGCGTCGTCGTTACAATCCACGCCGACAACAGCAGACCCAGGCTGAGGAGAGGAGTCCATTTGCCCAAGACGAACGGTAGCAGTAGCGCGGTCGCCACACTGGCCCCGAAGGCCCAGCGCAACTGCATGGCCAACACCGGCAGGCTTGCCTTCTTCCATTGCGCAATAGGGCCGATCCCCATCAGAAATATGGCAGGCGTCATGAGCGGAACGAAGACCGTATCGAAATAGGGAGGGCCGACAGAGATCTTGCCCAGTCCCAATGCATCCAGAAACAGCGGGTACAGCGTCCCCAGTAACACCGATCCCATGGCCACAACCAGCAACACATTGTTGGCCAACAGCATCGACTCCCGCGAGACGAGATCGAACCCCCCGCCCAACCCCACACGCGGGGCCCGCCAGGCATACAGCAGCAGCGATCCGCCGATGACGACCGCCAGAAACGCGAGAATGAAGAGTCCGCGCTTCGGATCTGTCGCAAAGGCGTGGACCGACGTCAGTACCCCGGAACGGACAAGGAACGTCCCCAGCAGGCTCAGCGAAAAGGCCATGATCGCCAGCAAGACCGTCCACACCTTGAACCCGCCCCGCTTATCCGTAACGGCGAGCGAATGCATCAATGCGGTCCCGGCCAGCCAGGGCATGAACGACGCGTTTTCAACCGGATCCCAAAACCACCAGCCGCCCCAACCCAGTTCGTAGTAGGCCCAGCCGCTGCCCAGCGCGATGCCGACTGTCAGGAAACACCAGGCCACGGTGGTCCAGGGGCGCGACCAGCGGGCCCAGGCCGCATCGAGATTGCCTCCCAGTAGCGCGGCAATGGCAAAGGCAAAGGCGACGGAAAATCCAACATAGCCCATATAGAGCATCGGCGGATGCATGACCATGCCGGGGTCTTGCAGCAGCGGATTCAGATCACGGCCATCGGGGGCAGCCGGAATCAGCCGTTCAAACGGATTCGACACGGTCAGCATGAATAGGAGAAAACCGACACTGACCAAACCCATCACACCAAGAATCCGAGCGCGCATAGTCTCCGGCAGATGCGTTGAAAACAGCGTCACGGCAAACATCCAAAGCGTCAGAATGAACGTCCACAAGAGAAGGGAGCCTTCGTGCGCTCCCCAGATCGCGGCGAGCCGATAGTGGAGCGGTAATTTCGAGTTGGCATTGGCAGCCACGTAGAGAACTGAAAAATCTTTGTCGGCAAAGGCGTAGCCGAGGCAGCAGAAGGCGATCAACACCAGCAGGAACTGGGTACGCGCCGCCGGTTTTGCAACTGACATCAAGACCGGACTCCCGGTCGCCGCTCCATAGATAGGCAGGATGCCCTGCACCAACGCCACGCAAAGCGCGAGGATCAAGGCAAAATGACCGACTTCAGGAATCATGGGCCTGTCCTCCCGGGCGCTGGTGTCAGCGTATTGCTGCTCTGCGCGCCGGCCTTCTTCGCTTTCTCGATGGCCTCGGCCGCTTCGGGCGGCATATAGTTCTCATCGTGCTTGGCTAATACTTCGCTGGCGATAAATGTGCCGTCCGTACTCAGCTGGCCTTGAGCGACGGCGCCTTTCCCCTCTTTAAACAAGTCCGGAAGAATGCCTTTGTAGGTGACGGGAATGCGTTTGACGGTGTCCGTCACGATGAAATGCACCGTGAGGCCGTCGCCCTCGCGCGTGAGCGTCCCCGCTTCGACCAAGCCGCCGATGCGGAAGCTTCGTCCCTTGGGGGCTTCCCCGTTGGCGATCTGCGTCGGCGTGAAAAAGAACACCAGATTGGAATTGAAGGCGTTGAGCACCAGCGCCGCGGCAATGCCTAGCGCGACCAATCCAAGACCGATCATGGCAAAGCGTTTGTGTCTCGGCGTCATGATGTCACGTCCATCGTTCCAGATGGATGAACCAGCGCAGCGCGGGCCGCACCATGTCGCCGGCGAAGGGCGAGGACTTCCCACACCATGCAAACGGCCGTGACCCCGAACGACGGCCATACATAGATTCCATACCCGCCCATCGCCAGAAACTCGTTGAGGCTATTCCACTGCATCAGGACACCCTCTCCATCTGCACCCAGGAGGCGTGCCGCTCTCGTTCAAGAATAATACTGCGGACACGCATCAACGTGACCGCCGCGCTATACAACCAAAAGCCCAACGCCATTATGCCCATTGCGGCCAGCATGGTTGCCGCCATCTTGGGCGCCGCAGTCATGCTGATCGAGGCGCCCTGGTGCAGCGTATTCCACCAGCGCACGGAAAAATAAATGATCGGCACATTCACGACACCCACCAAAGCCAACACGGCACTCGCGCGGTCGGCACGCCGGAGATCGTCGATCGAGGCGTGGAGCAACATCACGCCGGCATATTGGAAGAGCAGGATCAATTCGGAAGTCAGCCGCGCATCCCATACCCACCAGGCTCCCCACGTCGGCTTGCCCCAGAAAGCACCGGTGAACAACGCGAGAAACGTGAACAGGGCGCCAGTCGGGGCAATGGCCTGGGCCATCATAAACGACGGACGCGCCTTCAACCCCAACCCCACTGCCGCCCACCCGGCCATGACCACATAGAGAAACATAGACATCCAGGCGGCCGGGACATGCACGAAGATGATGCGGTACGAATCGCCTTGCTGGAAGTCGGTCGGCGCCACCAACAATCCCATGTAGAGGCCTGCCGTGATGCACACGGCCGACCACCACGCGAACCAGGGAATCAGCTTCCCGGCTAACGGGTACAGCGCCTGTGGCGAAGACCACTGAAACCAATTGATGCGCTCCATCTTCATCTTGTCATCTTACTCCACCGCAATGCGCAACGCCGCGGCGGTCGCCCAGGGTGCAAACGGAATCGCCAGGACTACACAGGCCCCCAACAGCGAGAGGTGCCCCTCTGCGCCCATGCCGGACTCACTGCTCGCCACCGCCCCAGCGCCGAATATGAGGACCGGCACGAACAGGGGAAGCACCAGCAGCGCGCTCAAAAGATTGCTTCCTCGAACCCCCAACGTCAGCGCCGCACCGATCGAGCCCACCAGACTCAAAGTCGGAGTCCCGAGCAAAAGGGACAGGCTCAAAATCACAATGGCATCACCGCTCAGTCCAAACTGAAGTCCGATCAATGGAGACAGCGCGACAACCGGCAGCCCCGCCACAAGCCAATGGGCGGCGATTTTCCCGAATACGAGCGCCGTCAACGGTTGCGGGGCCAGCAGCATATGCTCTAACGTTCCATCTTGGTAATCGACCGCAAACAGCCGCCCGAGCGACAACAGACAGGAGAGGAGAGCCGCAATCCACAGCACCCCAGGCGCAATTGTCCGGAGTACAGCGGGCTCCGGTCCCACACCCAACGGAAACAAACTCGCCACGATCACGAAGAAGAACAGCGTGGTCGCGACATCCGCACGCCGGCGCCAGGCGAGCAACAAATCGCGTCGCACAAGACTGAGCACCGCGCCGGTCATTCCCATCTGCATCATGCGCCGAGCCTGAGCTGCTGGATGGTCTGCGGGTCGATGCCCATGTCCTGATGGGTCGCCACCACAACAATCCCTCCTTGCGTGACATGCTGCTGCAATCGGTCTCGAAGCAGCTTGAATGACTGCGCGTCGAGCGCCGTGAATGGTTCGTCCAGCACCCAGAGCGGTTGATCGCTGCACCAGAGGCGGGCAAGCGCGACTCGACGTTTCTGGCCTTCAGAGAGGAATTTGGTCGGTAGCCGGCAACACGAGGAGCTGAGCCCGACGGCTTCCAATGCAGCACGCACCGCCTCACTGTCGGCCGCATAGCCAGCGATCTGCAAGCTGGCCTGCACATTCTCTATCGGACTCAGATCCTCTTTCAGGCCGTTACGATGACCGATGTAGGCGACTTGTCCGGCAAACCGCTCACGCTCCTCGGCAATGTCTTGGCCTTGCCAACTGATAGTTCCGAAATCCGGCGTGGTCAGCCCGCACAGAGCCCGCAACAAGGTCGTCTTGCCGCACCCGTTGGGCCCTTCCACTGACAACACCCGCCCGCTCGCCAGCGAAAGAGTCAAAGGCCCGAACAACTTTCGATCCCCACGATGACAAATGAGTTCGGAGATATCCAGCATTATTATGAAAAATCCCAGCGCAGACCGACAAAAAAAATACCCGAGTCGTGGCATCTTTTTGCATCGAGCTGTTGGTAAACGTTTTCTCTACTCCGCCCGATGCTTCGAACGTCCAGCTATTAAAAAACCGGTAATCAATTCGAACGGTCGGCGTAACGCGATACAACTCAACGTGAAGATCATCCTTTTGGTGATACAGAATCACGAATGTGTCGAACTGCCATAGGGTATTCAGGCGCGCCAGCGAATTGAGCGTCAGCGACTGCCCGCGATAGGCAGAACTCGTAATATAGCTGGCATTCGCAACGAAGGTCGTGCTCTCAAATGGAAAGTTGGCGCCGATGGCCTGCGCCGTATACGTCAGGATATTGCCAGTACCAGGCTGCGCTTGCAAGGTACAGGGTGCATCCGTCGTCGCATTGGGATTGAGAAAGAGGGTGCTCGTCCCCGGCAATATGACCAGACAATTGGACTGCCGGGTGCCGGAAATTCGGTTGAGACGCACATCTCCTCCCACTTGCCATTGCTTCGTCACCGCATGGATCACACCCGCCATGAACAGGTCGCTCGTCGCCGTGACAGCCTTGGCTTGTGCGCGCAGCAAATCTACATTGCCGGTATTGATATGATCCAGCGACGCACCCGGCACGCTGAAGAGCGCATTGGTCGTCTGCAGATAGGGCGTCTTGCGGTGGTCTGCCAGAAACGTGAAGGTGGTGCCCTCGGTCACCCATGCACCATTGAGCATCGCCACATTCAGCACACCGTAAGAAATATCATAATCAACCAAACCAAAGGCATTTTTCCCGTTTGAAGCATAGCGCACTTCGGTGCCCACGGCACGGCGATCGACCACGCTGTTCACCATCTGATTGATGAAATAGGCATTCCCGCTCAAAGCCTGCCCGATGGGGCCGATGTCGACGTTCACCCCGTAAAAATACCGGCTCAAATCGGCTCTGAAGTTTCGAGGATCATCAGGGACATAGTTCGACGTAAGACTAAACTGCCTCGGCTGGCCCGCGATAAGATTTAAATTTAGTAACTGCGGAACCGCCGTGTAGCGCGCCCATACCCCATCGAAACGGAAGTCGAGCACGCCCCCGATGTTGCCGGGTTGCCGGCCTACGCGCAAGAAATAGGAGTCCTGGCTCGAATGCTCCAAATACAGCGCCCGGAGTCGGCTGACATTTCGCCTGATCTCCGTATCAGCTAACAGATCATACGTCTGAGTTCCCCGTACGACGACCTTGGTGTCGTATTCGTCTTTCCGATACCGTCCGGTAACGTCAAAAGCGGACTGCAGCATCGACTGATCCTGAGCGTTGAACTTCGTAACGGTATTGTCCGTCTTGTCCGTAATCTTTGTCTGTGAATAGCCGCCATAATAGTATTCGTACACACTGCCGTAGATGCGCATTTCATCAACCTTCTTTGCAGGCTTTTTCACCCTGCCCTGGGCAATGGCCTGCTGAAGATCAGCCAACGCGGCGACTCGCTGCCGGACCCGAGCAGCGCCTTCGCCATCGGGATAGATTTTCAAATAGTGTTCATACTCAGCCCTGGCTTTGCCGATATCCCCCGTCTGTTCCCGAGCCATGCCGATCATTTCTTGCGCATCACGGGCCTGCCTGGTAGGAGGAAGATTGAGAGCGGCATTAAAAATCATGACCGCTTTCTCAGACTCTTGAGCCGCCAGGGCCGCGCGTCCCAAGGCCATAAGATCTTCAGTATACTTTTCAATATCCATCCCCGGCTGAAATGGCGGGATATCGAAAGCCTGTTTGGGCCCCTTGGCTTTCGGCGCCTCTGGCGGCGGCATTTTCACTTCTGGCGGAACAGGCTGAGGGAGGACCGGGCGATCTAATTTGACCGCAATTACGATGCGACTGGCGCTTCTCATATCCCGCTGACTAATTCGAAAGCGAACCGGTTTGTCGAATCGGATGGAGAGTCCGTTTGTCGCTTGGTCGGGAAAGGTGACGGAAAAATTCGGCACAAGATCACTGGGTGGTGAGGCTGCAAGCTCCCGCGCAAACTTTCTGGAACGATCAAGGTCTGGAAAATCGAGAAAGATCCTGATGAGATCGCCCTTTTCCGAAGGGGTATGGCGCAAATAGAGCGGCGGGTATTGAAGACGATATGAATTTCCGCCGTCGTCTGCGTCTCTACGATCTCGATACAATCGAGGACTTGCGCGCTGGCAGAACCGGGAGTCGCTATGCACGAGACTGCCAGCAGTCCCACGAGGAACAGCCCCCACATCACAAGGCGCCACCGGCTTTCGTAGCTGACTCCCAAAATCATGCTCCCATAAGGTGTGAAGGGATAGGAGCGGAAGATCCTCACAAGAAAAAGGATCTTCCGCTGCCTTAGAAACTGCCGGTGGGTCGATGCTGACCGGTGCGGCTCCTGGCAATCGTCGTGAAGGTAGAGTTCGTGTACATGTGGCAACTACCGGAACAATTTTTCAATTCCAACACGGTGTAGTAGATCGCGGGAGAATCAACCTTCTTGTGCGCCGTAGGCCTAAAATCACCCGCATGACAACCAGCGCAGTCGGGTCTGTACGCGGCATATCTCCAGGAACTGACTTCATTGTTCGTCGTGTGACAGGCGCTACAGAGCACCCCGGACCGATGCGCCCTGTAATAAGGTGTTGTATGCGTATAGGCCGTCACAGGACTCCAGGCGGTCGTGTTCGTATGGCATCTATTGCAAGCCTGAGTCGTTACGAAGTGACTACCGGATTTGCCCGTGGCTAACGTGCCGTTGTGGCAGGTCGCGCAGGGTGTCGCCGTCACCACCGTGTGGTTCATCGTCGCCGGCCGCCAGCCCGTCGTCCGGTGGCAACTGTCGCAGGAAATCCCCGGGTTCGTGCCGCCCTTGTGCGAGCCCGGGAGGCCGGTCGCTGCACTGCCGTTATGACAGGTGGTACAGGTGCCCGGCGTCACGCCCGTATGGCTGAACGTCGCCGGCACCCAGGCCGTCGTCGTGTGGCACGTGTTGCAGGCCCCCGGCGTCAATCCGCCCCGGTGTCCCGCCGGAATGCCGCGCGCCAGCGTATTGTTGTGGCAGGTCGCGCAGGGCGTCGCCGTCACCACCGTGTGGTTCATCGTCGCCGGCCGCCAGCCGTTCGTTTGATGGCAACTATCGCAGGCCACAGTAGGATTGACCCCACCCTTATGTGAAGCAGGAATACCTGTCGCATTTCTCCCATGGCACGTTGCACAGGTGCCTGGAACCACACCGGAGTGATTGTAGCCACTCGATGCCAGTACCCAATTTGCCGCCACCATTCGATGACAGCTATCGCAGGACGCCCTCGTAGACATATGAGTGGTTGGCTTCCCACGAGCCTGTACTCCGTTATGGCATGTCGCGCAGGTTCCGGTTGCTACTCCCAGATGTCGGAAAACCGCTCCTGCCCAGCCAATAGTTCGATGACAACTGTCGCAGGATAGCGCTGTCTGGATATGCGTGGCGGGCTTTCCCTGAACCGTACTGTTGTTATGACACTTCGTGCAGGTACCGGAAGCTATGCCATTATGTATAAAAAATGTCGGCTTCCAGTTTGTAGTTCGATGACAACTATTACAGTTCACAGTGGTGGGGAGATGGTTTGCCGGCTTAAACGTGGACATGACTCGTCCGCCAGGTGAATGACATTGCATACACTGTGTCGGCGTCCCGCGAAAAATGCCCTGCAAATGGCAGCGCTGGCACTGGACCTGCGCATGGCCTCCGGACAGAGGGAACCCCGTCGCACCATGATCGATTTCGATGTCCGTACGGTTGCCTCCTTGCGCCTCAGCCCCGCTCGGCAGGATGATTCCCACAATAATCAACACGAAAGCGGCCATCGCGAGGACCATTCCCGTCCAACTTCTGGCATCTTTTGATTGGTGCAGCCGTACGCTCATATTCCCCACTTGTGTCAGTTGGTGACCAGCGATCGAGAATGCTTGCCGATTTGAAACATTGGGATAAATATCCCACATGTGCTTACGCAAGGAGCATACCTTTCTCTCGCGAATCCCTAAGACGTGTATCTGGCGCGTGCAGGGGAAACCTGCCCATTTCTCTTCCTGTATCCAGCTGTAAAATAAGTGGGCAAGAAGTACCCTTTCGGTTATCTAGGCTTATTTCTTCACAACGCTTGCCCATCCGATTTCTTGGGATTAATATCCCACTCATGTCAATTAGGCCGAAAACAAGTGGGAATATATTCCCAAATTAATACACACAAGAAGCGAACCATTTCCATAAGTTTTATAAGGTATTGACGTGATGCATGAAGAGGGGGTTGCGGCCACCAGCTACATGGGCCCTACAGGATGGTTTGCGAACACGTTGTACGCTCATGCCTACACCCCCTTCCAGCGGGCTTCATTCCCTTGTTCGAATACGAGCAGGATTGCATAGAAATAACGGGCCGACGCCCGGCGTAAGAGTTGCCTGCTAGGAGAATGTCCTTGATTCGTCAGGCTCATTATATTGGACACTCGCCGGAAGAAGTGACTCGACATGGCTGTGGCTGAACCTCCCCAACAACTCCGAGAACGACCAATCGAGACATCTCGCCCTGCGACACGTCCGGTCTCCAAATTGGATAGAGTCCCGGCCTCCGATGGGTCTTCGGTGATCAATCGGCTTGTGGCTTTGCTTGGGCTCGGTCTTTTGGTATGGCTGGCCTACAAAGTCGCCACCGGCAAGTATTACACTCCCCGCTCCAATTTCGGCTTCTACCTGGGCGTCGTCGGATCTGTCACGATGCTGGCCATGCTCTTATATCCATTGCGAAAGCATGTGCATGCCCTGCATCGATGGGGTGTGCTGAAACATTGGTTTCGTTGGCACATGATCATGGGCATCGCGGGCCCCACGCTTATTCTGTTTCACTCAACTTTTCACTTACGATCGCTGAATGCCACGATTGCACTTATGAGCATGCTGATCATGGTGGGAAGCGGTGTCATCGGGCGCTTTGTTTACACCAAAATCCATTACGGTTTGTACGGCAGTCGGGCGACACTGGAGCGAATCCAGAAGGAATTCGCCGGCCAGTCAGATACCATGCGGTCTCGTTTCCACATGGCTCCGCGGGTGGACCAATGGCTGAGGTCATTTGAACGCGAGGCCAACCAGGCAGAGCGGTCGCTCATCACTATGTGGTGGCACGTAGCAGCATTGGGGTGGAAGCGACGCCTGTGCGCATTCCGTTGCGCGAGAGAATTGCGATCCATCCTTGGACGGGAACGACATCCTGAATTCGTTGGGGGATCGTCAGAAGCGCTGCATCTTGCCAATTGCTATCTCAGGGAAACGGAACGAGTCGCCGAATTCACCACATACGAGCGCATCTTCTCGCTCTGGCATATCCTGCACATTCCACTGATTTATCTCCTCGCGGCTAGCACCATTTTTCACATTATCGCTGTGTACATGTATTGACCCGGATCACCACCCGTGCAGGTTTTCACTCGCCACGTTCTTATTTTGACCCTGGGACCCTGGTCATTCCTCTTCAGTTACGCGTGGGGCGATACTGTCGAAACCGCGCTCATGCCTGGACAGGTGATTGAGGGCCACGCCAAATGGGAAGAAGACTGCACCAAATGCCATAAACGGTTCGATAAAGCGGCCCAGACCACCCTCTGTCTCGACTGCCACAAAGATGTGCGGAAGGATATCGATGGCAAACAGGGTTTGCACGGGCGTTTCCAGGAACAACGAGCCTGCAAAGACTGCCATACGGAGCACAAAGGCCGGAGTGAGAATATCGCCCCGATGACCGAACAGACGTTCGATCACGAGCGGACGGATTTCCCGCTCAAGGGCGCCCATGCCAATGCGAAAAAAGTTGAATGTAAATCCTGTCACATACCCAAGACCAAGTATCGCTCGGCCCCGTCGGATTGCTTCGGCTGCCATAAGAAAGTCGACAAGCACAACGGAAAAGCCGGAACGGCGTGCAACGACTGCCACACGGATCAACAATGGAAAGCCATTCGATTCGACCACGACAAGACCCGCTACAAACTCCGCAACAAACATGCAGAAGCCGCCTGCAAAGACTGCCATGCCAACGACCGCTATAAAGACACTCCTTTGGACTGCTACTCCTGCCATAAGAAGGACGACAAGCATAAGGGGCAGGAGGGCACAAAATGCGAGGAATGCCACAATAGACCGGTCATGGAAGAAGACCCCATTCGACCATAACAAGTCGCAGTTTCCCTTAATGGTAAAACATGCCTCTGTGGAATGTAAGAAATGTCACCTGACGCCAGCGTTTAAGGATACGCCGCGCGAGTGTTACGCCTGCCACAAGCAAGACGATACCCACAAAGGAGCCTACGCCGAGAAATGCGAAACCTGCCACGCAGAAAGTAATTGGAAGGCGATCACCTTTGAGCATGACATCCACTCCCGCTATCTTTTAAGAGGACGGCATATCGCAACGAAATGCGAGTCCTGCCATAAGGGGCATATGTACAAAGACAAGACCCCGACCGATTGCGCGGCCTGCCACAAGAAAGAGGACAAGCACAAGGAACGGTATGGCGACCGCTGTGAGCGCTGTCACACAGAACGGAACTGGACTGTCATCCTCTTCGAACACGACCGGGATACGACCTATCCCCTGAAAGGCTATCATCGTAAGACGAAATGTGACAGTTGCCATACCGGCACCGGCATTCTCTACAAAGACAAGACACCGCCAGACTGCATGGGCTGCCATAAAAAAGACGATATTCACCGGTCAAACTTCGGCGAGAAATGCCACACGTGCCATGGTGAGAAGACCTGGAAAAAGATCGCCTTCGACCATGATCGCGACACCAAGTACCCACTCCTCGGCAAGCACCGCACAACAGCCTGCGAGAGTTGTCACACCGGCCGCCTCTATAAGGATAAGACGCCGACCGACTGCTACGCCTGCCATAAGAGCGAGGATATCCACCGGCGCAAATTGGGGACGGAATGCCAGAACTGCCACAGCCTGCGAGACTGGAAATTGTGGGACTTCGATCACGATCGCAGGACCACATTCAAACTGGATGGCGGCCACAAAGGGCTCGCCTGTTATGCCTGCCATACTGAACGTATGGACAAGAAGGTCAAATCTTCATCGTCCTGCGTCAGTTGTCATAAGAAGGACGACAAGCACGAAAACAATTTTGGCTCGCAATGTGACCGCTGTCATGAAACAACACAGTGGAAGACAATTAAGCAGGGCGCCAGCCCCTTTCGCGGCCGGTCATGACAGCCCTCGACCTGTGACGGAGCCATAGAACTGATACCGTGAGATACCAACGCGACATCTCATCCACGCTCGCCATTCTTGCTCTGGGACTGCTCCTTTTTGTCGGATACCAGGTCTGGTTGAAGCCCGCCTATTTTGATCCAAAACCGACCGTAGACCTTGCGTCAACGACAACACCCGCTCCCTCGTCGGCATTACCAGCACTACCCGACCTTCAAAAGAATCCTACTTGGGATGTTCCACCATCCCGATTAGTCGAGATCAGCTCACCGCCTGACGCAACACTTGGTGCGATTCGTGAGGAGCTCGACAAGGGGAATTACAGCGATGCCGAACGGCGGCTAACAACCTTGTCGCACAAAAAGGTCAAGAACACGGCAACACGGCAATACATCGCAGGCCTCTGGAACGATCTCGGCATCCAGCAGGAAAAGTTCGGCGGAACCGCGCTCTCCGTCAAGGCGTTTAAGCAGGCGGTGAACTGGGATCCGACCAATCCTCTGGCACACCTCAATCTCACTCAGGCGTATTGGGAATTGCGTGATCCGGCGATGACGCCAGAGTTTCTCGAAACCGTTATTCGTCTCGCTCCGCAGGACCCCTTCCCCCATCTGGCATTGGCCGATCTCCTGCTGGGAAAAGGGCAGACCGGGGTGGCGGGAAAACACTTGGAGCTGGCACGTGCCCGAGCAGAGCGCGATCCCAATAATCAGTCGTACCTGAGAAAACTGCTCGCCAAGATTCCCAAGAGTGAACCAGTGAAAACCGTATCGAGAGAAACCGGCCAGCCGCCTCAAGCCACGCCTCCAGACATCGCTCGGCCAACAGAGTCTCCCTCAGTTCCCCCCGCCGCCTCATCCTCGGAACTCACCAGCCGAACCAATACAGCTACCCTGCCTCCTCAGAACACCCCACCACGGCAGGCCACTCAGCCAAGCTCCGCTCATTTCATCATTCAATTCGACGGACCGCCGGACCAAACCTCTCAGACACAGATACGCGCGATTCTTGAGTATGCCTACGACGAACTATCTCAGAAATTTGGGCATATTCCGTCAAAATCGATCCCCGTTGTGCTGCATACCACTCAAAAGATTTCCACTACGGCAGGCTCTCCGGTATGGGCTGACACCCTCTTCGATCGCTCGTCGGGAACCATACACCTTCCCACCCAGGGAGCGCTTGAAGACTTGGCCGTCCTCAGCCGCATTGCCCGTCACGAATTTGTCCATGCCCTGCTCTTCGAGCACGTCAAAGGCGCTGTCACAACGGTACCCCAGTGGCTCCTCGAGGGCCTCGCTCCGCACCTCACGGAAGACCCATGGCCTGACCTCGAAGAAGTCGGACAAAAGGCCGGATCGTTTACTCCCTTGCCATCGTTACAAAAAGAGTGGGCGCAGCTGTCGGACAACGCGCGTCTGACCGCCTATCTGGAAGCGCGATCAGCCACACAGCATCTGTTAGACCACTACAGCATGTATGGTGTCCGCCAGGTCATCAATGTGCTGGCCAACGGACAAACGCTTGACGCCGCCATGCAGCAGAAGCTATCGATATCCTACGACCAGTTTCAACATCAGTGGGAAGAGACCTACCACTCACCTATGAAACCGAGTAATTCATAACCGCTTGCTCACAGCAGCCCGTCCTGCCAGTCGACCCGTGGCCCAAGCCCATTGGAAGTTGAACCCCCCGATGCGGCCATCGCAATCGAGAATCTCTCCGACCAGATAGAGGCCCGGTACCAACTTCGATTCCATGGTGCGATAGTTAACCTCCTTGAGCTGCACTCCGCCGGCCGTCACTTCCGCGTAGTTCCAGCCGCGATCTTGCACGACAGGAAAGGGAAACTTCGTCAGCATGGCGACAAGATGATCTCGTTTTGTCCGCGGGAGCTGTGCAATCGCCATCTGCCTGTCGCAGCCTGCATGGTGGATGACGGCGTCCGCAAATCGTTCGGGAAGCCGCTGGGCCAGTGTCTTGACGAGTGAACGGCGGGGATGCTCCCGTGCTTGCTCCATAAACCACTGCCGGACCTGTTCCTGGGTTTGTCCAGGGAGAAAGTTGCCGTAAATCTCCCCTGCTTCACCCTGTTCCTGAGCCAGACACCAGAAGCGGCTGGCATCCATCACCACCGGGCCACTGATCCCAAAATGCGTCCAGAGCAAGCTCCCCGTTCGTCCATCAACGAGTTTCCCGTTCAACATTGTTGTGAGCTCGACCTCCTGGGAGAGGCCGGAAAGGGTTTTGTGAAACATGCGGTCGTCCAGCACAAGTGGAACCAGCGCAGGAACAGTCGGCGTAACATGATGACCCAGTCGTCGGACGAGTTCGTAGCCAAATCCATCACTGCCCGATTTCGGAATCGATCGGCCCCCGGTCGCCAGAATGACCTTTTTCGCGAGGAGGGTTCCATGGGTATGATGGATTCGGAATCCAGCCTCTGGCCCAGAAACTTGCTCAATGCCGTGGACCCGATGGTCCGGATAAATGGCCACACCCAACTGGCGACAGCGCTCAATGAGAGCGTTGAGCACAGTCCGCGATTTGTCGGTGACAGGAAACAGCTTGCCGCTCTCTTCCCGCTTGAGCTCGACGCCCATCGAAGCAAACCACTTGATGGTCTCTTCAACGGAAAAAGCGGCGAGGGCATTTTTAATAATGCGTCGATTGCCGGAGAAGTCGGTGGGGAGTACCTCATCGTGCGTGACGTTACAGCGGCCGCCTCCGGAGACAAGGATTTTCGCTCCAATGGTCTTGGCTCCATCCAAGACCACAATCCGAGAGGGACCGGACTGCAGCGCGGCTTCACCTGCAAACACAGCGGCAGCCAAACCGGCAGCACCAGCACCGACGATCGTGACAT
>DJMJ01000004.1 GCA_002435325.1 Nitrospira sp. UBA6493 | reverse complement strand
TCAGTCGTGGACTTCTGCTTTGGGACCATCAGCGGACGCTCGCTGAACGAGGCGGGACAGGTGGTACACCATCTGTCCGCCGCACTCGACGAGGCTTGCGCAAGGCTCGCTGATGGGCGCGCCATCCCGCCCAAGTCCATGGCGATCTTCCGGAAGCCTTTGATGCCCACGACGCTCTACATGGCCGCAGGCAACGCCGGATGGCTATGGACGGCTGCGCACGAGGGAACGCTCACGAAGCTGTGGCAGCGCCCGTACACCGAGAAGCTTTGAACCGACACAGGCGAGACAATAGGAGCAACCATCTTGAGTGCCACGACCGCCGCGCGAGCATCGTCAATTTCATCACGCCGTAACATTACAGACACCGTCGCCTCTGAGGATAGAACATAGGGCAAAACAACTGGGATCTTCCGAATTTCTTGTCGCGTGGCGATCTGGCGCTTTCCTCACCTTACCGACCGCTTCTTCTCCACAGCCTTCATTCTTGAATGCATGACTAGGCCATGGCCTGGCGCCCCCTGAACCAGTAGAATAGCCCCGTCTCTCTGCCAGCATCATATCGTTAGGTCGCACAAGGCCTCATGAAGGATCCGCATGATAACGGGTGAGTCGCGAGCTGATCACGCGCTGCGCCAGATTCCCTCGGGGATCTGGGTGTTGGGGTTCGTCAGCCTCCTGATGGACATCTCATCGGAAATGATCCACAGCCTGCTGCCGTTGTTTATGGTCACGATCCTGGGGACCGGCACGATAGCGGTTGGCCTGGTTGAAGGACTCGCCGAGTCGCTGGCGCTGGTCGTCAAAGTGTTTTCCGGCACGCTGAGCGACTATTGGGGCAGGCGGAAGGGACTGGCTCTGTTTGGCTATGCGTTGGGTGCCTTCACTAAGCCGCTCTTTGCCGTTGCCTCCGGTCTCGACCTCGTTCTGACCGCCCGCCTGGTGGATAGAATCGGGAAAGGCGTGCGTGGCGCGCCACGCGACGCCTTGGTCGCGGACCTGGCGCCCCCTGAGCTCCGGGGCGCCGCCTTCGGCTTGCGGCAGGCGCTCGATACCGTCGGGGCATTGCTCGGCCCCCTGTTCGCGGTCGGCTTGATGCTGCTCTGGGCGAATGATTTCCGCGCCGTCTTCTGGGTGGCCGTCTTGCCGGGATTGATGGCCGTGGCGCTCTTGCTGTTCGGCGTCCGGGAACCAGACCATCCGCAACCATCCAAGGGAAAGAATCCTATTCGATGGGAGAATCTGACTCGCCTCGGATCAGCCTATTGGTGGGTGGTGGGCATCGGAGCCCTCTTCACACTGGCGCGGTTCAGTGAGGCCTTTTTAGTGCTCCGCGCTCAACGCGGAGGGATTCCTATCGCCCTGGTTCCCCTCGTCATGGTGGCGATGAATCTGATTTACGCCGTATCGGCCTATCCGTTCGGCAAGCTCTCCGATCGAATGAATCGCATGACACTGCTCTTGCTTGGACTGCTGGTGCTGATCGCAGCCGATGTGGTGTTGGCCATGGACGATCAGTGGGGGGCCGTCGTGATCGGCGTCGGGTTGTGGGGCCTGCATCTGGGCATGACGCAAGGGTTGCTTGCCTCCCTGGTCGCCGACACGGCACCCGCGGATTTGCGCGGAACGGCCTATGGCTTCTTTAACCTCGCCAGCGGTCTGGCCATGCTGATCGCCAGCGTACTCGCGGGACTCCTGTGGGATCACTTTGGCCCCTCATTCACATTTTACGCAGGCGCCCTGTTGTGCGGGATCGCGGTCACGGCACTCGCCCTGTACCGGCTGAAGAATCTGAAATAAGTCCGCTCTTGCACTCCAACAGGTCCCGGCGCAGGGCGGTCCGGCGCCTTCCCTGCCTGCCCTCCCCGCCTGTTACCACTCCCCCACGCCTCTGAAGTGATGGATACGCCTCTGACTTTCCAGTAGACTCACCCACATCCGATTGTTGTAACAAGTTTACCCCGTGGCATAACTCGGCAGTTGCACACTTCATCGTCAGGCGTTGCGCTGTACCACTTGAAGAAAGGATGGACGCGGTGAGACACGATGAGCGGCATCGAACACACCGCATCGGCTGGCTTCGTGCGGCTGTGCTTGGCGCGAATGACGGGATTGTGTCTACGGCCAGCCTCGTCTTGGGCGTAGCAGCAGCCGGTGCGAACCTACAGAGCATTGTGATCGCGGGCGTGGCCGGTCTTGTGGCCGGGGCGATGTCGATGGCGGCAGGCGAATATGTGTCGGTCAGTTCGCAGGCCGATACCGAGCGGGCCGATCTGGACCGGGAGCGCAAAGAATTAGCGGCTGATCCAGAGCACGAACAGGCGGAGCTGGCCGCTATCTATGTGGCACGTGGACTTGATACAGACCTGGCCTCCACCGTCGCCTCCCAGCTGATGGCGCATGATGCACTCGGCGCCCATAGCCGTGACGAGCTGGGAATCTCTGATACCTGGACGGCACGGCCGGTCCAGGCCGCATTGGCATCGGCCTGCACATTTTCAGTCGGCGCGGCTCTCCCTCTCTTGATTGTTCTGTTGGTGCCGACCACCGCGCTTCTGTGGGCTGTTTCCGGCAGCTCGCTCTTCTTTCTCGCACTCCTCGGCGCGCTGGCCGCGCGTACCGGTGGCGCACCTGTGCTAACGGCTGCCGTGCGTGTCACCTTCTGGGGCGCCTTCGCTATGGCCTTGACCGCCGGAGTAGGCGCGCTGTTTAACACGCCTTCCTCATAGCCGGGATCTACGGTCTCGCAATCCTCTTCTCCCAATACTTCATGGACAACCAACATGGCTAGGACTTTCCGCCGCTGATTAATCATCCGGAATACTTCTACGGCTTGATCAGCGCGGCACTGGACTGGCAGGTGGTGTTCCTGCTGATCGCGCGCAACATGCAACGGTATCGGCTCTTCATGCTGCCGGCCGTGTTGGAGAAACTCACCTGAGGACTCGTCCCACTCATACTCTGCGCCCAAGATCGACTGGCCTTTGCCGTCATGGGATTTGGAATCATCGGCCTCGTGCCTGGGACTCTTTTTCTCTTCGCGTTTTACGCCACTCGACCTGACTCCCACTGACCGCGCAAGGCCATCCACCCTTGCATCTGGCTCGCTTCCCGCCTCATACTTCTTTGCCATGACTACCCCGCCAGGCCATCGCATGGAGCCGCTCCAAAACCTGGAGACAGACTCAGCCCTGCGCGCCATTCTCGAAGGCACGGCAAAGGAGACCGGCCAGCAGTTTTTTTCCGCGCTGGTGCAGAATCTCGCAAAGGCTTTGGGCACGCATGGGGCCTGGGTCACGGAATACTTTCCCGAGCGACGCCGCCTCCGCGCTCTCGCCTTCTGGATGGACGGCCAGTGGATTACGGACTATGACGTCGATATCACCGGAACTCCTTGCGAAGAAGTGATCGATACGGCCCAGCTCGTCCACTTTCCAGACAATGTCTTAGACATCTATCCGGATGAGGAAGAGCTCAAGCAGAACCAGGCCGTCAGCTATATGGGGATTCCTCTCCAAAATACGGAGGGGCAGATTCTCGGACACATGGCGGTGATCGACCGGCGCCCAATCCCGGGAGAACCGCGAGTCCACGCCATTTTTCAAATCTTCGCAGCGCGAGCCGCGGCAGAACTGCAGCGGCTGCAGGCCGAGGCGGAGGTGCGCGCGAGAGAGGAAAATTCGGACGGCTCCTCAGCAGCGCCATGGATGCGATCATCGAGCTGGATGATCGCCTCTACATCACCCGTGTGAATCCTGCGACGGGAAAGGTGTTCCGCTGCCAGGCGGATCAGATGACCGGCCAGGATTTCCGCCGGTTCGTCGGGGAAGAGGATAGCCTCAAGCTGGCCCGATTGATCGACGAGTTGGATGCGCGTCCGGAAGGCGAGCGGTCGCGCTGGATTCCCGGCGGACTGACCGCCCGTTGTCCCGAAGGCCTTTCCTTTCCGGCCGAGGCCACAATCTCGCGCTTCGAGCTGCACCGGCAGAAGTTCACGACCTTGATCCTGAGAAATGTCCGCGACCGCGTGGAGGCCGAGCAAAAGATCCAATCCCTCACCACTGAAACCGAGCTGCTGCGGGAAGAACTGCAGGCCCTGCATCGCAACGATACGTTGCTCGGCGAAAGCCCAGCGTTGCGGCAGGTGTTGCGCGACATCGCCCAGGTGGCAGGGACCGATGCGACGGTGCTCATCATGGGGGAGACCGGCACGGGTAAGGAACTGGTTGCACGCGCGATTCACACCGCAAGCCCGCGACGAGAACGGCCTCTGATCACCGTCAATTGGGCCGCCATTCCCGCCACGCTGATCGAGAGCGAGTTCTTCGGCCATGAACCGGGAGCTTTTACCGGCGCAACCAGGAAACGGGAAGGACGGTTTGCCCTGGCCGACAACGGCACAATCTTTCTCGACGAAATCGGGGAACTGCCGCTGGATCTGCAAGCGAAGCTCCTCCGCGTGCTGCAGGAAGGCGAGTTCGACCCGGTCGGCAGCCACCACACCAGGAAGGTGAACGTCCGCGTGCTGGCCGCGACGAATCGCGATCTGGAACAGTCCGTCCGAGCGGGACGGTTCCGCGAAGACCTCTTCTACCGGCTGAACGTGTTTCCGTTGCAACTGCCGCCGTTACGCGAACGGGGCGACGACGTGGTGCGTCTGGCGGCTGTCTTTGCCCAGCGGTTCGCCTCGAAGTTGGGACGGTCGATCGCACCGCTCACCACAGACTGCGAACGCCGGCTGACAGCCTATAGCTGGCCGGGTAATGTGCGGGAGCTTCAGAACGTGATCGAACGGGCCGTCATCACGGCGACAGCCGGCAGACTGAATCTGGATCGCGCGTTGCCCGAAGCCTCCCCATCGAACACTGCCCCGGTTCACGCCGAAGCTGCTTCGCCCGGTGCCATTCGCACCGCGAAAGAACTTGAGCAGCTCGAACGCGCCAATATTCTGCGTGCACTGGAGGCCGCCAAATGGAAGGTCTCCGGCGGCCAGGGTGCGGCTTCGCTCCTGGGCATGAACCCCTCCACCCTCTCCTCACGTATAAAAGCCTTGAAGATTCAGAAACCCCGCTGAACAGCGCACGGTCTCACCGTCGCGCGCGCCAGTTCATCACTTCACCATTCACGAAAATTCATCCATCGACTCCTGAGAATTCGTGAGTCGTGAGATTTCGCAATCCAGCCTCTCTCGCTCGCTTACACATAACATCCCAATATTCCTTCGCTTTTATTCTCTCAATCCACTGGCATCGATGCTGCTTTAGGGACTCGGCATCGGGTCATTCACAAACCACAAGGAGCAGGGCGATGCGAAGGATTCAGGATCTCGGCTGGTGGTACTGGTTCCTGACAGTGGGCCTGCTGGGATCCGGCCTCTCCGGATGGCCGACGGGAACCTTCCTGGCAATGGTCCTGTGTGCCGTCCAGATCGCTCATGTGATCCGGCTCTCGCGGGAGGTTGCCGCCTTAGCCGTGCAGGTCCGGATCGCCTATCTGGCGATGCTGATCGCAGGATTGTGGGAACCGTTGCAGTGGATCCACTGGCTGCAACTGGCAGGAACCACGGCAAGGGTTCTGATCGGCTACTGCCTGCTGGCAAAAATCCTCTCGCTCGCGCCGTGGAATCGCTGGCAACCCTTGTCGTTCTCGCTCATCCGTCGGACGCTCCTCTCGCTTCACGCTGCAGTGCCGCCCTGCGGAGAAGCGTTTCGACAGATGTCGCTCGAGCAGGTGCAGGGATCAATTGGAAATTATTGTGCCGGAATGCCGACCGGCTCTTGTTTCGGCAATTCAGGACTCATCACGATCACCATCAACCAGGAGGATGCCACATGTCACAAGCAACCATCAGCGGAGTCATCAACGGAGTCGACGTCGATCGGCTTGGAGGAACAGTCAAAGCGATTCAAGAGCATCCTGGTTTAGCTGCGTCCCAGTTTCGGGCGACCAACCGTTGGATCAACGGCGGACACAATCGCTCGACCATTCAGAGCTTCTACAGCGCGGGACATGAGGACACAACGCGAACGAAGCCCTTCGTGCTCGATGCCGACGAACCTCCGGTCTTGCTCGGTCAGGATCAGGGGGCGAATCCGGTGGAGTATGTATTACACGCGCTGGCCGCCTGCTTGACCACGGGACTTGTCTATCATGCGGCGGCACGCGGCATCCGGGTCGAGTCGGTCGAGTCGAAGCTGGAAGGAGATCTGGATTTACGTGGCTTTCTCGGCATCTCGAATGAAGTGCGACGAGGCTACAAGCAGATTCGAGCCCATTTCACCGTTACGTCTGACGCAACTACAGAGCAACTGGAAGAACTGACGAAATTTTTCACCGGTCTACGATATCGTGTCGAATCCGGTGCCTGTCTCGATTTCAATCGTCACACAACCCGCTGCTTAATTTCTGTTCCGCCTCCGGGTTGCCCTGGAGGCGGAACCCTGACTCACAAGGAGGAATTGCCATGAAGCGGATCATTGCCTTCATCTATGGCACAGCTTGCTATCTCGTGTTTCTCGCCACCTTTCTCTATGGCGTTGCCTTCATCGGCAACATCGGCCTGAGCAAGACCATCGACGGGACGGCGACGGTCCCGTTCGGACAGGCTTTGCTGATCAATGCCCTGTTGCTGGGCCTATTCGCCGTGCAACACAGTGTGATGGCGCGCCCAGCCTTCAAACGCTGGTGGACCCGCCTGATCCCTAAGCCGGTTGAACGGAGCACCTACGTACTCTTCTCGAGCTTGGCCCTGCTCCTGCTCTTTCATACCTGGCAACCGATGGGAGGCACGGTCTGGGAGTTGAACAATCCGATCATGCGAGGCGCGATTTACGGCCTCTATGCCGGGGGCTGGCTCCTGATTCTCGTCACGACGTTCCTGATTAATCACTTCGACCTGTTCGGAATGCCGCAAGTCTGGCTCTATCTCAAGAGTCTGCCCTACACGCCCTTGAAGTTCGCCACACCCGGTCTCTACCGCTATGTGCGCCATCCGCTCTATATCGGCTGGTTGTTGACCTTCTGGGCAGCCCCGGCGATGACAACAGCCCATCTGGTCTTCGCGCTGGTCACGACGGCCTATATTCTGATTGCCATCCGGTGGGAAGAGCGGGATTTGATCGACACCCACGGAGACTCGTATTCACGGTACCGCAAGGAGGTCCCGATGCTCATACCGGCTGTCAGCCCGTATGCACCGGCCCAGTTCCCCACAAGTCCCGCGAGAGTCGCCTAAGCCATCGAGGATTTGCCTCCTCCGTGGCAGAGGACTATGCTACTTGACTGAGGCTGGTTCCAACTTGAAAAAGGAGGTGCCGCGATGAAAACGCTGCTGTGCGCCGCTAGCCTGATCCTCGCCGCAAGTTCGTTCGCTCCTCGTATCTTGCACGCATCAGACCTGCCGGGCATTCCGCCAGAGACCGTCGCTGACTACATCCACGCGATTATCGAAGCCGACCGAACGTTCTACACGATTCATGTCGTCGAGCGGCAGCAGAAGAACGGCGGCACCACTGCCGCCGAGAACTGGCGCATGAAGAAGAATGTGCTCCCGCTGCCCGCGCAGTTCCTCATGGAGTCCAGCGATCTGTCGATGAAAACCGGCTTGAAGGTCCGCTACCGTCTGATCAGTCTCTGGCCGATCAACCCCAACAACGGGCCGTACAGCCAATCTGAACGGGATGGATTGGAAGCCGTACGCCAGCATCCCGAACGATCGGCGACGAATACCGTGAAGGATGGCGACCAGACCTACTTTCAAGCCATCTATGCCGATCGCGCCGTCAGCCAGGCCTGCATCGGCTGCCACAACGCGCATCCCAGAAGCCCGAAGAAAAACTTCGCGTTGAACGAGGTCATGGGCGGAGTGGTCATCGAGATTCCCTTGGCTCCATAGCCTCCCAAAGAACGGAGCACGGGTCTGTCTTAATTATGTGACGCGCGACGGGGAGCATCTAGTCGACCAGGAACTATTTCCCGGCGCATGGTGGAGAGCTTGTCGGTTTGGTCGGTCCGGTCTGTCTGGTTATTCTGATACAGACCGCCCGACGACCGGGTTCGAGATTCAGCCGCGCGTGCGTGGCCGAAGCCCTTCGGCAATCCAAAAGCTCAGATAGACCGGCGGCATCATGAGATAGTTATAGAATAGTTTCAGCGCAGTGGTGCCGACACCCGGCGCTCTCCGGCCTTCATCCGCATCCCACATCGCGGCGAACGGGGCATTGATGGCGCGAAACCGTTTTGACCAGGCCTGAACATCAGCAGCTGAACGGCCGCTCTCGGTCAGGAGTTGTTTTGCCACCGCCTCGTCATCATGCGAGTCTCGAAGAAGGTCCAGAACATGCGCATCCTTCGTGCGCAGGAACTTGAGAAGCTTGCCATCGGCATAATCGAAATCGCCAAAGAGGTAATTATTCATTAGATTTTTGCCTTGGCGCTGGCCTTCCAAGACTTGCCGCCCCTTGTCCAACAGACGCGGCAGCCAGACACATCCCAACAGCTCAGTATTCCATGGGCGCGGCATCCAAGGCTCTGTAGCCATAGAGATCCTTTCTCCTTACACCATTAGCAAACACAAACAGAGAACAGCACTCCCTGCTCCGTCAATACCGATCACGAGGGGATGATTGTAGCGAGACTCGGGCGGGAAAAACAGCGTGCAGGGAAGACGGCGGCGGCAACGGAACACGAGCTCTCGTTTCTCCGTTGCCGCCAGATCCTTATTAAGCCGGGAAGCCCTTAGCACGCATGCAGGAAGTATAGACCGCTTTATACCGTTCGTCATTCGTTCTATTTTCGTTTAAGCCAAACAGGGTTCCGCCGGTTGCCCCGACGATGCCACCAATCGCCGCGCCTTTGCCAGCGCCTTTGCCACCATCCGCGATCGCCCCACCGGCGGCCCCGACGGCGGCGCCCAGGACCGCGCCGATGCCCGCATCCTTCACCACTTCCGTTGTTTTTCCGGTTACCTGTTCGTTCGCGTAGCGGTTACACGCTTCGATGATAGCAGGCGATGGCTGCGCCGAGACCGTATTCGCCGCCTGCTGCGGCCTGGCATGCGCAGGGCTCGGATTATTGGCTTTATGAGCGGCCGCCGTCTGTGCCGCACTGGTGCTGGCTACCGCTGGGTCTGCCGCGTTTTTCTGACCGGTCACAAACGTGGTCACCATAACGGTGCCACCAATGACTAATAAGCCAATGGTGGCAAGCTTCCACGGGTTCATCGAAATGTGATTGTCGGCCATGCGTCCTCCTTGAAAACCATTTTAGTTTCTGCTGATCCAGTCGTCTCGATACTCATTCTACCAACTGCCGGATCAAGAACAATATATATTCGATCTTTCTGTGCACCTCCATCCATACCCCACGCACAGATCATCTCCAGTGCCCATGCCCGTGTCCGTGTTCACGCTCATGCCCGTGCTCATGTTCATGCCTATACTCATATCCCCCTGATCGGCATGACTCGTGCCCACCATACGAATACCGGCGCCAGCAACGATACGCCACGCGATGTTCATCGTACAACAGATAGGGCCGGTCGGTCGCCAACTGTAGACTCACATAGGTTCCCGGATTGATCATCATGCCGGCAGGAAGCGTCACGCCAAACTGCCAGCCCCCTCGTTGCATATAGAAATACGTACTGGTGGCCAGACTGTAATACACGCCGGAATCAGGATAGTAATAATATTCATAGAGCGGCGCGCGGTAGCCATACGCCGGCGCCCACGGAGGCGGCCCAACAGAATGGACCGGCATCGGCAATGGCGCACCGATCGCCACGCCCACATCAATCGGTTGCCGGTAGTCGAGCGCGCATCCCGACAGGAACATCCACGCGAGCATGACCACCATCTTGCGTTTCATGGATCGACTCCTTTCCGCTCATACCGCCCGCTAATTGCGGCCGGGCACCGTGCTATTTCCTCATGCACCTACCCCCTAAAGAGAGCAACGGCAATGCCAACACGGCATATCCCTTGTCCAAGAATCAGGCTTGCACCACATTATAATTCCGCTGCAATATCAACTTGTTGCATTAGCATCTATCCAAGGATGGCAACAAGCCCCTACACGAAGTATCGGCTCACTGGATGGCACACGTCCATCTCGCCACGTTCATGGGGCCGTTCTGCAACGAATCCCCCCCCTGCATGCTATCGATACAGAACCCCATCGGTATCACTATTAATCGCCGTCCTGCATCAAGCACCCTATACCCTGTTGCAACCACCTACTCATGAATACTTATGCTTTGCGGTCGGAACCATGCTTAGGCTCAACGCCTATGGACGAATAGAACATCTCTAATTATCTTTGAATACCCACCCCCTCATCTCTCGAGTGATAGACCCGTCTTCACCTTTGCAGTAGACTCGCCACCAGGCTGTATCGTTGGGCGTCACATTTAAACAATCGAGGTGCGCGATGAAGGCAGAAGAACTCCGAACGGTCCAGGCTCCGATCAAGGCACACTATCGTGAACGTCCGGATGCTGCACTCGTGACTCTGAAAGCCGAGGGACAAATCGGAACAGGCATTACCTGCACAGTTGCAATCGGTACCGCGCTGATTGAAGCGGGACTACATCCAGCGACAGGCGGGAACGGACTCATGGCCTGCTCCGGCAACATGCTGTTGGAAGCGCTGGCCGCTTGCGCCGGCGTGACGCTGAGTGCCGTAGCCACGGCCATCGGCATCGAGATTCGCGAAGGAACGGTGCAGGCTGAAGGGGATCTGGATTTCCCAGGCACGCTCGGAGTCTCCAAGGATACGCCGGTCGGTTTTCAGCATATTCGGCTGTGTTTCGATCTTTCGACAGAGGCAACGGAGGAACAACTGGCGACATTGCTTCGCCTCACTGAACGATACTGCGTCGTCTTTCAAACCCTCCAGCAGCCTCCTGAAATCCGGACTTCGTATCGTGCAACACGAAACACAACATGACGATCAAATCATTCAAACCCGCAGAATACGACATGAGGTGGTAAACCGGGTTACCATAGTCAAATCCCCCGCCTGCCCCATCGCCCCTGGCATTGTTCTGAAGAAAAGCTGGCCAGGATTTCCCCAATACCTGTGTGTGCAGACACAAGCAGCACACGTGAGACGTTTCTCGCCTTCACACAAAAAACAGGCCTGCAGACGAGTCCCGCAGGCCTGTTCCTATTGCACTCTATCGTAGGGAACTACTACATATTAATTCCCTTCTGCTGGATCAGGGAAATGCCTCTCAATTTATGGTCCTGCTCACCTCGGTGGAGGGCAGGCTCTCAAGACCATCGGTGTTATAAGCCGTCACGAAAAAGTAGTAGGTCGTTCCGATGAGGAGGCTGTTCACCGATGAAGACGTGACGTTCCCCACATCGATGGGCGTTCCATAAGTCCCCGGCGCTGTCCCTACATACACTTTATATCCGGCCAAACCCGTGCTGGTGCTGGGATCCCAGGCGACTGATACCGACTTCGTACTGCTCACGAAGGTTGTCGTGGTGGTGGTCGAACTCGTCGTCGAATCAGTCGTCGAACTAGTGGTCGAACTCGTTGTCGACGTCGCGGGCTCCGTCGTTGAAGTCGTCGTTGAAGTCGTTGACAGGGTCGTTGCAGGAAGCACGGACAGCGTCACCGGAACTACCGTGCTACCCCCCTTATCCAATTTAATCGTGACCGTTGCAGTATAGGTACCGGCCCTCAACCCGCTGACCTTCGCAGCCATTGAAACCTGAGTGGCACTCGTAATAATCGCGGACGAAGGGGAAACCGCGAGCCACGCCGCATTGTCCGTGGCCGTCAACTTCGTCTGTCGGTTATTGCCCTTGGATACGGAAATGGCCTGGCTTGAGGGGTCGGCTGCACCTTCAATGGCATAAAACGTCACAGCCGTTGGACTCACATTCACCGCCCATGCGTCAGAAGATGCCCATAGGCCGAAGGCCAGGATTACACCAAAACCCAAATAGAGACGGAAAGAATTCACATGCTTCGCAGCTCGAGAAGCCAGATCATATTGATGACAGTGACGCATACATACCTCCATACCTCGCGCATTGTGTAACAAGTCGTTCGCCGGACATTGCTCTGAAGCACAGAATTGAATATTCGACATTGCTGCCCGCACATCCCTAGCTTAGCAATATCAATGCCGTTGAGAGGCCTATCTACAGGTCTTCAAACGGACATGAACTATGGATAATTTTGGAACACAATGGAGAACCAGAAGGCTTGGCTACCCTTCTGCTATGTATGCCTGTCCACTCACAAACTACAGAACCGTACGCCTCTGAGATTCCAGGCTGTACATTCATGTCCTGCACCTGTAGGCAACCCCCTTCAAACACCATGCTGCGGCGATACCCCTTCCGGCACTAAAGCGGCTCAGAAACGGGGAAATGCCAGCAACCGTCGGCTCCCGGCTTGACTCATGCACTCCGTCTGCCTACGTTTGTACACACGCGTGTCCGGCAATGAGGCACAGTGGCCTCTCTGGTGCACGGCGTCGAACGGTCATACCACGGGAGCACGAGCCATGCGATTTATCAAAGTGAAGGATGAAGAACGGGCCGGTGAAGTAGCGATCAATCTCGATCTCGTCCGGGAAGCGCATTATGGCGGGGGACTACTCCATCTCTACTTCGAGCGCAGTTCGACAGCCCAGGACGATATGACGCTCACCGGTGAGAATGCCCAGAAGATCTGGGCCGCGATGGGATAGCACAAATCGAGAACGGGATAAGAAAGCCTGCCCGCCGCCTCACGACTGCTGGCACACTTTCTATATCCAGCATTCACATTCGCCGCATGCCTACCAACCCGGTGGCGTGATGCAAGGCATCACGCCACCGGGAGCCTTCGCCCCTATCTGCTATCAGAGCTAAAATTCACCCGCTTTCACGTAGGGATGACTCCACAGAATCACCTGGAGCAGCACGGATTTGATCCATGCCTGATGCATGGTAGTCACTTCAGCAGGGCTGTGGCCTTGTTTTTCAAGAAAGGGCCGGAGCGTGGCCGTCACGGGATAGAGCAAAGCCGGAAGATAGCGAAAAGAGATGTGCGGAGCAGCGGCCACCTTGTCGGTCGTATTTTTGCCCAGCCGATGATGCCGTCGGCCGATCTCGAATTGATAGTCCAGCCAGACCTGATCGTACTGGCCACTAGCCGTATCCAAAATCCATTGCCCGAACCGTTTTCTCACGGCTCCCAAATAATCCATATCCGGCTGGCCATCCGCCACCCTGATAAACGATTGCACGAGGTGAGGGTTCGAGCCGACAAACCCATACCACACGTCGAGAATAGGCTCGACCTGACTCTGCAACACAGCTCTGGACTGTTGCAGCGCCTTCACATCGTCATTCGTGAATAATACGGTTTTCTTCAGTAGATCAAACTCGTCTAGCGACATCGGCGCACGCGGCACAGCGGCCGTACCGTAGGTATATCCTGGAATCGCTGGAGTGGCGCTCATCATCTGCCTCCTTGTGTAGGGTAAATCGTTCCCGATGAAACCGACGCATCAGGCAATGTCACCCTACCCAATCAGATATTTCGTATTCCAATACTTTATTCCTTCATCGCTTATAGGTTTATCCTATGGAATATCGACAACCTATTATCTCCGCACCGCTCAGGCGCCCCTCCCTCCAGACCTCGATTACTCACACCTCACCATTATGCTTTCCCTTGTCAAGACCGCGCACCTTCCCTCCTTGCCTGATGACATTCGATGTGGGATAAGCACACCATGATCGAGAACGCACGCCCTACGGAATCCATCGAAGGCGCCTCGCACATGCGCTGCCTCCTGATCCGGAACAGGCCGCATAACGCAGACCGTTTTCCTGTGCAGAGCGACTGAATGATCAGACTTACGAAAACGGCCTCATCCTCGAATCCTCAACGGAAGAAAGGGCCACATGAAACTCCTCACCGCATCAATCTGCCTCCTCACAATAACCGGCTGCGCCTCAGACCTTCCTTACTCAATTGCGATCGGCGATCCGGGCAATGGCGGGAGTGGAGCCGCCAGGGAACACTGCGTCCTTCGTCTGAACAACATCGCGAAACAGATTGCCGAGGAATATTCCTCATCCAACTGGACCATTCGCACCCTGCAGCTCCAGCTCGAAAAGAGACTTCACGAAGGCATTCAATCCTTGGATCAATGCACGGACGACAACGGGCTTTCCGTACAGACCAAACACTTCCCCCCCATTGAAGAGGTCGCGAAGAAATGGCTGACATCCTATGCAGTGGACGCGACCGATCCTGACCAGGAACTGGACCGATTTCGCGAGTACGTTCGTTCCGCCAAACTCGTCCAGCAACTGGCCGAACACCAACTCTTGCCTGACCAGGATCCCCGCAACACCTACCGTCTCGTCGAACAGTCCGCAATGCGTCAATCGCAGTGGTGCGGCACAATTTCCATCCCGCACACGGCCCAAGCGCAACAGAACCCGGCGGCGACAGGAGGGGATGCATCCTGTCTCAACGCGCAATCCCTCTATTATGTGACCGCCTCCCCCGTAGATTTGTACGACCAGCTCCTGTCCGACATGACCCAGACAGAAGCCACGGGTACACCGCGAAACCAGCGCTATGTTGTTCTCGGCTACGAACTACCCTGGGATGAAGACCGGACCTTGGTCCGCTATGGCGTGACGTTCTACTTCAAGCACACTCTGCCGGAGAGTGGCTTACCCTCTACCGATACTGCTGCCCAGGTTCATCTGATCGGCTACGACCTGGTCTATGCCAATGAGGCCGACCCCGAACCATTGATCGAGCCTGTCACTGCCAAAACGCCTGAACGATCAAATGAAACTCTTTTACCCTGGCAAGACAACCCCTGGCGCATTACGGGATACCCCTTCTCGCTCGTGATCGGACTCAAGAACGCAGCATTTGAGTTGGCCAAATCCCCTTCAGTACCATCGCGGGGCTCGCTTTCGGGCGAGACCGCTTGAACTATCCGCTGGAAAATCTCGAAACTGCTTATAATGCGCTCTATGTCGAGGCCACCACCCAAACCCGAGGAGGAGCCGAATGGGGTCTCTATCGCCTCCTCCTCGAGACCCCGCTGGTGGGACAGCTCTTCCAATACAACTTCAGCTTCGACCGGTCAGAGAAGGACGACGTCGGCCAAGACACGTCCATTCGCCGAAAGGTGTTTTTGTCTCGCGGGATTTACGGCGGGAATAAATGGGGAGAGGACACAGGCCTGTGGGCGCCTTTGCGAAACACAGCTATCCCACCTATGACGTGTACAGCCCGCCCTATCGCCATGGCACGGTCATCGATGTGGTCTGGTCCATGTTCAATCTCTCCCATGGCCCGGCCTACAGCGAAGTCCGGTACATCCTAAACCATGCGAGTCGTGAGGACCGCCTCTACCTCGCCGGACATAGCGGCGGCGTGCAGCGAAGCGCCGCCGCCTCGCAAATTCTCACCCACCATAAGTACCGTGTCGTCAAAGCCGTCGGCATTGCTGGACCGAGCATCGGACAGGCGCTTGTCGACCCTCGGTACCCTGAGGCATTCAAGATCTACCTCAACACCGGATCGGGCGCCAATCAAGATGTGGTCTCAAAAGTCGGCGTGGTGGCAGGCGGCTTCTCAACCCTGCTCGACTACGTCGCCATTGTGCCCCTGAAATATATCGTTGGAAATCTCGCATTCCGGAAACGCGACGAGATCTATCAAGCCTTCGACCGCATCGGCTTTACCAATGCCACCATTGTGGAGGTCGCCCGAAAACCTTCGAGCCGCCATCAAACACCGTTGCGGCTCTCGTTCACGGATCGCTTGGTCTACGACGCCTATCTTCGTAATGAATTTGCGACCGCCTTTCGGGAAGATCTGGAGCGGCCGGATAGCCCGCATGGCACGGAACGTGAGCACGCTATTCCGTGGGAGCGGTAGGAGAGAGTCTTTTAAGAATAGGAGGGCGCGAGCCGTGCGGTGTCTTCCCGACACACTTTATGCGACACCGCCATCAAGAGACTGAGAGGACGGAATCGAAATGGTGAACGTCGTGCCCTTTCCGAGGGTACTCGCCACGCCAACGGTTCCGCCATGGGCCGCGACAATTTCCTTGACGATCCCCAGCCCGAGGCCGGCGCCACCGGACTCCCGGTCGCGCGCAGCATCGCCCCGGTAGAATCGTTCAAACAATCGCGGGAGATGTTCTGACGCAATGCCTGACCCCGTATCCTCCACCTCCAGCACTACCTTGCCCTGCTCCGACTTGAGACGCACCGTCACTACACCATGCACCGGCGTGTGGGCCAACGCATTATCGATCAGATTGATCAGCACCTGCGTCAGTTGCCCGCTATCCCCCAACACCTCTGGCACCGGCTGCGCCTCCACGGCCAGCCGTATGGACCGATCGTCGGCCAGCACCGTCAGCTCCTTCACCAGATTCTGCACCAACGGCCCCAACGCCAGCGGGACCAATTGCACAGGCGGACGATCCCCGGCGAATTGGGCCAAGGTCAGCAGCGAGCGCGTCAATGCGCTGAGCCGTTCAACCTGCCCTAAGTTGGTCACGAGCGCATCCCGGTATTCGTCAGCGCTCCGGCTTTTGTAAAGCGCGACCTCGATCGTGCCTTTGATCACTGTCAACGGAGTCTGCATCTCATGCGCCGCATCGGCGACGAACCGGCGCTGCCCTTCAAAGACATAGTGCAAACGGTCCAACATCGCATTGAACACCTGCGCCAGCCGTGCGAATTCTTCATACGGCGCAGCCAGCACCACACGGGTCTTCAAGGACGGGACGGAAATTTGCTCCGCCGTGGCCGTCAGCGCTTCGACCGGTATCAGCCCCTGCCCAGCGAGCCAGCGGCTACCGATCCAGGCAGCCCCGACGAGAGCGACGGTCAAACCGGAAAGGAGGAGAAGCAACATGCGGAGGGCGTCCTCCACCAGACGAAGCGATGCTTCGGTCTGAAGAATGTACTGCACCCTACCCTCGCGAGTGATCGGGATCGAAATACGCCGGACAGACTCGTCCGCTGACGTCGTAATCGTGTCATACACGATTCGCCCCTGCCTGACATCCGCTAATGCCGATGCGACCAAAGCTGGACGCTCGACCACTGCGGCCCCCTTCCACATCACCGCTCCGGAAGGAGTCAGGATGACAGCCAGACGCGCAGCCTCGCGCAATTCCTGCTCCTCATCGTCTTCCAATGCGGTCAGCGCGCCGGTTTTGCTCTCTACCCGTTGAGACTCCATCTGGGCCAGTCCCAGTAATTCGCTATCGATATGGCGATAGAGAAGGCTGGAGAGCCCGGCGTGGATCAAAACGGCAAAGGCGGTCAGGAGGACAAGCATCACCATCAAAGCCGACCGTCCGATATGCGTACGGAACGGAACCATGCTTAAGCCTCCGGCGTTTTCAGGACATAGCCGACTCCGCGAACGGTGTGAATGAGCTGAGTGGGGAATTCCCGATCAATCTTCGCCCGCAACCCCCGGATATGCACATCCACAATATTCGTCATCCCGTCATAATGAATATCCCACACATGTTCGATGATCGCAGTCCGCGTGAGCACGCGATCGGGATTGCGCAGCAGATACTCTAAGAGCGCGTACTCTTTGTTCGTCAGCGAGATCTCCAGACCTCCCCGCCAGACGCGATGGGCAATGGGATCAACTTCAAGGTCTGCCACAACAAGGCGAGGGGCTTGATCCTGGCCCTTTCGCCGGATTAACGCCCGCACCCGCGCGAGCAGTTCCGCAAAAGCAAAGGGCTTGGTGAGATATTCATCGGCGCCCATATCCAGACCGGTCACCCGATCCTCAACGGTGCTTCGCGCGGTCAGGAGCAGAAAAGGTGCGGTATTTCCCGCCGCACGCAGACGGCGACAGACCGTCAGGCCATCGAGCCTGGGGAGCATCACATCCAGGATAATCAGGTCATAGGGCGTCGTACTGGCCATGAGCAGTCCGTCATCGCCGTCCTGCGCAAGATCAACCGCATGGCATTCTTCTCGAAGTCCCTTTTGAATGAACCCCGCAATATTCGAGTCGTCTTCAACGAGTAAAATGCGCCTTCCCCATCCTCTGCCGAAATTCTAGTCCACTGGCACGGTCTGGGCAATCGGACGCGTCCCCTGCTGCGCCACATTCACGCCGGCCCCGTGCTCATAGACCAGATTGCCGCCGGTATGTCCCGTCGCGCTCACTGCCACAAGTCCAAGGGTCGCCCCCAATAAATAGGCGGCGAAGACACGCCCGCGGAACCGATCGCGCAACACCACCCGCCCGACAAATAACACCGCCATAATACCCAGTGTGGTGTAGGCCAGCGCTTCATGGGTCTCGATCAGCGCTTCCGGTACTCCCGCCCTCTCGGCCGCATGTTCCGCCAACCCACCGGCTATCGCGGCAGCAAGGCCGCCTATCAAGCCGAATCCCAACAACCAGCAGGCGCCTTCGCGGAGACTGTCTCGTGTGAACACCGCACTGGAAATGTCAAAGAGCACGCTGACGAACAACAGCGCGATGGGGAAATGGACGAGCATCGGATGAAGAGCCAGAGACATAATCAGCGCTCCTTTTTGTTAAGGACTTCTGGGACGGGACCAGCGCATTGTCTATTGCGCCAGTCCCGTT
The DNA here is from genome assembly GCA_002435325.1 of Nitrospira sp. UBA6493. Classification (GTDB taxonomy): domain Bacteria; phylum Nitrospirota; class Nitrospiria; order Nitrospirales; family Nitrospiraceae; genus Nitrospira_D. The sequence continues at coordinate 62,034 of DJMJ01000004.1, read as the reverse complement.
TCGGAATGCCTATCGGTGCTTACTTTTTCTGCCCCGCTTCGTGCTCTCCGGACCCCTTGTCTTCCGAAACCTGGCCCGATTGCGCATCCACGGTAAACTCCCGGCTCTCTCCGTTCCCGCTGACCACGGTGATCTCATACTCCGCCTTCCCGTCCTCAGCTTCCAATTCAGCTTCAACGACTCGGCCGGGGTATTTGTCCGTGACCGCTTTCATCGCTTGTTCGATCGAGACCGCCGTCTTAGGGAGACTCTTGTGCTCCTTATCGGCAAGGGCCTGCCCGGCAAACACGGCCAGCGACACTGCGAGGCACGCTCCAAGGATGACCTTCTTCATGATGCAACCTCCTGTTGATAGTGTGAATCCGCGCTGCTCTGGTTTGCAGACTACCACTGCCTCATCAGCGGTCCATGAAGGGAAGATGAAGAATTCTTCATTGAGACGCGCATATCAGGTCCGGCACAGAAGGGTGGGAGTAGCAGCGGTCGAAGAGAGAAGGGGGGACAAAGCGTTTTTGATTCTCTCAGACTCATGGCAAGGGAAGCGGCAGCGGCGCAACTCTCTTCACAAGGAACAACAGATTCAGCTATCGCATTGATATGTGCCGGACTTCAACGTCGCCTCAAACAAGAAGCCGCCACGCATAACGCGTGGCGGCTTCCAGGTTACTCGGCATCTTGATTGCGTGTCATAGCCACACGCCCGCGAGTCCCTCCTCGCTAGGTGCCAGACTCTGATTGGGCCAGCACGAAAGCTCGCACAGCGCTGGCATCATAGCCCAACTCGCTGGTCCAGCCATCCGTGGCGATAGAATCCACGTAGAGATTTTCGCTGAAGCCTGCGACCGGACAGCCGTCTATTGGACAACCGGCCGGCAAATTGTCGTTGAGCAAATGACCGACTGTCTGCGTAATCGGGCTGCTGCTACTGGCCACCGGTGTCCACCCGCTTGAGGGATCCTCAATGACACTGTTGATGCCACGCACCACACTGAAGTGATAGCGCGCAAAGCCATGCGGGTGCAGCGCGGTCCATCCCATGGTGACCGAATCGGTCGGCTGGTAATTCAGCACTCCGCAGCAGGGGTCTGCAGATGCGGCACCGATAGTCGGTGGCGCAATGGCTGCAAAGCAGCGATTGTTATCTACGTGTAACGTGATGATCATGCTGTTTCCACTGACGAGGCCCAAAGTAGACGCATCCACCGTATTGATGGTGCCAGATCCGTCCGTATCGGTCGGCACTGCATAGACAATGCTGAGCGCCGCGATGTTCACCGGTTGGCCATGCGCATCGAAGAGATCGCCCTTGATCTGATACTGACCGCTGGTGTCTGTGCCTACCGTCGCCCCATTGGCGGCATAACTCATCCCGGGAGCAATGTCCTGGCTCGGAAACTTGGCGCTGGCAAAATGCTCCTTAATCTCATTGATATCCGGCGGCACATCCCAGACGCCTGCCGGCGCCACCGATGGAAACGGAATCTTAAAGAGGTTCGGCACTTGATGCCCCATCCCATCGTCGACCGGGACTGGCCCCAGCAACTCGGGTGTCCAGGCCGGCATATTGCCGGTCGGCGTCGGAACATCATGCCGATAATAATGATGCACCTGCCCCGTGAGAGGGAGAAAACTTCCACTACCCCCCTTGCGCCAGGACAATTGATAATACCGCACACCGGCAGTTTCGAGGTCGTTAGAAAACTCCAGCCGCGGCAGCAGCATACCTCCCCATGGCGAACCGCCCTGGGTCAATCCACGATTATCACTCGTGGTGCTTGCGGCCAGATCTGGCGCAGTCCCATAGATATTGTTCAGTCCGTGCACCCCAATGGACATGAAGGCCACCCAGCGGTTGTGGCCTGACGGGCCGATCACCGGCGGACAAGGCGAGCAGGTTTGCGCCCACGGACTCGAGGTGAAAAGATTGACCTCTGTACCACAGACATAATCCCACCACGTGTGGCATGCAATCGGCGTGGGGGCATAGATATAGACGTCGATAAATCCGAAGAGCCGCTGCTTCGCCTTGAAGTAGAGATCCGGCACGTCGGTATTGTGGCATCCCTTGAAAAAGAGCGTTTGAAAATGGCCGCACTCGTCCGTCTGCGCGGTGGCCACACGTTGCATCGTCACGAACCGCGGATAGAACAGGCAAAGCAGCGGCCGAATGATTGCCGCATGGTCGATCAGAGCTTGCTGGAATTGGAGGTTGCTGCCTACCTGGGCCGCATAGCGAAGCCCGCTGGCTTCTGACACCTGACGCAGCGTGCTCGCCGCATTGGCATCCATACGATGCTCCATTCCGGCCGTCGGCTGCAACATGGCCGCACGGGCAAAGGGAGCCGGATCAGGACCAGGGCCCGGCAGCGGAATCGGCTCAGGAAAGGGGCGTGGCTTGATGATGATGTCGCGTAACCGGTCGATGACGAGATCGGGCAGCTTGGGGATGATGATCCAGAGCGGATCCACTTCATAGACTTCCACAGTCGCATTGCAGACCGGATAGTCTACATAGGATCCACCTACCAGCACGCGCTTATTGAGATTGCCCTTCACAAAACAGGCACTCATCAACCAGCATCTCCAAACCGGCGGAAAAATCGTGAGGTGCACGTCCACCCGGCGATCCTTGGGGTCGAGGCGCAGATGCTGTTCCTGCGCGCCACGACGAATGAGATCGTTAAAATCCGCCGACTTCTCATCCGCCTTGGGACCAACCAGCACCCGCACCCGGCTCACCGTTGACGGAAATGCGAGTCTGAGGGCTGCCGTTCCCTGTCCATCGACCGGCGCAGAGGACAGCAACTTACCCTCGGATGAGAAGGCGTAGGCTGTGACGTCTGGTGCCTTGTCGGTCTTGGCCAGATCTACCAGGTTGACGCGGACTTGAAGACTGAAGGATGCATGATCGTCTTTCGCCATTGTGCACTCCGTACTGATAAAGGGTGATTGGTGACTGCGGAATTCAAGTCAGGCTTTACAATCCTGCAGCAAGCAAGTTTGAGTCCAACGGTGAGGATATGCGGGAATGACCTATTTGCAATGGCTTGAATAGTTCCATCTAGAAGATTCTACATAGACAAACCTGTATGCACTGTATCCCGCCCAATACACTCGCGTATCATTACGGATATTCAGCACAGGCAAACACATTTCATACACCATGCATTTTCTTACATGTATATACATATATACATATTTTTTTGTGGTAGCCGTACTACCTTTGCGATTAGCCATCTAACAATTTGGGCGATCCTCATGGCCCACACCTACCCCGTTCATCGCTTGTCGGTCGCAAGCAAGGCTTACCCTGGGTCATATAAAGCCCTTCACGCCCGACACTCTCCACAAATGAATGAGCCACCCCCGTTTAGCCATCAACTCGCTCCCATCCAGGCCTCTCCCTCACGCCGGCACGCAGGGATGGACCGGAGCCCCCCGGACCGCGTAGAATATGGCACTGCTTTTCCTGCCCCCTCCCAGCCTCCGCGAAGGCGCGTTGGAAACAGCACTTCTCAACCGTCCGTCTTACTAGATGAAGGGATTGTCATGAGTTTGAAATGCGGAATCGTCGGATTGCCTAACGTGGGCAAGTCCACCCTGTTCAATGCGCTCACCAAGTCAGGCATCGCGGCGGAAAACTACCCCTTCTGCACGATTGAACCAAACGTCGGCATCGTCGAGGTGCCGGATGAGCGGCTGAAGGCGCTCGCCGACATCGTCAATCCGCAGCGCATCCAATATGCCACGACCGAGTTCGTGGACATTGCCGGGCTGGTCGCCGGAGCCTCGAAAGGCGAAGGGTTGGGCAATCAATTCCTCGCGAACATTCGCGAGACTGACGGCATCGTGAACGTGGTGCGCTGCTTCGAGGACGACAACGTCATTCACGTCTCAGGCAAAGTTGATCCCCTGTCCGACATTGCCACCATCGTCACGGAGCTGGCTCTGGCTGATCTGACTACGGTAGAAAAATCTCAGGAAAAGAACGTCAAGCTCGTCCGCGCCGGCAATAAAGACGCCGCGAAGCTGGGCGAAATTCTGGACCAGGTCGCCGCCTGTCTGAATCAGGGCAAACCGGCCCGCACCATGAAGCTGGATGCAGCCCAGCTGGCTCTACTAAAACCGCTCTGCCTGCTCACCCTCAAACCCGTCATGTATGTTGCCAACGTTTCCGAAAAAGGCTTCACCAATAATCCCTTGCTGGCCCGTGTGGAGGAATTCGCCAAGCAGGAAGGCGCGCCGGTCGTGGCCATTTGCGCCGCGCTGGAATCGGAAATCTCAGTGCTGTCGGATGAGGAAAAGAAAGAATTCCTGGCCGACACCGGCATGACCGAACCGGGGCTGAACCGCCTGATTCGCGCCGCCTACGACCTGCTCGGCCTGCAAACCTACTTTACGGCGGGCGTGAAAGAAGTCCGCGCCTGGACGATTCATGTAGGCGATACCGCCCCGCAGGCCGCCGGTGTCATCCACGGCGACTTCGAGAAAGGCTTCATACGCGCGGAAGTCATCAGTTACGACGACTTCATCGCCTGCAAAGGCGAAGCCGGTGCAAAAGAAAAAGGGAAGATGCGGCTGGAAGGCAAGGAATACGTCGTCCAAAACGGCGATGTGATGCACTTCCGATTCAACGTCTAGCGCGATGCGGAAACAGTCTCTACTGGCCCCTGCCGTGCACCCCGCAATCCTTCCCTCCCCGAAGCGGCCGGTCACTTTGGCACGGAATAGGGCGGGTTTCGTCACGACAGTCGGTCCGTTCATCAGGATAGGTCTGCTCATGCTCCTATCTGTATTCTCAATGCCCGCACAAGGAGCCGAAAATCCATCTGACCTGAATCTGCCGGTGATGCGCAATCTAGATTCGCATCACATTCGTCTCGTGGTCGCGTCGGCACCAGAGATGACGGACCGATTTCGCGAACGGGTGACACACATTTTTATAACAGCCGGCCTTCCCCTGTATTCTCAGGCTCAGACTCATACCGCACCCACTGCGCTGCTGAAGCTCACGCTCAATCCCGCGCCGCTCGGCGAAATCTGCCCAACAAAGGTCTTGTATACCCCCTCCCTAGTCCTGATCGAACCGGTCATCGTGCCGAGAAACAGCGAAGTGATGCAGGACATCACCTGGTCTGCTGAAACCTCTCCTCAAGCACGGCCGCCGTTGACAATTGAAGAACTTGAACAGGATCTGGACTGGCTCGTTTCGCGGTTTATTGAAGCCTATCAACTGGCAAATCCCGCGCGACGCCAACAGAAAGTCGAATCCGAACAAACGAACTCCATGAATCCGCACGGTGATGATGCGCCAGCGCGCTTGACACCTGATACCCGCACCGGCGTCAGCATGCACGGCCTTGCTCTAGACAGGGTACAGTTGTCGGCAGTAGCGGGGCGATTGACCTCCCCGCTCGCAACCAGAGCGCTTCGTCAATTCACTGCCGCCGGCCTTCCCATGTCCCTCGAACCTCAAGGACAAGACACGGCAAGCCTGTCGCTTGAAATGACCCAGCGGCCCATCGGCGAGCACTGCCCCGGTAAGGTCTTATATGAAGCAGGCCTCTTTCTCGTCGAGCAGGTCTCGCTTATCCGCAACCAACGGATCCGCATCTGGAGCGACACCTGGACCAGGGAGCATATCCAGATCGTCCCGCCGGTGTCTGTGGAGCAACTCGAGTCCGACCAAGAATCGTTGGTAGGGGAATTCCTACGGGCATTTCAGGCAAACTAGTACCGGTCATGCAACCAGCACAGATGGCATGCGTGCCACAGGTGGCACATCTTGCAGGAAACAACCGCACCGAGTATTTTGAAACAAGAAAGCCTATCGCGCGCATGAACCAGCCGACGCCACCGCCCCATCCACGCGATCCATTGCACGGCATCACGCTGGAGACCATCGTCACTCAACTGGTCGAACGGCACGGCTGGGACGTGTTGGGGAAACGCCTCCCTGTCCGCTGTTTTCTTCATAACCCCAGCATCAAATCCAGCCTCACCTTCCTGCGCAAAACGCCCTGGGCACGCGAGCGGGTGGAAGGCATGTACATCGCAGAACTGCCGTGACGGAACACTGATGCTATGGCGTTAAACGCGACGATTTACAAAGCGGCCCTGCAAATCTCCGACATGGACCGCCAGTACTACCAGGATCATGTGGTCACGCTCGCGCGCCATCCGTCCGAAACCGACGAACGCATGATGATGCGGCTATTGGCCTTTGCGCTACACGCCCACGAACACTTGTCGTTCGGCCGGGGCATTGGCGTCGAAGACGAACCGGCGCTCTGGCAAAAGGATCTCACCGGCACCATCGACCTCTGGATCGAGGTGGGACAACCGGACGAGAAATCGCTCCGCCAGGCCTGCGGTCGCGCCAAGCAGGTCGTCGTGTACTCCTACGGCGGTCGAGGGGCCGATCTGTGGTGGGAGAAGAATCGCAATGCCCTGGAGCGATTGAATAATCTTACTGTGGTCAATCTTCCGCCGGACGGGAGCCGTGCCTTGGCGCAGCTCGCGCAACCCAGCATGCAGCTGCCCTGCACTATTCAAGAAGGACAGATGTGGGTGGGAGAAGGTTCCAATAGCGCACACATCGAATGGACGATCCTGAAATCCGCCTCGCCCCCGTTCAGACAATAGTTACGAACTGCCATGACCAAGAAAAACCGCATTCCCACAGATGGTAATTCGGCCGCGTGGACCAGCCCGTTCGCAGCACTCAAGAATGTACCGCTCCCGTCAGATCGCGCAACCCACCCTAGGGTCACCCAACCAGCCCCGGTACCAACCGCGCCAACGAAGAACCGTGGACGAGTGGACATCATCCGCTCCACCGCCCATCGCGGAGGTAAAACAGTCACGGTAGTCACGGGATTTGTCGGAATCGGACAGGCCGAAAAAGAACAACTCGCGAAAGAGATGCAAAAGACCTGCGGTGCAGGCGGCACGGTGAAAGAAGGACAGATCGAGATCCAGGGCGATCAGCGCGAGATTGTGGCCCGCATCCTCACCGAAGCAGGCTTCCGCCCGGTGTTCGCCGGTGGCTAACCTCAGCTTTTTCACGTTTCATAGGCGTTCATGAGTGAGCGGAAGACGGATGGTGATGGTCGTCCCGACACCGACGGCACTCTCAACCGAAATGGCTCCCTTGTGGGCAGCCACGACATCTTTCACAATTTTAGTACCTAACCTTGTTCCGCCGGATTTATTACTGCGCACGCCCGAGGTAAACAGCCGCTCCCGCACATCAGGCGGCATCCCTTTCCCCGTGTCGGCAACGGTAAGTACGAGCACCTCTTTGTCAGCCTCGACCGAACCCCGCACCGTGACAGATCCTCCCGCCGGAACTTCTGGGATGGCATTATCTACGAGATTATACAGCGCATTGAACAAGCGGCGCTCATCTGCGTGAATGACCGGCAAGGCATCGAGACCTTCAGCTTGGAGCACAACCCCTTTGTCTGCGGCGTAGCGGCGTAGCGAGGTCATGACATCGGCCGCACAACCGGCAATCCGACAGGGATGAAACTCCGGCGCCGTCGTCGCCCCTTTCACCGCGTCGGCCAATTCCTTCACACGATCTTGAATGCGCCGGGCATTATTGACGATTATCTCGCTCAACTCATCCGTGGCCTCCCGATGAGCCTCGGCCTCCACGCGGGCGCCGGCCCTCACCAGCCGATCGAGAATCCCTGAATTTCCTCTCGCAAGAGATCCACGCCTCCAAGCACGGGCATCAGCATATTCTTCACGTCATGGCCGATATCGCCCAGGGCGCGAGTCACTTCGGCCACTTTGACTTCTTCGAGCAATTCCGCCGCCAACCGTGTCCGCTCCGTGATATCCCCGTCCCTTCAAAATGCAGGGGCACCCCCTGCTCATCGCGCACCACCCGCGCATTCACCGATACCGCGATCAGGATCCCGTCCCGGCGCATTACTTCGGCTTCAAATTCCCGAACAGCCCGGTACTCGCGCAACAGCCGTTGAAACTCCGCTCGCTGCTGTGGATCCGCATAGAGCTGGCGCGCGATATCCGTAACGGTAGCCACCAACGTGTCAGGAGAATCATAGCGCAGCATCTGCGCCAGACTGGGATTGGCTATCAAGAACCGTCCGTCCGGGGTCGTCTGAAAGATCCCCTCCACCGTATTGTCAACGACGTTCCGATAACGGGATTCGGCCTGCCTCCTGGCCTCTTCGGCCTGTTTTCGCTTCGAGATATCACGAATGATCCCGCTGTAAAATGTCTCCCCCGCGCTCCGCCCGATGCCAAGAGACAGTTCAAGTGGAAATTCCGTACCGTCCTTTCTCAATCCGTGAAGTTCGACCGTCTTCCCCACGACATGCGCCTCACCGGTCGCTCCGAACCGCGTCATGCCTGTTTGATGGGCCTCCCGATAACGCTGCGGCATCAGCATCGTGAGCGACTGCCCGATCACCTCTGCCTCCGTGTAACCAAACAACCGGGTGCCCGCCTGATTCCATAAAAGAATATCGCCCTTGTGATCAGCCAGCACCACGGCATCGGGAGTCGTCCCCACCACGGTTCGAAACCGCTCTTCACTGACACTCAATTCATCCTTCGCGCGTGCAGCCTGAGACGCCAGCCGTTGCGCATCAAGGATTTGACGCAGCGCGAAGCGGAGTTCGTGTTGACTGTAGGGTTTACCGATGTACGTGAAGGCCCCGCCCTGGAGGGCCTCAATCGTATGCTTCTCCAGCGTCGAGGCCGTCAGCAGAATGACCGGAAGGGACGGCTGCATGATCTTCACTTCCCGCAGCACATCCAGGCCGCTCATATCCTGCAGCCCGAGGTCCAAAATCACGATACCGACTTGCCTCCCTTCCACTTCGCGGAGCGCCTCCCGTCCCGTATGCACCGCCCGGACGGCAAATCCATCGTGTGTTCAAGCAGATCGCTCAGGGCCACACAGATATCCGGCTCATCATCCACAATGAGCACAGACGGAAGAAGGGGTCTCACGGAGCTGGCATCCATCGCATCACCGGATCCCGCTGAAGCAGATGTGGAGTTTAAACATGAGTACCATGCGCCAAACCGAAGAGAAAAGTAAATGGGACGCCTCATCAATACAACCATTACTATCATGCCTCTGCGAGGCAGTGCCATCAGACGCTCTCCACCCCGCTTACCGCGGCATGAGAACCCACACTCTTTTCCTCCGGACTGAACTTTGCTTGACACCTAGAAGTCCTATCCTCACAATGCGCCGCATGTCGGAGCAGATTATTATCGAACGCTTAGAATTTCGAGGCCGTTGCGGCGTCACACCGGAGGAACGGGCCAAACCTCAGCCTCTGGCGGTCGATTTAAAATTGGACTGCCGGATTGGCTCGGCCGGGCGGTCTGACGATCTGGCGCAGACCATCGACTATGCCGCCGTCGCCCGACGCATCGTGGAGATCGGCACCACGCAAGAGGCCGGTTTGTTGGAAACCATGGCCGATCGTTTCCTCTCCATAATCTTCGACGAATTCCCTGTCGAGAGCGCCACGGTATGGGTGCGGAAACTGCATCCACCGATCACCCACATCACCACCTCCGTCGGCGTCTCCCTGACACGCACGAGACTTCAACATCAGCTGGAACAGAGCGACGCGGCTCCAGCCCCGTTTCTCGTACAGCAATTGCACCGCCTGCCCAAAGGCCGCGTGTTAGATGTTGCAGCCGGTCGCGGACGCCACGCGCTCTATCTCGCGGCGCAAGGCTATCAGGTCGATGCTGTCGATCGAGACAGCGGCGCGCTGGCACAACTCGCGCAATCAGCATCACACCTGTCGCCGATCACGACTCGTACGGTAGATCTCGAACAACCGGCCCCGTTCAATCCTGATTTCGGTCATGCCCAATATGATGTGATCGCCGTGTTGTTCTATCTTCACCGTCCCCTCTTTCCGTTTCTCATCGAGGCCTTGAAACCAGGCGGCGTTCTCCTCTATGAAACGTTTACCATCGACAACCATCTCCGTCACGGCCATCCACGAAGACAGGCATTCTGCCTCGCCCAGAACGAACTGCTCAGGCTGACATCGCCACTCAATATCATGCACTACGACGAAGGAGCCCACGATGGCGTGCAAGGCTCCGGCACGACCTACACCGCTCAACTGGTGGCCTGCAAGCCCCTACCATCGGCGACGCCAGCATGAGCCGCATCGATCTTCACCTCCATACGACCCATTCAGACGGCAGCCTTCCTCCAGCCGACGTAGTCCGACTGGCCCACGAAGCGCACGTGACCGCGCTCGCCATCACCGACCATGACATTACGACCGGCATTCCTGAGGCCATCGCAGCCGGTCAGGCGCTTGGGATTGAAATCATTCCCGGCATTGAAATCAGCTCGCGCTATGGCGAATCGGAATTGCACGTACTCGGGTACTTTCTTGACTGGCAGGACCCGGAGCTCAGTGCGCGCCTCGCCACACTGCGAGAAAGCCGGCACCGCCGCAATCCGCAAATCATCGAACGGCTGCAATCGCTCGGCATCGATATCACCTATGACGAAGTGCGCGCCGTCGCCGGAAGCGACTCGGTCGGCCGGCCGCATATCGCCCGAGTGCTGATGAACAAAAAAGTCGTCACCTCGGCCAAAGAGGCCTTCGACCGTTTTCTTGCCAATGGCAGACCCGCCTATGTCCCCCGCGATCTACCGGAGCCGGCCGACGCCATCCAATGGATCAAGGCGGCACATGGGCTTGCCGTCCTGGCCCATCCGACCTGGGTCAAAGCGCCTGAGGGCACGTTAACCAACCTCGTTCGGCAGCTCAAAGCCGCCGGGCTGGATGGCGTTGAAGTGCATTACAGCACCCATACACCCCGTCAAACCCGCGAATACCTGAGCCTGGCCAAACAGATTGACCTGCTCGTCACCGGCGGCAGCGATTTCCATGGGGTGACGAAACCGGACATCGAGGTCGGAATCGGCAAGGGCGGGCTCCACGTCCCCGACCATCTGCTTGCCAAGCTCAAAGACGCCGCCTCTCGGCTGCAGTGAGTCCCCTGCGTATTTCCTACTATTCATTGACTCCCTCTGCGACTCCGTTAAACTTTGAGCGTTGTCACACCATCACTCATAATGTCGAATACCTCACGCAGAGCGATCCAATTTGCACTTGCCTCAAGCGTGGCCCTCGTCGCCGGACCGCTCGTGAGCAGGCTCCCGTTTCTCCAATCCTTCCCGTTGACCCTCTGGGGCGTCACAGGGCCGCATCTTTTCCGCCTCATCGTTGAATTTGCCTGCCTGGTGACTCTCTGCATCCTCGCCGTACTGACCTTCCGCACCATGCCGGACAACGGAAAAGGCTTTTCATTTGTCCGCCGCGTATTTCCTCCCCTTGTCGCCATGACCGTCATCCTGATTGCCGAGAAGACGCTCCGAGTCGCTGGGCAACCGCTCATCGAGCAGATCGGTCCCCAACAGTATTTCTTCGGATACGCCGCCGCACTAGTAGCGGCAACACTCTGGTTGACCGTTGCATGGTGGCTGAACATTGATAGGCTTGACCGGTTCTTTTCACCCCACGCGCCATCCCGCTCACGCACACAACAGGAACCACTCTTCGATAGCACCATGCCGATCGGCGACAGGGGCGACGAACCCACCCAGTCCATTTCAACCTCGCTTGCCGTCAGTCATACCGGCACACCACCGACCACTCTTGGCCGATACAAGATTCTGAAGGAACTTGGGCGAGGCGCCATGGGTGTGGTGTATCTGGGAAAAGATCCGACCATCCAGCGATTCGTCGCCATTAAGACCATGCGGTTGAACGACCTCGACAATGCGGACCATCTGCAGGAGATGAAAACACGGTTTTTCGGCGAAGCTGAATCGACCGGCCGCCTCTCGCATCCGAATATCGTCACCATTTACGATGCCGGAGAAGAACAGGGTCTGGCCTACATTGCCATGGAAACCCTTGAAGGGACGACGCTCAAGGCCTGGTCACGCCAGCCGAATCCATTGCCTGTCGAACAAGTGATCCCGATTCTGGCAACGGTGGCGGATGCACTGGATTACGCGCATCAGCAGGGAATCGTCCATCGAGACATCAAACCGGCCAACATTATGGTCACCAAAGACCAGGTCGTGAAGGTCATGGATTTTGGCATTGCCCAACTCGCGTCCACCTCAAAAACTCAAACCGATAGGGTTCTGGGCACGCCAACCTACATGTCGCCCGAACAGATCGCCGGCAAGAAAGTAGACGGCCGTTCCGATCTCTTCTCGCTCGGCGTCGTCCTCTATGAACTCCTGAGCGGCACACCGGCGTTCACGGCCGACAACCTTTCGGCATTGCTCTTCGCCATTGCCCATCATCCGCATCCGCCTATCACCGGTTTCCGAACGGACCTCCCCCAGGCGCTCACGAAAGCCCTGGACTGCACGCTGCAGAAGGATCCAGTCCACCGGTTTCGACGGGCCGCCGAGTTTTCCCACGCGCTTCGCATCTCACTGCGCGAACTCGCGGCATAAGCGAACGCACCCATGGCCATCACTATTCTCCATGCCGCCCACTCAGACACCGGCCGGAAACGGCCACGCAACGAAGATCCGTATTGCCTCGATGCCACCCTGGGCCTTTATCTCGTCTGCGATGGCATGGGCGGCAGCAATGCCGGGGAAGTCGCCAGTGCGTTGGCGGTAGAGACGATCCATCGGCACATCAACGAGGCCTCCCAGAATCAAGATCTTCCCATCAGCGGACCTGCGGATCCCAGCGTCTCCCCGGCCACCAACCGGCTCGCCAGCGCCATCAGACTGGCTAACGATGTGATTCACCATGAATCCATGAAACAGCCTGAATGGGCCGGAATGGGCACCACCGTCGTCGCCGCCCTGGTAACCAATGAGCTGTTGTCCTTCACCCATGTCGGAGACAGCCGGCTCTACCTGGTCCGCCACCAGACCCTACAACCGCTCACGCTGGACCACTCCTGGGTGGCCGAACAAGTCCGAAGCGGTATCATGACAGAGGACGAAGCTGAACGGTCCCCACGACGAAACCTTGTCACCCGAGCGCTCGGCGTGGCCCGGCACGTCGATGTGACAATCGGAGAGACCCCGCTGCAACCGGGCGACCGACTGCTGCTCTGCTCGGACGGATTGACGAAAGGCGTGCGGTCAGAAGTTCTCTTAGCCTCACTCCTGCACAAAGACGATATGGCCTCACTCACGAAGCATCTCATCACGATGGCCAACGAGGCAGGGGGAGAAGACAATACGACGGTGATCGCATTGACCGTGTGCCAGACAGAAGAAGATGACAGCCTGTGGCGGCACCGGCTACGCCATCGTTTGGCGATATAAATCCCGGCCAGGAACGTTTACGGAGGGAGCCCCATGCACGATACCACCACACACCAGGCGTCACTGCTGGTGAAACTCCAGGGTGCCGCATCGGAACAACGCAGGCTGTCCGCGAACACGTTTACAATCGGATGCAAACCGGATAACCATCTCGTGATCGACGATGCGGTCGTCTCCGGACATCACGCCCGTATCGTGCAGGTACAAGCCGTGTACTTCGTTGAAGATCTAAAGAGCACCAACGGCACCCTGGTCAACGACAAACCCATCGAGCGGCACCAGCTGCACGACACCGATGTCATTACCATCGGACGTCACCGAATTATTTTCCGCGATAGTGCGCCGACGATCACCTCCTCGGTGGACAACACAGACAGCCTTGATCACACCATGGTGATATCCAAACCGGCCCCCTCCGCCGATACATGACCCGTCACCCCGCATGTTCGGGTGCTCTCTGGAAAAACGACGCAGCAAGACTATCCCATCACCAAACATGTCACGATCATCGGGGGCGATTCCGAAGCCGCGATCCGGCTGACCAAATGGTTTGCCCCCAAGACCGCCGCTATCATTACCCGACGCACCACACAGTACCTTATCAGTTCCGGCCAGAGCGGGAAACCGATCCTCGTCAATGGGAAAACCGTCACAGGTGAACATATCCTCAAGGAGGGAGACCGCGTGGAGGTCGCGGGAATTACGATACTCTGGAGAACTCCGAAGAAGAAACGTACCTAACGCACAATCCGTTAATTCCGAACCGAGAGAGCCCCCTTAGGAAGAGTCGCATAACATTGATCGGACACATCCTGGGCATGATTCTGCAGGCATTGCAGAACCCGCCCTTCCCCCGATTGAACCGTGCGACAAAACCGCTTCACGTCCCCGACACAGGCCTGCGCATGCCCTGACCGTTCCTTCCATCGTACCAGTCGCTGCTGGAAAATCTGCTGACATAGCAGAGGAAAATGCGTGATGCGCCGTTCCATACATTGCTGCCGGTCATCTCCCGGCATAGACTGGGGACAGAGTTGCTCGACTTCCGCATCGCATTTCATCTCGACGATTTGCCTCGCGCGCGGATCGACTGGCAGAGAAGGAGCCGACAAATCCGTCCCGCCATTCGGCACTTCGGCTCCATTAATCACCACTGTACGCAAGGGAACGGCCTCCCCCTTGGCCTTCTCAGGCGGTACGCCGGGAATCGCCAGATCAAGTATGGGAGAAGAAGGGACAGGCGCGGCCACGCGCGAAGGAACCTGCGAGGCCTGCAGCTCCTCCATCGTCGGTAAATTGGCCCAGACCACACCCCACACCACAGCCAGCGTGACGACAGAAATCACCATCGTGATCGTGCTGCTGGAAATTTCTGGCGGTTGTAGTCCCGGCATATGAGGCACAGGATAGGACAGTCTTCGCAGAAAATCACGGAAAGCCGAAATTTCGCACAAGACTTGGGAACCGATTCAGAACAGCACCCTGCAAGACAACGCAAAAATAGGAAGGCCGCTAATTGTCAGGGGCTTCGATAATGTGGTTCTCAAACCGCGTACAGCCTTCCGCCAGCAGCCGATTGGTCAGCATTTCTCCCGGCCACTCGATCGGCAGATCGGCGGTAAAAACCCACACATCCGGCGACGTCCAGACCGGACCATGCTCCTCCGGCAACTCCGGATCGAACAAATCCGTCCAGACCGGCATATAGACGCCATTACCGCACTGCGTATGCAGATGCACGATGGTGCGCGACCGCACGAGTGGATCGAGATCGCGCCACACCGCGGCAGTTTCGTCGGCCAGGCGGTGAATCCGCACGGCATTCTGGGCATCGAACGTCGCATAAGCGGCATAGACCGGGGCCTCGATCGTATCGGGAGCCAAGGCTAACTCCGGACATTGCTCGACCAGGCCTTCGAGAATCGCGCAGCGATGACGATCCTCCCACGCCTCCGGCAAACCGGGGTCCGGCGCCCCGATGATTTCAAACAGCAAAAATGCCGTATTCTCAACCGGCGGATACAGCCGCGCAGCCACCGATTGCGTCCGCTGCGAATCGGCCACATTGGTCAGATGATCCTGCAACGCCTGCAAGTCCAGCAGCTCCAACGTCGAATCCGTCAAGAGGCGGGATTCCACCCGCACCACCGTCCCGGCCGGCAGCCGAAGATGGCGATGCAGCAGCTCCGCCGTCGCGATGGGATCGATCTTAAGATTGAGCGGCGCCGTCAGATTCGCTTGCAGCGGGAGCGCCAGGGCCGCCATCGTCGCATAGGCCGGCTTGTCATCATCTGGCCCATCCAGCATGAGCGTACAGCTGGCCTCTGCCAGCAGATCGAACAGCCACTCCGCCATGTCCTCGTCCAGCGCCGCCAACACCGTCAGGAGCTCGGCTTCCCGGCCTTGCTCAAGAAACGCCTGAAGCGTATCGATGGCCGCCTCGGTATCGCCATGATCATGCCGACGGGCATTGATCAGATGAATGAGATCGCGCGTGAGAGGATCGGGCCGAGACCAGGCTAACATCAAGCTCTCCTAAAAAGTCGATACGGCGGGAATTCCTCGGCCGTGTTCAAGATCCATGTTGCCAAACTTTCCCCACCGGAGCAAGGACGAAGGTCATTCCGGCCACATGGGCGCCCGCGTCCCATTCAACGCGGCCTCATTCGCCGATTACTTTCACCAGCACACGCTTGCGGCGGCGGCCGTCGAACTCACCATAAAAGATCTGTTCCCATGGCCCGAGATCCAGCTTCCCACCGGTGATCGCCACCACCACTTCCCGGCCCATGATCTGCCGCTTCAAATGCGCATCGCCGTTATCTTCGCCCGTGTCGTTATGGCGATAGACCGCCTCCTGCGGCGCCAGCCGTTCAAGAAAGTCGTCGTAATCCCGCAAAAGCCCCTGCTCATCGTCGTTGATATATACGCTTGCCGTAATATGCATCGCGTTCACGAGCACCAGCCCCTCTTGCACCCCGCTCTTCTTGACCGCCGCATCAATCTGCGGCGTGATATTGAGATAGGCGCGTCTCGTCTTCGTGTCAAACCACAGCTCTTCGCGATAGGATTTCATCGGCCCCGTCCATGAGTCGGAAAAGCATTCTGCCGAACGGATCATCACAGATTCAAGTGGCATCTCCAGAACCGGATGCCAGGCTGGTGCAATCTGAAGAAGAGATTATAATAGAAACATGCGGGCGGCCCCTCCACAACGACTCCCCCGGCATCTGTCGGAGAATGCTCTGACCGTCTTGCGCCAGCGCTATTTGGCACGCAACACCCGCGGCACGTTGTGCGAATCACCCACCCAGCTTTTCCAGCGGGTAGCCAAGGACATTGCCAGGGCCGAACAAAACTATCCGCGCGCCAGCCGAGTCCCTCAGGTAGCCCGTCAATTCTTCGACCTCATGCGCCATCTCGACTTTCTCCCCAACTCTCCCACCCTGATGAATGCCGGACGCCCCCTGCAGCAACTCTCCGCCTGCTTTGTTCTGCCGGTCGACGACTCGCTGGAGTCCATTTTCGATGCCGTCAAATACCAGGCCCTCATCCATCAATCGGGAGGCGGCACCGGATTCTCCTTCAGCCGGCTCCGTCCCAAGTCCGACCGGGTTGCCACCACCAACGGCGTGGCCTCGGGACCGGTCTCGTTCATGCGGGTCTTTAACCTGGCAACCGAGGTCATCAAGCAAGGCGGGACGAGACGCGGCGCCAACATGGGGATCCTTCGAGTCGATCACCCGGATATCCTTGATTTTATCGCGCTCAAACAGAATCCATCGGAGATGACCAATTTCAATCTCTCGGTGGGTCTGACCGATCGCTTTATGCGCGCCGTGCAACGCCGCCAAGCCTATGCGCTGATCAATCCGCGCACCGGCCGGTCCGTCCGCCGGCTCTCGGCCGAACAGGTCTTCGACCGTCTCGTCGAGGCCGCGTGGCAATCGGGAGAACCGGGCGTCGTGTTTCTCGACACCATAAATCACGCCAATCCCACGCCGCAACTTGGAGCCATCGAAGCCACCAATCCCTGCGGTGAACAACCGTTGCTGCCCTACGAATCCTGCACACTGGGATCGATCAATGTCGCCCGATTCGTGTCTCACACCAGGGGACGCGCCACTATCGACTTCGACCGTCTGCAGACTGTGATTCCCATCACGGTGCGCTTCCTTGACAACGTACTCGACCGTTCGCACTTTCCGTTGGAGACAATCGCGCACCGCACTGGGCTGACTCGAAAAATCGGGCTTGGCATCATGGGCTTTGCCGACCTGCTGATTCAGCTCGGCATTCCCTACGACACGGACGAGGCCCTGACCGTCGCCGATCGCCTCATGGGGTTCATTCAACGCGAGGCGCACCACGCATCAGTACAATTGGGGCGGGAGCGCGGCCTCTTCCCGGCCTTCAGAGGAAGCCGGTTGCACACCGGTCGAGAGCGGCGGCGCAATGCCAGCGTCACGACCATCGCGCCGACCGGTACCATCAGCATCATCGCGGACTGCTCCGCCGGCATTGAGCCCTTATACGGAATCAGCATCGTGCGCCGTGTCTTGGAGGGACTCACCCTCACCAGCCTTCATCCTGAATTCATGCGCCAGGCCGCGCGTTACGGAATGCCGCTCGCCCGACTCCAGGCTGACATCAGCCGGACCGAATCGATTCAACATCTGATGTCGATCCCAAAGTCACTCAGATCGCTCTTCGTTACCGCGCATGACATCAGCCCCTCCCATCACGTGCGGATGCAGGCCATTTTCCAGCGCTACAGCGACAGCGGCGTCTCAAAAACGATCAACCTTCCCCTGCACGCCGCGCGCAAGGATGTGGCCAACGCCTTTCGCCTCGCCCATCAGCTCGGGTGCAAGGGCCTCACCGTCTTCCGTTCCGGCAGCCGAAGCCATCAGGTGCTCTCCTGTTCTCACGTGCAACCCTGTTAGCAGGCGATAGAGAGACCGCATGACCTCCACACTCCGGAATGGGGCCTTGCAGAAATTGCACACAAAATTGACTCTCCAACCCCTTGGTGATAAGTAGTTTCACAGAGTTTGCTGAAAGTTCGATGCTCGCCATAGGGAGGTGCCTGATGTTCGCTGTCGCTGCCGTCCCGTCGCACACGGGTAGTTCGCTTTCCAACCTCTTCTTTGCTATTCAACCGGAACCGGATTTGGAATTCACGGAAGAAGAATTGGAGCAGACGACTGAAACACGCTTATCTGCCCCAATGAAGTCCCCCAAAAAGTCCGGGGGACGCCCTCTGCTCTGGATCGTGCTCCTCGCGCTTGTGGGCGGTGGGGCCTATGTCGCCATGGAACCGGAAATGGTCCTGGACTGGGTCAACCAGTTGCTTGGGGAGACCGCCGTTCAGGAGCCACAAACACCCCACGCCGCGAAACCGGCTGCAACCATGCCTGCCCCAGGCACTCCAGGAGGGCAACCGGCTCCAGCCGCACCCGGTACCGCCATCCCGGTGCCCGGCGCCGCGTCTTCTCAAGCTACAGCGCCAACAACCATGCCTCCAACAATGACCCCACCGGCACCAACCGCCGCAGCGCCAGCAGTTCCAAGTGCACCGCCTGCACCTTCAGGAGCATCCAGAGGTCCCGTTGCCGCAACCCCGCCTGCCGTGGCCGTACCCGCGCCGATGTTCGGCGAAGGCCAGCGGGTGACGGTGGTGCTCGATCCGTCTGCGGCCGGTGACGCCTTCACCCTCTCGCAAGATCCTGCAGGCTCAAAACCAGGGCTCACGGTTCGCCCGGGAATGTCTCTCACAATTCTCGACGGGGATCTCCAGCCAACCGGCTGGGTCTACTCCGTCCGTAGCGACGATGGCGCAAAGGGATGGGTGGCTGAAAAACGGCTGCGCCTTAAACCTTAGCCTCAACACGAGTCATAGCTTCACGTCTGCGGGCGGCGATACATCGTTGTGTCGCCGCCCGCTGTGCTATAATGCGCCCCCGTTAATCTCATACACTCTGAACATCCACTATCGAGACCAGCTATGCACACCTTGCGCGCCATTATTTTCGACTTTGACGGGGTGATTGCCGATACCGAGCCGCTCCATTATGCCGGGCTCCGCCGCACACTGGAGGACATCGGCATCACCCTCACCGAGCCGGATTACTACACCAATTATCTGGGGTTCGACGACCGCGGCTGTTTTCTCGCGGCACTTCAAGCCAATGGACGTCCGATCACGCCGGAGATCGTCCGCGACTTAATGCAGAAAAAGGCCGCCGCCTATCTTGACTCGATCAAAGATCATTTAGTGATTTTCCCGGGCGTGCGCGAGTTTGTGCGCGCCGCCGCGGCCCGCTATCCGCTGGCCATCGCCTCCGGCGCGTTGCGCCAGGAGATTGAATTGATCCTTGAACAAGCCGGCATCCGGAACGCCTTCCTCCACATTACTAGCGCCGAGGATGTCAGCCGCGGCAAACCCGATCCGCAGCCCTTTCATTATGCCCTGGCGGGCCTGTCACAACAGCGTCCCGCTCTCGCGTTGCAAGCCGGTTCCTGCCTGGTGATCGAAGATTCGCTCCCAGGAATCCGTGCGGCTAAATCGGCCGGCATGAAAGTGCTCGCCGTCGCCAACACCCATACCGCCCAGGACCTGCATGAAGCCCATGCCATCGCCCACAGCCTCGCCGAGACCCAGCTTGCCGAGCTCGAAACCCGCCTCTGGCCGGCGACGTAAGGACCGAGAGCCTATGATGACCGTCGATGAAGCCCAAGCCTATTGCACCGCGCTGACGAAAAAAAGCGGCAGCAACTTCTACTATTCCTTCCTCTTTCTGCCCAAAGCCCGGCGCCAGGCGATGTACACGGTCTATGCCTTCTGCAAGGCCGTTGATAGCGCAGTCGACGAACCTCCGCCGGGAAGCCAGCCGCAGGAAGAACTCACGCGCTGGCGCGCCGAACTGGACGCCGCCTATCACGGCAAACCGACCTGGCCGATTACGATCAGCCTGGCCTACCATGTCAAAACGCTGGGCATCCCCAAGGTCTACTTCGAGGAGTTGATCAAGGGGGTGGAAATGGACCTGCAGAACAACCGCTATCTCACATTCGACGAATTGTCACTGTACTGCTATCGCGTCGCCTCCATCGTCGGCTTGATTTGCCTCCACATTTTCGGCGCCACCTCAGCCCGCGCCCAGGACTATGCGGTCGCGCTCGGCATGGCCTTTCAATTGACCAATATTTTGCGCGACGTCGGAGCCGATGCCGCGCAAAATCGCATCTACCTGCCGCTGGAAGATCTGAAAGCCTGCCAGCATTCGGAAAAGGCGCTGCGGCGCCGGACCTACTCGCCGGAATTCACGCGGCTGATGGAATTCGAAGCGGGACGCGCGCACCAGTACTATGAGAAAGCCCGCGCCGCCTATAGCGCGCTCTCCAAGCAGGAGCGGCGCGCACTCACCGTAGCCGAAATCATGCGCGGCGTGTATGCGCGGATTCTTAAAAAGCTCGAAGCCAGCGACTTTCAGGTGTTTGGGCCCCGGATCCGTCTTTCGACCGGCCACCGGCTGGTTATCGCCGCAGGCATCTGGATACGTTCTCGATTCTCGTGATCACACCACGCTCAAAGTCTGCGATCATTCTCGGCAGCACCCTGCCGGGCTTGGTCGCCGCCGCCGACCTGGCTCGACAAGGCTGCCATGTCACTCTCCTCGAACATCCGCACTGGGCCTCGCACGAGCGCTCCCCCTTTCATCTGCTCGGCTGCCATCATCTCACTTGGACACTCTTGCGCTCCCTTCAGCCCAAAGAATCGGAACGCCATGATCACATTATTCCGCTCGAATTCCGGCTCCCCGACGGACGCATCGTCTCGTACCGCTCCACCTCGTTGCCGGGCTCACTCCATTGGATCGCCGGCCTCGTCCGGTTTCGAGGCTTGTCCTGGCAGGATCGCTGGCAATTGCTCTCCTATCTGGAACGGGTCTGGGAACAGGACGCCTCTATCCCGACATCGCTGGAGCAAGGCACCGCCGCCGCCTGGCTGACCGCGATGGGCCAAAGTCCAGCCGCGTGCGAAACCGTATGGGATCCGCTCGTGCGATTCCTCACCGGCAATCGGCTGGTCGCGCTCTCCGCCCCCACGTTCGCGCACGCCGTCGCGCAACCGTTCCTCAGGGATTCGCGCGCCGCACAGCTCACTCTAGTCGAGGGCTCAATCCACGAGCGGCTCATCGCCCCGCTTACTGCCACCCTAGCACACCTCGGCGTCACGGTCCTCCCGCAGCAAGACCTGCCCCATCTTCACTTCGACCGCGACGCCATCGCTCATGTGCGGCTGTGCGACGGCACCACTCTGCAGGCCTCGTGGTATCTCTCCGCGCTCCCTCACCGACAGATTCTTGCGCTCCTCCCCGATCGGCTCCTCACCCGCTATGCCTACTTTTCACAGCTCGGCGAACTTCGAAACCGCCACGAACTCACGGTGGAGATGCGTGGGCCGAAGCAAGAGCGAAGCCCCCGGCTGCTGCTGCTATCAGGAACTTCGTTCGATCGGCTCGGCATCGCCCAGGCTGAAGCGGAACAATCCGCATACAAATTGACACTGTCCGTTGACGATTCCCCCCCCCCGCAGACAGACCAGGACCTGTTTGGACTCGCCAGAAAAGATCTGCGCACCATCCTTCCGGCAATCGCCTCCAGCGCCATGCAGCCCAACGGAATCGAGCGAAGAGAGCAGGCCACACTCTCTCTGACACCAGGCACCGCGTTATTGCGGCCGATTCAGCTCAGCCCTATTCAGAATCTGCTGGTCGCCGGAGGATGGACCGACACCGGCTGGCCGGACAACATCGAAAGCGCTATCGTCAGCGCCTACCGTTGCGTCGAGATTATCACCGGCTCAGCCGGTTGACCGATGGCGATACCGATGGTAGGAGTACACCAATGAGCGCTTACAAGAGTATCGGCGTGTTAATCGGGATACTGATAGGGGGAGTCGGCGGCTGTGCGCCAGGCCCCTACACACAAAGCCGTCATCCGGCCGGCTACAGCCAAGCCGAGGTGGAGCGGGATTATATGGAGTGTGAATACAAAGCCAGAATGGCCAATCAGGATTCGTTCTACAACCAACGGTCGCCCTATCCCTTTGGCCCAGGATCACAAAGTCCTACCGACCATGCCCGCGCGCTGCACGGGCTCTCGACCATCAACGCGATGCGGGATACCTGCCTGGCCGCAAAGGGATATCGAGTCGAATAACGCGGATCCCGATCGCGCACGATCACACCGATTAGAACGACAGATAGTCGCAGGGGCCAAAGACCCGCCGGCCCCCCAGCAAGTACAACGTCTCTCCAGACTCCAACTGAACCGGCTTGTGCCATCGCACTTCATAGACGTTCGCGGCCCGCCCCCACCTCGAGCGGGACGTATGGATTTCTATCAACTGTTTTTCCCGCATGGGGCGCCCCATGAATAGCAGGATCCCATCCGCGCTCCGGTTGAGCGTGTACCCTTCACCTTGCTCAATGGCGAACGACTCTCCTTCAGCGCCATCGAGCACTTCATACGAGCACAGCTGACGGGAGGCCGTACGCGCTTCCGCGCGACGCCACAAAGGACCAGCCTCAGCAGAGATCACGGCAACCGGCTGATCACCCTCCACCTCTCCTCCGGTCTGCTCCTGCAGTGCCACCGATGCATATTGGGAGAACATGTCTTCAATCGAGCGCAGTTCCATGATCAGGCCTCCACATTCATCGAATGAGATACCGCCCTGCCATGCCATGGACGAAAGCAAACGTTGTACCGCATGCTCGAAAAAGCCAATCCATTCATTATTGGCTGTATTTAGCCATGCGATCCATAACCTCTATCCATCAGAGAAGGATTCAGGTGTAGGGAATAGAGGTCATTCAATACTCTGAGCAACGCAGTAACTATATGATTTACAAGAGATCTATAAGACTGCAGTCAAATCCAAACAGCTACAAGGAAAGTCGGCCATTTTCACCGATCAGGAGAAGGATCAATGACTCGTCAATATCCAACCCGTCGTGAGATGGTGACCACAAGAAAGCACCCGTAGCAACTGAAAGACGCACCCGTCGCCCAACTGAATACAGCTCGCTATCTATTTTCTAGGGAGTCCAGCGTTAGGAACGGGGAGGACTGGCAGCAGTGGCAGAACTCAGATTTTCAGAGAACAGGTCCAGGCCCTTTCTTTCATCCGTCCTGGTCTTTAGCGTACGAATCAGCTCAAGCCGCAACGTACTATTGAGACGTTGCCGGGCCTCGAACGGCAGGCGATGAAACTCCACCCCGAACTGATGGCCTTGCACCCATTTGACCCTGCCAAGCTCGATCGGCAATGCCGACGGTTGACTGGGAAGCAACACACTGACACGGATATCGCTCCCGCAGAGCAGCTCCCGATCGCACATGACTGAGCATCCCATCAGCGAGAGGTTGGTTAGCACCCCTTCACCGACAAACGACGTCCCGCCGAAGATCACGGGAAAATGGAGTGAAAAACGAGGGTAGGTCCGAGCATAGTGAGAAGGCACCATCACACCTCCATGATCTCTGGACGCCGGATTGTACCCGGATAGAGAGGATGAACGATATCCTACATTGGGAGGGGGCCCGGCAGGGAACTCGATGGTTGGCGAAAAGAACGAGTATTGACACGTGATCCATATCGGCCCAACGATTCATACTCGCGTCATGACACACACGCGAGGAGAACGTCCCTGGCAGACGTTTTCAACCGCCTGCTAGAATAGCACCCTCACTCAGAGGGAAGAGATGCTGCTACGACTTGCCGCCATAGGTATTCTGATTACCCTACTCTCCGCTTCGGACGCTACCGCCTCCGGCAAGACCGCCAGAGAGCAGAATGAGCTGATCGGTCCCGTTCGATCCGTCGTCACCATGAGACCGGATGCTTCCTTCTCTGACGCCTATGACCGCGCAGGCCATCTCACCGAGGCGATCATCTATCAGCGGGATGAACACAGCTCAATGCGGTATGTCTTTGCCTACAACGAGCGTGGAGACCTGAAGGAAGAGATCGGGTATGAGGCCGACGGCACCCTCATCTATCGCAAACTGTTCGCCTACGCCCACGATCCGGCCGCCCGGGAAACAGCCGTAGCCGCCGCCTCGCAAGACGGCGAATTTCACCATGTGGAATTTTTACTCTACGACCGGCACGGAACGCTTTCCGAAACGATTTTTGCGGATAGAGCCATAACGAGCAGAAATCTGTTCGATGTCCTCGGACGCCTCCTCTATTCAGCGCAATACAGAGAAGGGCAATTACTCGCTGAGGCAGGGCGTAGCTATGACAGCTTGGGCAGATTGATCACCGTGACCAGTTACAGCCCCGGCGGGGCCGTCACAGGGAAAGTCTCGCACGAGTACGATGATGCAGGGAAACGTATCCGGACCACGACGGAGACAACGCAGCACGGTGGAACGAGCCGATGGATCACCACCTATAAATACGACGGCATAGGCAACTGGATCAAAGAACTCACGAGGCAGGAACCGAGCACCCCATCAGCTACCGAATCAGCGCCAAGCCAGATGCAGCAAGAGCGGCTGATCGACTATTACGAATAGCGCTGACGCCGAATTATAATGGCGGATTTGAGAGGCCCCGCTTCGGAAGGCGTGAGAGTTGATTCCTCTAATACCCTCGGCTTCACGGTTGACGTACGACCGTCACGGAGGGCAGAATCCCAATGTATGCAGCAGCGCGTCGAGACACTTGAGGATTGGCCCGCTCCTCTGGAGTTTCTCTATCACTCTCTGGAATTTCTCCCCAACTCTCAGCTCGCTACCCGCATCAAGCTGTTCATCGTTCGCATGATATGTACAGCGTAACATGTTTTTATACAACAGCATTTAAGCATTTCAAATTCTCCACAATCCCCAGGCACAGTCCCTGCTCATACATTTCACCGATGCCGACTCATTCCTCCATGCTCTTGATCGACGACAGCCCCGGCGAATGTGAACTCTTTCGCCTGGCACTGAAACAGACCGGCCTCGATGTCGCCCTCTTTACCGAGCAGGACGCCGAGGCGGCATTCCATTTCCTCATGAGTCAATGGATGGCGACCGCAGGGGTCCAAGTGCGCGCGTCGAACGAGGGGAGTCTTCAACCGCGCGTTCCGCGAGCACAGGACCCCACAGATGACGTCCACTCTGAGCGTTCCGAGAGCACAGAGACCACGCCACCCGTCGCTCAGCCCTCCATCTCCCTCCAGGAGGGTGGCCTGAATTGTTCTTCCACTGCGCGCATTGAGGGAGCACATTCCAATCGTGCGGCATCAGCGAGCAAGGGAGACCCATCAGGCTACCCTCCCTCTCTCCCTTCTCTCATTCTTTTGGACCTTCACCTTCGCGGCGAGAACGGCTGCGATTTTTTGAAACGGCTCCGGGCTGACGCGCGGTTTGCCGCCATCCCTGTTGTCATCTTCAGCACATCGGATGACCAGCAGGATGTCGCTCGCTGTTATGCCGGCGGAGCCAATGGCTATGTCGTAAAACCCGGCACCTTTGCCGAACTCATTCAATGCACCGGCGATCTCTGCCG
The DNA here is from genome assembly GCA_002435325.1 of Nitrospira sp. UBA6493. Classification (GTDB taxonomy): domain Bacteria; phylum Nitrospirota; class Nitrospiria; order Nitrospirales; family Nitrospiraceae; genus Nitrospira_D. The sequence goes on along the minus strand of DJMJ01000004.1, from coordinate 36,118 downwards.
CTTTGGGCTGGATCGGAATCATACTCCGGCAGGAGTTCTGTCGCACAAATGAAAAGTTTGCCAAGTTTACACCGCCGTAACTTTACCCTGATAAGGTGACCCCAGACATGATGACGATCCTCCTTCAACGAAACTGGCCCCGCCCACTCTCATTGCCTCTACTGGCTCATGCTCGGTTCGCGATTCGATGGCGCTGCATCCTGCCGTTGATGGCCTTCTGGCTCTCCGTCTCCACCGGCGCTTACGCCCTGGATTGGGTGCCGACCGACGAAGAGATCCAGAAATATCGCCAGAGCTGGAATCCCTTTTCGCATGGACCGATCCTCCACACGGCGGTCGACCTGCAGCCGGAAGGACAATATCTCCTCCGCCCCTTTATTTTTTCACAGATCGGCGAGCACTCGTTCGGAAATCAATTCGTCTCCTTTGCAGACCGAAAGAGTGGGCCGGTGCATCTCTACAGCGTACAGGAGCCGTCGCTGGAATTCGCCTACGGCCTCACTGATCATATTCAGCTCGGCGCGACCACATCGGTCCAATCTTTCTGGTCGCGCGAGAACGGAAAATCAGACACCGACACCGGATTGGGAGACTCCTCGATCGCGATTAAGTACCGGCCGGTCATTCAAGACCCCGATTCGGCCACGCCATCACTGACATTCTTCCAGCACATCGTCCTGCCGACAGGCAAATGGGCCGGCACGAGTAAGCCCCCGGGCGGATTCGCCCCGATCGGCCGCTTCCCGACAACGCGGTTCGGGGAAGTCGCATTTACGGAAGGCGTGATGGTCCGGAAAAATCTCCAGCCGTTCCGGTTGCAGGCCGGAGTCTTCTACACCTACTCGGCGCCGGGCAGCAGCGGAGGAAGCACAACCTATACGGGCGACTTGGTCAATACGCGCGTGTCCTTCGAACACATTCTCGACGACAAGACCGGGTTCGGCTACGGGCTCGAATTGGTGACGCTCCACGGGTCGACCTGGCGGGCGGACGGCCATGCCATCAATGCCGGACAGCGTAGCGGCTTTCATGTTGTCGGGGTTGAGCCGACAATTCAATGGCGCTTCTGGGACACAAATTTCGTGGGGGCTTTCGGAGTCCTGGTGACCGTGGCCGGTCAAAACGCCATTGAAGCGGTGTACCCCAATCTTTCGATCTTTTACTATTGGAATCAAAAAGGACGGGTGTTGATGCGCTGACTCCGGTCAGCCGCTCGCTCCTGCCCAAGGATAGTCATCAAGATGACACGGCCTTCGAAGACCCGACAAACCAATGCCCGCCCTGGAACTTCTATCCTTCCATGGATCATGATGACAGAGAAGGGTGCCGCCCAATGAAAATGCTGCTAGTGACCTATCGCGACTCCTTGCAGGAGGACATTCAATCACTTCTCAGGCAAGCAGGCGTTCATGCCTACACGATGATTCCCACAGTTCACGGGGTGGGGGAAACCGGCGCGGCTGTCGGATCATTTCTCTCTCACGGGGAAAACTCGCTCATTCTCGCGGCCCTGGACGAGGAGTCGACTCAGCGGATGAAGGATGCGTTTCGAGCGCTGCGCGCCAGTCTCACCCAGCGCCAGCATGGGGCAGTGATTCCGATGAAGATGATGGTCATGCCCTGCGAGGAGATTATTTGATGCCGCACCCCGATAGCCATTCCCTACCCTGGTTCACCGCGGCGGAGGACGCCTACCGCTTATGATTCGCGCCGCGATTCGCAATCCTTACGCCGTCGTTGCCATCAGCTTGATCGTCGTGATTCTCGGCATCGTCTCGTTCCGAAAGATGGAAGTAGACGTCTTTCCCGAGATCAATCTGCCGGTCGTCGCTGTGGCCACCTTTTATAAAGGGATGGGCCCCAGCCAGATGGAAGGCGCGATCACCTTGCGCCTGGAGCAGCTCTTTCTCCAGGCCTCGTATGTTGAACACATCGAGTCGCGGTCTCTGCCAGGGGTCAGTCTGATCAAGGTCTATTTTCACTCTTCCTATGATGTGAACGCCGCGGTCGCGGAAATTACCAGTCTTGCCTATTCGACGTTGCGCTACCTTCCGCCTGGTGTGAATCCTCCCGTCATCATCAAATTCGGCGCCGCCAGCCTGCCCATCGGCGTCCTCACCGGAAGCAGCGAATCCGCCAGTGAAAAAGAAGTGCGGGACACCGCCTACTACAAAGTCCGCCCCCAGATGGCCAACATCCCCGGCATTTTCGTCGCGCCGAGCTTCGGCGGGACCGTCCGCCAGGTGACGGTGTTCCTCGATCGGGAGCGGATGCTGGCCCGCGGCCTCTCCGCGCAGGAGATCGTCTCGGCCGTGAACGCCCAAAGCCTGCTGCTCCCAGCCGGGAACGTGAAGATCGGCGACCTCGATTACAATGTCTACACCAACAGCTTGATCGACGTCGTCGACCAGATGAACGAGATCCCGGTCAAGATCGTCAACGGGGTGCCGCTCCGTCTGGGCGATGTCGGGAAAGCGGTCGATTCGACGATGATTCAAGGGAATGTCGTCCGCGTCAACGGCAAACGAGCCGTGTACCTACCGATCTTGAAACAGGCCGGAGCCAACACGATCGCCGTGATGGACGGAGTCAAAGAAACCCTGCCGTCGCTCAAGGGCCTCTCGGCGGATTATGTGGTCAAGCTCCTCTTCGATCAATCCCTCTATATCCGGCAGGCGATCCACACCCTCGAAGACGAAGGGTTGATCGGCGGCGGACTCGCCTGCCTGATGGTCCTTCTCTTCCTCGGCAGTGTCCGTGCAACGCTCTTGATCGCCCTGGCCGTGCCCTTGTCGATACTTGGAGCCTTCCTCCTCCTCTATCAAGCGGGACAGTCGGTCAACGTGATGACGCTCGGAGGATTGGCATTGGTCATCGGCACGCTGCTCGACAACAACATTGTCGTGCTGGAAAATGTCTTTCGCCATCTGAGCATGGGCAAATCCGTCAAGCAGGCCGCCGGCGACGGAACGACCGAAGTGGCGCTGCCGATGCTTGTCATCACGCTCAGCATTCTGATCGTGTATCTGCCCATCATGTTCTTCTCCGGCATCATCCGGTTCCTCTTCGTCCCCCTGGCGCTGGCGGTGGCCTTTACCATGCTGGCGTCCTACCTCGCCTCTATCACGGTAGCGCCCGTCACCATCCATGCGCTCATCAAGGGGGAGAGCCACGGGATGCGCTGGTTCAACCTGCTCTTCAACTGGTTCGTGGATCGATACACAGGCCTCTTGTCCTGGTGCCTGCGGCATACCGCGATCGTGCTCGGGATCTCCGTCGCAGGGCTGGCACTCAGCCTGATGAGCGCCTCTCAGCTGGCCGCCGAATTCTTCCCCAAAGTCGATGCCGGCCAATTCATCTTGAATGTGGCGGCGCCGGAAGGCACCCGCGTGGAGAAGACCGAGGCCATCATCGGGCAAATCGAAACGGTAATACGCGATGAAACGCCGGCCGGCGAATTGGAGCAGATCGTGTCGAACATCGGGCTGCCCCACGGGTGGATGGTTTTGTTCACCCCGGTCAGCGGCCCGCATCAAGCCTTCATTCTGGTCAGCTTGACCAAAGACCATACGATCGCAACGGGCCCCCTGATCGAAAAGATACGCACACGTCTCGCGACCGAACTGCCGGGCCTGAAATTATCGTTTCAATCAGGCGGGATTATCAGCGATGTCTTGAATGCCGGGCTGCCGGCCTCCATCGATTTGAAGCTGATGGGGTCGAACCTCGACGACCTGACACATGCCGCTGCCTCGTTGCGCGAGGCTGTGGCCGCCGTGCCCGGCACACAAGATGTGCAGGTTCGGCAGGGCAGCGAGTATCCGGAACTGTTCCTTACGATCGACCGTCAACGGGCGCAATACTTCGGGCTCACCGAGCAGCGTGTGGTGCGGGATCTCGTCACCAGCCTCTCGTCCAATATGCAGTTAAACCCCGGCTACTGGGTTGACCCGAAATCGAACAATGCGTACTTCGTGGTCACGCAATACCCCGAACAGACGCTGGTACAATTCGACGACTTCCTCAATATGCCGCTGGTGGGAGCCCAGCACGATCTTGCCGGCATCACCAGCGCCGTCGGCTCTCTCGATCGGGGGAGTGCACTGGCGCTTCAACAGACGCCCTTTTCCGACCGCATGCCCCTGCCTCAATCCAGCCGGACCGGCATCTCGCCTCCGGTGATGCTGCGTGACATTGCCAGCGTCAGCCGTCAATCCGGTCCGGAAACGGTCGATCACTACAACTTGCAGCGGAGCATCGACGTCTTGGTCGGCGTGAAAGGGAACGACTTGGGGCGGGTCGCCCGCCAGGTCCAACAGGCCGCCGCATCTGTCACGTTACCCGCCGATGTCCGCCTCGTCGTAAAAGGGGAAGCGGACAGCATGAATGCTGCCCTCTCCGGATTCGCGGGAGCGCTGCCGCTCGCCATTCTCTTGGTCTACCTCGTCATCGTCGGGCTCTTCCGTTCCTTTGTCGATCCACTCGTGATCCTCGGCGCCGTTCCGTTTGGATTTATCGGCGTCATTTGGATGCTCCTCCTCACCCACACGTCGGTCAACGTCGAATCCTTGATCGGATCGTTGATGATGATCGGCATCGTCGTGTCCAACAGCGTGCTCCTGGTCGATTTCGCCAATCGACAACTGCGCGACGGCCTCGGCTTGCATGAGGCCTTGCTCCAGGCCGGACGGCTCCGCATTCGCCCCATCATGATGACCGCGCTGGCCACCGTGCTCGGGCTCGCCCCCATGGCCATGGGCTTCGGCGAAGGCAGCGAGATGAATGCGCCGCTGGCCCGATCGGTGATCGGCGGACTCTTGGTGGGCACGCCCATGACTCTGCTCGTCATTCCGGTTCTTCACGCCCTGGCTCGACGCCGGCACCAGCCGCGCGAGGATGGAGAAATGGCTGATGTTTAAACGCATTCTTCTAACGGGATTTACCGGCGTGCTGCTCACGGTGTCGGGCCTCTCCTGCAGCGACTCCACTCCGCAACGCGCCCCGAATGCGACCGCGGGATCTCAGGAATCCGACCAAGCCGCCGCTCAGAAGACTGCGGGAGTGGCAGTACAGACGCTCACCCCTCAACGGCGCGACCTGGCCAAGAGCCTCTCCCTTCCGGCCAACGTGTCGCCGCAGTCACAAGCCACGCTCTATGCCAAAGTGCCCGGATATCTGAAATCGATGGGGGCAGACAAGGGCGACGCCGTCACACAGGGCCAGCTCTTGGCCGTGATCGATGCCCCGGAGATTGCCCAGCAGTATCACCAGGCTGAAGCCGATCATCATATCAAGCACGTCACCTATGAACGGTTGCACAATGTGTGGAAGAGCAACCCGGATGTCGTGGCCAAACAAGATGTGGATGTGGCAGAAGCGGCAGCGAACGCTGCTCGTTATCTCAGGGACAGCAAGAAAACGCTGCTGAACTATACCCACGTCACCGCGCCGTTTTCCGGCACGATCACCGCACGATTCGCCGATCCCGGCGCGCTGATTCAAGGCACGACCGGCTCATCGACTCAGGCCGTTCCTCTGTTCACCCTGATGGATTTAAGCCGTGTGCGGGTCTATGTCAGCGTCCCGCAGGAAGTGGCCTTGCTTGCCAAACCAGGAACGAAAGCGATCGTGACGGTTCGCGAGCTGCCGGACCAGGACTTTCACACCACTGTCACGCGGACGACTCAGGCGCTTGACCCAGCAACACGTACGCTGCTGGTTGAGCTGAGCCTTCCGAACGAGCAGCAGAATCTTCGGCCCGGCATGTTTGTGACGGCCACGCTGATTTTTGAAGAACACACGCAGGTTCTCGCGGTCCCCCCTGCCGCACTGGTCTCCAGCGGACCGGTGCAATCGGTGTTCATTGTCCAGGATGGACGGGCCAAGGAGATTCCGGTCATAGCAGGACTTGATGACGGCCTCTGGGTGGAAATCACCCAAGGGCTTGAGGACCACATGGAGGTGATTGTGGTGGGAAAACCCGGGCTCAAAGACGGCCAGCCCGTTCAACCGAGCCCCTACAATCTGCCGGCCGGAAAATCAGCCCGTCAGAAGCTCTGAGTGAGCGGCTTTATCCCGAGCCAGTGAATGGCTGTAGCTTTTCGCGTCCGCAAAGAGAAGGAGTTCCATGAGTCATCCCTACAGATCCCTTTTCCTGCCGCTCATCATAGGGCTGCTGCTTCCCGCGCTCGCCGGAGCGCAACCGGCTGGATCGGGCGAGCCCACGCCCATCAACCGCCACCTCGGCATACGCGAGGCCATTGAAACCGGTCTGCGGAATCATCCGATCGTGCAGGAGGCCAACGCCAGCCTCGCCGCCTCCACCGCCAGAACGGATCAGACCAAATCGCTCTACTACCCGCAAGTCTATGCGAACGCTGACGGCGCCGCCGGATCGGCACGGATCAACCCCCGATTCGTCACGCCCGCCGGCGGATTGCTGCAACCGAATCTCAGCTCCTATACCGCCGGCGTGTTGGCCAATCAGCGCGTCTACGATTTCGGCTTTACAAAGAACCTGGTCGAGTCGTCCCTCTACGGTGAGCGGGCACAGGAGCAGGACGTGAACGCCCGCCGCTCTCTCGTCATCGTCAACATTCAGCGCAGTTACCTGAACTGCCTCAAGCGACAACGCCTGGTTCATATCGCCGAAGAAACCGTGCGAGAGCGCGGCACCATCGTCAGCCAGATCGAGACCTTATACCGGCAACAACTGAAGTCAAAACTCGACTTGAATCTGGTAAAGGTTGAGTTGGTCAATGCCGAGTCGTTGCTCGTCCGCAGCCACAACGACCTCAAGGCCAGTTTCGCCGACCTCAACCGCGCGATGGGTATCGCCGGATTAGACGAATACATGCTCGAAGACGTCACCACTGATGTAAAAATCCCGCGTGCCCTGAGCGACCTAATCGCCGATAGCCTGACCCATCCGGAACTCAAACGGGCCAAGGAACAAACGGCTTCGGCCGAGGCAAAAAAACGGGCCATGAAAAGCCAGTACCTGCCGACGGTCTCCGCCGTGGCTAGCGGCGGCTACTATGATACCTTCGACCCCAGCCGCAACGTGGCGACCGGCGGCTGGTGGGCGGCGGGCGGAATGGTCTCCATGCCACTGTTTACGGGCGGGCTGATCGAAAATCAGGTGAAGGAAGCGCGCGCCCAGGAGGCCGCCGCGCTGGCCCAAAGCAATAATATCGAACAGGCGCTCACGCAGCAGGTCACGAATGCCTATCTCGATACCGTGACATTCACTCAACAGATCAAGCTGTCGGAAGAACTCGTCAAGACGGCGCAGGAGGCCTTAAGCCTGGCGAAACAGCGCTACAAGCTCGGTCTCGGCTCAATCGTGGAGGTCACGCAATCCGAGGTCGGCCTTACGGCGGCCCAGACGAAATTGGCCGAAGCCCAATACGATTACAAGATTGCAGAAGTGACGCTGGCCTACGCCTCGGGAGGGCAAGCCCAGTTGGAAATCGATCAGGCTATTCGGTAGGTTTCGGTGCAGACTCGGCGGACACCGCCGCCAGTGTTCTGAGGTTGATGACCACCTCATCCGCTCCGTTGGCCAACACGCCGTCGATCCAGCTTCCCTCCTCGCGCCGCATCGCTTCATGCGGCTGAAAAAAGAGATCGAACCCTTTCGCGGCGGTGGGCCGCATGGGATATCGGCGGTCATAGATCATGCCGTATGTCGGAATTCCATACACGATCTGCCAATTTCCAAGAATCAGATGCAGCTCATCCTCCTTCACATAGAGCCCACCTGAGGTGATCACCCGTTTGGTCGATGTCTGCGGCAAGCTCAGATAGAACGTCACCCGCTCATTGGGCTGGGCTTTGGCCAGCGCCTCGGACACATGGACCGACAACAGGGCAAGCTCCTCTTCCTGAAACGCCGGCCTAAAGGGGGCCTCCCCTTGCAGCCAATTCTGCAACCAGATCCGCCGTTCCTGAATCATCAGCCCTTCAAAAATCCTGCGCAGCATCTCCGGTCCGATGATCGCCGGATGGCTGTGATGGCTCGGCGGCCATTCCGGCAGGAAATGCTCCTCCTGCTCCAGACGCACATAGTTCACGGGATCTTCGTAGATCGTCCGAGACGGCACCTGAGGGATAGCACAGCCGACCAGGATGGCACACAAGAGCGCGCCTCGTAAAACGGGAAAGGTGAAAGGTGAGAAGACCCGGATTGTGGCAATTGACGCTCTCACCTTTTCCGTTTCACCTTTCGCGTTACTCGCTGATCGTGACCGTCATCTCCACGCGTTCGAAAGGATTGTCGTTGCCGTCACGCTTCATCGCCACGACTTTGTCGGCCACGTCCATCCCGCTCACGACTTCGGCGAACACGGTGTACTGCCAGTCGAGAAAGTTCGCATCCGCCACGCAGATGAAAAACTGCGAGCCCGCGCTGTTCGGATCGTTGGAGCGCGCCATGGAGACAATGCCACGCTTGTGCGGCTTGCTGTTAAACTCGGCCTTAATCTTGTAGCCTGGTCCGCCCATGCCGTGCATGGAGCGATCTGGGTTCTTGCTGTTGGGATCGCCGCCCTGAATCATGAATCCGGGAATCACACGATGAAACGTGGTGCCGTTGTAAAAGCCCTCTTTCGCCAGCTTCGTGAAGTTCTCGACATGCCCGGGGGCGACATCGGGGAAAAATTGCAACACGATCTCCCCCAACGGTTGTCCTTTGCTCACCACCGCAATCGTTGCCTTGGTCTTCGCGCTTGCATCAGCCATTGTTCTAGATCCTTTCTATTAATTATCGGAAACGGAAAGGAGGCGGCGCTAGCCCTGCCTCCATGCCTTGATTGACTGCCACCCAGGTCGCCCGATCATCGCTGCGAAACACACCCGTGCTCGTCCCCACGTACAAGGCCCCGTCGTTCCCGCCGACCATCGCCTGGATGGACAGAGTCGTGAGTCCCTTGTTAATCGGTATCCACTGGCGGCCTTTGTCGAGCGTCTTAAAGATGCCGTTCCCCGTCGCCACCACCCAGCTCTCCTCAAGAATCACGATGCCGCGGATAGAATCGTTCGGCAACGCGCGGCTGATCGACCGCCACGTCGTTCCACCGTCGGCGCTGCGAAACACGCCGCCATCAAATGTGCCGGCTAGAAGGCCCTGTTCCTGATCGAGAGCCAGCACCCGGATATAGTTTTCGATCATGCCTTCATGATCTTTGAGTCCGTGCTGCACGCGGTCCCAGCCGGTGGCGTTTTGCTTAAACCGGAGCACTCCCTTGCCGGACGTGCCTGCGTAGAGCGTGCCGTCGGCCGATCGTACCAGCGCATGGACAAGAATATCCGTCAGTCCCGTGGTCACAATGGCCCAGCGATTACCGGCCTGATTCAGCCGGTAGACTCCGTCGCTGGTGCCCGCATACACCCCGTCACCCGTGACAAGAATGGCCTTGATCTCCAGGCGCTTGAAACCGGCATTAATCGGCTGCCACGTTTTGCCTTCGTCCTTGGACCGGAAGACTCCTCCTCGAAACGTACCGGCGTAGATAGCGCCGTCCCGTCCGGTCGCCAGACTCAAGATGAATGGATCCGTGACCCCGGCTCCGACCGGCGCCCAGGTGCCGCCTCGATCGCCGCTGCGAAAAATCCCGCTCCCGAACGACCCGGCATACACGATCTCTTTGCCGGAGAGGGTCAGCGCCTGCACACTCGCAATTGTCTGGCCGAACGGCCCGTCGGGAGCGAAGGCATCGGAGGCCGGCACCTCTCCATGGGGCGAGGGTATGCCAGCCGGCGGGGCAGGCGTTTCGGCCCAGGCCAGGCTGTCTAACTGCGCCCATAACACGAATCCTACCAGGATGAGTCTCACGAGGCCGTTCATAACCATGCGATCCTTATCGTAGCCTTGTTCCCGCCGTACCCATAGGGACATCCGGATCCATCGGCAAGTCGATACTGCCGCCTTCTTGTTCTTTTCCAAAAATCCTGGCGCCTAGAATGCCGATCTCATACAACACCATCATCGGGACCGCCATCAAGAGCATGGTGAAGAGCGTGGCATCCGGGGTGACGATCGCGGAAATGATCAGCGTGGTTAGAATCGCGTGCTTGCGATATTGCGCGAACACTTTGGCCGTCACCACCCCGGCACGCGCCAGCAGCGTCATCGCCAGCGGCAGCTCGAACGCACAGCCGAAGATAAGGAGAAACTTTACATTGAAATCGATATAGGTGCCGACGCTCAGTTGCGGCGTAATGTCCCGATCCATACCGAAACTGACAAAAAAGTCGATGACCAGCGGCAGAATCACGAGATTACAAAAGACTAGCCCCAGACCGAACAATCCCCCGGCCAGCAAGAACAAGGGGATAGCCCAGCGCTGTTCCTTCTTGAGCAACGCCGGCTCTATAAATTTCCAACACTGATAAAAAATGACCGGCAGGCTCAGAATGATGGCCGAGAGAAACGACACCTTGATGGATGCAAACAGCGCCTCCGTAGGTCCGTAGAACACCAGCTGATTCGGAAACGGCCGGTTGAGCCAGGCCACCATATCGGCAGAGAAGGAGAAGGTCACCACCAGTGCCGTAAGGATCGTGGCCCCGATGATAATCAATCGCCGCTTGACGGTCTGAATATGGGCGGCAAGCGGATTGATGAATTGGGCCATAGTGCGTAGACCGGACCGGCAGCTGAACCGGCGGCCCGGGTGGTTCCTTCAGCTTAGGCCGGCTGACGTCCAGCCTGGTAGAGGCGAATCAATTCCGCCATCTTATCCTTCATCGCTAACTTTTCTTTCTGCAACTGCTTCTTCACAAGTTCTTCCTGCGGCGTCAATACATGGCGCTTCTGTAAATCCGTCAATTCTCCGTCCAGCCGATGGTGGGATTCCTCGATCGTCCGGAATTCATGGCTCGACCGGCGAAGTTGCTCGGCGATTCCCTGCTCCGTCTGCATGCCACACCTCCTGGTCAAGTTAGTGAGCGGAAATAGATCCCCCTTCGATCGTTGCTCCACGGTCGTGCCCGGCACCGCTCCTGGCGACAATCGGTTCCAGTTCCATGAGCACGGCATCTTCAATGGGATTGGCATAATACTGCCGGCGCGTCGAAACCTCCACAAACCCGAACCGCCGATAGAGCGCAAGGGCGGCTTGATTCGAAGCGCGGACTTCCAGCAGCGCGCGGGTGGCGGCATGGGCGAGACCGGTTCGCAATGCCTCATCCACAAGACCGGCGGCAATCCCCCGGCGGCGCATGCTGTCTACGACGGCCAGATTCATCAATCGCACTTCTTCGAACACAATCCAATAACAGAGATAGCCAATAATGCCTCCGGCATCACGGGCGACCAGAAAATGGGCAAACTGATTGCCCGTCAGTTCGGCAGTCAACATTTTGCGCGTCCAGGGGGCCGAGAAGCAAGCTTCTTCCAGCCGGACCAAATCCGGCAAATCGTCGAGCGTGGCGGGGATGATCTGGACCGTGCTAGCCATTCGACTTCCTGGCTGATGGACGCTGGCGAGCCGCGCGCGTTGTGGCCTTGAGCGCGACACGAGCCTCGCGACGGGCCACAGGCGAAAGCCCGCCCGATTGTTCAAATCTCACTTCCGCCTCGGCCCGCTGCACATAGCACGGCGCCACATCCTCGCCGGCCACCTCTCCACGGCGCAATCGTTCAATCCCCGCTAATCCGACACTGATTGCCGAAGGTTTCGAAAGTTCCGGAGAGACCGTGATCACCGACACCGACGGAGGGAGCGCGGCCCGAATCTCCGCCTCCATTGACGTCCAACCTTCGCCAAACATGACAGTCACGCCAGTAAGACTCCGAGCGCATGCCTCAGGCGGCCCTACCTGCTCAGGGAGGATCCGGTCGAGCGTCGTACCGTTGCGCCACCGAAACAGCGCCCAGTACAACTCTCCCTTGCGGCTCGTGAGGACAGGACACAGCGACGACTCATTGTCTTTGAGATTCCAGGCCATGGCTTCGAGCGTCGGCACAAGCGCCAATGGAAGATCGGTGGCCGCCCGCAAGCCCAGCAGCGTGGCCGCGCCAACCCTCAGCCCCGTGAAGGAACCAGGCCCGATGGAACCGACCAGCCCGTCGAGCTGCCCGAGCGTCATGCCACCTTCGGCCAGCACTCGCTCAATGGCAGGCAGCAGCAATGCACCATGAGAACCGGCCGCTTCTTGCTCCTGCCGTGCCAGCACCATCGTATCTTTCAGAAGCGCCACACTCTGCCAGGAAGTGGCTGTATCGATCGCCAACACTTTCATGAGACTGGTCTATCGGACACAAGACTGAAGGACACCTGACCAAGATCTCCGCTCTTGAGCTCCTGATTGGGCAGGATTTCATGAAACATTAACTGTACGCTCCCCTGTCCACGCCCATCCTCCAAAGATACTTTGAACGGACGCAGCAGGCGTGCATCGGCTTTGCCATTCACCGGAGGCCTCGTCTCGCCGATCGGCCGAAAGTCCTCGTACCGAATCGACGCATCGACCTCGCCATTCCCATTCAGCCGGTCTTCCTGCACGACTAACAAGGTTCGCCGATCGAACCACATCCGCCGCAGCAGCTTCGGCCCGCCCGACCCGGCATCCTGACGAGGGCTGTACACGTCCAACCGGTACCGGTCACCGTCTTCGGCCAGATTTATTGATTCGTCTTTCCCTATCGCGCTCGTGCCCAGCACGCCCCCCATCGCCCACACGCTGAGCTGAAACGGCCGGGCTAACTTGCCCATCTCGTTTATCTCCGACTGTCGGCCGGTCAGGACTCGCCCCATCGTCGGTAGCCGCAGCATATACAGATCGTCCGCCTGTACGAATTCAAACAACTCTCCTCCGACAGGAGTAAATCCGCGCAATCGCATGCTGTTGGGACGCCGGTAATACACCGCGCCTTCAACACGGGTGCTAATCGGAATGAGGCCGCCGCGCACCTTGGCACTGAAGAGTCCCTTCATCGTCTGAATCGCGGACTCGCGCTGGCGCAAGAGCGCCGACAACTCTTCGGCCGTTGCCTGCTTCAGCCCTGGCTCTTCATGAGCAGGAGTCGTCGCACAGCCGGCAACGAGAACACAGATCACCGTGAAACGGAACACGTGAGACGTGACGCGGAAGCCCTTCTCAAGCCAGGACAACATCGAGCGCCTCTCCCACTTCGTTGATCCCGATCAATTCAATGCCGTCCACCGGCTCAATCTTGGCGATATTCCGCTCCGGCAAGAGGCACCGTTTGAATCCCATCTTCGCCGCTTCGCGGATGCGCAGCTCCGCCTGGCTCACCGCGCGCACCTCTCCGCCGAGCCCCACTTCGCCCAACACGAGCAACCCCGGCTCGATCGGCACCTCGCGCAAACTCGACGTGACTGCAGCGACGATCCCGAGATCGATGGCCGGCTCATCGATATGCATCCCGCCGACGACGTTCACATAGACGTCCTGCCCTGAGAGATGCATGCCCAGACGCTTCTCCATCACCGCCAGCAGCAGCGACACTCGATTCAACTCCACGCCATTTGCCATCCGTTTCGGCATGGCGTAGCTGGTCGAGGACACCAGTGCCTGCAGTTCGACGAGAATCGGCCGGCTCCCTTCGAGGCTCGAGACCACCACCGAACCGGTGCTCCGTTGCGGCCGCTCGGCCAGGAATAATTCGGAGGGATTGCTGACTTCCTCCAGCCCGCCGTCCTTCATTTCAAACACACCGATTTCATTGGTCGAGCCGAAACGATTTTTCACCGCCCTGAGGATGCGATAGCTATGCCCCTTGTCGCCTTCGAAATACAAGACCGTATCGACGATATGCTCCAGCAGCCGCGGTCCTGCAATCGCGCCTTCTTTCGTCACATGACCGATGATGAATACGGGCACGCCCGCCCGCTTGGCAAACCACATCAACTGTCCGGCCACTTCCTGCACCTGGCTGATGCTGCCCGGCGCCGAGGTGATCTGTTCGGTATAGACCGTCTGAATCGAATCGACGACGACGGCCGCAGGCTGAATCTCTTGAATGGCTTTCAGCATTTGTTCGAGCGAGGTTTCGGCGAGGATCAAAAGATTGGGATGCTCGATTCCCAGCCGCTGACCGCGCATCTTGATCTGGCGAGGGGATTCTTCCCCGGACACATACAATACCGGCGCCTCCTTCGAAGCCAGGCGCGGCAAGGCTTGCAGCAACAACGTGGTCTTGCCGATGCCGGGATCTCCGCCGATCAGAATGACCGCACCGGGAATCACACCCCCGCCCAGCACCCGGTCGAATTCCCCGATGCCGGTCAGCCGCCGGTCTTCCCCGACGACTTCGATCTCCGCAATCGGCGTCGCCTTCGCCTGCGCGGTCTTCATGGCAGCTGGCCGCCCCTTGCCGGTCGGCGCCTGCCGCTCTTCCTTCATCGTGTTCCAGCCGCCGCAATCCGGACAACGACCAATCCACCGCGGCGATTGATGGCCACAAGCCTGGCAGGAAAAGCTGGTTTTGGCTCGCATGGGAAAGACCCTCATAACGTAGGAAGAACAGCTTGCATACTAATCGAAAGGGGAGGACAAAAGGAAGGCGACAAGGCGGGTGATCCGAGCCTCTACCGCGAAATCGGCTGGGATACGCCAGGGAACGAATCGGCTATAGCTTTTTCCTGATCTCTTTCCACTCTTTGGCAATCTTCGCTTTGCGCGGCGCCTCGCCTTTCTCCGGCTCAGGCACCATCACCGCTTCAAGCCGCCGCTGAAGGAAGGCTTCCGCGAAGGCTTTGGTACGGCCAACGCCAGTCTTCATCGTCGTCCATCCAGACGCATGAAAATGATCCAGCGTCGTCCCTAGCGAATCCTCTCCGTCTGGGAGAACGAGCACATACCCAGCCGGAAAGCGATGGTCTTTCAACCATTGTCGGATTCTGGCTTCCACCACCAAAGCTTGAGACTGGTCGAGTAGATTCGTCACCACATACACAATATTGTAATAATACTGGGTGACCTTATCGAGTTGTTCCGCGGCATCGGGCATCGGGTCCCACACCGCCTCTTGAGCCAGCGTAATCTCTGATGCCGACGAAGCCGCCACCAGAGAGGCGAATTCGACCGCAAGGATCGGACGACGACGCTCCCAGGCCGCCAACGTCAGACTGGCCTCGACGGGCGCAAGCCGTGAACCAGCCGCGGGTCTCACCGTGAGTCCGACGGTCTCACCCGCTTTGGGAATAAACTCAAACAACACCGTGCCATCACTCTTGGTCGTGGAGGTGGCAACGACCACCCCCTGACGAACCAATTCGAGCGGTTCACCGCCCAAGTCCTGTGAACTCGTCGGATGGTTCGAAATGATCCTGGCTGCAACCGAAACGGAATGATTGGGTATGACCAATACGTCATTAGCCAATATTGAAACGGCGATCTTCTCCGCAGCCGGAAGCGTGGCGGCCAAAGCGAATATAGTGAAGGAAGCCAGGATGCAGGCGTTGCGGAAACGAGACATAGTTCCCGCATGACCTCCAGGAGGGATCGTACAATTAGAATCGTGCGGCACTTAGGCCTTCAACGCCGCCAGGACTTCATCGACATGCCCTGTGACCTTGACCTTGCGGAAGATCGCCTTGAGCAGGCCTTTCTGATCGATCACAAAGGTGCTTCGCTCGATGCCCCAATACTTCTTGCCGTACATGCTCTTCTCTTTATAGACGCCATAGGCGTTGGCGACCGTTTTCTCCGTGTCACTAAGCAGCGTAAACGGCAAGCTGAACTTCTTGATGAACTTCTGATGGGAGGCCTGCCCATCGAAACTCACGCCCACGACCACAGCCCCGGCTTTTTTGATCGGCGCCATCGAATCGCGAAAATCGCAAGACTCCTGCGTGCATCCCGGCGTATCGTCCTTGGGATAGAAGTACAACACCACCTGCTTCCCCTTGAAATCCTTCAAGAACACGATATTGCCCTCTTGATCGGGCAGAGCCAATTCCGGCGCCTTCGCTCCGATGGCCAATTCCTGACTCATGCTATGCTCCCTCTCCGCTGCCTCACGCTGGCTGCATCCGACAATCCACCCACTCACCCCTCTGGCTATCGCCCGCCCATGCCGCTCCGACGATTGGGGTTCTGAGGGGCTGCGACTTTCTTCTCTTCCGTTTCGGGATTGCCATATGGCGACAGTGCCGGTGAATCCCAAATGATCTTATCCCCCGGCGCAAAATCCGCCGCCGCGAGAAACTGTTTCCGCGCCGCCTCCGTCTCCCCCAAGGCATTGAGCGCTAAGGCATAGTTGTAATGGGCCGGACCTGACTGCGGCGCCGCCATCACAGTCTGCGAGAAATAGCTCTTGGCCTCTTCAAAGGCGCGCGCCCGGTACGCTTGAATCCCCTGTTCATTCACGCTGACAGCCTGTGGGGATGCGCCGGACTCCAAGGCCAAAGGCACCAACGGCTTGGCCTTGTTCTTTGAGCACGCGACCGCGGTCACCAGCAACAGCACCACGCCCAGGAGCGCCAAATAGGTTGTCACCCGCCCTCGCACCATCATGCCTTCATACCCTGCTATGCTTCCGCAGCTCTTCTTCAAAGGTTTTCCGATACAGCACCTCCCATTCCGAGCTGCCTTCGACAATCCCCCGCGAATAGGAAGACAGTTTGGCTCTGACCTTGCGGTCGATCTCTTCCTCCTGCGCCAGTTCCGCCGCCAGTACCTTCTTGATATCCTTCAGCACCGGCCCGTCCTCGCCCGTCATCTTGACCAGCGGGCTCTTCTTCACCGCCTGCAAGATGATGTGCGACAGATGGCTGACTTTATCTTCGCTTAACATATCAAGTCCGTGACACGTGAGACGGAAACGGTAAAAGAATGTGGCCCGAGGGTTCAACCGTTGGACGTTTCACGTTTGACCTTTCGCGCCTTACGCCTAGAGGATGATGCCCCGCTCGCGCACCAGCTTCGTCTTCACCATTGTGAACATCTTTTGATAATCGACCTGGCCCTGCTCGATTTGTTTTTCATAGGCCTTGAGCATCTGCCGCACTTCCCCATTCAGCTTGTCTTCAAGCGAGAGCTCACCGGTAATTGCCTGATCAATAGCCTCGACGAAAGCCTTGCGATCTCCGACGAACTCCAGATGCCCATCCTGCTGCAAGCGGGTCGCAAGAGACTCTGCCATATGCCGGACTCGTTCTTTCGAAAGCCGCATCGGTCTATACGCGCTCCACGCGAATGGTCGGCGCTTCCATGACCCGGCGTAATTGCGAGGCGTCGCCGACGATCTTCCCGATCACGTTAACACGATCGGCCGGCACAGGATCCGGCCCCATGCTCATCGGCGTCCGGCCGAAGAATATAGCCAGCACCTGCCCAGCCCCCCAGAAGGCGACGTCGCCAACCTTGACTTGATTTGTCGCCGTCTCCCGATAATCCTTCACGCCGGGAAGCTTAAAATAGAACTCTTCTCCCCACGTATTGATCGGGGCATCGATGGGCAACGCGGCATAGACTTCACCGGCTGTTTTCGACGATTTAAGTTCCGCCTCGAGTTGAATGCCCCCGACCGTGATCCGAATCCGCTTGGCTGGTTCTGTCATGAAATCCGCCGATCCCGATGGAATGTAAGGTGATCCCAGTAGACACCGAGAATGAAAACGGACTCTAACCGGTCTCCGGTTCTGAAATCAAGGCAACGGGGTGGCACGGGGTTTCCGCATCCTGCTAGAATCGCCCGCAGATGTTGACTTCTACCTTTGTGCTCCTCTCAGGTGTCGGGCCAGCGACCGAACGCCGCTTCTGGCAAGAAGGTCTGCTGACCTGGGAACACTTTCTCAAGCAGTCACAGGTTGCCGGACTCTCTCCGCACCGCAAACACTGGTACGACGGTGAGCTTGCTCTGGCCCAGGCCCAATTTGAGGCCGGCCATCTTTCCTATTTCGCCTCCCGACTTCCCAGCCGGGAACACTGGCGGTTCTTCCCGATCAATCCGGCTCGGACGCTCTATCTCGATATTGAAACCACCGGCACCGCGCCGCATGAAGGCGAGGTGACGCTCGTCGGCCTGCATCGCAACGGCGAGACGCTCAGCCTGATCCGGGGCGAGAACCTCACCTCGGACCGGCTGCAAGCCGAACTGGATCAAAGCGATCTGCTCGTCACGTTCTTCGGATCGTCGTTCGACGTCCCCTTTCTGCGGGCAAAATTCCCCCGGCTGACGATCTCTATGCCTCACTTCGATCTCTGCTTTGCCGCCCGCCGCGTGGGGCGCCGGGGCGGCCTGAAACAGATCGAACACGACGTCGGCATTGAGCGGAACTCGGCCCTGCACGGACTCGACGGCTGGGACGCCGTTCGCTTGTGGGCCAACTGGTGCGCCGGCGATGCCGCGGCCCTTGAGTTGCTCCGGGACTACAATGCTGCCGACACTGCCAATCTCGTCCCCTTAGCCCATTTGCTGTACGACGAACTGCTCACACGATTTGGTCCGCCGGCTGCCAACGGACTCGCGCTAACCGCTACCTGCAAGCCGGGCTCACCGATATGAGTGGCTGGATCGGCATCGGCCGGACCGATATCGGCCGCGTGCGTGCCATGAATCAGGACCGTTTTCTGGCCATCGATCCGCTAGGATTCTGGGCTGTCGCCGATGGCATGGGCGGACATGCCGGAGGCGAAGTGGCGGCACAGGCTGCGATGGCAGCAATCCGCGCGCATATCGAACAGGTTGCCGCCCCAGGACTCGATTCGCCTCATGACATCCTCAGCACGCTCATGACCGCGGCTCACCAGGCCGTACGCGACCGAGCCCGGCTCGATCCAGCGCTCAAACATATGGGCACCACGCTCGTCGCGATGTTACTGACACCCCAGCCGACGGCTGTCGCCCACATCGCGCATCTGGGAGACAGCCGCACCTACCTCTACCGGGGCCACACCCTGACTCCTCTAACCCGCGACCACACCATGATCGAGAAATACTTGGCTCACGGCATCCTCACGCCGGAAACAGCCAAAACTCACCCTGAGCGTCATGTCCTCACGAAAGCCGTTGGGATCTCGGCCTCGGCAACGTCCGACATCGCGACACATCCATTACACCCGGATGACCTGCTCCTCCTCTGCTCGGACGGATTGACTAAAATGCTCGAGGATCAAGATATCGCGTTGGTCATGGCCCAATCCGGAGGGGATCCAATTCGTGCCTGCAACGCCTTGATCGAGAATTCCCTCGCGCGTGGCGGAATCGACAATGTAACCGTCGTCGTCGTAGCCCAGCCCAAGCATCCGCCGTTGACAACACTCTAGAGCGCATGTAGCCTGATCAGGATACATACGGTGCGCGGTTCTTCAGCTACCCCTTGATAAAAGGACGTTCATGCCAGATCGGTCATGGCCCATTGCGGCAGGTGCTAGCCTCCTTTGTTGTTTGCTCGCCGTAGTCGCTCCTTCAACTGTGTCAGCCCAATCCTCTCAGCCCGTCCGCCCGCTCATGATCGCCGCGTCAGTATCATCAGCCCCCGATCTGAGCGGAGATTGGGAAGTATTGGAGGTCGAAGACGACAAGCGCTACAAGGCGACGCTGGATAAAGCAGGCAATGGCCCCTACACCCAGCATGGCGGGCGCTTTACGACGACAACCTTTACCGACCGCCTTTGGCAAGGCACCTGGCAACAGCCCGGCAATGACCGTGAAGGCGGGTTTGAACTGTTGCTGTCCGAAGACGGAACCCAAGCCAAAGGCGTGTGGTGGTACACCCGTGTGGGCACCCACAAGAATATCCCGCCCCGTGAGCACGGCGGATCGTACCAATGGAAACGCCTAACTCCGGTGCCACAGGCTCAATGAACTTAACGCACCATCCTTTCGATTTTACCGCCCCTGCACAGACCCACAGATCTCACGTCGGCACTTCACCTTGTCCCGGAGGCACTATGTTCTGGATCCTCACCATTCTCCTTTCACTCGGATTAGGCTCAACGGCCATGGCTGATGGCGGGCACAATCATCACGCCGTCCCCACGCTCAAAAACCAAACCACGACGAGCGTTAATATTACCGGCAACGTGATCACCCTGACCTTCGGCCCGATCGACCTCCCGACCAGCCACGATGGCGAGCTGGCGGCCTCCATGCCGAAACACAACTTTCAACTCCCCAAAGACATGTACATGATCGGCTACAAATCCGCCGTCTTTACCAAAGACGGGCGAGAATTGCCGAAGAATTATCTCCACCACATTCTGATGCTGAACAACGATAAGCCCAGCGTGTCCTGTCCGGGCGAACCGCTCTTCTTCGCCGGCGCGGGGCTGGAAATGACGGAGACCCATTTCCCTGACGGCTACGGCGTCAAACTCGCCAAAGGCGAGCACTTGATGTCGATCGTGGCCTTTTACCACAAAGCGCCGCCGACCAAGGATGTGATGGCCACCTTCACCATGTATATGGCGCCGGCCGATAAGCCGGTGAAGGAAATGGAAGTCTATCAAGTTGGCGTCAATGTCGTTTGCTACAGCAAGTTCGACCAACGTGGCGCTGACCAAACTGATGAAGGGATCGAAATCAAGCCGGGCGTTCAGGTCCACAGCGCATCACTCAAGTTCCTCATGGATGGGTGCGTGAAGTTTGCCTACCCGCACGGCCACGACGAACTCTTGATGATTTCCCTCGAAGACAAATCGAACAAGCAGACGTTACTACGGACGGTACCAGACGTGGATCTTGACGGCACGTTCCGTGAATTTCATACGCACCAGATCTACAAAAACAGCGGCGGCTTTTCCGTCTTGCAGTCCAACGATTATGAAATGGTCATGGTCCACCATCATCCCCTGCAAAAATCGGAACTTCAGCACGGCATGGGCAATTATCTCCTCTACATGACACCGGGGGCCTGCCCGGCCCAGAAGACCGCCATGCCTCCGAAATAGCGAAGAATTTTCTGATGGCCAGCCCCCTCTTAGACGCTGGCCATCAAACTTCATCATCCCGCCTTCAAACTCCGTCCAAATTTGTCCGTTCATGAATGGACGTCCCCCCACATCCCCTACGAAAGAAGCGACGCTTCCCCTGTGTTAATGCTGTGATTCAGATCTTGCGATGTGGTATTGAAGATGCGAGTCCGGCACGGATCCAGGGCGCGTTGCCCCTCTTGCGAATAGGCCCAGGCCGCGACGGTATCTGTGCGTAGAGGAGTCGGAGTACACAGTATATCTCTGGGACTCGACTGACTCGGCTTACCCAGAAACACGGAATTGGTGCATGCCGAAAAGCAAGCCCGTCACCATCCTGATTGTCAACGAACAGGCAGACGACATCAAACTCGTCACCAGAAGCCTGCGCGGTTTTTTCCCCGATTGCCGTGTCGATTCAGTCTATTCCGCCGACGAAGCCAGGCAATGGGCCAGCCGCGCCGACTGGCACCTGCTGCTGATCGACGCACGCCTGGGCCTGCACGGTCATCCCTCGCTCGTTTCGGAATTAAAGCAGCGATTGCCCGCCACAGCTCTCGTCCTCCAAACCGAGACCAGCGATTCGACCGCAGCCGTGCAGGCGCTCCAAGCCGGGGCCGACTTTCTCTTGCACAAGCATTCTCCCGCCTTTCTCACGGAACTTGTGCTGTACACAAAAGACGCCCTTGAGAAGCGCGGGCTGCGGCTAGCTCTGGAACGGATACAGGAACGGCACACACGGCTCATGGAGACGCTCACCGATGTCGTCTACGAATTAGATGCGGAGGGGCGGTTCGTCTATCTCAGCCCGTCGGTCACCGACCTCTTGGGCCATCGACCTGAGGAACTGACCGGCAAACTCTGCACGGCACTGATCCCGCCCGATCAACTCGACCGCGCACGATATCGCATCAACGACCGTCGTTCCGGAGCGCGGGCTGCTCGCCGGGTCCTACTTGAATTGCTTCCCAAGCCGCAGCCGGGATCGCCCCCGGGTGCGCGAGTCCTGACAGAGATCAGCGCCACCGGACTATACGACGCCCAGCGGCGCTATGTCGGATCCCTGGGTCTCCTGCGCAATGTCTCCGAACAGGCTACCCAAACAAAAAAAATTCAGTCGCTCGAAGCGGCACTCGGTGAAACCGGGCAACTGCTGGACATGGCCAATCATTTGACCGGCCTCTCCCATGACATCCAGACTCCGCTCACCGCGATCCTGACCCAATCGCAAGAACTCTTGCAGACCATCCGCGACGCGAACCTCGACATCCGGATCGAAACGCTGGCGCTCCAGGCTGCCGAAGCCGCGCAACAGGGAGAAACGATTGCCCAAACGGTACAACAGGCCGCATGGCGCAGAGCCACCGTGAACGCTGTTCTCGATGACGCGCTCGCCACCTTCTCTCCCCCCCTACTCGATACCGGCCTCATCGAGCGGCAATACGCCTCGAACTTGCCTACGTTTTCAGGCCCACGCGAGACGTGCGTGCACGTCGTACAACTCCTGCTCGCTCAGGCCCTGCACCACATGGCAGCCATTGGGACACTCCACGGGCTGCAACTCTGCACCGCCGCCCTCGATTCCACCGGAACCCGCATCGAGCCAACCCATTTGCCCTATGTCGATCCAGCGACAACCTCCGTGGAAATCCTGATACAGGAAACGTCTCGCCCGGCCACTTTCGATATCGAGACCTTGGCCATTTCCCCCAACCTCGTGCGCGTATACGAGCTCCTCCGTTCCCTGGAAGCCCGACTCGATTTTCTGGCGCCCGCGAAAGGTGCGCTGGCCATTCGTCTCCGATTGCCCTTCGAGCCTCAGACTGTGCCAGCCAAAACGCCAATACCCGCGGCCCTTCACGGACTCACACCATCCATTCTCCCAACACCGTCGGCGCCTATCGCACCACAGCCTCACCCGCTCACGTCTGTGATCCCCGCACTTCCCGAGCGCCGGACAGTAATGCGCGCGGACGTCCATCTTCCCGCGGAGATCACCGTCGGCAATATCACCCGGAGAGGTACCGTTTCGACGCTGAGTGCAACGGGAGCCGCCGTCGAAATTGACGGACTATTGCCGCATCTGGACCATCAACCCGCCTATCTCATTTTCAAAACCGACGTGGGCATCCTGGAACTTCAAGCCACGGCCCACACGCGAAGCCCCGCATCGGATCGGGTGCCAGGCCGGCCGACCCACTCGCTACTCGCCTTTCATTTTTCTCCGGCCAGCGCGACTGAACGAAAAATTTTGACCTCCTTTATCGAAGCGGCCCATGAACGAGCCCTCTCCTTTACCTTTGAAGCCTTGCTCGTCATCCCAGAAGATGCCGATGAACATCCTCCGCGGTCAACCGAGGCCCTCCGTCTTGAGACCAATCACCGCGAAGCACTCCGCGTTCGAGTCGCGCTGCCCGTGCACATTGAAGTCGAATCGGAAGGAAGATCCATGGCCAGAGGGTTCGGATCTGCGGTGAATTTCAGCCGCGGAGGCGCCTGCCTGCAGCTGAAACAGGCTCCCGGAGGGATCGGCGAAACGGTCCTGCTGCATTTCCCGCACACCGGAATTCTGGGACAACCACGCACGCATGAACCGGCCGCCCCCGAAGCCGTGCTTCCTGCCCGTATTGTCTGGATGACACCGGCTACCGCCACGCCATCGGCACACCGGCCGGTCCAGGCAGAACCAGGACTGCGTGTCGGCGTCTGCTTCGTGCACCTCGTGCCCTTTACGGAACGGGAGATCAATCGCGTCGTGGGACAGCATCTCCACTCGCCGATGGACCTGGACGGCATCACCGAACCGTCTCCCGTCGTCAGTACACCACGGGAGTGCCGCAACCCTCGCGGCCAGCGCATTGCCATCCGTGACGACCATGCCCGGCGTCAGCTCTCCCCCACGACTCCGATCGTCATTCTCTCGCCGGGGTTCGGATGCACCCAGACCGACTATGTCGGCCTCGCCGAATTTCTCGCGCTCAATCGCCTGCGCGTGCTGCGGTATGACCACTGCAATCACGTGGGACAGAGTGACGGCGATCTCCTCCAGCTCACGCTGCGCAGCATGCAAGCCGACCTTCAGGCCGTCCTTGAATTTGCCCAGGCCACCTGGCCCACCGCGCCTATTGCGCTCCTCGCAGAAGATCTGGCCGCGCGCGTCGCGCTGAAAGCGTCCGCACAAGTCCCTGCAGCGAAACTGCTCTTGCTCGTCGATCCGGTCCTCGATGTCCGAGGTGCTCTGTCGACAGAGCAGCCCGGCGATCTTGTCGCGGACTACCAGCAAGGACTCAGGAAGGGGACAGCCAACGTCTGGGGGCTCAACCTCAATGTCGATCACCTGCTCGGCGATCTCATCGCAGAACAGTACGACACGCTTTCAACGACGATAACCGACCTCGCCGCGCTCAGCACCCCGACCGTGATGCTGACCACGCCCGAGACAGACCGGTCACCGGCGCACCGCTTTCCCACTATCGCATCATCGCTCCGCGCATTCGGCACGCCCCCCGCCGTCGTGCCCCTACCCGCGCCGCTCACCATCCCCTCTCTGTCCTTGGATGACCGGCATCTGGCTGCCTACACCACCATTCTCAGACAGATTGCCACAGTACTTTTCCCACGGGAAACACTCGGAGAAATCCTTCCGCCAACGGCACGCCACATCGATCGTCAACGCCGCATGGAAGAAGAGCGCCTCCGCATTCATGCTCACGTTTCGCACGCCACGCGAGAGGCCCTCTGGATTGCCCACATGGCACAGGTGCCTCAGCTTAACCATCTTCACCCCTATTCTTGGCTGTTGCAGGAACTCTATCAGCAATGCCTCCCTCTGGCGCCCGGCATGACAATGTTGGAAGTCGGATGCGGATCCAGCGACTTGGCCCGTATCACCTGGCTCAACCATCTATATCGCCTGGCACATAGATCCGCCTCTCCCCAACCCCCTTTGCGCTATGTCGGCATTGAGCGCTTCTCCAGCCCGGTATCGTCTGCCGAACGTTCCTTTGCAGCCTTCCGGAATGACTTACTCAGTACGGTTACTCCAAGCTCTGCCGTGGAGAACGCCATGACCACCAGCTGGATTCTTGCGGATTGGCAAAGCGGAACTCCCCTCCTCGATCAGTCTATCGACCGGCTCGTCTATAATCTGTCACTTTCGTTCGTCGCATCCCCGCAGGCATCCTTGCGACAGGCCATCAGCGCCTTGAGACCGAATGGCGTGCTGATCCTCATCTGTTTCCAATCGCACACTGACCTCTCCAGACTCTACCGCGAGCACATGAAGACCGCCGATCACTCGGAAACCGCACCTTCCAACCAAATCCTGCTCCACTACCTCGGACGCTTGCACGAAGCCCTTCGCCACGGGCTCCTACACTCATTCGATCGCGAACACCTCTCCACCCTCCTCCGGCATACCGGAGCCCAGCAGGCACACATCGTACCGATTCTCAACGGCCAATTGCTGCTTGCCACGGCCAGAAAAGGGAAATGATCTGGTTGAAACTGCCTTCCACGTGTATACTTCTTCATAGAGTCACACATTACTCTTTCGTGCTTTTCTAGATGATCGACGGCCATACCTGGGCTCAGAGGAGCGCGAACGCATTGAGATTCGCATGACAGACTCGTCTTCTCATTCTCCCCACATGCCCCAGCAGGCCCTCACCGCTCTGCAACGATTGACCCGGTTCGCACAAGATTTAGGCGCCCCTACCGACCGGACACTCGTTGCCAAACGCATCCTGACAGAACTCTGCGAGGTGACCGCCTGTCAAAACGGCAGCCTCTATTTGCTGAATCCTGAGCGGCAACGGTATAGCTGTCTGGCGACATTCGGCACAGCGGACTCATTGGCCAGTGCCGCAAATCTGTTGTCGACACATCCTCTCGTAACCCGTCTGACGCGCCAAGCAACGATTCTTGCGCTGCTGGATCTGCGCTCCCTCGTCCCGGTGGATGAAGACCCATCTGAGAAAGCTCAGGAGGCTCTTCATCTGCCCCTCGCCATTCCGCTGTTAAATAAAGGACGATTGCTCGCGTTCACCCTCCTCGGCCCAGCCCCGCATCCAGCTCTCGGCGAAAGAGCTCTTCTCACCGCTTTGGCGCAAATTGCGGCCAATGCGCTTGACTCGATACTGATTTACGATGACCTCCATCAGTCACACATGCTGATGCGCCGAACCGACCGGCTCAGGTCCCTTGAAATTATCGCCGGCGGCTTTGCCCACGAAATCAGGAATCCCCTCACCTCGATCAAAACCTTCATCCAATTGGCCCCGGAACGCCGTGAGGACACAGAATTTATTCG
Organism: Nitrospira sp. UBA6493; assembly: GCA_002435325.1. Classification (GTDB taxonomy): domain Bacteria; phylum Nitrospirota; class Nitrospiria; order Nitrospirales; family Nitrospiraceae; genus Nitrospira_D. The sequence continues at coordinate 9,918 of DJMJ01000004.1, read as the reverse complement.
CGATTTCAGCCGCATCGTTCTGGAAGATGTGTACCGGATCGAACGCCTGATTCAAGAAATTCTGGATTACGCCCGATATATGGAACCGACGTTGACGGAAGAAGACCTGAACGAGGTCATCTCCTCTTGTCTCTATTTCATAGAAACGAAAGCCGCCAGCAAACGGATCAAGATTGAAAAAGAGTTGGCACCCGACCTGCCTCGTGTCATGCTAGATCGACAGCAGATGCAACAGGTGCTGCTCAACCTCTTGCTGAACGCGATTGATGCCATGGGCACCCAGAACGGACAGCTTACGGTTCGCACACAACGGCTGACGAAACCGGGGAACCAGATGTGGGCGCAAATTGAAATTAAGGATACCGGCGTGGGGATTTCATTGAAGCATTTGGGACACATCTTCGATCCCTTCTTTACTACCAAACACGCCAGCGGAGAACATGCCGGCATCGGCCTGGGACTGACGATCGCGCATCAAATCGTGCAGGAACATGGCGGCCACATTCAGGTTGACAGCACCGAGGGCGTCGGCACCACATTTTTCGTCAACCTGCCCGCCATCACGATAGAGTAGGAGCCCAGTGGACCATTCGCCCATAAAAAAGCGCGTTCTATTGATCGACGACGAAGCACGCGTCCGTACCTCCCTGAAGATGGTGCTAGAGCCGAACTACGAAATCTTTCAGGCGGCAGACGCACAGGAGGGACTCGACACCTTTCACAAAGAAGAGCCCGATCTTGTCTTGCTCGATGTCGTCATGCCCGGCACAGATGGGTTGGCCGTTTTGCAAACGCTCCGTACCGAAAGCCGCATGACCCCCGTGATCATGCTGACCGGTACAAAATCGGTCAAAACGGCCGTCGAGGCCATGAAACTCGGCGCCGCTGACTACCTCTCAAAGCCCTTCGACGTAGAAGAACTCCGCATCGTCCTGGACCGCGCCATCAACTCGCAGGAGCTCGAGCGTGAAGTCAAACACCTGCGAGCCCAGGTGGTGCAACGCTATGCCTTCCATAACCTGATCGGGAAAAGTCCCGGGATGCAGGAAATCTACGCCAAGATCGAGCAAGTCGCCGACAGCCGCACGACAGTTCTCATCACTGGGGAAAGCGGAACCGGAAAAGAACTGGTCGCCAAAGCCCTCCATTACAATAGCGGCCGCCGAGACCGCCCGTTCGTCGCGCTAAATTGCGCCGCGCTCCCGGAAACGTTGATTGAGAGCGAACTTTTTGGCCACGAAAAGGGATCTTTTACCGATGCGACAGCCAGGCGGGTCGGGCAATTCGAGCTCGCGAACACCGGCACGTTGTTCCTGGACGAAATCGGCGATCTCAGCGCCATGACGCAAGCAAAACTCCTGCGGGTTTTGCAGGAACGGGAGTTTACCAGAATCGGCGGGGTGCAGCCGATCAAGGTCGATGTCCGAATCGTGGCCGCCACGAATAGAAATCTCGAGGAGATGGTTCGCAAAGGCCAATTCCGGGAAGACTTGTATTACCGCATCAATGTCATCTCGCTCTACCTGCCGCCGTTGCGTGAGCGGGGGGAGGATATTCCACTCCTGGCCAAGCACTTCCTCGTCAAGCGAGTGGAGGAAGAGAACCGCCAGCCGATCGAATTCGGGAAAGATGCCCTTGAATTATTGACCCGATACCCATGGCCGGGCAATGTCCGCGAGATGGAGAACATCGTGGAGCAGGCCTTCATCTGGTCGCAGAACTCGCCCCAGATTACGCCTGAACACCTGCCGACGATCCTCAAGAGCGATTCGCGCTCCTCCTCGTTGCGCGACGACACTCTGGCAGGACGCATGTCGCTCGAAAAAGCGGTGATGGAATTTGAACGGGAAATTATCCTCGACGCGCTCAAACGCACAAATTACGTGCAAACCCATGCCGCCAACCTGCTGGGCATCAGCCGGCGCATGCTGAAATACCGCATGGATACTTTAGGAATAGGCCGGACAGATCACGCCGTCCATCAAGAACCTGGATCGGCGATGCAAGAATGACACATTCGCGCCGTTAATTGAGTGATTTTCGTGACATCTTCTTGACACCTGTTGCCCGATCCATGCGAGCACACTCCCTGACAGTATCTATATATGGGCACTAAGTGTAGATCGAGCACTACGCCTTGACGTAATCGCGCAAAGGCACATATTTTGCTTTTAAATTCATGCATTTGGATCAGATAGCCTTGATGAGCCTTTCGGTCCCCTACAACGCAACTCAGGTCAAGCCGACCGTCCTCGTGGTCGACGATGAAGCGGGCCCTCGCGATGCCCTCAAAGTCATACTTCGCCCTTTTTTCAATATACGCCTAGCCGAAAATGCAGAAACGGCACTCTCAATCCTCAACCAAGAGCCGATCGATCTGATCACCCTCGACCAAAAACTGCCTGATCGCCACGGCATCGATCTTCTCCAAGAGATTAAACACACACATTCCGACATTGAAATTATTATCATCACCGGCCACGGCAGCTTAAAGGCGGCCATGGAAGGTCTCCGGTATGGCGCGGCAGGATATCTCCTGAAGCCTTTTAATGTTACTGAATTGATCTCCCTCACCAGTCAGACAATTAAAAAAAAGCATCGCCTCGACCTCATCCGAACGATCCTTCACGATCCATCGACACCGCTGTGGGGATCAGAGCAGGACTGCGCCAAGGCCTGGGGATATCTGAAGACTGCCTATTTTTTGATTGGGAATAACGATCACGAGTCCGCACATGGTGGCTCTTCTCCCCATGACCTGCTCCCCCTTTTGGCCGATCTGCTGGAAGCCAAGGACCGGCAACTACTCAACCATTCAAGCCGTGTCAGCTTCTACGCCACCCTGTTAGCCAATCGCCTGAATCTGACAGGGGCCAAACAGCGATCTCTCGCGCTGGGGGCGTTTCTTCATGACATTGGTAAAATCGGCCTGCCACTGGTGCACGCGTCCGATGAAGCCCCCCTCACGGCTGACGACGACCCTCATCTGAAGGAGCACGCAGAACTCGGCGCACGGATGATTCTTCCACTAGGACTTCCCGCGGAGGTCGGACAAATCATTTCCTACCATCATGAACATTGGGATGGTACAGGTTACCCTCACGGCCTCCAGGGAAACGGCATTCCCCTCTTGGCAAGAATCGTCAGCCTTGCCCAGATGTTCGATCACTTGACAGCAGAAGCGCCCGGTCACAATCCGCTTTTAATCGATCAGGCGCTCCAACGCATCTCACTGCTGGCGAATACCTGCTTTGACCCACAACTCACCGAGCTCTTTGCGCAAATCGTCAGCGAATGCAAAACTTCTCTGCCGGCCATGGCCAACGCCTCCATGCCCAGTACGGCCCATTGACAGCACCTGTACCGGCCCTTTCCAGACGCCAGACAACGCCCCTCTTATTCGATTCTTCGTCATGATTTATCCAGCGCTCCGGCGATCAGTTCAGCCGCCGTTTCACGCAATTTCTTCGTAATCGTGGCACCCCCCAACATCCGGGCGATCTCGCCTTCCCTGGCACTCCCCTGCAACGCCTTCACCGTCGTCACCGTCCGCGCCCCACGCTGCCACTTCTCGACGCAGAGATGGTGATGGGCCGCCGAAGCCACCTGCGGCAAATGCGTAATACAAAAGACTTGATGATACCTGCCCAATCCCCGCAATCGTTTCCCGATGGCTGCAGCCACAGCCCCGCCCACCCCTGTATCGATTTCATCGAAAATCAATACGGGAACATGATCACGCTCGGCCAATACTGTCTTGAGGGCCAGCATCACACGCGACAGCTCTCCCCCCGACGCCACTTTCGATAACGCTTTGGGCGGCTCCCCGGCATTCGTAGACAGCAGAAATTCCACCTGATCGACACCATCAGGCCCTGGTGCCCCCTCACCGGCCTCTGAGCGCACCTGAACCTCGAAGACCGTCTGCCCCATCCGCAACTCTCCCAGCTCCTGACGGACTACCTTTGTCATTCGCTTTGCCGCGTCGGCCCGCTTCTGCGACAACTGTTGTGCCAGCTTGCGCAGCTCGGCGTTCTGCTGTTCGATTCGCCGGCCAAGCTGCTCCACTTGCGCGTCCGAACCCTCCAGCCCATCCAGCTCGTGCTTGATCCGCTGGTGCAGCTCCAACGCTGCCTCAATGGTCCCGCCATATTTCTTTTTGAGTTTTTGGATGACACTGAGGCGATCTTCGATGGCCGCCAGGCGCGCAGGATCCGCATCGAGCCCCTCGGCGTAATCGCGGACCTGCCCGGCCACTTCTTTAAGAATTACCCGGGCTTCAACGGCCAATCGGCTGGCATCGCCCATCTCCGCATCGATTTCCGTCAGCTCTCCCAACGCCCGCTCCATCAGCCCCAGATTCACCAGCACCCCCTGGCCATCGGCATTCAACCGATCGAGCACCTCGGACGTGAGCGCGCCGATCCGCTGCGATGCCCCCAGCCGGCGCCGCTCATGCTGAAGCGCCTCATCTTCCCCCGTCTGCAACGCGGCATCTTCCAGCTCCGCATGTTGAAACCGGAGAAACTCCTCACGGCCGGCGCGATCTTGCATCCGGGCCGACACCTCGTCCCGCTCTTCACAGAGCACTTTCCACACATCGTAGGCTTGGCGATACCGGTCTCGAAGCTCCAGAAGGCCTCCAAACGCATCGACAACCTCCAGCTGTGTCGCGGAAGAAAACAGCGACTGCTGATCGTGCTGTCCATGGATATCGACCAGTGTTCCTCCGAGCTCTTCCAGCGCATGCAAAGAACACATCGAGCCGTTGAGATAGACCCGGTTCCGTCCCGAACGGGAAATGACTCGCCGCACTATAAGCTGGGAATCGGCAGCACCAAGAAGTCCTTGGTCACGGAGACGGCTCAGGATGGGATGTCGATCGGGAATCTGAAACGCGGCTTCCAAAGAAGCTTCGTCTTGTCCGTGGCGAATATGCTCGGCGGAGGCACGGCCACCGACAAGCAGCGCGATCGCATCGATCAACAGCGACTTGCCCGCGCCGGTCTCGCCGGTCAGGATCGTGAACCCAGCCTCGAACCGGAGGCTGAGTTCTTCGAGAATGGCAAAATTGAGAATGCGCAGCTCAGTGAGCATGGCTGCGGGATTGAAGCCCCTTAGGCAGTCCCGGCGTGCTGGGCCAGCAGGGAATCAATCATTTCCTTAAACTGCCGCTTCGGCCTGGCCCCGACCAACTTTTCAACCAGTTGCCCGTTCTTGAAAAAAAGGATCGTAGGGATGCTCATAACCTGGTAACGCCCGGCCACCTCAGGATTTTCATCCGTATTCAGCTTTCTAACCTTCAACTTCCCGGCATATTCTTTGGCGAGTTCATCGATGATCGGGGCCACCATCTGGCAAGGGCCGCACCAGACAGCCCAGAAATCCACCATGACCAGTTCGGACGCCTTCATCACTTCTGTATCCCACGTGGAATCTTCCACCTTCAATGTATCACCAGCCACGTCAGAAACCTCCTTCAGAAAAAGACCTGCACCCACCGTCGCACGAAGAAATGCATGGTACCCCACCCTCATTTAGGGTGTCAAATGAACGGCTACCATCCCCACTCCTTCGGCACTCCAAACCACCACTTTTCAGGGTACTGCTGCCGCCAGACCTGTTGCTGGCGCCATAACACCGCGACTTCCTGCTCATCGAGCCGGGCAGCCATCGCCGCGGACACATCGCCCTGCTTTCTGGCCGACGACTGGATCAGCTCTTTGGCTATCCTGGCGAGAATGTCCGGCGAATCCAGCAACTCTTCTGACCGCCCGACAGAAAGGCTCTGCGCAAGCAATTCAACGGCAACCCATCGATCCGCTTTGGCCAACGACTCCAGATAGGCATCCAGCGCGGAATAGACATAGGTCAGCGCGACGTATCCGGATACAGACGGCCGCTCCGCAACCTCAGCCTGACAAGCCTCGAGAGCCCGCCGAAAATCTCCCGCTGCCAGAAACACCTTGGCACGATGAAGGTTTGAGAATTGAACAGGCCCCTTTTGGACCACCGCCCCCGCGCACCCGAGCAGCCCAAACAGGCAGACGATGATGCAGCCACTCCTCACGAAATCGCCGACGCCCAATTTCCCACGCCCTTCTATGGTCCTCACACTATTCACACTCCTTATAATCCGCCGATCCCACCGGTGGACGCACCGGCTTGCGAACGCCCATAGGGGCCCGTTGGCGACGCCCACGGCAATCCCCGCTCCCCCCATAATAACGGACTTAAAATCGATCGCATCACCTGCGTCCCAAGATTTTCCGTCCATCCGATACCGGTCAGATTGAGCATGAAGTTATACTGTGCCCGATCCGGGAACTGGAGATAGAACAATCCGAGCGACCAGCATTTGCACGGGTTCTGATACAGGGCCACCACATCGTATTCGGGACTCTTCCCGTTTTTTACGTCATAGTAGCCCTTCGCCCCGATCGTCCATCCCCAGGGGGTACGAAATCCACCGCCTGCCGTGACAAACTGAATTTCCGGTGTCGGCGCATAGACCTCGTTGAACGAAATGGCATTCCACAGATCGCCCCGCCGCACGCGATTCCCCTCGCGGGAATAGCGCTGCCCTACTTCCAGATACCAATTGCTGGCCTCTTGAATCCGCAGATCCGTATTCCACTGGCTCAACTCGCCGCGATAGGGATCGAAGAAGGTATCGACTGTCAGATATTGATTGATGGCCGGTCGCTGGGCGCCGGCACTGCCAGTTCCACGGCCAAACGCCTGCGCGGCCATCTGCGACTGGGTAATCTGTGGCGCTGTATTGCCGATCACCGCCCGCATCCAGACATCGGAAAATTTTCGCCCGTCGATGGCCACCGTCGCCGGCTGCAACGGCTGCGTGATCGTGCCGAGGAAGGGGGTGACTCCGGGGCCGAAATCTCTGGCCCGTGACTGGGCGGCGCCCACATGGTAGCTCTGCGCCAGTGTGAGATCCAGCCAATTGAAAGCTGTCTTGCCGTCATGCTCCAGCACACGACTGCGCAAGGCATAGGTCAGGAGATTCTTCTTGGGCAAATCGTCCACCTGATCGATCTGCGCAATCTGCGACTGGTCAGTCCCCGGCACATATTCATACATCACCGTCGGCTCAATGGTGTGCAGCAACGTGCCGCCCCCATCCAATCCGAACCGTCGAGACAGCTTGGAGGTAGCATCGACCCCGGCCCAGAAAGTTTCGCGATTGACCGCCGTATTCGACTGCACTCCGCGCGTGTAATACACCTCACGGAACTTCGCTTGCGGAGTAATGCCGACCATATGCCCAAGATTGATCACGTCCGTGGAAATCCCCGGCACGATATTCATGCGATTCAGCGTGAACCCCTGTTCGCGATAAAAATTAACGAAATCTCCTTCCATCCCGAGCAACAACGGCGACGCAAAGAGCGACGTATTCGGCAGCGAATAGCCGGTCTCAGGCAACCGCTGAAATGTGTCCGTCCCGCCGGCCTGCAACGGCTGCAGATATTGCCCGAGGAAATACAGGTTGCCATACGGCAGCCGCTGATTCAGCAGGAGATTCGACTCGTTGCTGGGGAGGGCGCGCTGCGTCCCTGAATTGCTCAACTGCTGAAGATAGTTGGGATCCGTGACAAAATTCCCATTCGCACGCAGTAAGAGTGTATCGGAGAACTGCTGCGTATGGGTACCGGCAATCAGCGCCCGCGCCCGTTTAACATCCGCACTCGTTTGATCCACACCTGCCACATTCGGCAATTGTGTCTGCTGAAGATAACTGATGTACCATTGACCGCGTGACTTACGGTCCAGCACATACCGGTAATCAAGATCGCTGCCATACCCCAATTTACTGTAGTACGACGGCGATATCGTGAGATCTTGGCTGGGATTGATCGCCCAGAAATAACTCGCTTGGGCATGCATCCCAAACCGGTTGTCGTACCCGACAAAAGGAACCAAAAATCCGCTCCGCCGATTGGATAAAGGATAAGTCAGCGTCGGCAATGGCAGCACGGGGACATCCGCCACACATAACCAGGCTCCCTTAAAAGCAAGGCTGTCCCCCACGTCCAGATCGAGATCGTTGAACCGGATCCGCCAGGCCGGCACCTCCCCCTCTTGCGCATCGCAATTGGTAAACTCGCCCTCTTTCACACGATAGTGATATTCGGAAAACCGCTGCATCTGCCGGCCTGAAATCAGCGAATTCGTCTGCGGCACATACAAGCGGCCATGCGTCACGACGCCGGCTTCCGTATTGACGTTGAACTCCAGCCGCTCGGTCGTCACGTCGGCCTGCGGGTCAATCAGGCGAACATGGCCGGTGGCCGTCACGATGCCTGGCAAGGCGGCAATCGTCACATGATCGGCGGTGAGCCGCATCGTCCCCTGCTGGATCACCACAGACCCGTCGGCCTCGTACACATCCTGGTCTTGCCGATAATCGATCCGGTCGGCATTCACATTCAGCGGGAGCGAGCCGGACGACCCTCCGCTTGAGCCGCTCGGCTTCCCTTTTCCCCAGGCAGAGAAAGGACCCACCAACATGACCACGATGAACAGAGGGAGGAGCTTATGAGATATTCGCGACAACCAATCCATCATGCTAGCCCCTGAGCGGTGAAAGCCCGCAGCCACGGATGAGGGCCTTCACCTCGCCCACGAGCATGAGCGAACCGGTCACGCAAATGAGATCCTGCCGGGCCGCCCGCGTTCTTGCCAGCACCAGGGCATCGGCGGTCACCGGCGATTCATGGTACCGCGGCACCCGATCGCCGACAGCCGCCAGCAGTTCCTGCACCGTTGCAGAACGGGCCATGTCAGCCTGCGTCAATACCAGCTCGGACACAAGCGGCTGCAGCGGCGCAAAAAACCCATAGTGGTCCTTGTCGCGCATCATGCCCCAGACCATGATCAAGCGCGCCCCTGGTCGCGAAGCCAGCCAGTCGCCAAGATACGCAGCCAACACCTGCGCCGCAGCGGGATTATGCGCTCCGTCGAGGAGCACCGCAGGATGCTGCTCGACCCATTCCAGACGGCCTTCCCAGAAGACCGACTGCAACCCCAATCGCACGGCATCATCGCTGACCGCCACTCCCTTCGCCTCGATGGCTTCGATCAATGCCAAGGCACAGGCCGCATTATCCAACTGATGGCGTCCGGCCAGCGCACAGGCCAGATTCTGCAGCGAACGAGTCGATCCCCTATAGGAGAACTGTTCCGGACCTGGCCCAATAGCGGAAAAATCCCGTTCCAATTCCATCATGGGCGCGCCGCGTTCCTGCGCGACCTCCCGAATCACCGTCCATGCCTCTCCCGTAACCCGCCCCAGAACGACCGGCACGCCCGGCTTGATGATGCCGGCCTTTTCAAATCCAATCGAGCGCACAGTTTTGCCGAGATACTCCTGATGATCCAAGTCAATCGTCGTGATGGCGCAGGCCATCGGCTCGACCACATTGGTCGCATCGAAGCGGCCCCCAAGGCCGACTTCCAACACCGCCACATCGACCACCGCCTCCGCAAAGTAGAGGAAGGCCAGCGCCGTGGTCAACTCAAAGAACGTAGGCGTCAGATCGGGCGACAGAACGGCCCGCAGGCGCTCGGTCAAATCAGCCACCTGCTGCTCCGGAATCAAGGCCTGATTGATACGGATGCGCTCTCGAAAATCGACGAGATGCGGGGAGGTATAGAGGCCCGTACGGTAGCCCGCCGCCTGCAGCATCGCTGCCGTCATGGCCGCCGTCGATCCCTTGCCGTTTGTCCCGCCGATGTGCAGGCTCCGTATGCGACGCTCCGGATGGCCAAGCCGCTCCATGAGCGCCCGCATATTGTCGAGCCCTAACTTGATCCCGTGTTTCTGGAGACCATAGAGGTAAGCGGTGGCAGCCGAATAAGTCATGCGCTGAACCAGGCAGGACGCGTCGAGCTAGAAAT
>DJMJ01000014.1 GCA_002435325.1 Nitrospira sp. UBA6493 | reverse complement strand
CGAGCGCGTGACCTGGCTGTAAGGTCGTGAGGGGCGAATGGCGGGAGAGGGGGATCCCTCTCCCGCCAGGGACGAGTATGTTTGGTATGGCCATGCGCGTGACCTGGCTATCACTCTCGGCCAGGGATCGCATCAGGGATGAGCGGAGTTCCTTCGGAGCTCCGCTCGTTCTGTTTTCTGTGTGGAGGCAGGCGTTCTGTCGGCCGTCTGTGGCCCATTCGACTGTCGGCCTGCGCGCGAGGAAATTATCTTGCGAGTGTGGGAAAAACTGACGTATTCTTGCGCCCGCTCGTTGAATCCTTCGATGGAGATCTAGGAATGCGCGAGGTTGAAACCAGTTATCGGACATTGCTGGCGGTGACGAATGTGCTGAATTCGCAGCGCGATACCGATAGTTTGTGGCGGGCGATTACGGAACAGATTCGCAAGGTCTTGCCGTGGGAGCGCGCCGGGGTCACGCTGTACAATCCCGAGACGGATTCGTTCCGCTTCTATGCGGTGGAAACCACCTTGCCGAATCGCTACTTGCACCGCGATGCCATCATTCCCAAAGCCGGGAGCGCGGTCGGCTGGGTCTATGACCATCGGACGATTCATGTGCGTCCCGATCTGCAGCGCGAGCGGATGTTTCTGGAGGACGACTATTATGTCCGAGAAGGGTTAGGGCGCATGATCAATTCGCCGCTGTTGGTCGGCGATGCCTGCATTGGCACGCTGAATATCGGCAGTGTGCAGCACGGATATCCGGACCCCGCTGATCTGGAGTTTCTCCAGCTGGTCGCGACGCAGATTGCTTACGCGATCGACCATGTTCGGGCCTATGAGGAAATCGATCAGCTCCGGCAACAATTGGCGCGCGAAAACGAATATCTCGTCGAAGAGCTGAAAACCACTCAAAATTTCGGGGCGATGATCGGGGTGAACGGAGGATTTCTCAAGGCTCTGCAGCAGGCCCAGGCGGTAGGACCGACCGCGACCACGGTTTTGATTGCGGGAGAAACGGGGACCGGCAAAGAACTCATGGCCCGGGCCATTCATGACCTCAGTCCCCGCCGGGAGAAGCCGTTCGTGCGTGTCAATTGTGCGGCGTTGCCGATGGGCTTGGTCGAGAGCGAATTGTTTGGCCATGAGCGCGGGGCCTTTACCGGCGCGGAGCAGAAGCGGTCTGGGCGGTTCGAGCTGGCCAATGGCGGCACGTTGTTTCTCGACGAGATCGGCGAGATGCCGCTGGAGGCCCAGGCTAAATTGCTGCGGGTGTTGGAAGACGGCCTAGTCGATCGCGTGGGCGGCACGCGGCCTGTGTCGGTGGATGTGCGGATTATTGCCGCGACAAATGCCGATTTGCTCAGTTTGGTCGGCGCAGGGCGATTCCGCCCGGATCTGTACTACCGCCTCCATGTCTTTCCGATCGTGTTGCCGCCGTTGCGCGAACGGCTCGAAGACATTCCGTTTCTTGTGCGGCATTTTCTTGAAGGCTACCGGGTGAAACTCAAGCGGCCGGCGTTGGAACTGAGCGCCGAGTCGATGACCTGTTTGACCCGCTATAGCTGGCCGGGCAACGTGCGGGAGTTGCAAAATGTGATCGAGCGGGCGGTGATTCTGGCGCGATCACCGGTTGTCACGGTGGATCTCCAGCTCTCGACGACGGCTGCGCCTCCCGCCGAATCGACGGCCAATCTTTTAGAGGTGGAGCGCCGCCATATTCTCTGCGTGTTGGAATCTACGCGCTGGCGCATCTACGGGCCGTCTGGCGCCGCGGCCCAGTTAGGCATGAATCCTAGCACACTGCGCAGCCGGATGAAGAAACTCGGCGTGACCAGGGCCGTCAAGCTGCCGGTGTCCACATAATAGGGTGCCGATCTAATCCGTCTCCTGCGATTTTATTACGGTCGAGATCCGTAACCGGTCAGGCATGATGGAGCCACGCAGACCAGTCGAATAGCGCAGTCCTCATTCTGAAAGAGCACTGACACATTTCTGCGCGGGTGATCGCGTTCGAGCCGTTCTCAAGCCATCGGAGTATCAGCGAAAATATTATCCTACATAGGTTTGAGGTGGCGCCTCTTCAGTTTGGCTAGGTACTGAGATCGGCTGGTGCTGAACGAGGAACCTCATTGAACAGTTCGCCTCTTCCGGAGGAGAATCGGCCTGTCTTGGAGCGTACGCGTCCGCATTTGTGAGGAAGCCAGGGAAGGACGCCCGGTGTCCTAGCTGGCTCATAGGCGATTGTCGCGAGTATCAATTGCAGGCATGGCGGACTTTGACCGGATGCCCCATATCCCCAGATATACTCCCTACGAGTTGTTCCTATGGACAGCTCTTATGTCTCGCATGCAGAGATGACGGCATGTGGTTTTTGCTTCATCTTCGGATGAATCGTAGAAGTCGTTGATATTGTGGTCTATTGTCATGGGTATTGGGTAACTTGTTCGAAAAGTGAATGAAATGTGAGGAATGACAAATGGTTGGAGGTTGACGGGCACATAATGCAACCAATAGACTGTGACCACAACGGCGTACTCGTCCCACACTTTCAATGAGGGCTGTCACATGCAATTGATTAAAGTCGAACGGGATCCTCTTCCCGGCCGCGTAGTGGCCGGGTTATCGAAAATCGGGTTGGCGATGAAGAGTCGGCCGTGGCGCCGGCAGGGGCGGCAGGGGGTTGGTCCGCTGCAAGTGCAAGTGCTGACGTTCTTGCGGTCGCAACCGAATCGGTGCGCAATGGTCTCGGTGATCGCGCGGGAATTGTCGGTAAAATTACCGACGGCGTCCGAGGTTATTCGCACGCTTGAAGAAAAAAAGCTCGTGCGCCGTCGCCGGTCGGATACGGATAATCGGGTGGTGACGGTCCATCTGACGGCCAAAGGATTGAAGGCCGGAGAGGTCGTGACCGGATGGCCCGAGGCATTGTCTGCAGCGACGGAGCAGCTCTCGAACCAGGAGCAGGCGGCGCTGTTGAGCATCCTCATCAAGTTGATTCATTCGTTACAGGTGCAGGGAGAAATTTCTGTCGCCCGGATGTGTGTCTCGTGCCAATATTTCCGCCCTCACGCACATGCGAATGCGGCACAACCGCACCACTGCCAATTAGTGGATGCGCCGCTCGGCGTTCCAACGCTTCGTCTCGATTGTCCGGAATATGTCGCGGCACCGTCGGCTGAGGCGCAAGTGGCATGGGAGAAGTTTACCCAGGCGAAGACCGCGTAAGTGTCTGTCTCAGATCCCAGGTGTGCTTCAACTGGCGCACTAGGGAGTGGTTTGGCGGGGTGGTTCTTGAAGGAGATATACCTGGCGATCTGCCTCGATTTGAAGGAGCAGGTTGTCGAGTGCAGATTGTAGCGCAGCCTCGATCGGCTCACGATCGGAGGCCGTGACCCACCGAACGGTTGATCCAGGGGCAGATCCTTCCGCTAGATAGGTCTTAGTCACGCCGCTGGCCTCCTGTCGCATCTCAGCCTGCAATGTGATGTGGTATTGGTACTGTGCCCGCGAGGTCATGGCGAGTTTCGTCGTGACCACAAGCGTGAGTTCGCCGGTGTCGGCCGATACCGAGGTGAACGTGCCCCGCTCGCGAATATAGTGGATGAGCGCCGGCCCAAGGGTGCGTGGGCGCCATTCCAATAGCGCGATTCCCGGCATATGGTCCGCGCCTTGGACGGTCAGGCTGCTCAGTGTGACGCGCAGCGATCGCGGAATCGTCGTGTTCGCTGGATGCGCGGGCAGAGGATGGACCTCAATCACATGGGTACAACCTGATGACGCGGCCGTGAGCAGGGCAAGGAGCCCTGCGATGATGATAGCGAAACGTCCTGTGGTGCTGGGCGAGGGGCGAGTATTGATCATTGCCTGCAGGGCGGTTCCGGTTTAGGGCGTAGGCGTTGTTGGAGGCGGCGTCATAATATCGAGGTCCTTGAGGGCGCGAAGGGCCTGGTCTCGATAGGACCGGTCCGTGGATTTTGTGTAGGTGTCAAGAATCCGCTGGTAGGTTGCGCGGGCCTGCGGGTATTGTCTCTTGATCGAAAAATATTGCCCTAAGGCCAGCCAGTTTTGCGCCGCTGTTTCGTTGGTCGTTTGCATCAATGCAAATTCCCGTTCAATTTGAGTCGTGCCTTTCCGCTGAGCCTGCGTTCGAACGGTCTCGGCCATTTGCGCCGCCATGGCTTCAATCTGCTCGTTTTCATGCACGGCGGACTCCACGCGGTTGGCCTTCAAGTGCGTGTAGAAGGCTTCGACATGGTTTTTGACGATGTCGGCACGCTGCTGGTAGGTATCATGCGCGCAGCCGAAGAGGAATAGAACCAGGAGCCCCAGGACGGCTGTTGAGATTCGTTTCAGAGGGGCAGGCATAGACGGCCACCATTTCAGGGGCGACAAGGCGTTGATTCGGCCGATAGCGAACGGATTCTACCATACTTCATCCAGGCCAGTATCGGTGAGTTGAAGGAGCCTGAGCTTATTGCGCGGCAGGGTATCGAAAGGGTGTAGTGACAGGGCCTCTGTGAGTGTGGTAAAAAACCGCTCGCTTGTGTGCCGTTGCCTCGAGTCCCCATCGTCTAGCCTGGCCTAGGACATTGCCCTTTCAAGGCAGTAACACGGGTTCAAATCCCGTTGGGGACACCAAAAACACAATAAATATAGCTTTAGTATTGATGTTTCGAGGCTTTGTCGTAGCCGTCGAGGGGCCTTTGTTACGTGTGGGGCCCGTTCAAAATACGACGACACGTTTCCTTTTCAAACGCTCCCCAACCAGTTCCTTTACCCTCTTCCTTTAAAACCGAAACGGCGAAATCTGGTTATTGCACGGCTCTTGTTAGAGCGATGGCTCAGGATGTTGAGAGAGGAGGGGAGATGGTGGTGTATCGGCAGCAGCATACTCCGTGACGCGTTGACCGGATGCTTGGCGCAATATTACACTCCGCTCGTACGAGCGGGGTGAAGCGGAAGGGGCTACACAGGAGTGCGTGGCGCGGCAGAAACGGCGTGAAGGAGGATAATATGAAATCCAGATTGTCCCTATTGTCCATGCTCGTGGTCGCGACCATCCTCTGGGTGCTCCTGCCGGCCAAGCCTGGCGCTGCGGGCGACGCCGCCTGCGCCTCGGGCAAAGAGCTGACGGCCGGCCTCTGCTACACCAAGTGCCAATCCGGCTATACGGCTGCTGCGACGATGTGCGTGCCGGGTTGCCCGTCGGGCTTCCGCAACGACAGGCTATATTGCGCGAAGCCCTCGGCGTACGGGCGCGGTGCGGGGTACCCGTGGAAATTCGGCGACCGCGTCGGCAGCCTCGACGGCGCGCGCGCGGTGCACAAGGGCTAATCCACAGGGGTGCGAGAAGGACGGGCAGATCATCTATCCGGTCTGCCGGTCGGGGTTTCATAAAGTCGGGTGCTGCATCTGTTCGCCCAATTGTCCCGCTAACACCATCGACATCGGCGTGTCGTGCCAGAAGCGCACTTACGACCGCGGCGCGGGCACGATGCCGCCGTCGCTCGGCGGCACCTGCACCGTCGACTATTCCTCGCGCTTCGCAAACGGCACGCCTCGCCGCTACGACCAGATGACCTGGCTGACGCAACACAACGCCTTCGCGACGAGCGACGACCACTGGGTCCACGTCATGAGCACCTTCAAAATCAGCAAGCAGCTGAACGGGGGCGTGCGCGCGCTCATGCTGGACATCCATGACTACGACGGCAAGGTGATGATCTGCCACGCCAACTGCACGGGCGCGGCAGGCTCCAATTATGCCTTGCCGCGCAAGACGCTGGCTGACGAGCTGGCAGCCGTGAAGACGTTCCTCGACGCGAATCCTAGCGAGATTGTGACCATCATTTTCGAGAGCAATATCAGCAACGCAGCGCGTATCAACGCCGAGATCGCGAGCGCGGGGCTCTCCAGTCAGGTCTATGACCCTGAGGACGACCCCGAGTGGAAGGTTGGAACACGGGATCCAAGTGGTGTGGTTACCATTACGGGGTCGTGGCCGACAATCGACTGGATGGTGCAGCGGAACCGGCGCCTGGTCATTTTCTCGAGCAAATCGGGTGACAGTGACTCACAGATTGGAGCCGTCTATCAGTATAGGTATACGGTTGAGAACACCTACGATTTGGGCGCGACGGGTCAGAACCTCGACTGCAGCGTACGCGAGTATTCCTCTGCCCTCAACACACCCGGCAGGATGTTCGTGATGAATCACTTCCGCGCGCTCCCGAACCTGGTGGCGGCGCAGGAGGATAATCAGAAAGATAAAATCGTCAATCGGTTTAAGAACGTGTGTCAGTCGCAGACCGTCAATCCTCCGTCATTCCTGGCGGTGGACTTCTATCATCACCCATATTGCAATGCGGCTGATGCCGTGAACGAGCTGAACGCACTCTGGAGATAAGGCTGCTGGCATCGATTGCGGCCTATCCTGGGAGCAGGATGGTGGGGGATTCGATGGCGGCGGGGCTCATTGAGTCGACCTCAATTGCCTCCATGATACGGACCGGTTGCTTCGAATAGCCTGGCAAAGCGCTTCGAATCCCGTTGGAGGCACCAACTTCCAGTCGTCTGTCTTGCCGTCTCTTGTCTCTCCCGTTGTGTTTGCCGGTTCTGATGGGTACACTTTCCTGATTCGATGGCGCGCTGTATGGCTGTGTGTTGTGCATGACTGGGAGGATCGCGATGAGGCATGCAATCTGTTGGGGGATAGGGCTCGTCCTGCTTGCCGCGGCAACATTTGCTACAGCGGCCGATGGCGGGGCTGTTGCGTCCATAAAGGGGAAGGACGGCGCGCCGATGGTACTCATTCCAGCCGGGCCATTTTTGATGGGGAGCAACGAAGGCCTTCCGAATGAGCGTCCGGAGCATACCGTGACGTTGAAAGAGTTCTATATTGACGTCTATGAAGTAACGGCCGGGCTGTATCAGAAGTTCCTTGAGTCGGGGAAACAGGAAATCCATTCGGGGCAGAGTGATGATGCCATCTCTTCTCTCGAAGAGCGTCCGGTTGTGGGGGTGATTTGGAACGAGGCTGCGAAATATTGCCAGTGGGCTGGCAAACGGTTGCCGACCGAGGCCGAGTGGGAAAAGGCCGCGAGGGGAACGGATGGCCGGCGGTATCCCTGGGGCCACATGCAGCCGTTTGTCGATATCGCGAACTATAATCGGGGGGTCTGGGTGAGTGAGGCGATCACGCTGGTGCCGGTTGGAAGCGGGCTTGAGGGCATGAGCGTGCGCCATGGGTTGAAGGAAGGGGGGAAGAGCCCCTATGGCCTGTTTCACATGGCCGGGAATGCCGCGGAATGGGTGAACGATTGGTATGATCGCGAGTATTATCAAACGAGTCCAGACACGAACCCTCCGGGGCCGAGTCTCGGAGAGAAACGAGTGTTGCGTGGCGGGTCATGGGCGGATTTGCCGGCAGCGCTACGTGTGACGGCGCGATTTTCCGCCGAGCCGGATTTTGAAGACCGGACGGTTGGATTCCGTTGTGCGATGGATGTGGGTAAATAGGCCTTGCGTGCCCTTGGATGCTCTGATCATTATTGCCGTGAAGTGATGCTGTATGAAATCCTCCGCGTCAGAATCCTCTTCTAAGCCGCCTCGTCCCCCGCGTTTGTCGGAACAAGCCCTGACCCTGATGGTGATCGGGTTGGTCTTGCTCTACGCACTGTGGATGCTGAGGACTCCCTCTCCCGTGTCGCCCTCGCTCTCGTCATCGAGCTCGCTGCCGGCTCTCGCGCTTTCTTCGGAAAACATTCCCCTCGTGACGGGAGAAGAACCGGTAATTGAAATATTTACGCGGGCCGGTTGCCCGGTTTGCCATGTTATTCCTGGTATCCCAGGGGCCAATGGCCAGGTTGGTCCTGCTCTGGTCTTGGGATCGACGGGAGCTCAGCGGTTGGCGGATCCCTCCTATCGCGGGACCGCCCGCACCGTGCATGAATATATTGTGGAGTCTGTCGTGGAGTCCGGAGTGTTTGTCGTCCCTGGCTATCCCGAGCGGACGATGCCTGTGTGGTATGGGGCGAAATTGAGCGCGCTCGCGCTGGAGAAAATTGCCGGGTATCTTGAGTCTCAGACGGACCAGCCCCAGTAAGGTAACTGCGTGTGGCGGAAGGAAGCCTTGAATGGGCCCGGCTAGATTTTTCTTAATGGCGTAATTTTCCCCGTGCTTTGAATTTTGAAGGCGTCGTTTTTCGGCCCGGATCCTTGTTTGTCTAGCAGCGCATTGACGGCGTCGTCGCCTTTCAGTCCTTCCAGCTTTATCTTCAGCCGCAAGTTGTTGGCGCTATCCGCATTGATTAGGGCTTGTTCCAGGCTGATCTTGTTGGCTTTATACAGATGGAGGAGAACATGGTCGAAGGTCTGGCAGCCTTCGTCGATGCCCTGCTCCATGGCTTCTTTCAGAATGTCGACGTCGGCCTTTTTGATCAGGTCCTTGATGCGCGGAGTATCCAGCATGATTTCCAGGGCTGGGACCCGCCGGCCATCGGTCGAGGGAATAAGCCGCTGGGAGATGATGGCCCGGAGGTTCAGGGACAGCTGCAGATAGATCTGTGCGTGCCGCTCCACCGGGAAGAAGTTCATGATGCGTTCGATGGCCTGATTGGCGTTGTTCGAGTGCAGGGTGCCGATGCAGAGGTGGCCGGTTTCCGCGAACGTTATGGCCGCCTCCATGGTTTCGGTATCCCGGATTTCTCCGATGAGAATCACGTCGGGGGCTTGCCGGAGGGTGTTTTTCAGCGCGTTCTGAAAGTTCAGCGTGTCGAACCCGATTTCCCGCTGGGTGATCAGCGATTTCTTGTGGCTATGGACGAACTCGATCGGGTCTTCGACCGTGATGATGTGGCCGGCATGCACCGTGTTCCGGTGATCGATCATGGCCGCCAGCGAGGTGGATTTTCCAGAGCCCGTCGCGCCGACTACCAATACCAGCCCGCGTTTCGTCATGACGATATCTTTGATGATGGGAGGCAGCTGCAGCTGCTCGACGGTTTGAATTTCGGCTTTGATATGACGGAAGACAAGTCCGACGTTGCCCTTCTGGCGGAAGATATTCACCCGGAACCGGCCGAGTTCTTTGTAGTACAGAGCCAGGTTCATCTCCATCTTCTCTTCAAACTCGCCGCGCTGCTGACCGCGCATAAGGGCCAGCGCCAAGGCCTCCAATTGCTCATTGGTGAAGGGCGGGGCATCGGTGCGCTGGGTTGATCCGTGGATGCGGTAGATGGGCGGGGCATCGATGGTCAGATAGAGATCCGACGCTTCACGGTCGACCATGACTTTCAAGAGTGTGCGAATATCCATAATCGGGACTCCGTGATACGAGGGTGACTAGGCTGCGCCCACGGCCGATCCGAAGAGGTTCGGGTTCATGCTGCGCGATTGAGCTTCGGCTTTGGTAACCACCCCGCGAGTGGCCAGATCGAGCAGGGCCATATCCATAGTTTGCATGCCGTCTTTCTGACTGGCCTGCATGATGCCGGGAATCTGGTGGAGCTTGGCTTCGCGGATGAGGTTGCGCACTGCGGTTGTCGCTACCATGATTTCGAGTGCGGCGGCGCGGCCCCCTGTTTTTTTCTTCAGCAGGGTTTGGGTAATGACCGCTTCCAAGGCTTCTGACAGCTGTGTTCGGATTTGTGCTTGTTGTGTGGGCGGAAAGGCGTCGATGATGCGGTCGATCGTTTTAGGCGCGCTGGAGGTGTGCAGGGTGCCAAAAACCAAGTGACCTGTTTCTGCTGCGGTCAGGGCCAGCTGAATGGTTTCGAGGTCGCGCATTTCGCCGANNTCGCCGACGAGCACGATGTCCGGATCTTCGCGGAGGGCGGATTTCAAGGCGTTGGCGAAGGAAAGCGTATGCACGCCCAATTCACGCTGGTTGACGAGACATTTCTTCGACTTATGGACGAACTCGATCGGGTCTTCGATCGTGATGATGTGGCCCTCGAAAGTATTGTTCAGATAGTCGACCATGCCGGCGAGTGTGGTGGATTTGCCTGAGCCGGTGGGGCCAGTCACCAGGATCAAGCCTTTTTCCTTGTCGCAGAGCTGCCGGAGAATTGGGGGCATGCCGAGTTTTTCAAGGGGCAGAATCTGGGTCGGAATATTCCGGAAGACGGCGCCGAGGCCGCGTTGCTGCACGAACACGTTGACGCGAAACCGCGCGATATCGCCTAACTCGAAGGAAAAGTCGCATTCACGCTTTTCTTCGAAGTTTTTCCGCTGGGCATCGTTCATCATGTCGTAGATGAGCGCATGCGTTTCGTCCGGGGTGAGCGCGGGATGATCGAGCTTTTTGAGATCCCCATGAATGCGGATCATCGGGGGTTCGCCGGCGCTGATGTGGCAGTCGGAGGCCCCTTCTTTGACTGAGAATGTGAGCAGCTTGGAAATATCCATTGCGCAATCTCCGAATGAGGACGGAAATATTGTCGTGCAGCTCGTTCAGCGTTGGCTGAGTCCGTGTATGAAAGTCCTATGGGACATCATGCCACAGCACGATGGGAAAGCAAGAAATTCACAGGAAGATGTGAATGAGACGATATTACAGAATGCCGGCAGCGATTCCTGCCTGCAGGAATGCGGCGAGCGCGGCGTCAAGTTGTTGGGACGTGTGTTCGGAAGTGACGGTGACACGAATACGGCTGGTGGCATCCGGCACGGTCGGAGGGCGAATGGCCGGGGCGTAGACCCCTTGGGTGAGCAAGTGTTCGGCAAAGACCAGGGCTTTGTCCGCCTCTCCCACGAGAATGGGAAGGATGGGGCTGACGGTCTCCGTTAAGCGGAAACCGATGCGCCGGAGCCCTGTGTAGAGCTGGTCTCGGTTTGTCCAGAGGCGTATCCGCCGGGCCGCATCGTTCTGAATGACGGCGAGGGCGGCAGTGGCGGCCGCGGCGGCGCTCGGAGGTGGGGCCGTGGTGAAGATGAACGGCTTGCAGGTATTGATGAGATACTGAATCAGTTCGGCACTGCCCGCAACATAGGCGCCGCTGCTACCCACGGCCTTCCCAAGTGTTCCCATATGAAACGGAATCTGATGTTCGACGCCAAAGTGTTCCAGCGTGCCTCGTCCAGAAGGCCCCATCACACCGGTCCCATGCGCATCGTCCACGTAAAGCATGGCGTCAAAGCGCGTGGCTAGTGCGGCCAGTTCGGGAAGAGGGGCCAGATCGCCATCCATGCTGAAAAGCCCATCGGTCACGATCAGGACCGGCTGGCTGGCAGTGCGTCGCTTCAAGACGGATTCCAAGTGATCAAGGTCTCTGTGCCGGTAGACGCGAAAGTCCGCGCCACTCAGCCGGCAACCGTCAATAAGACTGGCGTGACTGAGCCGATCGGCCAGGATCAGTCCGCCTTGGCCGATAAGGGCCGGGATAATTCCCACGTTGGCCTGGTATCCGGATCCTAAAACCAGTGCGGCCTGGGTGTGCTTAAATGCGGCAAGGGCCTCTTCCAGCTTTTCATGAGGGGGGAGTGTGCCGCAGACGAGCCGGGATGCCCCCGAGCCGGTCCCATAGTGCTCGGTCGCACGGATCGCAGCCCGAATAACCTCCGGATGGGTCGCCAGCCCCAGGTAGTCATTAGAGGCCAGTAGGATCACAGTGCGCCCACCTAGTTCGACGGTCGGACCGGTGGCCGAGCCAAGTGGTCGCAGCCGTCTCAGCAGCGATTGGTTGGCGAGGTTATGGAGGCGGTCTTGAAACATGTGACAGTAGCCCTCAATGTCACTCGTGTAGGGATGGGTGGAGTCGTTGCCGCGAGAGCGGCAATTTATCGGCCATTTCATGTCTGCATTGACAAGGCAAATCGATCCCTAGTATAAGGCCGAGGTTCATATGAAGGAAATGCCTTTCTGGCTGGTTAACCGATGACCTATCGTATCAAAGTTCCTCCGCGGACGCTGTCGCTTGATGAAGCGCATCTGTCTGGCAATGTCGAGCGTATGCTGGAGATGCTGCGTCTCTACCGTGGCCCGTTGCTCGTGGGCGTCGCGATTCTCGTTCTCGCCAGCGGCATTGTCGGGGGGGTGGTATGGTATGACGCTCAGACCACTGAGAAAGCGCAGAATCTTGAGCATGAGGCGACGCTGCATTATTTTACTCGTCCGGACGATGATCCCAAGAAATCCGATCTCAATCTGAAGGAAGCAATTACCCTCTATAAAAAAATCGTTGAGGAATATCCCCGCACTCAGACCGCGCCCTTGGCCTTATATCAGTTGGGCAATGCATTAGTGCAGACTAATGAAGTAGATGCGGCGATCGATGCCTATCAGCGCTTTGTGCTGATGTATGGATCCAATACGTCCCTGCTGGGGCTTGTTCAGCAGCGCCTGGGCTATGCGTATTTATTGAAGGGGGATCGTGATCGGGCGGCCAAGGCCTATTCGTCCGTGCTTGAAATCCCAGGATCGCTGAATCGCGATCAGGCCCTCTTTGAATTGGCCCGGCTTGAGGAAAGCCTGTCCCGTCCTGAAGGCGCCCTTGCCCATTATCAAGATTTGATGAAGAATTATCCGAACTCTCCGTTGGCAAATGAAGCAGCGGTGAGAGTGAAGGTGCTCGAAGTCAAGAAGTCGCCAGATCCAGCCGCCGCAACGACTCCCTCTCAAGTTTCCCCTGCGGGTTCCCCAGCTGCCATCAAGAAGCCCTAAACAGTACCTCTCAAGATTTGCTGGTGTCAAGACCGATTCCGGCAACGGATGGGCGTGCTCTGCGCACTACCGTGCGATGATCAAGAATTCCCCGGCCTTGATGACGGGACCGCTCAAGTTGTTCTTCGCCTTGAGCGTTTTCATCGGGATGCGAAAGCGCTTTGAGACTTTCTCCAGGGTATCGCCAGCACGGACTTTGTACCACCGGCTGTGATCGGTGGTTTTGACCTGTTTCGTTCGCGCGCGCACCTGTAATGGAGGGAACTTATAGGTCGGCACGCGGTCGAGGAGTTGACCAACTTTTGCGCTCGTCCCTACCGGCACTTTCAAGTGGTATGCCGCAACATCTGGAGGTGTCGCATCGCGCCGCAATTCCGGGTTCAGGAGCCGGAGCTCTTCGTAGGAGATGCCGGTGGTATTGGCAATCGCTCTGAAATGGAGCGGCCGATTGACGACGACTTCTTCAAACTGGTGCGGGGCAACAGGGTCTTGTGAGAAGCCGTATTGGTCAGGGTTTTTTGCGATGACGGTCGCGGCCATGATGCGGGGAACATATTGTTTTGTCTCAGCGCGAATGAGTTTGGTCTTGGAAATATCCGAAAACGTTTCGGCTTGGGCCTTATGCAAGGCTCGCATCACTTTCCCTTCGCCAGCGTTATATGCCGCCATGGCCAGGGGCCATGTGCCGAATAAATCGTACAGATCGCGCAAATAACGGGCGGCGGCAACGGTCGACTTGATCGGATCGCGCCGCTCATCGACGTAATGGTCGATGCGCAATCCGTAGACCAGTCCGGTGCCCTTCATAAACTGCCAGGGTCCTGTGGCTTTGGCGCGTGAATAGGCATGGGGATTAAAGCCGCTTTCGACGAGCGATAGGTAGACGAGATCGCTCGGGAGATTGAATTCCGAGAAGATGTTCTCAACCAGAGGCCGATAGCGGCTGAGTCTGATCAGCCATTGCTCGAATCGGGAACGGATGGAGGTATTGAAGAAGTGAATATGGTTCTGCACGGTCGGATCGATCACCACCGGGATGTTGTAGGCGGGCGCAGCTGCGACATCGTTGGCGGTCGAGGAGGCCTGCGGAGCGGCGTTGTCCGATTGGGTGGGTGCATCGGGAGGAGAGAGGGTGAGCTCCGCCTCGAGTGGGACGAGATTGGCATCGGGCTCATCATTTTCTTCAGCGGGCTCGTCCGCGGGTGTTATCTCGGGGGTGGTGTCGGATAGATTCGTTTGAGCGAGACTCTCAACCGGGAGGCATAGTAAAACCGTGAGGAACCAGAGGGGCAGGATACCTACTGTGGAAGCAACGGTTCTCAACTGATCCAAAATAGTCCTCGTGTCCTGTGAGGTGTTAGAAAAGTGCCCTTTACAAGGACAGACTATCGATGAGGCTGAAGGTTGTCAAGGAATAGAACAGGTTAGATCATGCTACCTGTAAGGAGGATAGTGAGAGCGGAGCGCGATCTTGAATATCTGCGCGAGCCGATCGAAAGCCAGTGAGCCGGTTGTACATGAGGCAATCAGAGCGCGTCTAAAGCGTGCCGTACCTCCGGTGATTTCTTGACAGTCTCGTGGCGCTAGTGGTAGCGTACCGCCTCTTTTCTGGTCAATTCACCAGGGTTTTATCGAAGGAGGATCGGTCAATGTTGAAGCGGTATTTATTGGCCCCCGGCCCCACGCCTGTTCCCCCGGAAGTCTTGCTGGCGATGGCGCGTCCCATGATTCACCACCGGGCGCCTGAATTCGATCCGATCTTTGCCGAAGTCCGTGAGGGACTCAAGTGGTTGTTTCAGACCCAGAACGATGTGTTGATGCTTGCCTCGTCTGGAACGGGCGGAATGGAAGGGTCGGTATCGAACTTCCTGTCTCCCGGTGATAAGGCCTTGTTTATCAATGGCGGGAAATTTGGGGAACGATGGGGCAAGATTTGCAAGGTCTTCGGTGTCCAGGCCACTGAGATAAAAGTGGAATGGGGCCATGCCGTGGATCCGCAGCTGGTCGCCGATGCGCTGAAGAAGGACCCTGCTATTAAAGCTGTGTATGTGCAAGCGAGCGAAACCTCCACCGGCGTATCACACGATGTGAAGGCGCTCGGAGAGATCGTGAAAGGATACGAGAACACAATTCTGGTGGTGGATGCGATTACCGCGCTCGGTGTGTTCGATATTAAGACCGACGCCTGGGGGCTGGATGTGGTCATTACCGGCTCACAGAAGGCCCTCATGCTTCCGCCAGGTATGGCGTTTGTGAGCGTGAGCGAGAAGGCCTGGGCGTTTGCGGAAAAAGCCAAGAACGCGGCATTCTATTTCAACTTCAAGAAAGAGCGCGAGAACCAGGCGAAGAACCAGACCTTGTTTACGCCGACGGTGTCGCTGATCATCGGTCTTCAGGAAGTGTTCAGAATTATGAAGGCCGAGGGGCTTGAAAAGATGTTTGCGCGGCAGGGGCAATTGGCCCATGCGATGCGTGAAGGCATGAAAGCCGCGGGCTTGGCGCTGTTCCCCAAGAATTCCCCCAGCGATGCGTTAACAACGGTATGTGCGCCGGAAGGCGTAGATGGACAGGCCATCTACAAGAATCTCCGTGTTCAATACGGAATTACCGCTGCCGGCGGACAGGACCAACTGAAGGGCAAGGTGTTCCGTCTCTCGCATATGGGCTATGCCGATCGATTTGACGTGATTACGGCCGTGGCGGCGACGGAGATGGTTTTGAAGGGGCTCGGCCATTCTGTGAAGTTGGGAAGCGGTGTCGGCAAAGCACAAGAAATTCTGATGGCGAAATAGGCAGGTCTTCATGAAAATCCTGATCAGCGATAGTTTATCGAAGCAGGGCGTCGAACTTCTCGAAAAGGCGGGGTTCACCGTAGTGGTGAAATCCAAGATGCCGAAGGAGGAGCTGTTCAAAGAGATTCAGGACGCCGATGGGTTGATCGTGCGATCCGGCACCAAGGTGACCGAAGAGCTGATCGCGGCTGCCCCGAAGTTGAAAATCGTGGGCCGCGCGGGTTCAGGTCTCGATAATGTGGATACGCCTGCGGCCACGAAGCGCGGCATCGTTGTGATGAATACGCCCGGCGGCAATACCGTCACGACGGCCGAGCACACGATGTCCATGATTTGCGCCATGAGCCGTCGGATTCCTCAGGCCACCGCATCGGTTAAAGCCGGCAAGTGGGAAAAAGACAAGTTCATGGGCGTCGAGCTCTATAATAAGGTGCTCGGCATCGTCGGCATCGGCCAAATCGGCAGCCATTTGACGAAAATGGCGCAAGGCATCGGTATGCGAGTGATCGCGTACGACCCCTATCTGGCCGCGGATCGAGCGGAGAAAATGGGCGTGACGATGATGGAGCTGCCTGAACTGTTCAAGAGCGCCGATATCATCTCGGTCCATACGCCGTTGACGCCTGAAACGAAGGGCATCATCAACGCGCAGGCCATTGCCACGATGAAGCCAGGTGTCATGATCGTAAATTGCGCCCGCGGCGGCATCATCAACGAGGCCGATCTGGTTGAAGCGTTGAAGATCAAGCGCGTAGGCGCAGCGGCGTTCGATGTATTTGAAGAAGAGCCGGTCAAGGCGGACAATCCGCTCTTGGCCTTGGACAATTTTATCTGCACGCCGCACATCGGTGCCCAGACGACCGAAGCGCAGGAAAATGTCGCGGTCGGGATCGCTGAACAGGTGGTTGACTACTTCGTCAAAGGTGTTGCCAGGGGAGCGGTGAACATCCCTTCTATTGCGCCAGAATTGCTGCCGCGCTTGCAGCCGTATCTCACGCTCGTGGAAAAAATGGGATCCCTGCTGTCACAATTGTGCCAGGGCGGGATTGAACGGGTGACGGTGGAGTATAGCGGGGAGGTGTCAACGCTTTCGATCGCGCCCTTGACGATCGGCGTGTTGAAGGGCTTGCTGACGCCCATCATGGAAAATCCGGTGAACTATGTGAACGCCCCGGTTGTGGCGAAAGAGCGGGGCATTGAGGTGAAAGAGGTCAAGAGTTCCGACGCTGGCGATTTTACGAGCCTGATTCGGGTCAAGGTCGAGGCGGGAAAAGCGACGCATCAGGTGGCGGGCACGCTCTACCATAAGAAGGATGCCCGGGTGGTCGAGATCGACAGCTTTAAAGTTGAAGTGGTTCCCGAAGGTCATATGCTGTTTATTCATAATGTCGATCGACCGGGTGTGATCGGGATGGTGGGGCATGTGCTCGGCGAGAACAACATCAATATCGTGCGCATGCAATGCGCGCTGGAAAAACGCGGCGGGAATGCGTTGTTGATCATCGGATCGGATACGGCGTTTCCGGCCGCGGTGTTGGACAAAATTAAGACTAGTTCGAATATTTTGTCGGTGAAGGTCGCCAATCTCTCCTAACCATCGAGACACGCATCGGTCTGCTATGGCCTCTGTTCCTTCGAAGCCGCCCGTCCCATCGGGGCAGACGAACTCTCTGCGTGAGCGTTCTCTGGTCCCCTCTGGCATGGCTACTATCCTGCCAGCTGCCGCCAAACAGGTGCGCCAACTGGAGTCGCAGCTGCTTGGCCAGCTCACGGGGCGGGGATATGAAGAAATCATTCTCCCCACTTTTGAATATCTCGACGTGCTTGCGCCAGGCTTGGAGCCAGAGCTGATCGAGAAATGCTACAAGTTTGCGGATCGCACGACCGGTCGAATTCTACTCCTTCGTCCCGATGCCACCGCGCAGATTGCCAGAACGGTCGCCATGGGCATGATGGGGGCGCAGCTCCCATTACGGTTGTCGTACCGAACGTCGGTGTTCCGCTATGAACCGGAGCATGCGGGGCGGGACCGGGAGATCTTTCAAGTCGGCGCCGAATGCATCGGTGCGGATGATGCCGCCGCCGATAGCGAAATTGTGACGTTGTTGATCGAGTGTCTGCAACGAGTCGGTCTGCGTTCCTTCAAGGTTTCGCTCGGCCACGTCGGGTTCTTCAAAGGCCTGCTGGTCCGGGCAGGGCTGTCTGCGGAAGGACAGAAGCGGGCTGAGCAGGCGGCGGCGCGTAAAGACCTTCCGCATCTTCTGGAGATTTTGGATCACGAGCGCGTGGCTAAGAAATACGCCAAGAGCATTTTAGAAGCGCCGGAACTCTGTGGCCAGGCCGAAGTATTGGCCAGAGGACGGGAGCTGGCTGGAGGGGATCGGACACTCTTGCGTGCTCTGAGCCGTCTGACGGCAGTGTATCAATCGCTCTGTAAAGCCGGGCATCAGGATATACTCTTCCTCGACCTTGGTGAATTTCGCGGCTTCGATTATTATGATGGGGTGGTGTTTGACGTGTTTGCCGAGGGGGTCGGGGTTGAGTTGGGCGGTGGCGGCCGATACGACCACCTGATCGGGCGGTTTGGCCGGAACGTGCCCTCCACGGGGTTCGCGCTGAATGTCGATCGGCTCTTCCGAGGACTAGGGGAACAGGTGTCTCGCAAAAAATCGCGGGCTGTATCAGCACGAAAGTCCTGACAAACCTCGAAGGGGAATGGATGAAGTCGATGGGGGCGGTTGATCTGTCTCAGCCGAAACTGCCGCCGCAGAACCTTGAGGCGGAACAGTCGGTGTTGGGCGCTATCTTGCTCGACAACGCGGCGATGCCGAAGGCGATGGAGCTGCTCCAGGAAGAGGATTTTTATCGCACGGCGCATCGCAAAGTGTATCGGGCGATGCTCGATTTGTCAGATATTGGCGAGGTGATCGACCAGATTACGCTGACGGAACGGCTGAAGGCCAAGACCGAGCTGGAATCGGTCGGCGGCGCCTCCTATCTCGCCGAGCTCGTGCAATCGGTGCCCAGCGCGGCGAACGTCCGCTATCACTGCAAGATCGTGCGCGATAAGTCCGTGGCCCGCCAGCTCATTCATACCTCGACCGAAGTATTGACGAAAGGGTACGAGGGGACCTCTTCCATCGACGACCTGCTCGATTTTGCCGAACGCTCCGTCTTCAGCATTGCGCAGGGCAAGCTTGAGCGCGCGTTCAGCCCGATCAATGAAATTATCAAAGAGAGTCTCGATCTTGTCGATCAGCTCTCAAAGCGCAAAGAGCACGTCACGGGTGTCCCGACCGGTTTTATTGATCTCGACGATCTCTCGGCGGGGCTGCAGCCGTCCGATCTCGTGGTCGTCGCCGGCCGTCCGAGCATGGGCAAGACCAGTCTGGCGTTGGGGTTTGCGACCCATGCGGCGATCCATGCCAAATCTGTCGTGGGGATATTCAGCCTCGAAATGTCCAAGCCGCAAATCGTCTTGCGCATGTTGAGCTCCGAGGCCCGCGTCGATTCGCACGGCTTGCGTACAGGCAAGTTGCACAAGGAAGATTGGTGGCGGCTTGCGGAGGCGGCTGGAAAATTGGAGCAGGCGCCGATCTACATCGACGACACCGGCGGCATTACAGTGCAGCAGATGCGCGGGAAGGCCCGCCGTCTCAAAGCGGAAAAGGGGCTGGATCTTCTTATCGTCGATTATCTCCAGCTAATGCAAGGCCGGAGCGACTCGGAATCGCGGCAGCAGGAAATCTCCGATATCTCCCGGTCGCTGAAAGCCTTGGCGAAAGAGCTGAACGTGCCGGTCGTAGCCCTCTCCCAGTTGAGCCGGGCGGTCGAAGCGAGAAAGCCGCCGATTCCCATGCTCGCCGACCTTCGAGAAAGCGGCGCTATTGAGCAGGACGCCGATGTGGTCATGTTTATCTATCGCGAAGAAGTCTACGATCAGAATTCCGAGCGCAAAGGTATCGCCGATATCATTGTCAGCAAGCACCGCAACGGACCGATCGGAAAGGTCGATCTCCATTTCCACAGCAAGTATGCGAAATTCGAGAATCTCGATACTCGCGAAGTTGTTTGACGGGTCTTTTCCCCGCTCGGTATACTTCTTTCATCAGTACGAGCACTCCGAGTCTTTCCTCTAGTACGAGGTACCGTGACAACAGTACAGACTTCATTCATCGTGGGTGCCTCTTCCGGGCCGGTGCGGACACGACCCAAGAACCGGTTAGTGTTTGCGTTCATTCCTTTCATCATTGTGGCTTGTGCCGCAGCTCCTGCTCCGAAGGAGCCTCAGGCTGCGGGCGCAGCCGCCGTCCAGCCGAAATCCGCTCCAGTCCCCGATGCTGCGGCGGCGTATCATTTTATGCTGGGGTATCAGGCGGAGCTGGCGCAGGACACGGAAAAAGCTATTCAGGAATATCGTGCGGTACTGAAGTCCGATCCTGGCTCCCGTTCCGTCAAGGCTCGTTTGGCGGGCATTTATTTCGGATTGGGCGATGTGCCCAACGCCGTGCGGTATGCCGAAGAAGTGGGGGAGGGGCTTGGCCAGGATTCGTCCATGCTCATTCAGATGGCCAGCATTTTGGCCAGCGGCGGGAAGGCCGATCGAGCGCTGCATTTCTTAGATCTTGCCATCGAACGCGATCCCAATAAGGGCGAGGCCTATTTTCATAAGGGCATTATTCTGGTCAATCAAAAGCGGATCGCTGAAGCCGAGCAGATCATGAAACAGGGGCTGAATGTGTCCCCGGAATCACCCAATGGGCATTATTATCTCGGGCGGATTTATGGTGAATTGGGGCAGGCGGATCAAGCCATTGCCAGTTTTGAACGGGCTATCGCCGTGAACGCATTATTTGAGCCAGCCTATCTAGCCGAAGCGGCTCTCTACGAGTCGCGTCAGGAGAAAGAGAACGCGATCGGCATTCTCAAGCGGTATCTCGAACGGGTGAAGCCGAACAATAAGGATATCCGGCAACGGCTCGTGCAGCTCTATGTGGCGGCTAAAGACTATGCCGGTGGATTGGCTGAGCTGGAGAAAATGCGCGCAGAGGATCCCGGCGATCTCGATACACAGCTGAGAATGGCGTTGATTTATGGAGAGCAAAAGGAGTTCCCCAAAGCCATCGAACAATTACAAGCGATACTCAAGGCTCGTCCGGCCGAGCTGAAAGTTCGTGATTACCTGGGCTATCTCTATGAGGAGTCCAAGGAGCTACCCAAGGCGATTGAGGCCTATCAGTTTAACTTGCAACTCGATGCGACCTATGTGGAGAGTCATATCCATCTTGGCGTGCTGCACTATCGGCTGAAGCACTATGATGAGGCAATTGCCCATCTGAGCGAGGCCATCAGGCTCAATCCTAAGCAACCTGAGCCCTTTATTGTGCTGGGGCTGGCCTATCTCCAGGCGGAGCAGTTTGAAAAGTCGGTACAGACCTTTGAAGAGGGGTTGAAGCATAATCCAAAACATGCCGACCTGCACTTTAACCTCGGCACTGCCTATGACAAGCTGAACCGGTTCGACGATGTGGTGAGGACCATGGAGGCGGCGCTGGCCTTGGATCCGCATCATGCCGATGCCATGAACTATCTGGGCTACAGTTATGCCGATCGCGGAATCAAGATCGAACAGGCGGTGTCACTTACCAAGCAGGCGGTAGCGCTCAAGCCGGAGAATGGGTATTACGTCGATAGTTTGGGTTGGGCGTATTTCAAGTCGGGCTTGCTGGCGGAGGCCCTAACGGAAATTAAGCGAGCTGTAGCACTCGTCGGCGACGATCCGGTCATCTATGAACATCTGGGTGAAATATATGTGAAACAGCAGAAGCTGGCAGAGGCCAGAGAAGCTTGGCTCCATTCGCTGGAGCTGGATCCTTCCAACGAAAAACTACTCCAACGCTTTCGCGAACAAGAGTTTGGTGACCCTGCGCAGGAAGACCGCATTCAGCAGGCCAAGCGCCGCGTATCAGACAAGATACAGACACCGTAACTTTCCTTGCACAGACGTCTTTAGTCCGGTTTCCCAATCATCACCGCCAGATGGTTTCCCCGTCGAGGTATGAGCGAGTTGGGCGAAAGGTGCCACCTCGCTCGATTCAATCACGTGTATTTAAAGAAGAGATTCAAATAGATACGTGCGGCATGATCCATTGCTGTTCGTTGAGATCAGATTATATCCATCACTCTGGGCCATCGTATGAGGAGTAGGCAGGAGGTGCACAGATTTGGCGCTAGGGAAGAAAAGGTGCCAATTCTTGGCATCTTTGAGCGGAAACTGGAAAGGCCAAGCCGTGGAGACGAAGATGTTGCATGTGAGGTTATTTGTAAATAGTTGAATTTACTCAGGCTGGTGGTAGAGTCGATTTGGCTGCTGATTGGCACCAAACCTGCTATGGAACATGTAGGCGGCAGTAGAGGCGCCGCAAATGATTACAGCAAGTCTCTAACAAGTTGGGCCAGTCAGTCACCATCAACCAGGAGGCAGTGCAATGTTAAAGTCATTCCGCAAACAAGAGGGTTTTACTCTCATCGAGTTGATGATCGTCGTGGCGATCATCGGTATTTTGGCGGCCATCGCCATTCCGAACTTCCTAACCTACCAGCTGAAGTCGCGTCAGGCTGAAGCGAAGACAAACCTCCAGGCAATTCGTACTTCTCTGGTCTCTTTCCAGGCTGAACGAGGATGCTATGTGGCAGTGCCTATTTGGCCGACGACGAATACTCCCACGACCACCGCGAAAAACTCTCCTACTCCTTGGTCAACTGCTACAACGCCTGTGGCCAGCGGCACAACAACCTATTGTGTTTCGACGTATAATGTGCCTGCCACCGCTGCTTTTACAGACATTGGGTTTGTGGCTACCGGAAGTGTGATGTATCAGTACACAACTATGCCGGTTGCCACTGGAGCTACCAGGCCAGTTCTGGCATGTGCTGGGGCCGGTATGACGGGTAATGCGGCGCTTACTGGTGGTACCGGTGGGGCGGCTACGGACATTGGTTTTTCGGCCGTCGCACAGTCGAACTTGGATGGAGATGGAACCATTTCTATCTGGGGTGCGAGTCAGGACAACGGTGCCGCAGATTGTAAAGTAGGGGTATTCTAATCCAGTTATTTGAATAGGAATGGGTCCCGACAGTCATTGAGTGACTGTCGGGATCCTCCATTTTTCATCCTGCCGGTGTTTTCATGGAAGTTTCACTAGCTTCACATCATCGCATCGCATCAACCGTAAATCAGTTTCTAGCCTACCTGGGTGGGGGGCTGTTGCTGGTTAGTCTTGGCTGGTTTCAAGGCGAACTTGATCGACAGCAAGACCGGACAGCCGTGCAGATAGAAGGTCTTGGGCAGTTGCCAAAAGGCGAATATTTGAGGCCTGCGTTACTTGGGTATCACCATCTGGGTGCCGATATCCTATGGCTAAAGCTACTGCAGGTGATCGGGAATAAGCGAAACAGCGCGGACGAATATGAGTGGATGTATCACACGTTAGATGTCCTTACCACGCTCGATCCTCAGTATGCCTATGCCTATTATGCCGGAGGTGTGATCCTGGGCGATCTTGCCAACCGTCCGGATTTGGCGAATAGGCTGCTTGAAAAGGGGACAGAGGCGAATCCCACGATCTGGAATATTCCGTTTCTGCTTGGCTATAACCATTATTTTCTCCTAGGTGATCCCGAGAAGGGTGCGAAATACATTATGAGAGCAGCCAGCTTACCTGATCATCCGGCTTACCTTCCTGGACTTGCAACACGTATGGCTGCGGAAGCGGGGAATCCTGAGACCGCCTTGGCGTTTCTGGATGCTCGGTTGCGGGAGACGCAGGATCCGGAGATGCGAGAGTTCTTTGTGAATCGGATGAAAGAAGTTATGATCGAGCGAGACATTCACATGCTGGAGCGCGCCGTGACTGCCTATCAGACCGCACATCGATCTTTGCCAGCGACCCTTCAGGCGTTAGTGGCAGAAGGGGTGTTGTCCGGTCTTCCGTTGGAGCCATTTGGCGGGGAATATCGGTTGGATGCCATGACCGGTTCAGTTTCCAGTTCAACTCACTCCGAACGGTTGCGCACATTCTACAAGCGCAAACAGGCTTCGGTTGCACTTCTTCCGAAAATAGAGCCTGCCTATGTGTTCCCTCGGACATGGGAGTGAGCGGTGATGCCTAGTTCAGATGTCGTGGTTCAGATCGATCAACTCTCCAAAGTGTTTCGCGTCGGGTTTTGGGGAAAGCGGGTAACCGCCGTCGATCAACTCTCTTTGAGCGTGCGCCAGGGTGAAGTGTTCGGCTTTCTCGGCCCCAATGGGGCAGGGAAGACCACGACGATCAAGATGTTGATGGGCCTCATCTATCCTACGAGCGGACGGGCTTCGATTTTGGGCCATCCGATCGGTGATCCCGCGTCCAAGGCCAAGCTCGGATTTCTGCCGGAGTCCCCGTATTTCTACGACTATCTCACCAGCCACGAGTTTCTCAACTTCTATGGCCATCTGTTCGGCCTCTGGGGAGCATCGCTCGATACACGCGTGGATGAGCTGCTTGAGTTAGTTGGCATGACGCATGCGCGAGACCTGCAACTCAGAAAGTTTTCCAAGGGCATGTTGCAGCGGGTGGGGATTGCCCAGGCGCTGATCAACGATCCTGAGTTAGTGGTGCTGGATGAGCCCATGTCGGGGCTCGATCCGGTTGGCCGGAAAGAAGTTCGCGATCTCATCTTCCGCCTCAAAGAGTCTGGGAAAACGGTGATGTTTAGTTCGCATATCTTGCACGATGCCGAGCTGCTGTGTGATCGCGTGGCGATGATCATGAAGGGGAAATTAGTCGCCTGCGGGCAGGTGTCGGACTTGATTGAGCGTGGTGCGACTCATGAGGTGGAGATGGTCGTTGATCGCCTCTCGCCAGAAGGGTTGGCGCAACTTCGGCTGCTGGCTAGTAAAGTCGTGCTTCAGGGGGAGCGAGTCATGGTAGTGCTGGCCAGTCAACAGTCTGTGGATGAGGCCCTCGACGTGATTCGCGCGGCGAAAGCCAAGCTGGTCTCATTGACGCCTCACAAGGCCTCGCTCGAAGATCTCTTTATCCGTGAAGTGCGAGGCGGACAGCCGGCGGCGGAGGTTCATGTATGAAAGTGCTGTCGATTGCGTTGAATACCTTCCGTGAAAATTTACGGGACAAGCTGCTCTACAATCTCTTGGTGTTCGCCCTCTTGATGATCGGCAGTTCCTTGTTGCTCATGCGGCTGACGCTGGGCGAGTTCCATCGCTTGTTGCTGGATGTCGGGCTTGGGAGTATCAATATTTTCGGTGTCTTGATCGCAATCTTTGTCGGCATCGGGCTGGTCAATAAGGAGATTGAGAAGAAAACGATTTACACCATCGTCTCCAAGCCCGTGGCCCGGTACCAATTTTTGGTGGGGAAGTATCTGGGGTTGACGATTACGTTATTCGTGAACACCCTCATCATGGCCGGCGGTTTGCTCCTGGTGCTCGTTGCGCAAGAGGTGCCGATCGACGGCATGTTATTCAAGGCCCTGGGCCTCATCTTTATTGAGTTTATGGTGATTACGGCGGTTGCGCTGCTCTGCTCAACGTTTACGAGCGCGACGCTCAGCGCCATCTTCACGCTGGCCGCCTATGTCATCGGGCATCTGACGGCCGATCTCAAGACCTTCGGCGCCAAAATGGGCGAAGGAGGGCAAATGTTGCTGAACGGCCTCTATTATGTGTTGCCTAATTTGGAACGATTCAATCTAAAGGGGCATGTGATTCATCATCTGGAGGTGTCAGGATCCGATCTCCTGTTGATTGTGGCGTACGGGCTCATTTATGTGACGTTTCTCTTAGTCTCCGCCAGCATCATCTTTCAGCGACGAGACTTCCGCTGAGTTTTCTTGAGTGCTCGCCTCATTTCTCTACTTGCAAAGACCCAGCGTCCAGGGTATTGATGGGGCATCGGTGTTCTTAAGAAAGAGGCCATGTTGTATCTTCCAACCACGAGTCGAATCGTATGAATATCCCTCTGCTTGATCTCAAAGCCCAGTTCCAACCGCTTCGCGCTGAAATCATGGCGGCGGTGCAAACCGTGTGTGATGAACA
This sequence comes from Nitrospira sp. UBA6493, assembly GCA_002435325.1. Classification (GTDB taxonomy): domain Bacteria; phylum Nitrospirota; class Nitrospiria; order Nitrospirales; family Nitrospiraceae; genus Nitrospira_D. The sequence continues at coordinate 98,430 of DJMJ01000014.1, read as the reverse complement.
GGGTTTCATCCTCGGTCCTCGTGTCGTGGCATTCGAGGAGGCTGTGGCTAAGTACACCGGCGCCCGCTATGCCATCAGTTGCGCCTCGGGCAGCGATGCCCTCTTGCTCTCTCTCATGGCAATGGGAGTGGGCCATGGGGATGAGGTCATCACCGTGCCGTTTACCTTCTTCGCCACGGCTGGTGCTATTTCCAGGCTTGGGGCGAAGCCGGTCTTCATCGATATCCAGCGCGATACCTTCAATCTTGACCCTGCGCAGCTTGAACGGGCGATCACCCCGAGGACAAAGGCGATCATTCCGGTGCATCTCTTCGGCCAGTGCGCCGATATGGAGGCGATCAATCGTATAGCCCATGCGCACAAGATCCCGGTGATTGAAGATGCCTGTCAGGCAATCGGGGCCGGGCAGGGGGGCAAGCGGGCGGGAGTGCTGGGAGAGACTGCCTGTTTTAGCTTTTTCCCCTCGAAGAATCTGGGGGGATTTGGCGATGGCGGGATGATCACGACCAACGAACAAACGCTTGCGGATTCTCTCTCCATGTTGCGGGTGCATGGGAGCCGGGTGCGCTATCTGCACGAGGCGATTGGGATCAATAGCCGATTGGACGCGCTCCAGGCGGTGGTGCTCCATATTAAGTTGAAATATCTCGATCAATGGGCCGAAGGCCGCCGGCGCAACGCGGCGCGGTATGAGCAATTATTCAAGGATGCCGGGTTGCTCGATCGAGTGACCTTGCCGGTGACCAGGCCGGGGAATTTTCATGTCTATAACCAATATACCGTTCGAGTCTCGAAACGAGACGAGCTTCGCGCCTACCTCAAAGACAAAGGGGTGGGGACGGAGATTTATTATCCCCTGCCCATGCATCTCCAGCAGTGCTATCAGGATATTGGCCATCGAACAGGGGCGTTCCCCGAATCTGAACGGGCGGCGGAAGAGGTGCTTTCGCTCCCGATCTTTGCCGAACTCACAGAGGCTCAGCTCGCCTACGTCGTCGAGATGATGGCGGGGTTCTATACTCGCTAAGAAGCGCCGCGCGTAAAACAAACGGGGCGGATCACGTTAGGTGGTCCGCCCCGTTCACAACTCCACTGGTAGAACGTTCTCTAGGTCGTGATCGCCCCTTCCGAGGCCGACGAGACATGGCGGGCGTATTTGCCAAACACCCCGGTGGTATAGCGCGGCTTGGGATGTTTCACCTTCTTCAAGCGCGCTTTGATTTCCTTCTCCGTGAGAGCCACGTCCAAGCGCCGCTTGGCGATATCGAAGGTGATGAGATCGCCGGTCTTCACCGCCCCGATCGGCCCGCCCTTGATAGCTTCGGGGGCGACATGGCCAGCCATGAGGCCGTGAGTGGCTCCGGAGAATCGTCCATCGGTGAGCAGGGCGACGGAGTCGCCAAGCCCGGCTCCCACGATTGCCGCCGTGACGCCCAGCATTTCTCTCATGCCGGGGCCGCCTGACGGGCCCTCGTAACGAATCACCACCACATCACCGGCCTTGATCCGTCCCGCCTTCACGGCAGTAAAGGCATCTTCTTCCCGCTCATAAACCTTCGCCGGGCCCTGGAACTTCATGATGGAGTGCCCGGCGACTTTTACGACACAGCCTTCCGGCGCCAAGTTACCCTTCAAAATAACCAATCCGCCCGTGGGCTTGATGGGATTCGAGAGCGGGCGCAGGACTTGTTGGCCCGGCGTCTCTTTCCCTGTGGCGGCCTCTTCGCCGATTGTCCGGCCGGTCACTGTGGGCTGATTCGCGTGCAACAGACCGGCGTCCAGCAAGCGTTTGGCAACCAGGGTAGTGCCGCCTGCCGCAAAGAGATCCGAGGCCGTATAGTGGCCGCCTGGCTTGAGATCGGCGAGAAGCGGCACTTTGCGGTTCAGTTTGTCGAAGTCGTCGATGGTCAGCTTCACGCCCATTTCGCGGGCGACAGCCAGCAAGTGCAGCACGGCGTTCGTCGATCCGCCGGTTGTCGCCACGGCGGCAATCGCATTTTCCAGCGATTTGCGGGTGATGATCTGTTTCGGGCGGAGATCCCGCTTGATCAGATCCATCACCATCTTGCCGCATTCGAAGGCGACATCGTCTTTGTGTGAATCCATGGCGGGCACGCCGTTGCGTCCCATCGGCGACATGCCGAGGAACTCGAAGGCGATGGCCATGGTATTCGCTGTGAATTGGCCACCGCAGGCGCCGGGCCCCGGGCAGGCATGGTCTTCCAGATCTTTCAGCTCCGCGTTCGTCATGTTGCCACAGGCATGTTTCCCGACGGCTTCGAAGACGTCCTGAATCGTCACGTCATGCCCCTGGAATTGGCCCGGCATGATCGATCCGCCATAGAGCATCACCGAGGGCAGATTCAGCCTGGCGAGTCCCATGACCGTGCCGGGAATGGTCTTGTCACAGCCGGAGAGCGCCACCACGGCATCGAACAGATGGCCGCGAGCCACCAGCTCGACTGAATCCGCGATCACCTCTCGGCTAATCAAGGAGGCCTTCATGCCTTCCGTGCCCATGGAAATGCCGTCGGACACGGCGATAGTGTTGTACTCGATCGGCGTTCCGCCCGCCGCGCGAATGCCGGCCTTCACCCGTTCCGAGAGCCGCCGCAAATGGTAATTGCAGGGCATGACCTCGATCCAGGTGTTGGCCACACCGACGATCGGTTTGGAGAGATCTTCGTCGGTGAACCCGACCGCTTTCAACATCGCCCTGGCCGGAGCCCGGCCCGGACCAACCAGGAGATCGTGACTCTTCAGTTTCAGCTCTTTCGGCATGACGTCCTACTTTCCTTTCTTGCCTTCTTTCTTCTTCTCGTCTTTTTTATCTTTGGCTTCGGTGTCGAGCACGGCTCCGGTCACGGCGTCGATGCAGACTTCCGTCACCTTCCCATCCGCGCCCAGCACTTCCACTTCCCACACGATCTTGTCGTGCTTCTTTTCGAGTTCCGCTTCAACCACGGTCCCTGGGACTTTATCAGTGGCGGTCTTGGCTGCTTGATCGATTGTCACTTTGGCATCTTTGGCCAAAGCGGCGATGTCGCCCTCCTTGTCCTTCTTCTTGTCACTCCATGCCGGAGAGCCAAGGGATAACACGATTCCGACGGTGAGGGCCAGGATGAGGCTAAGAGATTTCATGGGCGACCTCCTTGTGTGAATGCATTATTGCGCAGACATACTGCCTGGGGCTGCCGGTGTACCACCCTTATGGGGGTTGGTGCCGCCATGGGGATTGGCTGCCCCGCCGCCATGCGGGTTTCCGTGGCCGCTGCCCTTGTGCTCCTGCATCATTTTCTCGTGTTCGCTCTTTTCCTTGGCGCGTTGTTCCGGCGTCAACAGGCCCAACACCTCGCGCTTGGTCTTGATTGATGTCATGCGCAGCCCGACTTGCAGATCTTCGCTCTGCTTCAGCTTGGATTCGATGGCGCCAAGATCGGACTTCTCCTCGTCGGTCAGGGCTTTCAATTCACGCTCCGCGACCTGGATATCCGCTTCCGCCTTGATGCGCGTCTTGTCCAAGTTAAGCTGGATCTCCTTCAGTTTGGCGACCTGGTCGGCGGTCAACCCGATTTCCTTCTCATGCTTCAGGAGGTGGCGGATGAGGTGGCCGGTGCTGCTATGCATCATGCCCATGCCAGGGCCCCCCATGGCGCTGTGGCCGCTGCCTGCATGGCCTTCTTTCCCATAGCCATCGGCCCAGGCGCCGGACGTGCCGAGCACAAGGCTGAAGGCGGCTGCGAGGCTCACCGTCAAGAGTGCGGTACGGGATCGTTGCATGCTGTCCTCCTTGGTTGATGTCACGTGATGATAACGAATGATTTGAGATTAGGGCTGTAACAGCCCGCCTGTTCCCTTCAATCCATTAAACAGAAACTGGACCGCCAGAGCCGCCAGCAAAAGTCCCATCAGGCGGGTCACGATCTTTTCGGCCATCGGGGTTAGCCATTTGGCGCCCTTCGCGCCGAGGGCCAGAATGATGTAGCTTGCCAGACCGACCACCACAAGGCAAGCGAGTAAGACGCCGCGTTGGGTGACCCCTGCGGCCTGGGCATCCAGCAAAATGACGGTGGAGATGGCGGCGGGGCCTGCCAGCATCGGGATGGCCAGGGGGGTAATGGCGACATCGTCTTTGACGCTGGCGGCTTCCGTCTCCGCCGCGGTTTCCATCACTGGCGAACGCTGCGCCCGCAGCATATCCAGCGCTACGAGAAGCAACACGAGCGCGCCGGCGACTTGGACGGCGGGCAGAGTGATGCCCAGGAGATTGAACAGGGATTGGCCGACGAGGGCGAATCCCGCCAGGACGCCGACCATCACCAGGCAGGCCACGCGGGCCATCCGGAGGCGCTGCTGGACCGTATCCCGCGCCGTCATCGCGAGGAAGGCCGGGACGGTCGCAATCGGATCGACAATCACGAAGAGAGAGCTGAACGCCAGGAGCGCATATTCCATGAGTGGCATGGGACAGGGTCTCCGGCAGATCCGGTGAGGTTAGCCTCGTTGCGCCGCCGCGAGCAGTTCGGCTCGTGGATCGCCCGGTTGCAACCGGCCCAGTTGCGCGTAGAGCGCGCGCTCTTCGTCGGTCAATGAGGCCGGCATCACGATTTGTAAGATGAGAAACAGGTCGCCGTGGCCCCCTGCGGCGGTCGGCAGCCCTTTGCCTCTGAGGCGCAGCTTGCTGTCCGCCCGGCTTCCCGGAGGAATCTTGACACGCACCGGTTCGGTTAGCGTCGGCGCCATGACCTCGGCGCCGTTGGCGGCTTCCCAGGGCCAGATCGGGAGCGTCGCATGCAAGTCGCTGCCTTGGCGTCGAAAGATCCTGTCTGGCGCAATGGTGACATGGAGGTAGAGGTCGCCGCGTTTGCCGCCATTCATGCCGGGCTGGCCTTTGCCCGCCACGCGCACTCGCGTGCCTTCCTGCACGCCGGCCGGGATTTTCACCTCAATCGTTTTCGATTCCATCAAGCGGCCGATTCCCAGGCACGCGTGGCAGGGGCGATTCTTGATGGCCCCGTTGCCCCGGCAGGTGGGACAGGGGGAGGGTTCTTGCAGGGTCACCCGTTTCGTGACGCCGGTGAGCACTTCGCGCAGCGAGAGCGCGGCCTCGGTTTCCAGATCGTCGCCCTGAGAAGCAAATCCCCGGCCTCCGCCGCTGCGGCCCCTTCCGCCGAAGAGATTTTCAAAGATATCGGAAAAGCCCTCGCCGCTGAAGGTATGGGCTTGGCCACCACCTTGTGCTTCGGCGGCCTGGCGGGCTCGCTCATAGGCCTCGGCCTGCTCCCAGTTCGAACCATGCTGATCGTATTTCTTGCGTTTATCCGGATCACTCAGGACTTCGTGCGCTTCGTTCAACTCCTTGAACTTCTTCTCCATCTCGGTTTTTTTGCTGCCGCTGTGCATGTCGGGATGGAGCTGGCGCGCCAGGCGGCGGTAAGCCTTCTTGATCTCATCGGCCGACGCCGTCTTCGGGATCCCCAGTACTTGATAATAGTCGCGTTCACTCGTTGCCATGAGCCTGCTCTCTGGATTGGAAAGTCATTAAAGAGAAGATAATTTCGCAGCTTACGGGGTCAATCCCCTCTTTGCAAGAGTTGAACGCACTTCGAGGGGCGGGTTGGATGCGCAAATCAGCAGGTTGCTCAAAAAGGCTGTCCGGCAAGGTCGCAGCGAGGGAAGAGGCGAGACGTACGTGTTGTACATTGAGACTTTGAGCGATGCGAGAACGCCGCTGGCGCCATCTGTCAGTACCAGTGGTACGAGAGGCCCAGAAAGGGGAGTCCGAAATTCAGGCCGGAATTGGGCGAACGGGTTCCACCGTTGGAGATATGGATGACGCGATAGCCGGCGTCGATCGCCCAGGGTCGGGTCACCTGGTAGGAGCAACCTGCGCCTCCCCACACGAGAAAATTGAATTGCCCAGGCTGTTCGGGGATCCGGCCTCCGAGGTCGGTCCACAGCGGCCCTCCGCCTGCTTCGAGGAACGGACGCACCCGTCCGAAGGCCGTGGAGGTATAGACCAGCTTCGGCGTGAATCCGACGCTATCGGCCGAGATCGGCTCGTTGGTATGGAAGGCCACGATCTCCGCGCCGAACGCCAACTGGCCCTGATACCAACCGGAGCCGATCGGTTCCGTCAGCGTGACTGTCCAGGAGGGCATGATGGCTTTTCCAAAGAGCTTTGAGGATTGGCTGGACAACACGCGGATCGGAAAGAATGGCCCGGCTGTCAGACCGACCGTATGGGTGCCGACGGGTGTAGAAGCGGGGAACTCGACTGCTGCCGCCGGCCGATCCAGCAGGCCGCATAACACGAGGAGGAATCCCAGTGTCAGTCCGGGAAATCTCCGCGCAAGGTGCTGTCTGGACGTTGGAGATTCGTTGATCAGACCGGTGGACATGACGAAGCAGAATGGGTTTTAGCCCGCGCCATCATCTTGCAATAGGAGCAGACCTCGGCGGTCGTTGGTTGTTGGCAGACCGAACAGGGGTGGAGAGAGGCCTGGTCGCGTTCCGCCATCGTCGTGGGCGCCGCCTCCGGTTTGCTCTGCTTGTCGAGAAAGCCCCAATAGAATGCTTGCTTGGTGCCGGGCGATTCGGTTTCCAGCCGGTTGAGCACTTCTTTGTAGAGGATCGTGCGCGCACCCTTCGCCATCGGACATTCTTCGACGATGTAGTCGATCCGGTTCAAGACCGAGTAGGCGGCGAGCTCCCGTTCGGAGAGCCGATAGAGCGGCTTCACCTTCTTGGCGAACCCTTCCAGCGAGGCCGGCAGGCTGGGAGCCTGCTTATCCAGATATTCCTCCTGCCAGCGCAGCACATTGCCGAGGAGGCGGGCGGCTTCGTCATCCAGATTATGGCCGGTTGCCATCACGTCGTATTTGTGTTCCAGCGCCACGCGGTTGAACTGGTAGCGTTTGATCGTGCCGCAGGTCGAGCAGGCGGGGCGATGAATCAGCTGTGCCAGTTCTTTGATCCCGGCCCCGGCCTCTTCCTGGACGGTGTGCACATGGAGTGTGGCGCCATGCGCCGCCGCGGTGGTTTCGGCAAACTTCGTGACTTTCCGGTGCGATTCTTCCGAATAGGCCCCGATGCCGAGATTGACGTAGAGCGCATCGGCTTTATAGCCCAGCTTGAGCAGAATATCCCACAGCGCCAGGCTGTCCTTGCCGCCGGAAACGGCCACCAGAATCCGGTCGTCCTTCCCGAACATCTTCTGCGACTTGATGGCCTTGGCCGTCTGATCGTGGACGAAGACGTTGAAGCAGCCTTTGCAGAAGGCCGCATTGTGGCGCGGCAGGTCGATCACCGCTTTGGTTTTGCATTTAGTGCAATTCATTCGAGGCTCGTGAAAGGCGAAACGTGAGGCGTGAGATGTGGCGAGCCTCCGGAGATCACCGGCCTGATTTCGATCTGATCTTTGTCGTAGAGCATTTCGTCTTCGGTGACGAGTTCATCGCCGCGGATGACGAGGTGCGCCTCGACGACGAGGTTCAGCTCCTTGAGCAGCTCTTTGGCCTTCTTGGGGCCTTTGATTTCGACGCTTCGCGTGGGGTGACTGAGTTGAATCTGCATGAAGCGATCATATGCCGCGGATGCGTGAGGGAGCAAGGGGCCAAATGTGAAACGTGAAATGTAAGAAGTGGAAAGTCGGAGGATGGGGGGAGGGCTGCGATTGGTCAATGCATTGGAGGGAGCGCGCGGCGGGCGTACGCCAGGCCCTCTTCGAGGATCGAGAACAAGCCATCCAGTTGGGCTTCGTAGCAGGCCTCCAGCAGCTTGCCCATGGCAGGGCCTGGTTGGACTCCCAGTTCAAGCAGATGGCGGCCCATCACGATTGGCGCCGGCGCCTCTCGTTCGACCGCAAGGGCCCGAGCCTTCTCCAGCAGCCAGACGCCGGCGGGAAAGCCGTCGTCCGGTTTGGGGGGGCGGCCCAGATGATCGGCGTGCGCCACTCGCACGAGGCGATCGATCCGCCCTACCTGTTTGGCGAGCCGGCGGACCGCGCTATCCGAGGCCTTGGCGTCGTGGAGCTGGCGCGGGCGCAGGTGGCAGCGGACGAGCGGTACGACCTCATCGGCCAGGCCGATCTGGTTGGTCAATCGTGCGAGAAATTGGCGGGTCGGTGCCTCGCCTTCCGGTTCATGGCCACGCGAGGTGATCCGGCCAGCCTCTTCTTTTGTCGTGGAGGGTTTTCCGAAATCATGGCAGAGCACGCCGAGCCCCACAGCTAGATCATCGTCATCCTGGCCGGTTCGTTCCACCGCGAAGGCATCAAGGCAGTGCAGTGTATGCACCCACACGTCTCCTTCCGGGTGCCATTCCGCATCTTGAGGGCAGCCCTGTAGCGCGGCGAGTTCTGGATAGAACCGCAGCCATCCGCAGTCACGCAACCAGTGCAGCCCCGCCGATGGTTTCGCTCCTTGCAGCAGCCATTTCTTCCACTCATCCCATAATCGTTCGCTGGGCAGGCCATCCTGCGTCAGCGTTCGGCAGAGAGCCAGCGTGTCCGGCGCGCCGGTCAGATCATACCGGGCGGCCAGCTGCATGCCGCGCAAGACGCGGAGGGGATCTTCGCCGAATCGATCGGACACATGGCGCAGACGGCGCTGAGACAAGTCCGCCTGTCCATCGAACGGATCGCGGATTTCGAGTGTGTCGGGGTCCCAGGCCATGGCGTTGATCGTGAAGTCGCGCCTGGCCAGGGCCTTGTCGATGCCCATGTCAGGATCGGCTTGCTGTAAGAGCCCTGAAATAGATGCATCGTCCATGGGACGGCGCAGGGGCAGCGCGATGTCGATCGGCAGGCGCGCCAGCTTAAAGACACCGAAGGCCTTGCCGACGAACTGCACGGGGAAATGTTCGGTGAGCAGTGTATGCAGCAGCCCCGGTGAGATGCCGTGGATTTCGAGATCGAGATCGCGCGGTTGCCGGCCGAGCGCGAGATCGCGCACGCAGCCGCCGACCAGCCACGTGCGGCCACCGGCGCGGCGGATCACGTGCTCAATCTGCCGCAGCGGCTGCGCAAGCGCGGGATTGTCGAGGCGAAAACGAACGGGCACTTACAGCTCCGTGTCCCTCAGAAACTTTGCCGACTCTTCGGGCGAGACAGGATTGATATAGAACCCCGACCCCCATTCGAAGCCGGCGACTTGCGTGAGTTTCGGAATAATCTCCAGATGCCAGTGGTAATAGTCCCCCGTTTTTTCGTGGAGCGGCGAACTGTGGAGCATGAAATTGTACGCCGGCCGCGCGAGGACTTTGTCCATGCGGCGGAGCGCCTCCGAGAGCATCGCAGCCAGGAATTCGAATTGCGACTTCTGGATTTCTTCAAAGTAGGCCGCATGACGCTTGGGCAGAATCCACATTTCGAATGGGAAACGCGGGGCAAATGGAGTGACGCAGAGGAACTCGGGGTTTTCCGCGACGATGCGGTGTCCGTCCGAGAGATCCTGCCTTACGATGTCGCAGTAGATGCAGCGTTCTTTCTGCTGATAATGTGTCCTGCATCCGTCGAGCTCATCCAGGACGCTGGTTGGCACGACGGGGAGCGCGATGAGTTGGGAGTGGCTGTGCTCCAGTGTGGCGCCGGCTGATGCACCATGATTTTTGAAGATGAGAATGTAGCGGAAGCGCTGGTCCTTCCTGAGATCCAGCATCCGGTCGCGATAGGTCCAGAGCACATCTTCAATCTTTTTACCCGACATGTCGGCCAGGCCTGATGTGTGTTCGGGCGTTTCGATGATGACTTCGTGCGCGCCGATGCCGTTCATCCGGTCGTACAAGCCGATGCCCTCGCGGCCCATGTCGCCTTCGACTTGCAGCGCGGGGAATTTATTCGGGACCACACGCACGGTCCAGTTGGGGGAATTGGGTTCGGCGGGTTGTAGCCGGTAGGCCATGATTTCCTTCGGTGTCAGCCGTTCCTGTCCCGGGCAAAAGGGACAGAGCGCGGTCGAGATCGGGCGCGCGGGCTGCAATTGCACAAAGTCATGCGGACGGCCGCTCCGCTCCGTGGAAATAATCACCCAACGACCGACAATGGGATCGCGTCTAAGATCAGGCATGTCCTCCTCCGTAAACCTTTCAGCGCGTTACGTCTCACGCATTGGGTTACACTCGCCACATGGCGGCATCAAAATCATCGTCTGGGACGAGCAATGTCGCCGGCGCCTGATGCGGGTACCGGGCGACTTCCAACCCATGCTCCAGAACAATCAGACTCATGTGAACGATATCTCCCGGTTCGAGTAAAAGATCCTTCATCGGGATCGCCAGTTCCACGATCGCTCCGGCGCAGATGGAGCGATAGGAACCCCTGTCATCCCATGTTTCGTCCTCGCGATGCTGGAAGAGCTGAAACGAGTCCGGTCCTGGCGACGCAAGAGAAAATTCCAGGCGAAAATTATGGTGCGGACCATGGAGGACGATCTGCATCGCCAGGTCCTGTTGTCTGGACTGTGAGGCCTCATCCGGGTCCAATCGCAGGAAGAGCTGTTCGGCACTCCAGCCAAACTGAATGGCGGTAAAGAGCCCTTCCGCTTTCCACATGGCGCCGAGCGGCGGCTGGGTGTTGATCGTGCCGGCCCCGCGCCATTCAAAGAAGTTCGTCACCACCCCATCGATGATCGGAAGGAGCCGCGCGACCGGTTGCCTGACGCGATCTGTGTCCGGCGGTGTCGTGATGGCGCAGATGGGTTGGTTCAACGAATCCGGCGGTGTCAGACCCATGTGTGTCCAGACGTTGCGGAGATGGGTTCTGAAGAGCCGGTCGAATTCGGGCTTGAAGTCGGTCTCGAAGTCGTCGCCGTACCACCAGAACCAATCGCTGCCTTCGGCGGCGTAGAGTTCGTTCCAGGCGGCGCGGGCCTGCTCCGTTGGAAGAGTTGGAGCGACCTCAACCAGGCGGGCGCGGGTATGGCCGAGGAGATCCCAGCCGCGATTGTCTTCGGCGTGCCCGATCCAGATTTTGTAATCCTGGTTGATCCAGGAACCGGAATGGAGATGGGAGAGCTGTTGCGTCGGGGGTACGGCTGCAAGGCCCTCCGACATGGTGGAGGCGGTCAGCTGTACCGCGTGTTCTTCGTCCAACGCGTGTGTTGTCAAGGCGCGGTAGAGACGGGAGAGAAAGTGCTCGCCTCCGTCGTGATAGTGTTCCCAGGGATTTTCGCCGTCCAGAATGATTGGAATGAGGAGGTGTGCTTGCGGCGCCTCGTGGACAATGGTGCGGAGGCGGCGGAGCACATCGTCGGCCGCCGAGTCCGGATCGGTCTTGTGATAGACGAATCCAAACGCGTCGGACAGGTCGCGATCGCGAAATACCATCGTCACTTCGTGGCCTGCTTCGCCGGCCCGATAGGGCTGGTAGAGCGAGCGGGGACGGTCCCATGGCTGTCCGCTCATCTCGAGCGATCGGGCCAGCACGCCCTCATCGGTTGCCAGCCATTGCAGGCCGACGTGCCCGACGAGCGGGAGCAGTTCAGGGCACACTGAGCCTTCCGACGGCCAGAGACCGGCCGGAGGCTGCCCGAATGTGGCAGTATGAAATTCGACGGCGCGCTGCAATTGCGCGTCGGCGTCGTCCGGAGCGCGGAATCGAGACGGCAGCGGAAGATCCGGTCGCGCGCGCCTGGTGAAGTCGGTATCGATGACGAGTGGCAGGATGGGATGGAAAAATGGAGTGGTCGTCAGTTCGATTTGGCCCCGTTCCGCGAGTCGTCGATAGAGCGGGACAATCTCTTGAACCACGACGCGCTGGAGTGCGAGCACTTCCTGTTTCTCTTCTTCCGTGAACCCGCGATTCTTACTGCGCAAGGCGGCGAGGCGTGGGTAACGGTGCACTGCGCCATAGCCGAACCAGGCGAGGTTGTGCCAGACCTGCAGATCCAGAAAGTCCTGCGTGGAAAACTGTTTGGTGATTTTGGCGAGATCCTGCCCCTGGATCTCAAGCCCGCGTTTGACGAGCAACTCATGGTAGCGAGGATAGGGGCGGACCATGGTGGCCCAGTTGGCGGAGAAGAAGTGGCGGATGAGGAAGGCCTGTTCTTCCTGGTTCAAATCCGCAGCGGCGCGTTGTGCCCGTTCGAGGAACAGGTCTCTGATGGTCCCCGCTCCGATTTCCTGGAGCTGCAAGAGCAGCGACGGGGTAAAATTGAAGGTCGCGTGGATGGCCGGGAACTGCTCCAGCAGTGACGCCATGTCGTAATAGGCTTTGGTGGCATGAAGGCGCACCCATGGCATACTCGCCGATCCCGCCACCGGATCGGTGTAGTAGGGCTGGTGCATGTGCCAGAGAAAACAGACGTGAACGTGTTTCATCGGTGCGTGATGTCTCGAAGAGTGGTAAGTATGTCATAGGGATAAAGGGCATGCAACGAACGGAGGAACGTCGGTGATGGAACCACGGACGGTCTGGTCAACGTGGCGGCGGACGGTCCTCTATTGGGGGCCAGTCGTCCTGTATGCCGGGCTGATTTTTTACCTCTCCTCACAGTCACATCCGGACGAGGATCTGCCGTCGCTGTTCGCTGTTTTTGGCGACAAGGTGCTGCATGCCGTGGAATATGCGGTATTGGGAGGCCTCTGCTACCGGGCGTTCCGTTGGGGAGCGAATGGGGCGGTGACATCGCGCGCGCTATTCTTGGCCATAGGGGCAGCGTCTTTGTACGGAATTACGGATGAAGTGCATCAACTGTTTGTCCCGTTCCGCGAGGCGGGTTGGCAGGATTGGATGGCTGATACCGTCGGCGCGACGCTGGGGGCAGCCGGGATCAGTCGTTTCGCAGCGCCACCGTTTCGCGTGTGTCCATGACGATTCTTTGATAATTGAAGTGGCAGTGGCCGTGATTGCCGCCGCCAGCGGGCATATCCCTGAGTTTGTTTTTGAGAGGACGAAGAAGAGGAGCGATTATCGCACACTCGATTGCAGGGCAAACCGAATGAGTGCGCTTCTTATATTGCCGCGCGGTTTTTCTAGAATTCCAGCCCAATGACCTTTCGCTGTCCGGACGCTGAGGCGGCCCGCGATTTGGTTGTCCGAGAGTCCTTCAGCCAGCCATGCCAGAATTTGTTTCGGGAATAGCATCAGGCCCGCCTTCGGTGCGTATCATTTATTTCTTTGCCTGATCAGGAAGGTGGCTCAAAGTGCATGGCAAAGATGAGTGCTGGATCGGCCTCTCGCCAGAAGATAACGGAAGGCATTGAAATGCATGATTAAATAATGATCCCCCCTCTCTCTTCTGTCATGTTGCCGGCGATTGGACTGTAGCGAGTAGAGCCGAATGGCCGTGACGTGGGGTTCTCTTCGTAGCGCTGGCTCACATTCTTGGAGCCAAATGGGTAAGCAATTACAAAAACCATATGAGCGTGAATTCCAAGGTCTCGAAATATTTCGTTAGCTTGTTCGGTATTTCCATGGGGGGGGAGTCAAGGATGACGAAATAATCACCGATAAGTCAAAATGTTAGATGAGTCCGTGTGCATCGTGTGCGGCCCGGATTTCATGTGATTTGGGCCTGGTTGCCGATACTGTTTCAGCAAGATGTATTCAGGCCCTAAGTCCGAATGCGGCCTGAAGCTAGTGCGCAATGTTGCTGGTAGGAGGGGAGATGGGAGTGCTGCAGAAGCAGGGAATGATACGGAGGCACCGGCTGCCGCTGCTCATCGTGCTCTGCATCGTGCTGGTGCTTGCGATCGGTCTTGTGACGCTTCATTACGTCGAGTCCCGGTTTGTGGCGAAGGCGGGGGAAAATCTTGCCTTGGCGGCGGTCGATATCGCGGGCAAGCTGGACCTGTTGATGGCTGAGCGTTACGGAGATATCCAGATGTTGGCCCGGTCGCGCATTGTTCAATCGGGCGATGCGATGGCTGTCTCTCAGCACATGGAGTGGATGATCTCAGCCTATCCGGTCTACGAATGGATCGGGGTGACGGATGCCGTCGGGCGCATCGTGGCTGCATCCGATCGGCCTACTGTCGGCAAGCACTATGGCAATGCTCCCTGGTTTCAGGCGGTGAGGGATCGCGGGGGGATTTTTGTCCGGGATGTGTTTGAACCAGACGAAACAATGGAGGGAAGAAGGACGGTCGTCTTTACGGCGGCGGTCAGAGGGGCGCACGGGGAGTTTCTCGGCGCAGTGATGTCGCGTGTGGCGCTCCCTGTCTTGGAAGATCACATAATGCGCACGGTGGTGGCCTTGCAGGCGCAATGGGGTACGGATGCGCGGATTGAGTACCTCTTTGTCGATCGTAACGGGGAGATCATTGCCGATTCGGTCTTGAGAGAAGAAGGACGTGTCAATCTGAAGCTCATCGGATTGCCCTCCGCGCATTTATTCGATGCGGGCCCTCCCGGCTTTGTCGAAGAGCGGCATCTGCGCCGGGAGGTCGATGTGGTGACGGGGTATGCCAAAACGACAGGCGTCGGAGAGGGCGGGCTGCTGCGCTGGGGCGTGCTGGTTCGCGTGGACCGGGACGATATTTTGGCTCCGATTCTGGTGGTTGTGCTGAAGATCGGCTTGGCGGGCCTCGGTATGCTGTTTCCGCTGGTTGGGTTTCTGCTGTGGAGTGTCAAACGCTTAGAGACCGCACGCTCGATTGCGGACGGGGAAAGTGCGCGGGCGCGAGCTTCGGAAAGGAAGTTTCAGGAGTTATTACAGGCGGCGCCTGATGCTATTGTCATGGTCGATCCCCAGGGGCGGATCGCGCTGACGAATCCTAAAACCGAGTACTTGTTCGACTTTACGGCGGACGAATTGCGTGGTGCACTGATTGAGATACTGGTGCCGGAACGACTGCGCGCGAGGCATCGACAATATGTGGCGCGGTTTATGGAGTGGCCTATCGGCAGGCCGATGGGGGCCGGTTTCGATTTGGCTGGATGCCGCCGCGACCAGAGTGAATTCCCGGTGCAGATCAGTCTCAGCCCCGTCGATACGTCGGAGGGCCGGTTTGTGCTCGCGGCGATTCGCGATGTGTCTCAGCAGCGGGCGCATGATTTAGAGTTGCGTGCCGCCAAGGAAGCCGCGGAATCCAGCGCCAGGGCGAAGAGCGACTTCCTCGCGACCATGAGCCATGAAATCCGGACGCCGATGAACGGGGTCATCGGCATGACGGACCTGTTGCTGGGCACGGCGATGACCGATGACCAGCGGGATTACGCCGAGATGATCCATGCTTCCGGGGTCTCGCTGCTCGGGATTATCAACGACATTCTGGACTTTTCAAAAATCGAAGCGCGGAAGCTCGATCTGGAAACAGTTGCCTTCGATGTGCGTACGACCGTCGAGGGCACGGTCGCGACCTTTTTCGATCGGGCGCGGAGCAAAGGGATCGAGCTCGGGTGCCTCTTTCATGGGACGGTCCCCGCCATGGTGGAGGGAGATCCCGGACGCCTGCGGCAGGTGGTGAGCAATCTGATCGGGAACGCGATAAAATTTACGGAGCAGGGCGACGTGCTTGTGATGGTGACGGGATCGGAAAGTGGCGAAGACGGACGTGTCGAGCTTCGTTTCGAGGTGACCGATACGGGAATCGGGATGACCCCTGCGCAATGTGGGAAATTGTTTCAGCCTTTTGCGCAAGGGGATAGTTCGACAACCCGCAAATATAGCGGCACCTGTTTAGGGCTGGCGATTTCCAAACAGCTCGTCGAATTGATGCAGGGCCAAATCGGCGTCGAGAGTGCGCCGGGGAGGGGATCCCGGTTCTGGTTCACCGTGCGTGTACCCCGTCATCCGAAGGGCAGCTCCGTGCCGGCGATGCCGAATGACCTGACGGTGAAGCTGCGCGGCCGGAAGGTGCTGATCGTGGACGACCTTGCAATCAATCGAAAGATTCTCGAACATCAATTCCTCCATCAGGGGCTGGTGTGCCAGAGCGTAGAGAATAGCGAGGGTGCGCTGGCTGCCCTTCGGAAGAGTGCGGAGGACGGCCACCCGTTCGATCTGGCGATTCTCGACATGCAGATGTCCGGGATGAATGGCGTGGAGTTGGCCCGTCAGATCAAGAGTGACCCGGCAATCCGGGCCGTGCATTTGGTATTATATGTCTCGCATGGCCAGCGCGGAGATGTGAAGGCGGCTCAAGAAGCAGGCGTGGCGGCCTATTTGACCAAGCCGGTCCGCCAGGAGCAATTGCTGGATTGTTTAAGGTTGGTGTTGGATCAGGCGCCGTCCGATTCGGCCTCTTGCGAGGCGAGCGCGATTATTACGAGGTATCGAGTAGCCGAAGTGCGCGCCGGGATGCAGGGGGGTGTGTTGGTGGTGGACGACAATCCGATTAATCGAAAGGTTGCGGCCAGAATGCTGGAAAAATTGGGATGCCGCGTCGAGGTCGCCGCCAATGGCCGGGAGGCCGTGGAGGCGGTGGCAAATCGATCCTATGGTTTGATCTTTATGGATTGTCAGATGCCTGAGATGGATGGATTTGAGGCCGTGCGCATGATTCGAGCCCGGGAGGCGACCATCGACCTTCGACCATCGGGTGGTGTCAATGCCGAGACGGGAACGCCGTTGATGAGAGGCGAGCGGGCAAAGGGGGCCGGACGGGTTCCCATTATCGCCATGACGGCCAATGCCATGTCCGGCGACCGCGAGTATTGTTTGGCCCATGGCATGGATGATTATCTGAGCAAGCCGGTGCAGATGCAGGATGTGAAACGCGTGATCCAACGATGGCTGGATGTGCCGGGCCGGTCTGATTCTTCCGGAGAGGAAGCCCGAGAGGCAGTGTGAGGGGGCGGGTTTTTGTGAGGGTAGCGAGTCATAATGGTTTCAATATGGCTGGTGTATCATTTGAAATCCTTTCTTTTTCTGGGCGCTTCCTGTATAGTGTGGCCGCTTCGAGGCTCAATAACAGCTTAGTGAAAAATAGCTAGGTGTGATGATAAATAAGCCGATCCCTCCAAGTCCGCTTGCGATTCCAGACCGCGCGCTGGTGGCCCGTACGATTGAGGGTCAATTCGCACGAGGCCTGACCCTCCATGCATTGGAGCCGTTGGCCGGCGATGCATCCAATCGCCGCTATTTCCGGGCTGTGCTGCGTGGCGGCTTGCCGCACTCCCTCATCCTCATGCAGCTTGCGGAGCCGGAGGGGTTCAAGCAGTCGGAGGAGGCGGTCAGCGGTGCGTCCAGTCAGATCGACGAGCTGCCGTTTCTGAACATCTTGTCGCATCTGGCGAAGGCCGGTGTGTCGGTGCCCCAGCTGCATGCCTACGATCACGCGGCGGGTTTGCTCTATCTTGAAGACTTTGGCGATCTGACCTTGGCAGAAGCGGTGCGGGGGGCGGATGGGCCGACGGTGGAGTCCCGCTATAAACAAGCCATCAATGTGCTGGTCCAGATGCAGGTGAGGGCCACGGCACCGGCCGATCCGGGCTGTCTGGCGTTCCATCGGAGTTTTGATGCGCCGCTGCTCATGTGGGAGTTCGAACATTTTCTTGAATATGGGATTGTGGCGAGGCGGGGGCAGCCGATTCCGGCGGACGATGAGGCGGTGATTCGGAACGAGTTCGGGAAGATCGCCGAATTGTTGGCTGGTCAGCCGCATGTCTTTACCCATCGGGATTTTCATTCCCGCAATTTGATGGTCGATGGGCTGCGCCTCGGGGTGATCGACTTTCAGGATGCGCTGCTGGGCCCGGCAACCTACGATCTGGCCTCTTTGCTGCGCGATGCCTATATCCAATTGGACGAGGCTCTGGTCGACCATCTGGTCGAGTACTATCTCGATCAGCTGGCCGAGCACCGGCAGGTATGGACCAACCGCGATGCCTTTCGGCGGTTGTTTGATTTGACCAGCATTCAGCGGAATCTGAAAGCGGCCGGCCGGTTCGTCTATATCGATCGGGTAAAGGGGAATCCCAAATTTCTCGCCGATATTCCGCGCGTGCTGAGCTATGTGAAACGCAATCTGCAGCGCTACCCGGAGCTCGCGGCCCTGCGCACGCATCTCACCCGTTATGTGCCGGAACTTCAGTAAGGCGGGAAAGGTAAGGTGTCGTACGTGAAACAAATAGAACAGATGCTTGGCCTATTCCGCACCCGTCACGTTTTACCGTTCACGTCTTACGTCGTTTATCCATGAAAGCCATGATTCTCGCGGCTGGTCTTGGGACTCGTCTCAGGCCATTGACCAATACGGTTCCCAAACCGTTGCTACCTGTTGGTGGGGTTCCCCTCATCGTCTGGAATTTGCTGTTGCTCAAGCAGCATGGGTTTCACGACGTAGTGATCAATCTGCACCATCTCGGGCCGATGATCGAGCAGGCGCTCGGCAGCGGATCGAAATTCGGATTGCGGCTGATCTATTCGCGCGAGCCGGTCATTCTTGGGACCGGCGGCGGGATCAAGCAGGCGGAAGGCTATTTCGCAAACGAGGCCGTGCTGGTGCTGAATGGGGATACGCTTTTTGATCTGGATGTGAGCGCGCTTTGCGCGTTCCATCGTGAGCGCAAGGCGGTCGCGACGCTGGTGGTGCGCGAAGACCCCGATGCGGCGCAGTGGGGGCTGGTCGAAGTCGGAGAGGAGGACAGGATTGTGCGGATTACCGGAAAGGGAGTGCCCGACCCTGTGCCGATCAAGCCGCGTATGTTTGCGGGTGTTCACATTTTGCATCCGCGGTTGCTTCGGGGAGTTCCGAAGGGAGTGGTGTCATCGATTATCGATCCCTACGTGGGGGCGATCATGCGGGGCGAAACGGTGCTGGGCTATGATTTAACCGGGTACTGGTCCGATGTGGGTACGCCGGAGCGCTATGCTCAGACGGAGCGGGATGTCATGGCTGGACGCATACGCCTGGATGATCGGCAGGCCGCGTCCGGCTGATTCTCTCGCCAGGGTCAGGGTTCGCTCTCGATTTTACCTTCCTGCCGGTCCCGCTGTTGTTTGAGTAGTCTGGCCAGGTAGGTTCGCTGCAGCTTCAGGTATTCCACCGCTCTCGTCTGATTCCCATCCGCTTTTTCAATCGCACGCGCAATGATGTGGCGGCTATGTTCGTCCATTGATTCGTGGTAGGGCAAATCCAGATAGGGCAGAGCCCCTTGGTGTTTCCCGCAGAGATGGGCGTCTTCCGGCGCCAAGGCGATGACGTCCGGCTCGATGGTATCGGTCGGGCTTAGGACGACTGCGCGGGCAATCACGTTGTCGAGTTCGCGGATATTGCCGGGCCATGGATGCCGCGTCAGTGTGTCCATGGATGTCGGGCTTAAGGTGATGGCGGGGCGCTTGGCTTCTCTGGCGTGCCGCTCAAGAAAAAACTGGGCAAGGGCCGGGATGTCGCTCCGCCGTTCCCGGAGTGGTGGGAGCGTGAGGGTAATGACGTTGAGCCGGAAGTAGAGATCCTCGCGAAATTGTCCTGTCTTGACGGCTTGCCGGAGATCCTTGATGGTCGGGGCAATAATGCGGATATTGATCGAGACGGTTTTGGTGCCGCCGACCCGCTGGAACTCGGGGTCTTGGAGCACGCGTAGCAGCTTTGCCTGAAGCGGAAGGGGCATATCTCCGATTTCGTCGAGGAAGACCGTGCCCGCCTCCGCCATCTCCAGCTTGCCCTTCTGCAGCCGGTCGGCGCCTGTGAAGGCCCCGCGCTCATGGCCGAAGAGTTCGTTCTCCAGCAGGGTTTCTGTTAGCGCGACGCAGTTGATAACGACCAGAGGCATCGCATGGCGATGGTTCCACTGATGGATGGAGCGGGAAAACAATTCCTTTCCGGTTCCGCTTTCCCCCAGCAGCAGCACGCTGGCGTCGGATCGCGCGGCGCGTTGCGCCGCTTCGACGACCGACTGTATTGAAGTGCTGGCGCCGATAATCTTGGCGTAGCGGCCGTCCACTTCCGATCGAAGATACGCGACCTGGCGTTTGAGGGAGTCGCGTTCAAGGGCTTTCCGGATGACGATCAGCAGGTGGTCTTTGTCGAGCGGTTTGGTGAGGAAGTCGTAGGCCCTTCTTTCATTGCCTCGACCGCGGCATTCACCGAACCATGCGCGGTCATTACGATGACGGGCAGTTTTTCAACCTGTTTAATTTGGGAAAGCCGTTTGAGAACGTCGATGCCCGTCAGTTTCGGCAGGTCGAGGTCCAGCAGGATGAGGTTGGGTGACTCCTGCTCGATCTGGTCAAGCGCTTGTTGCCCGTCCCTGGCGACGACGGTGCTGTATCCCGACGCTTACAGCCGGTCTTCCAGGACTGTGACGATATCAGCGTTGTCGTCGACGATGAGGATTTTGGCTTTCATCTGTCCTGATGCGCAGACGGCTGTCAGCCTTCAGCTGCCAGCTGTAGGAAATGACTGCCTATGCAGTTTCTCCTAGCAGAGAGCTCCTGGCTGAAAGCTGACGGCTCACCCCTCCATCACATTCATGACCAATCCGGTCAGCGGCTTCGGGAAGAAGTAGGTGGATTTGTGCGGCATCCGCTCGCCGGCGGTGGCCACATCCTTCACCTCGCTCACCTTCGTTGCATTCAGCAGCAGGGCTCCGGTGCCTGTTCCGTTGGCCGCCCAATCCAGCGCTTCGTGGTCGTCTTTGGTGTAGAGGATGGCTTCCTGTTCCTGCTGCGTTGGACAGAGCTTGGCGACGACCAATTGCTGCAATAGCGAGACGTCGAGTTTGGCTCGGGGCGAGGCGCTGGCCGGGGGGCGATGCGCGGGCTTGAGGGCCAAGGTCAGATAGGCATCGCGGCCTTTCAATGCCAACCCGAACATGGGGGTGGTCCGTCCTTGTGTTCGCATCGCGTTGATGAATTGCGTGCGAACCGCGGTTCGGGTTTGGCTGGTGAAAGGATATTCTTGCAGATCGAAGGTGTCTGTGAAGAGGGCCTTGATCTGGTCGAACGAAGGCATGGGCGTCGTCGTCACGCGGTGCGTCGGCAAGACGGTGAGTCCCGGATCTTCAATCGGGGTGAAGAGCATGAGGACGCTGTCATAGGGCTGGAGCCCCTGCACGTTTCCAGCCTGCTGGCGGCGGAGCTTCTGGTAATTCAGCGCGGTTTCATAGCGATGATGGCCATCGGCGATGAAGATGGGCTTGCTCGCCATGGCGGCGACGATCTGCTGCGTGATCGCTGGATCGTCGATGGTCCACAGGCGCTGCTCGAAGCCGACGTCGTCGCGGAAAGCGATATGGGGTTCGAGGGTCTTGGCGGCCTGCGCCAGTGCGGAGAGGATGGCATCCTGCGGATCGGAATAGAGCGACCAGATCGGGCTGAAGTTGGCGCGGCAGGCTTCCATCAAATTCAACCGGTCGGTCTTGGCCGCGGCTCTGGTGTTTTCGTGGGGATAGATCGTGCCCGTGCCGAACTCTTCTAATTTGAACGTGGCTAGGAACCCGCGCAGGGTTTTTCTCGGCCCGTTCGGATCGGCCCCTGGCGGCACATATTCGATGGTGTGGTAGTAGATGGCCGGCCGCGCATCCCGCCTCAGCGCGCCGGATTGCATCCACTGGGAGAGCGTGGCCGCGGCTCTGGTATAGCGGTTGTTGGTTGGGTCGTCGCCCGGCTGGTCCATGCCCAACTCCAGGCGAATGACATTGTGCGGGTTGCGGTTGTACAGCGCTTGTTGGCCAGCGGCGTCGATAATGTCGTAGGGAGGGGCGACTACATCGCGTGCCGCACCGGCGATGTTGGAGTTATAGCGTGCACCGCAAAACGGGAAAATCTGGGCCATAATGGTTTCGTGCTCCAGTCTATGATGGTGTGAGTGATAGGTGCGAAACCGGGCTGATCTCCGCCCCCTTCCCGACTCAGTGCCGTTCTTCCCACCGAGCCCGGGCCGGTGACAAGAGTGAGTGGAAAGCGGTTACCGGTCGCGGGTGATCATGTAATCGGCGGCGACGGCCAGGGCCCGGCGCGCCGTGGAGTCCTCAAACGCTTCCAGTTCGTGCTTGGCTGCGGCGATATACGTTTTCGCCCGCTCCATGGCATAGGTCAGCGATCCATGGTCGTGCATCAGGGCGAGGATGTGAGCCAGATCGCCCTCGGTGAGGGTGCGGGTCTCCATCCGGTCCTTGATCATGGTCCGGTCCTGTTCGCCACAGTGAGCGAGCAGGTGAAGCAGTGGGAGTGTCGCTTTGCCTTGCCGCAGGTCTTGTCCGAGCGTTTTCCCTAGCCGCTCGCCGTCGGCATTGTAGTCGAGGGTGTCGTCGGCTACTTGAAACGCGATTCCGATGTATTGGCCGAATCGGAAGAGCGCAGTCTGTTTTTCTTCGGAAGCGTCGGCGAGGATGGCGCCCATGCGGCAGGCGGCGGCCATCAGCCCGGCGGTCTTATGTTCGACGATCTTAACGTAGTCGGATTCCGGCATCGCCGGGTTGCCGTTATGATAAAGCTGGAGGACTTCCCCTTCCGCCATCTTGGTGCAGGCTTCAGACAGGATTTCATTGATGCCCTGGCTGCGAAACTCGACCACCTGGGCCATGGCTTTGGAATAGAGGTAGTCGCCTACGAGAATGCTGATCTGATTGCCCCAGACTTTTCTGGCTGTTTGTCGCCCGCGCCGAATGTCGGCGTCATCAACCACGTCGTCGTGCAGCAGGGTGGCGGTATGGATGAATTCGACCAGGCTGCCAAGTTGATAGTGCTCGCGGCCGATATAGCCGCAGGCTCTGGCGCTGAGCAAGAGCAGAAGCGGACGGACGCGTTTGCCGCCGCTGCTGAGGATGTGCGCCGCAACCGTGTTCACGAGAGTGACGCTGGAGTCGAGATTTTTTCGGACTTGATGCTCGACGCCGCCGATCTCGTCGCGGTACGCATCCCAGACGTCTGCCATGCTGCTGATGGTCGAGATGGCTGGTCCATGTGGCATGGGGCGGATGGTAGGGCAGCAGGGGAAACAAAGTCAAGCAAACGGCCGCCCCTATTCAGAGGGGTGGAGGCCGCGCAGTTTCTGCGGAACCAGGCCATTTTATCGCTATCGAGAATCTTGACAGGGCCGCAACCCATCCAGTAAGGTGGCGCACGAGAAAGCGCTGTAGGAGATCGTCAATAAAACAACAAGATATCGCGTTTCTGCCTCCTCGCACGAGTGGCCTCAGACCGCGAAGTAGTCACCTGCCCCGCTAGATAACGAGATGGAATGATGCTGATACCCGGGCTTCCATCGAAGCAAGGCCTTTATGACCCTGTGAACGAAACGAATTCCTGTGTGCCATGGTGAGATGAAGAGATGATGATTCCAGGATTCCCACCAAAACAAGGCTTGTACGATCCCAACCAGGAAAAGGATTCCTGCGGGGTGGGCTTTGTCGTCAATATCCAAGGCCAGAAATCCCACACGATCGTTCAGCAGGGGCTCCAGATCCTTGAAAATCTGACCCATCGAGGCGCCCAGGGGTGCGATCCCTGTACGGGCGACGGCGCGGGCATATTGCTGCAAGTGCCGCATGACTTTTTCAAGCGGGCAGCCGGCGATGTCGGCGTGTCCCTGCCCAACGCCGGAGAGTATGGCGTGGGCATGGTGTTCTTACCGCCCCAGTCTGATCGCCGGCAGCAGTGCGAGCAGCTGTTTGCCAAGGTAATTGCGGAAGAAGGGCTGCGGTTTTTGGGCTGGCGCGATGTGCCGGTGAAGAGCGATGCGATCGGAGCGGTTGCCCGCAGCACCGAGCCGTTCATGCGGCAGATCTTTATCGCCCGCGACGTGCTCAATGAAGCGCAGTTCGAGCGGAAGCTTTATGTCGTCCGCAAGCGGGTCGAGAATGCCGTGCGGGAGTCCGCGATTCAAGGCCGTGAATATTTCTATATTTCCAGCCTGTCGGCGAACACGATCGTCTACAAAGGGCTGCTATTGCCGCATCAGATGGCGGACTACTATCAAGACCTCAAAGACGCCAGCCTGACCAGCGCCTTGGCCCTGGTTCATTCACGGTTCAGCACCAATACATTTCCGACCTGGCCGCTGGCCCATCCCTATCGCTATATTTGCCACAACGGCGAGATCAATACCCTCAAGGGCAACGTGAATTGGATGCGCGCTCGCCAGGGGCGGCTCAATTCCGATCTGTTCGGCAAGGACCTCGAAAAGCTGTATCCCATCGTTCATGAGCAGCAGAGCGACTCCGCCTGTTTGGATAACGCCGTCGAGTTTCTCACGATGGGCGGGCGGTCGTTGCCCCATGCGATGATGATGCTCATTCCCGAGCCCTGGGTGGCGAATCCGCAGATGGATCTCGATCGGCGCGGGTTCTACGAATATCATGCCGCGATGCAAGAGCCCTGGGATGGTCCTGCGGCGGTGTGTTTCACGGATGGCAAGCTGATCGGCGCGACGCTGGACCGCAACGGCCTGCGTCCCTGCCGCTATCAGGTCACAACGGACGGCCTCGTCATTCTCGCGTCGGAAGCCGGCGTGTTGCCGATCGAGACGCAGAAGATCCGGCAGAAGGGCCGGCTCATGCCGGGCCGCATGTTCTTGATCGATACCGTGCAGGGCCGCCTGATCGACGACGAACAAGTGAAGGCGGAGATCGTCAGCCGCAAGCCCTATCGGTCCTGGGTCACGCAGTACCGGATTTCGCTGGACGAGTTGCCGGAACCGCAGAATGTCCCGCAGTCCGACCATCCCACGACGCGCCAGCGCCAGCAGGCCTTCGGTTATACAGTCGAAGAGCTGAAGATGGTGCTCACGCCGATGGTGGTGAACGGGGAAGAAGCGACCTCGTCGATGGGCACGGACACGCCCTTGGCCGTGCTGTCAGACCGGCCGCAACTTCTGTTCAAATATTTCAGACAGCTCTTTGCCCAGGTCACGAATCCGCCGATCGATTCGATCCGCGAGGAGCTCGTCATGTCGCTGACGACGAGCATCGGGCCGAAGCCCAATTTGATGGATGAGCATCCGGAATCCTGCCGGCGCATCCGCGTGAAACAGCCGATTCTGACGAATGCCGATTTGCAAAAGATTCGCGAGATAGCCGACCCCCATTTCAAGAGCAAGACATTGAAGATGCTCTTCCGGGTGGCCGAAGGGCCGGAGGGACTGGGGGCCGCCGTCGACGATCTGTGCCGCCAGGCGTCGCAGTCAATTAAAGAGGGCTACAAATTTCTGATTTTGAGCGATCGGGGCGTGAACGAAGAGTGGGCGCCGATTCCCAGTCTCTTGGGCATCTCGGCGGTCCATCATCATCTGGTTCGCGAGTGCACCAGGACAGAAGTCGGCCTTGTGGTGGAAACCGGCGAACCGCGCGACGTGCATCACTTCGCCTGCCTCATTGGGTACGGCGCCGGGACCGTGAATCCGTACCTGGTGTTTGAGTCGCTGGTGGACATGGAGCGCGACGGCTATTTGCCGGAAGGGTTCGATGCGCAGACCGCTGAAGGGAAGTTCATCAAGGCGATCAATAAGGGCCTGCTCAAAGTCTTCTCGAAGATGGGGATTTCGACCGTCCAGTCCTATTGCGGTGCCCAGATTTTCGAGGCGATCGGACTCAATCATGAGTTGATCGGCCGCTATTTCACCGGGACTCCGTCCCGCGTCGAAGGGATTGGCATTCGGGAGATCGGCGAAGAAACGCTACGCCGGCACAAGCTGGCCTACGAACCGGTGCCCATCAGACAGCTCGATTTCGGCGGAGAGATTCACTATCGGATCCAGGGCGAGCACCACAACTGGAACCCGGATACGATCTACAAGCTGCAGCATGCGACGCGGAACAACGATCCCAAGACCTTTGCGGAATTCTCGCAGCTCGTCAACGATGAGAGTAAACGGCGCTCCAATTTACGCGGGCTGCTCGACTTCAAGTTCCTGCCCGAGCCGATCCCGATCGACGAAGTGGAGCCGGCCAAGGACATCGTCAAGCGGTTTACCACGGGCGCCATGTCGTTCGGCTCGATCAGCAAGGAAGCCCACGAAACGCTGGCAGTCGCGATGAACCGCCTCGGCGCCAAGAGCAACACCGGCGAGGGCGGAGAAGATCCGGAGCGGTTCAAGCCGTTGCCGAATGGGGATTCGAAGAACAGCTATATCAAGCAAGTGGCGTCGGCGCGGTTCGGCGTGACCAGCCACTATCTGGCAAACGCCAAAGAGCTGCAGATCAAGATGGCGCAGGGCGCGAAGCCGGGCGAAGGCGGACAGTTGCCGGGGCACAAGGTCAATGAGAACATCGCCAAGTTCCGGTATGCCACGCCGGGCGTGCAGCTGATTTCGCCGCCGCCGCATCATGACATCTACTCCATCGAAGATTTAGCGCAGCTGATTTTTGATTTGAAGAATTCCAATCCCGATGCCGCTGTGTCGGTCAAGCTTGTGTCGGAAGTGGGTGTCGGAACCGTCGCCGCGGGCGTGGCTAAGGCGCACGCCGACAAAGTGTTGATCAGCGGCGATTCCGGCGGCACCGGCGCCTCGCCCTTGTCGTCGATCAAGTATGCCGGCGGGCCCTGGGAGCTCGGGCTTGCGGAAACGCATCAGACCCTCGTGATGAACGATCTGCGCGGTCGTATCCGCGTCGAAACCGACGGCCAGTTGAAGACAGGGCGGGATGTCGCCATTGCCACGTTGCTCGGCGCGGAGGAGTATGGCTTCGCCACGGCGCCGTTGATCGTGGAAGGCTGCATCATGATGCGCAAGNNAACACCTGCCCGGTCGGCATTGCCACGCAAGATCCCGAGTTGCGCAAAAAGTTCAACGGGCATCCGGAGCACGTCGTCAATTTCTTTTTCTTCGTCGCCGAAGAGCTGCGGCAGATCATGGCGAAGCTGGGGTTCCGGACCATCAATGAAATGGTCGGCCGCGTCGATAAACTCAAAGTGCAACAGGCCATTGATCATTGGAAGGCCAAAGGACTCGATTTGTCGCCCTTGCTGAAGGCGCCGGACGTGGCCGAGAGCGTGCCCCGTTATTGCGTGCAGAAGCAGGATCATGGCATCGCCGACGTGCTGGATAATCAATTGATCGAACTCTGCAAGCCGGCCTTGGACAAACGCGAGAAGGTCACGCTCGACCTGCCGATCCGCAACGTCAACCGGACGGTCGGCACCATGTTGTCGAGCCGGATTTCCAAACAGTATGGGGCGGAAGGGCTGCCGGATGACATGATCTCCATTAAGTTCAATGGATCGGCGGGCCAATCCTTCGGCGCGTTTCTGGCGCGCGGCGTCACACTGACGCTCGAAGGCGAGTCGAACGACTATATCGGCAAGGGCCTCTCCGGCGGCAAGATCGTCGTCTTCCCGCCGAAGAACGCCATCTATTCGCCGGAAGATACCATTCTGGTCGGGAATACGTCGCTCTATGGGGCCACGCAAGGCGAAGCCTATTTCTATGGCATGGCCGGCGAACGGTTTGCCGTGCGGAATAGCGGCGTGCGGGCCGTCGTGGAAGGCACCGGCGATCATGGGTGTGAATATATGACCGGCGGCGTCGTCGTCGTGCTGGGACGGACCGGGCGCAACTTTGCGGCCGGCATGTCGGGCGGCATAGCGTTCGTGCTGGACGAGTTGGGCAAGTTCCCGGCGCGCTGCAACACCGGCATGGTCGAGCTGGAGAAAGTGGCGGCGGCCGACGATAAAAAGCTGCTGCACGAGATGATTACCTCACACTTCATGGTCACCGGCAGCCGGAACGCCAAGCGCATTCTGGATTCGTGGGAAGTCGTATTGCCGAAGTTTGTGAAGGTTATGCCGGTCGATTACAAGCGCGTGCTGGAAGAGCGGAAGAAAAAGGCGGCGACAACGAAGTAGGACGTAACGCGTCGTTCGTGAAGCCTGAAGCGCTTGCGAGGCACGAGAGACGAACGGCGAGAGACGGAAACAAGATGGGTGATCCAAAAGGTTTCATGAAATATGCCCGCGAGGGCCCCAAGCGGAAACCGGTCGAGTTGCGTGTGCTCGATTGGAAGGAAATGTACGAGCCGATCCCCGAGGACAAGCTCAAGGTCCAGGGCGCGCGCTGCATGGATTGCGGTGTGCCCTTCTGCCAGGGATCGACCGGCTGTCCGGTGGTCAACCTGATTCCCGAGTGGAACGATCTCGTCTACCGAGGCCGCTGGAAAGACGCACTTAAGGCGCTCCATACCACGAACAATTTCCCCGAATTCACCGGCCGGCTCTGCCCGGCTCCCTGCGAAGGCGCCTGCGTCCTCGGCATCAACGAAGATCCGGTCTCCATCCGCATCATCGAGTGGAACATCATCGATCGGGGCTTCAACGAAGGCTACGTGGAACCGGTATTGCCGGTGGTGCAGACGGGCAAGACCGTGGCCATCGTCGGGTCCGGTCCCTCAGGATTAGCCGCCGCGCAGCAACTTGCGCGCGCCGGCCATAGCGTGACCGTGTTCGAGAAGGCTGATCGCATCGGCGGCTTGCTGCGCTACGGCATTCCCGATTTCAAGATGGAAAAGTGGGTCATCGACCGGCGGCTGGAGCAGATGAAGGCCGAAGGCGTCGAGTTCAAGACCGGCGTGACCATCGGCAAAGACATCACCGGCGAACAGCTGCGCAAACAGTTCGATGCCGTGGGTCTGACCATGGGCGCCGAGCAGGCGCGCGAGCTGCCGATCCAGGGGCGCGAGCTCAAGGGTGTGCACCTCGCGATGGAGTATCTCATGCAGCAGAACAAGCGCACGGCGGACATTCCCATTACGGACGAGCCTATCCTGGCCAAAGGCAAGCGGGTGATCGTGATCGGCGGAGGCGATACCGGCTCCGATTGCGTCGGCACCGCCCATCGCCAAGGCTGCGCGGAAGTGCATCAGTTTGAATTGCTGCCGGAGCCGCCTCCGACTCGCGCCAGTTCCACGCCCTGGCCGTTGTGGCCGATGCAGCTGCGGACCTCGCATGCGCATGAAGAAGGCTGCGACCGGCAGTGGAGCATCTCCACCACCAAGTTCACCGGCCACAACGGCCAGGTCACCAAGTTGCACGGGAACAAGGTGAAGTTCGAAGCCGGCAAATTCACGCCAATTCCGAACAGCGACTTCGAGATGGACGCGGATCTCGTCTTGCTCGCCATGGGCTTCACCGGTCCGGTCAAGAACGGTCTGCTCGACAGCCTCGGCGTAAAGTACGATCAGCGCGGAGCGGTGTCGGTGGACGAAGGCTTCATGACCAATCTCGACGGGGTCTTTGCCGGCGGCGACACCAAGCGCGGCGCCTCCCTCATCGTCTGGGCGATCTCCGAAGGCCGCAAAATGGCGGCGGGGATCAATCAGTATCTGCAAGCCGGAAAATCAGCAAAACAGACAGTAAAGTAACGGGAACAGGCTCCGGCATCGCCGGTGCCTGTTCCTATTCCAGCTTTTGAGGCTGCGGGTCCTGTCACGGCGAACAGCCCCGCCTTGCTCACTCCACCCATCCCCCAGTGGGGCCCTTTCGTTGCGCGCGGCGGGGCGCCCAGTTCGCCGTGCCACCCTCCAATAACTTCAGTTTTCCCTCTTGGCTAAGTTTCGACGAGTCTCCACTTCTTCGGCAAAGTCAGCGAGCAGTCCCGCACACGCGGGCATTCCCCTTACCGTCAGGTTGACACGGTGTGGTACAAAAAGTAGCCTGTCATCAATTTTCGATATTTGGATTTATTTTATGCCAAGCGCAACCATTAAGATCTTTCTGCCCACGGTGATCCCAAGCGGCTTCGAACGGCAGAACTATCAAATTGGACGGGCAAAGCCGTTGCTGGACCTAGAAGCGAATTTGACAGTGTGCTTGCTCGTGGAGAATCGCAGAGGTCCGGTGTCTACTTCTTGACGGGCATTGATCCAGAAACAGGTAAGAACGCTGTTTATATTGGTGAGGCCGAGTCACTTCGGGACAGAGTGAGAGGCCATCTTGATAGGGACTTTTGGAATCACATCGCGTTCTTTGTTAGTAAAGACGAAAATCTCACGAAAGCCCACATTCGCTATCTTGAAGGTCGACTAATTGAGCAAGCCAAAAAAGCAGGTCGCGCTGAAGTGAAAAATAGCCAGGGGAGTGGCTCGAAGCTTCCAGAATCAGACCGTGAGGATATGGAAATTTTTCTCGAGAAAATTCATCAGCTACTGCCAGTCCTTGGCGTTGAAGTATTGGTGCCAACAATCGCAACTGTGGCTGGAAGGACTGAGCAGGAAACCCTGTCCTGTGAAATAAAGGGGCTCAAAGCAACTGGCCATCTAACGCCAAATGGAATTGTAGTTCTTTCCGGTTCTCAAGCCGTTCTGACTGAGCGTCCATCCGCACAGAAGTATCCATGGCCAATCAATATGAGGCAACAACTAAAGGATCAAGGTTCTCTCGAAGAGAGAACGGGTCATCTGCTGTTTATAAAAGATGTCGAGTTTTCAAGTCCAAGTGCTGCCGCTGCTGTGATCCATGGTGGGCATGCCAACGGACTAACAGCATGGAGGAATAAGGTTGGGAAGACCCTCAAGGAACTCGAGTCTTTATAAGATCGATTTTCAGCAGAGATCGAGAATAAGAAAATATACCGAGACCAAGAAAATGTACCGGGAATATTTTAAGAAAGAAACATGCTCTCTTCGGTCGAGTTCGTTCGAGCGCTCTATTTACGGACAGGGTTTCTGTCTGAGATAGGACTATACGCTGGCGGTGCTGAGGGTCGATTCTGCGTGGGTTGAGACGGGGGCGTGATATGAGGGCATGGTTTCGACGAAATGCGTGACCCGTTCGCGGTCTCCCTGGCGGTACCGAAGAAACTCGACTCCAAATTGGCCGTCTTTACACCAGCGGACAATGGACACTTCCACTCCCAGCGGGGCTCGCTCCTGGGCCACCGCAATCTCCAACGTGAGATAGGTGCCTTCATCCAGCGCAATGTCGCTACGCATTCTGCAACCCGTGGGCGAGAGATCGAGCAAGGTGCCTTCCCCGGCGAAGGTATCGCTTTGGATATTGGCCGGATAGCCGACGGGAATGCGGTGGCGACATCGTGACTGCAGGGGGTGCCCTCCTGTTATATACGTATCGGCAATGCTACGGAAAACTTAATGTATTGGGGGAGTGAGTGGGCGAAAAGTTTTTCCTTGGCTGCATGTGGGGTGCTTGCGTCGAATTCCATCCGCGCGATCCTCGCTAGACTTCTCTTGCCCACGTCTGTATGTTTCGAGCCCTCACCAATTTGGAGAAAACTCGCATGACTCAACAACGGTATCCCCGCAGTCCGAAAGCCTTGCTTGGCGGCATCGCCCACCTGGGGCGGTTTATCGACAAGATTCGCCTCCGCCATGCCGGTCAGATTCAGGACTACAACTACATCACGGTTGGCTTCGATAAATACCTCGTCGACTTTCTCGGGATCGATCCGAAGGCGTTTGAGCAGAAGGTGTTGGCCGGGGCCACGGAAGACGAACTTCTGGCCTGGGTGAAGGCGAACGGCAAGCCGCACTCGCATGAAGAGATCGCGCAATGGTCGCAGGGGCTGCTGGCTTCCGGGCCCAAGGATGACATGACTCGCCAGCGCTATCAGGGCCGTCTCGAGGAGGTGGCGAAAAAGCGTGGCGTGCCGGTCAGTTCACTGCCTCCTGCTTCGACCTGGACGGATGCGATTGAACTCGATGAGGGACGTCTGTAGAGAGCTTCTATGCAGATGGTGATACCCGTCATGTTTGATGTCGCGCATCTGGCCCTGTGCTCAAGCCTCAAAGGTGTATCGTTTCCCGTACTCTCTGTTCTCTGCCTGTGTTGATGTAAGATGACGCGGTTTGGTCGGTCTGTCGCGGTTTGGCTCGAAGCTCCTGGCGTAATGTTAGGGAAACATTGAGCGAATCCTTACGGAATCATGTGTCTACGGTTTTTTAAGATTTGATGGCGGAATGGCATTGACCTTGCTAGATTCCCTAGCGCGAAGAGGCACGATTCGGGGGGATACCCGGAGTGTCTATCGATTCATCCTAATGTGGAGGAGTAGCATGATCAAGACTGTCTCGACCGTCACCGCCGCGGCGGTGTTGTTGGCGTTCTCAAATTTGTACGCGCAGGCTCCGGCCCCTGAAGCCACCGCCCCGGCTCCGGAAGCCACGGCGCCGGCTCCCGCCCCGGCCCCCGCCCCGGCCCCTGCTCCGGCGCCAGCGGCTGAAGCGCCCAAGGCTGATGGAGAGAAAGAGAAGCAAGGGAAGATGAAGGGCGACCGTCATGGCCGCGGCAAGAGCGAGGAACATCGGAAAGACGGTGAGCACAAGAAGCACGGCAAGCATAAAGGCAAGCACAAGGACCGGGAGAAGCACGGCGAGAAGGATAAACAGGACAAGCAGGAAGAGGGCGATAAGCAGGAGAAGAACTAACCGATAGGCGTACGCCGGTAAGATCTCCGATGGATTCAGGCGGCCAGCTCCAAAGAGCTGGCCGCCTGGTTTGTTTTTAGGGGCAAGAAGGGGATGGTAGAGATCAGCTAGACCGAAGGCAGTGTCAGTAGTTTTTTCATTTCACAGTGGGCCATGACGACGTCGGGGGCTCGCTGAAGAGCCTCATAGTAACTGCGCTCAAATCCATCTCCCATCTCGGAGGGCCGGATCATGCCTCTGACTTCGCTCAGGAGTATAGCCACTTCGTCGATGGTGAGGTTGTCTTCGTCTTCGAGCATCTCGTCGATGCGCACCACCATATTCGACAGGGGATGGAGCCAGGTAAACCACGGATCATTCATGACGAGTTGCAGCAGTTGTCCTGTCGAATCCACGCGCCCGTAAATGCGTTCAAAGGTCAGTTGTTCGGCGACGATCAGGGCTTTGTGAAGTCCCAGGAGACCGTATCGGACGCCCATGAGCGTTTGGCGCAGGGGGGTGGCTTTCTTTGTGGCGAGTTCTTTGGACGATGTGGCCATGAGTCCTGCCTCCAGGTTGTACCAACAGACCGGCCGTTCCAACAAATCTGGGGATCGCGATCGGCTTGTTTCTATTATCGGCAGGTATCTTACCAGACTGTAGCGCAGCCGGACTCTCGGGGGATCGAGTCAGCGAGGCGGAGCCGGTTCAGCGCTGTTTACAGCAGGCCGAAATCGGCGTCAAATAGGTGTGTGTTGTGCGATTCCAGAGTCATCGAATGGAGGCCGTGGTGTTGGGGGCGAATGCGCGGGTGGTCTGTCTGGGCATTATATGGTGCGGTTTTGCCGGTGGAGGCCTTTGGTTTGCGGTGTCATTGGATGAGATGGTAGGCGTGCAACGGGAAGCACGGCCCCTCGATGCGCCATCCGAACGGTTGGAACGTCCGCGTTCTCCAATGCCGCCGCGCTTGAGTTATGCCGAGGTGATTGCGTTGGCCAAAGTGGCGGCCAAGAAAGAATTGGGCAAGCAATTCGACGATGTTATCGTGAAAAGTGTGGTGTTTGAGCCGGGGACAGGACTCTGGTCCGTTTCGTTTGACCCTCCGCCGTCTCGTCGGCCTTCGGACGGTTGCCTTATTGTCTTCGTTCACGATCGGGATAAGACCACCGATCTTCAGCCCTGGTTATTGCCCCAGCCGCGCTCCATAGAACGTGCATAGCTCTCCGGTGAGGTGCCCCATGTCATCGGGGTCGTTGGGATGGATACGGCGGATAAAGTCATTCAGGACGCGGCCATCGGCGGTTTTATGGACATGGGGGAGCGCGAGGTTCATGTGATAGCGTTCGACCGATTCGGCCACGCGGCTGATGAAGGTGACGGTGCCGTCGGGATCGACACGTTCCACCACCCCGACATGGGTCAAGGGGTCATTGAGCATGCCGTCCCTATTGAAGTCCCAGGTATTGTCGAAAAAAACCAGATCGCCCGGGTGGGCGACAGGGTCCTGGTGCAGGGTTCCATGCCGCCGGACATGCGTAAAGATGAGCCGGACCCCGTTGGCTTTCGGATCGTTCGTGGCGTCGCTGTATAAGTCGATGCCATGTTCGAGGAAGATGGCGCGGGTGACTCCGGCGCAATCGTAGGCGATCCCCCGCCCGTGGCTTAGCAGGGTGGTGGTGCCGACGAGCTTGGCCGCTGTGCGGACGACGGCGGCTCTGGTGCGCGACAGCCCGGCCGGGGCTTGCGCCGGGGTGATGTCAGCTTGGGGGGCAGGCGGCGGTTCGATTGGGGCGGTGGCGCAGCCGACCAGTGTGAGGAGGATAATGGTGGTTCCAATGAGGAGAAGGCGCATAGGGTTACCGGACATTCACAAAACGGCCCTGGGCCGTTTCCCGGAGGTGGTCGATATCTTCCCGCCGCGTGACAGAGAGCGGAACTGTTTGAGTCAATTCTTCGATCAAGAGTTCGGTCGTCAGCGGGGTTTTCTGATGCAGGGCGCGATAGAGGGCCGCGACGACCGCCTGTTCGATTTCCGATCCGCTGAACCCGTCGCTGGCGCTCACGACGTGTGTGAGGTTGATCGTCTGCATATCCTGTTTGCGGAGGCCGAGATGAATCTTCCAGATGGCTTCCCGCTCGCGATCGTCCGGGAGGTCCACAAAGAAGATTTCGTCGAAGCGTCCTTTGCGGAGCAGTTCCGGCGGCAAGGAGGACAGGTCATTGGCTGTCGCCACGACGAAGACTTCCTCCTTCTTTTCCTGAAGCCATGTCAGGAACGCGCCGAAGAGCCGCCGGCTGAGACCGGCATCGGCATCGCCGGTGCCCCCGCCCGCCACCATGGCCTTCTCGATTTCGTCCACCCAGAGGATAATCGGGGCCAGTGATTCCGCCATCTCCGCCGCTTTGCGGAAGTTTTTTTCCGATTCGCCGATGAATTTGTCGAATAGCCGGCCGGCGTCGAGTTTCAGGAGCGGCAGCCGCCATTCGCGGGCGATGACTTTGGCGGCCAGCGATTTGCCGCAACCCGGCACGCCGACCAGCAGGATGCCGCGGGGCGGCTGCAGGTTCAGCGCTTTGGCTTCCGGAGTGAACCCCATCCTGGCGCGTTCGAGCCAGCGCTGGAGATTGCCGAATCCGCCCAGTTCGAACCGGTTGTCTTCGAGCGGGTAGTACTCCAGCAAGCCGCCGTCTTTGACCGCTTGCACCTTGCGATCGAGAATCTTCTGCACGTCGTCCGCCGTGAGAGCGCCGTCATCCATCAAGCATTGTGTGAGAACTTGCCGCGCTTGGTGCAAGGTCATCCCTCTGAGTGCCCGGAGGATGGCCGTGCGTTCTTGAGGCGGCAGTTGGTGCGGTGTGTTGTGAGTCTTTGTGATTGCACTGACCATGCTGTGTGCAAGGGTTGTGGAACGGGATCGGCCCTGGAGGCGGTGCCGGTCGAGCGATTGCACCACATGCCCAAGCATGGCGTCCAATTCGTCCTGGTCCGGGAGGCTGAGCCGGTAGCGGACGGCCAGGCGTTCGAGGTCGGGCGGCAGCGCGATCGGTTCGCCGGTGATGACACAGGTGGCGCGAGTGCGGCTGTAGGTCGCGGCCACTTCACGGAGCTGGCGGGCCGCCGCCGCGTCTTGCAGATGCGGGCCGAGATCCTTGAGCCAGAAAATGCCTTCGACCGTGAGTCCTTGCAGATGTTGCAGCAGTGCGAGGGGCGTGGCGGTCATTTTGCTGAGCCCCGGGCCGTCTTCCTGCCTGGTCAGGCCGCGCGTGATGGACCATTCAAACAGCGGCATGCGCTCCTGGGCGCTCACGGATTGGAGCAGCGACGCGATCTTCTTCCACCGTTTCAATGACGATCAACGGGTGGAAGGATCGGATCAAAGTGCGGAGATCGTGGACGCTGGTTGAGAGTGACATGTGGATGCCATGCTAACATGAGGCGTGCAGGGGGCCAAGAAAAGGCCTCGTTGTTGCGTGCGTTATGGCGATGTCGTGGATTGCGCGCAGCGAAAGCCGATGGTGGCCGATCGCTTCTCGGGCTCCGAGCCGCTACGAGTGGCGGTCCGCAGCATGATCATTTTGCTTTTCCACGATCCGCCGCGCACGCTGCGGTAGCGTCCGCTTGCCGGCCCCGGCGGATTCTTCTCCGGCATGTAGGCGTAGTAGTCGAATCCGAACCAATCTTGTACCCATTCAGCGACGTTTC
Source organism: Nitrospira sp. UBA6493 (assembly GCA_002435325.1). GTDB lineage: Bacteria > Nitrospirota > Nitrospiria > Nitrospirales > Nitrospiraceae > Nitrospira_D. The sequence continues at coordinate 62,548 of DJMJ01000014.1, read as the reverse complement.
CCGCCATGTGATGCAAGCCAAATGGACTGCGCCCTTCGTCGAGCGAATCCACCGCAGCGAGGATGGGAATTTCGTGGACGTGGTGTTGTCCGAACATGGCGAGTGTTGAATTGGGGATGGTATTCCCCCAGGGAAACAGGCTGCCGTCCGTTCCGCGGGCCGCTTTCTCCCACTCGGCCTCGGTCGGCAGGCGCTTCCCTTTCGACCGGCAGAAATCCCGGGCTTCCGTCCAGGTCACATAGAGGGCGGGCCAGCGCGTGAGCGTGTCGTCGCTGACCGAGTGAACGGTGATGACGTGCCAAATCAATTTCTGGAGCTCGTTGGAGGGGGTGATTTTTTGCTGCTGCAAAAAGGCGAGATATTCACCAAGGCTCACTTCGTCGCGGTCCATCTCGAAGGGATCGATCCAGACGCGATTTTGTGGAATTTCCGTATCGTCGAATTGGGTCGAGATCCCGTAGGGGTCGTCGTCGATGCGTTTGCTGCCGAGCAGGAACGTGCCGGCCGGCACTGTGACCATCGGCGAGGGTGCGGCCAGGGAGGCGATACCGGTGAGATGCCGCGCCAGGTCCTGGGACGGTTTGGCGTGGGAATGTTTGGCCTCGGCGGCGGCGTCCGCTGGCGGCGGCCAGACGATGAGGATGAGCGCAAAGAGGAGGGAACGGCAACGCGAGAATGTCATTAGGCCTTGCCCGGCTGTTCGAGGGCTTTACTGATCTCGCGGATCAAGCCGCGTTCGACCTCTGCGATTTCCTCCGCGCTGACGGAGAGGATGCGTCCGTCCCGCGTGACTTTTTCGAATTCCGCCTTGACCGCAAGCTTGGTCAGATTCGCAGGCAGGGCCTGCAGCACGAGGAGGTATTGATTGCGGGAGCCGGAGGCTTCGAGCGATGCGGGATTCGACAGCTTCCGGTCCGTCACATAGACGGTTTTCTGGTCGCTCTTGAAGCTGACTTTGATGGAATATCCGTTCTTGGCAAGCGTGTCTTCGACGACCTTCGCGACGGCGGCCAGCGGACGCGGCAGGGTGTCGATTTGCGAGCCTTTTTCTTCAATGCGCAATTGTTGGGCGGCCTGCGTCGCGGCGGCCTTGTGCGCGTCGGCGCTCAGGCGCTTGGCCTGGGCCAGTTGGGCATTCAGTTGACCGGACAAGGTCGCCATCTCAGCTTTGGCCGATTCCGTCGCCTTCTTGGCGTCGCGCAGCTCCTGATTCAACAAATCGATTTGCTGCTGCATTACCTTATTGCCGTCTTGAAGGGACGACAGCAGGGATTCCTGCCGGGCCACTTGTTTCTTCAGCGATTCATTCTCGGCTTTGAAGGGCGACTCATCCGGCTTGCAGCCGGAGACCAGCAGGCCACAGGCCAACACGCCGATCAGTGCGATGGAGGAAGGCAGTCGTGTCACGCAAGGCTCCCGATGAAGGTCATTCGTGGATTATCTACGGTTCGGTCGAGCTTGTCCACGCAGTATTTCCAGAATTGACCGGGCTCCGCCCTGGCGGCTATGCTCCACGCATGCGAACGATGATCTGCGGGCTTCTGTATCTGGCGAGCGTCGCGACTGCCTGGCCGGCTGGTGCCGTCGAGCCGCCGCCCGTTGAGACGGTGCAAGCCGAGGGGGACTATCGGCTGTACGATCAGATCATCACGAACAAGTTTCTTACTTCCGAAACGACGCTGGTGATCATCGAGCGTCTGACGGCCACGCAGCTCTTGCCCAATCAGGACGGACCGCTGACGATCGCGTTATTCCAGGCACAGGGATATTTCGACGGACTGTTGCCGGCGGATCTCATCCGCGAGTTTGTGGTGTTGAATCAGGTTCCTGTCCGTCTGGAGGGCCGATTCCAGTTCGGCACGCGCTATCGGTTCGTATCCGGGGGCACCGTGGAAGAGCCTGAAGTCTCGCTGGCCTATCCCGTTCGGGCGCAGCGGCCAAGGCTTGTACAGATCCTCCCCGTCTTGGACCGTGTGCAATTCTCTCGTGTCGCCTACAATCTCCGCCAGAACCAGGCCTTGGCCTACGTGGGCAATCCGCGCCCCGATGGGAGCGGCGCAGGATTTCTGGTGTGGTTTCGGCGGCAGGGCACGGCGTGGACGATCTATGACACGGAAGTGATCTGGACGGTCCGCGTCGAGTCCGAATCAGACGGAGGGCCGCTGCTTGCACACTGAACCGGTGGAGCGGTAGCATGCGCAGGCCATGCCGACCTTGATTCGCAAAACCTTTTCCGTCCCGCCGCTCGGGTGCAATTGCTCCATCATCGGCGATCCGGTCACGAAGCAGGCTATCGTGGTCGACCCCGGAGGCGCGGCCGAACGCATTCTGCACGAAGTTCAGCAGCTCGGGCTGACGGTCCGGTATATTTTTCACACCCATGCGCACTTCGATCATTTTCTCGCCGCCGGGGAAATGAAAAAGGCGACCGGCGCGACGCTCTGTCTCCATCAAGAGGATCTGGATCTCTGGCAGAATCTCGATGTGCAATGCCGGATGTTCAATGTGCCTTATGTGGCGGTGCCGATGCCGGACTATTGGCTCAAGGATGAAGAAAAAGTGTCGGTGGGGGAGGTGTCCATCGTGGCCATTCACACGCCGGGCCATACGCCGGGATCGATGAGTTTTCACGTGCCGGATGATCAACTGGTGCTGGCCGGAGACACCCTGTTTCGTGGCAGCATCGGGCGTACGGATCTGTGGGGCGGGGATTTCGATGCCATCGAGCGGTCGATCCGCGAGCGGCTCTATACGCTCGACGATGCCACGGCGGTGGTGACGGGTCATGGGCCGGAAACGGAGATCGGGGTAGAAAAAGAATCGAATCAGTTCTTCCGTGTGTCGTAACGCCGCGGCTATTCTTTCACCATGCGTTCTTTGAGGCGTGCGATTCGTTTCTCGGTCGATTGTTTGATGTAGGCCATGTTTTCGGCCAGGTGCTGCTGGGCGTTGATCTTTCCTTCCTCACGCCGCTTCAGTTGGTCGAGCCCGAATTGGGCGATGGCGGTGCCGTCTTCCTTGTTCAGTTCTTTCCATATCGTGACACAGCGGGCTTGTTTCGCTTGCGGGTAGGCGTCGCAAGGGGGATCGATCGCGGCCGCCTGGCCGGCAACTCCCAACAGGCAGACCAATGTCATACAGGGGATCATCCAGCGAATCATGACCATCCTCTTCTTCCTTGACCCGGATCAGATCTTCATCGCCGCATTCACTTCGGCCAGAGTGGCTTTGGCCACTTTTTGGGCTCGCTTACTGCCGTCTTGAATAATCTCGTCGATGCGTGATGGGGTGCTTGTCAGTGACGCCCGGGCGTCCCACATGGGGGCCATGCGTTCCACCATCTTATCTGCCACTTGTTTCTTGCAGTCGATGCAGCCGATAGCGGCGGTGCGGCAATCCTTGTTGATTTGATCCTGCACGGCTTGCGGCGAATAGATCTTGTGAAACTCAAAGACGGGGCAGACGTCGGGGTTGCCAGGGTCTGTCCGCCGCACGCGGGCCGGATCGGTCACCATGGTCTTCAGCTTTTGCCGGACCACCGGTTCCGTATCCGAGAGATTGATCGTATTGCCATAGCTCTTGCTCATCTTGCGCCCGTCGGTTCCCAGCACCTTGGGGAACTTGGTGAGGTATTCCTTCGGCTCGGGAAAGACGGATGTTTTGTAGATGTCGTTAAAGCGCCGGGCCACTTCGCGCGTAAGCTCGAGGTGCGGCAGTTGGTCTTTGCCGACCGGCACGAAGTCCGGCTTGTACAATAAAATATCCGCCGCTTGGAGGACGGGATAGCCGAGAAAGCCGTAGGTGCTGAGATCTTTCTCTTTGATCTCTTCCTGCTTTTCTTTGTACGTCGGATTGCGCTCCAGCCAGGAGACAGGAATCATCATCGAAAAGAGCAGATGCAGCACGGCGTGCTCGGGGATGTGCGATTGGATAAACACGGTCGAGCGATTCGGGTCGATGCCGGCGGCGAACCAATCGATCAACAATTCGCGCACGAATTCTTTCAGGCGGCTGGTGTCGGCGTAGTTACTGGAGAGGGCATGCCAATCGGCGACGAAGAAGAAGCACTCATGCTCCTCTTGTAGGACTTTCCAGTTCTCCAAAGCGCCGAGATAGTTGCCGAGGTGCATCAAGCCGCTGGGCTGCATGCCGCTGAGGACGCGTTTCTTGGGTGCGTTGGTCATTGCATGACTCCTGTGCCGAAGCCGAGTGCCGTCGAGAGGATCGTGCCGGACAAGGCGTTGGCGAATGTGCCGGTGATCGTGTGAATCACGCGGAGTTCTTTGTCGAAGACGATGAGGCCCATGAGAATCATCATGCCGTAGGGCTCCAATTTCGCCAGCGCGAGAGCCGGCCGTGGAGGCAGCAGGCAAGTCAGGATGCGCCCGCCGTCGAGCGGCGGGATCGGGATCAAGTTGAAGAGCGCCAGAAAGACGTTAATAAGAACGGAATATAGCGCCATGACGGAAACCGGAAGCAGAATCATGGTGGCCAGGCTCGTGGATTCGGACTCGCGCGCTGCGGCTTCTTGTTGTAACAGGGTTGGGTCGAAGGCTAAGAGCCCCGCCACGACCAGGGCGCCGAGTGTGGCCAGGAGGAGATTCATACCCGGCCCGGCCGCGGCAACGAGCGCCATGTCGCGCCGGGGTTGCCGGAGGTTGCGCAGATCGATGGGGACGGGCTTCGCCCATCCGAGGAGAAAGCTGCCAGGGAGGGCCAGGCAGATCAAGGGGAGAATAATGGTGCCAAGCGGGTCGATGTGTGCGATCGGGTTGAAGGTGAGCCGCCCCTGCAGCTTGGCGGTGGGGTCGCCGCATTTGTCGGCCACCCATCCGTGCGCATATTCATGGAAGACCATGGCGAAGAGCAGGGGGAGCCCCATATAGGAAATTTTATGAATGATCGGTGCGAGGGTATCCATGTACGGTCCGGTTAGTTGAGCTGCACAAACTTACCGTGTTTGACTTGCAGGAGAAAGAGGGGGCGATGCAAGATGCCTTCCGGTCCGAAGCTGGCCGGTCCCAGCAGAGTGGGCAAGTCTTGTTGCGTGGTGAGAAACGCTCGCACCGCGTCGCCCGAGGTGGCGCCGTGGTGGATCGCTTCGAGGACGAGCCTCGCGGCGTCGTAGCCTTGCATGGTAAAGAGTGTCGGCCTCCCCGAAAAGCGTTTTTGGTAGCGCTGGACGAACTCCTGCACGGTTGTGTTCAGACTATCTGCGAAGAACCCATCCACAAACACTGCGCCGTCCACAGTGCGGTCCGCGGTCCGAAGAAAGTCCGGGGAGTTCCAGCCGTTGGTGCCCAGGAGCGGGACTTTCACATCATAAAAGGCGAGCTGGGCCGCCAGGAGGCCGATCTCGCTGGCACGGCTGGGAATAAAGATGGCATCAAACCCGGGAGTATAGAGAATCCGTTTTTCGGTTTTGCCGGCGGGCTTTCCTGCCGGGCGTGAGGGGTCGTAGGGAACGGCCAGGCCGTATTTCTTGAGATCTTCGTCCTTCAACCGTTTGATCTGCGCGGAATAGTCTGTATCGCCTTCCTTGAAGGACTCCATGGCGATGACTTCTCCGTCATGTTGCCGGACTTCTTTCGCAAAAAGCCGGGCCTGCTCACGCCCGTAGATGGTATCGGGATAGAGGATGCAGAATCGGCGGTACGATTGCTCTTTGATCGCGTAGTCTGCAATGCGTGCGGCTTGGAGCTGGTAGGTCAGGGTGGTGCTGAAGAGGTAGTTGCCCAGGCGGCGGACGTTGGGAAAGGTCGCCGCCGGTGTGATTAAGGGCGTTTTGCTGCGCTCGGCCATTTCCGCCAGCACAGGGAGGTTCTTCGACAGCACCGGACCGATGACGGCCAGCGGGCGGTCGTCGTGCAGCAGGGTTGCAAGGTCTTCGATAAACGAGGGGCGGTCCGACTCGTTGTCTTTCACTAGCAGGCCGACCGTTGGGGCATCGGGTTGCTCGCGCGTGCGTTCAACCGCCAATTGAATGCCTTCAAGAATTTCATTGGCAAAGGGCGCAAGACGGCCGGAGAGCGGAAGGACGGCGGCAATGAAGTATTGATTCGCCTTGAGTCTGGTTTTTAGCTGGGCCAGAGTCTCCGTCGCCTTGGGCTCGTAGGGGTGATCGGGAAACTGTTTCAGGAATTGCTGAATCTGTCGTTCTGCGAGGTGGTCTTCCCCCCGTTCGGTATAAATTTTGATCAGCCGGATTGACGCGAGATCTCCCGGAAATGTTCTGGGGTAGAGGTCGCGTATGCGGGTGAGCGCTTTTTTATCGAGTTTCTCGGTGAGGAATTCACGGATCTGATTCCGCGTGTCGGCAACCTGTTCCTCCGTCCCTTCGGATGCTTCTTCGAGGAGGGCTTGAATCGCCCGCACGTAGTCTTTCTTCTGCGCCAGAAGCTCCGCGGTCAGCTTGCGGGCTTCTCGCTTCGTATCGTCGTCGGTCGCTCCGGCCCGCAATTGGGTGAGGAGGGGCAGCGCCAGATCGATGTTGCCCATGGCGGCATGGGTTTGGGCGAGTAGGACCTTTCCCCGGTCGCTCAATTCCGAGGCGGGAAATTCAGTGTGGAGTTGATTCAAGACCTTCAAGGCTTCCGGGTATTCCTTCATGTCGAAGAGGGCGGCGCCCAGGAGCAAGTACGTGTCATCGAGGTATTCGGGGCGCGGCGATGTCGCGAGATATCGACGGAGGATTGTGGAAGCGGACTCTGCTTCTCCTTTATCGATGAGGCGTTTTGCTTGGGCCAGGACGGGAGGATCGGGTGCCGGAGATTTGAGATCGACTGCCAAGCCAGGATCTGTAGAGCTGAATACCAGGGCGAGGCATATGAAGAGGAGCGCCGCTCTGACGTAGTGATGCGGATATCGTCGGTCTGTTATCTGGACTGGCATGAGGATGTTGCGTGTGTGCGTGATTGTTGTTGTAGCCCCGAGTGACTAGTATCGGAAAGGGTGCAGGGTGTCAAGGAGAACTGCCGGTCGTTTCATTGAGTTCAAGCGGGTGAGTTGGCTATAGTTTACCGTGGGTGCAGATGGTCCCGGTCTGGTGCATAGGTATCGATGGCACAACTTTCCGAACAGGTACTTGATCCGCTGGCGGAGCGCTATTTGAGCCATCTCCGTGTCGAGGGCGGTTTGGCGACCAATACGCTGGAGGCCTACCGGCGCGATCTTTCCAAGTTGCAAACGTTTCTGGACCGGCACCGCCTTTCGATGAATGCGCCGGTGTCTCCTTCGCAGGTGGTCGGATTTCTGGCCTCATTAAAGGCGGAAGGTCTGTCTTCCGCCTCGATGGCGAGAACGGTGTCTGCGATGCGCGGATGGTTTCGGTTTCTCGTGCGGGAGGGGATTGTCGCGGTGAACCCGACTCGCGACCTTTCGACGGTGCGGCGGGGAATCAAGCTGCCGAGCACCTTGACGATGCTGGAAGTGACGGCGTTGCTGGAGTTACCGGCGGTGCAGACGGCGGAAGATTTGCGCGATCGGACGATGCTCGAACTTATGTATGCCGCTGGCCTGCGTGTGTCGGAGCTTGTAGCGTTGGAGCTAGCCTGGCTGGATCTCACCGTGGGGTGTATCCGGGTACACGGCAAAGGTTCGAAAGAGCGCCTGGTGCCGATTGGAGAGGTTGCGCGCGATGCCCTGGCGCATTATCTCGACCATGTACGGCCGGGTATTTTGCAGCGGCGATCGTCGCGCGCGTTGTTCGTCTCGCGGCGCGGGGGGGCGCTGACGCGGCAAGCCTTTTGGAAAATTGTGCGGCAGCGGGCCAGACGCGCGGGGATTGCCAAGCCGATTTCTCCCCATATGCTGCGGCATTCGTTCGCCACGCATTTACTGGAGGGCGGGGCCGATCTGCGCGCCGTGCAAGCGATGCTGGGCCATGCGAACATTGCGACGACGCAGATCTATACGCATGTCGAACGCGGACGGCTGACGCAGGTCCATCGGCGATTTTTCCCCCGGCAGGGGCGGCGCACAAAACCCTGAGCCGATGGTTTGGAAATATATTTCTCCGCGCGCCAGAAAAATGCAAGAATAGTGCGAGAACCGATTGACAAGATCCTATGGACTTGATAGCATCCGAAAATCTTGTGAGGACAATCGGGCGGATAGCTCAATTGGGAGAGCGCTGCCCTTACAAGGCAGAGGTCACAGGTTCGATCCCTGTTCCGCCTACCAAGGCAGACTGGTGTGCGAGGACGGGGCGAAGAAAGAAGATATAGCCATTCTAAGTTTTGGAATCGACCGACCGCTAGATATCGTCTTGTCGTTCCGATCATCCGCCAAAGATAGAGTCTCGAGGGGCCGTCGTTCAGCCTGGTTAGGACGCCAGATTGTCAATCTGGAGGTCGCGGGTTCAAATCCCGTCGGCCCCGCCATTTTCTCCAAAGTTTGGTACACTCCATCACACCACGGTGTGTCATGATTCGAGGAGGGAGACGCTAGCGCCTTATGTTCCAGTCAGGTCCCATGGGTCTTCTCGGGTCACTGGGGATGGTGTCGAAAGTCGTTCTCTTCCTGCTTTTCCTATTATCGGTCCTTTCCTGGGCGGTGATTCTCCTCAAGTGGAACATGTTCCGGTCGGCGGATGCCGAAGATCATCGCTTCATGGCTGTGCTTTCGAAGGCCAAGGATGTGGATGAAGTCGCGCGCCACGCCTATCGTTCGGCCGGGAGTCCCTGCGCCAAAATCTTTCATGGTGTGGTGGAACGACTCGGGGTAGGACAGGGCGGTCAGGAGCTTGGCAGCGCGTCCGTTGTGGATCGCCAGGTCATGGAGCGAACCGCTCAGCATCTCGCACAAGGCCAACTGGCGCAGCTTGAGTCGTATCTGCCATTTTTGGCCACGACGGGCAATATCAGCCCCTTTGTCGGGTTGCTGGGAACCGTCATGGGCATCATCGACTCGTTCCGTGAAATTGGCTCGCAGGGGACGGCTAGTATCGCGGCGGTGGCACCGGGTGTGTCTGAAGCGCTGGTGGCAACGGCAGCGGGGCTGTTTGCAGCGATTCCCGCCGTCATTGCCTACAATTACTTTTTGTCTCGCATTCGCCGCACGGCTTTCCGCATGGATACGGTGACGGTGGAACTTTTTGTCTTGTTATCCTCCAAATCAAAACTGGGATCGGGCGGAGCCAAGGGATGATTCTGGAAACCCGCCAGCGCCGGTTCATGGCGGAGATCAACATTATTCCGCTGGTCGATGTGGTGCTGGTTCTGCTCGTCATTTTTATGGTGACCGCGCCCATGTTGTATCGCGGGATGGATATCACTTTGCCGAAATCGGCATCGAATACGATCAAGCCGGAAATCCGCGCTGTCCTCACCATTGAAAAAGACCAACGCCTCTATCTGGATAAGGATCAGGTCAGCGTAGTGCAGTTGGAGCGCAAGCTCAGGCTTCTCAAGGAAGAACATGCCGATGTGTCGCTGTATTTGCGCGCCGATCGCGATGTGCCCTACGGCATTGTGGTGCAAGTCATGGACGGGGTGAAGAAGGCGGGTATTGAGAAGCTGGGAATGGTGACTGATCCGACCGCGCCTGAGCGGGTAACGGACGTTTCGTCCGCTCGCCGAAAAAACTAGATTGTGAATCGCTATGGTGCAGGCTTCCGCACAATCACTTCCGTGGCTGGATGAGGATGCTCAGGGGCGGATTGCCCGTCATCTCAGACGGGCGGTGGTCTGGTCCTTGGTCCTGCATGTGGTTGTGCTGGTGGCGGTCACGTGGGTTCGGTGGCCTCGGCACGGAGAGCAGCCGCTGGCGTCCATCGAAGTCTCGCTCGCGTCCTTGCCGACTCCACCGGTGAAAACGGTGGAACCGGTCAAGACGCCGGTGAAGCCGGTGGAGTCGGCTAAGCCGGCCAAGCTTCCTGCTCCGGCTCCGCCGGTGAAAATGGCGCCTGTTGCCCCGCCATCGGCTAAGACTGAGCCTGTCGTTCCGGCGCGGCCTGCACAAGATCCTATGCGTGACTTGATGAAGGGGGTCGAGTTGCCTCCGGATGCCCCGAAGTTTGGTGATTTCAGTCCGACCGATCGGCCGAAAAAAGCGCATGATCCGGTGGCGCCCGTTGTTGCGAAATTAAAGCTGCCGGATGTCCCGGTGGCGCACGATGCCAAGGAGCTTCCCAGGAAGCCGTCCGAGGTCAAGCCGCGGACATCGTTGAGCGAAGAAATGAATCGGGAACTGGATGAGGAACTGAGTAAGATCAAAAAGGTGGAGTTGCCGAAGGAGTCCAAGCCGCTGATGGCGGAGGCGCCAGCCAAGCCTGCGGCTCAGCGTGAGGCCAAGGTGCCCAGTGTGAAAGCGGTCGATACGACGCTCAAGGTGGCGGGCGTCGCGCCGGGCTCCAATGCGTATCTGGCGCGGGTCCGGCAACGAATCAGCAGCGTTTGGTCTGCGCCGCCGGTTGATGTGACGGCGCAGGTCTATTCGGTCGTCGTGAAGTTCCGGTTGCACAGGAACGGGACGGTCAGCAGCGTGGCGATCGAGCAGTCTTCGGGCAATGTATATTACGATCTGGCCGGCCAACGCGCGGTCATGAATGCCGAGCCGTTGCCGGGGTTTCCACCCGAGCTGACGGAATCCTCTTTTGATGCCCATTTTACTTTTACAGTTGGGGAGCCGAACGGATAATTCATGCGACTCAAAACCTGTCTATTGCTGACCTGTTGCGCGCTGGTGGGAGTGATCGGCATCATCGAGTCCGGCGCGACAGATGTCTTTCTGGAGGCGACGCGCCCTGATTTTCAGAAAATCCCTGTCGGCGTGATCGGTATTCAGAATGCCGGAGGGCCTGAGTGGCTGGGAGGGCGGTTGGAAGAAGTCTTGAAGTCCGATATCCGCCGGTCGCTGGTGTTTACGCTGGTGGATGTGCCGGGTCTGGGATTTAAAGATGTGGGAACGGTGCCGAATCCGGCCTTCAAGCAGGCGGCGGAGAATGGCGCCTCAGTTCTGGTGTGGGGGAAGGCGGGCCTGAAAGCCGGGGATAAGGATGCGGATATCAGCATGGATGGGTTTGTCTATGACGGGGGAAGCAACGAGGTCGTCGGCGGCAAGCGCTATGTCGGTTCTTCCTCCGTTGTCCGTTTGATGGCCCATCGGTTTGCGGATGAATTGGTGTTTCGGTATACAGGGGAGCCTGGTATTGCCAGATCGAAAATTGCATACGTGTCCGAACAGGGGCCGGCACGGGAATTGTTTGTGATGGATTACGATGGCTATGAGCCGCGCCAGTTGACGGCCGACGGGTTTTTGAACTTGATGCCGCGGTGGTCGCCCGATCGGCGATTTCTCGTGTTTACGGCTTATCGTAATCGGAATACGCAGGATATTGACATGATCGAGTTGGCGACGGGGAAACGCTGGACCCTGGTGTCGCTCGGCGGGCTTAATATTACGCCCGCGCTTTCACCGGATGGAAACTTTCTCGCGTTTGCGTCGAGCTACGAAGGGAATTCCGAGCTGTACCGGTTAGATACCAGGACCAAGGCGTTGCAGCGGATGACGACGCATGCCTCGGGCGATCTCTCCCCTTCCTGGGCCCCTTCAGGGAGAGAGCTGGCATTCGCCTCAGATCGCAGCGGCGGGCCACAGATATTTTTGATGAGCGCCGATGGCTCGAACATTCGACGATTGACCTTTGACGGTGATTACAATGCCGCGCCGGCGTGGTCTCCGCGCGGGAATTGGATTGCTTATGTGTGCCGGACGCCAAAAAAAGAGTATAAGCTCTGTCTCATCACGCCGGACGGGCAGAAGAAGGTTCAGCTTACGGCGGGGCCTGGGGTTGATGATTCGCCTTCGTGGTCCCCGGATGGCCGCCATCTGGTCTTTAGTTCAACGGCCGATGGCAAAAGCCAGATTTATATGATCAATGCCGATGGCAAAGATCTTGAGCGAATCACATTCACTGGAGTACATAACAGTGCACCGGCGTGGTCGCCGGCGTCATGATGGGCCACGACGATCATTACGGTACAATCATGCACTGACGTCCTGCTGGGATGGCCGGCGGATGTCTTTTTAGAGGGAGGGGAGATTATATGCGGACGACACAAGGGTTCTGGTATGTGCCCATGATGGCGGCAGTACTGCTGATGGCTGTGCCAGGCTGTTCGAAAAAAGCCGTGCAGTCCGGTGGTGATGCCCAGTCTTCACAGCAGGCAGCGACGCAGGGATCGGCCAGTGCCGATGCAGGATCGAGCGGGGGGGGCGTCGGGTCGAATTTCCCTGACACCTCACTATCCAATCGGGATGCCGGCGCGACCGGAGGACTGCGGGGGTTAGATACCGTTGGGGGAGGGAAGAGTCCCTCGGAAGAACGTGTGACGAACGGGGCGATGATGGCCAAGCTGGATCCCTCTCAGAGCGGTCGTCAGATGGATGCCATTCGGTCGGAGCAAGCCGCTGCCGATGCCGCCGGATTGCGGGATGTGTTCTTTGCCTATGACAGCTTCGCGATTTCGGAAGAAGGACGTCAGGCGTTGTCGCGTGATGCCGAGTGGATCAAGGCGAATGCCGGCGCCAGCTTGAAGATTGAAGGCCATTGCGATGAGCGAGGGACTTCCGCCTACAACTTGGTGCTGGGAGAAAAACGCGCGAAGGCGGTGCGGAATTACTTAGTCGAACTCGGGGTGAGCGCGGGCCGGGTGGCTGTCGTGTCCTATGGCAAGGAACGGCCGTTCTGCAAAGAGCGTGACGAGTCCTGCTATGCACAGAACCGTCGCGGACATGTGGTGGTCAAGACCGAGAAGTAACGGAGGCGGGTTGTCTGAATGCGGGTGAAGGGTTGTATGGGAAGGCTTGTCGATTCGGATCGGCACATGAGGTGTTCTATGGCCGTTTTGCTTGTCATGCTACTCACGTTGTTATCCGGATGTGTTGCGCAACAGGCTGACCTGAAGCAGACTGAGCGGGTCTTGCAACAAAGGCTCAAGCAGCAGGATGACCAATTTTCGCAGGCTAGGGCGCGGCAGAGTCAGGAGATTTCTTCGCTGCGCGAGCAGGAGTTGCCGCAGCTAAGGGGGGAGTTGGAAAAAGCGCTGCATCAGGCGCAGGACCTTCAGGCGCAGCAGGAAAATATGAAATTCCAGGCGGCGCGGCTTGAGCAGCAGACGAAGAAGCTGGAGCAGCTTGCTTCCAAGCTCGAAGCTGACACGACAACGCGGTATCAGTGGTTGCAGAAAAGTCTCGACACGCAGGATGCGAAAGTAAAAGCCCGCCTCGATAAGATGTCCGAGGATGTGGCCAAAGCGATTGAGGGGATGAAAGAACATCTGGCCGGCGTCGTGAAGAAGACCAATGACGACATGGCCAAGCGGGTCGATCTAAAGTTCGATGAACAGCAAAAGGGATTGGGCGAGAGTCAGCACCGGCTGGATCAAGTGTCTCAGAAGTTTGAGCAGTTCAATCAGGCGCTGACCGGATTTAAAGAGGCCTTGACAGGATTGAATGACCGAATTGGGCAGGAAGAGCAGGCTTCGAAGAGTCTGGCGGCGAAGCTCGATGCCAGCAGCCGGGAGACGACAGCCTATGTGAATGATGCCAATAAGTCGATGGCGGGGTACGTCGAAACAGTCAAGAGAAGCGTGGATTCCGTTGCGAAGACTTTGGAGTCGATGAACCTCAAGGTGGTGTCGCGTTTCGAGGATCAGGATCGCCGCCTTGAGGAGCTGGCGCGGTCGGTCGATCAGGTGAGCCAGAAGGCTGGGGGGCGGCAGTCGACGGCGAAGCATGCTCAGCGGTCCCATCAGGCTTCTGCGCCGGAATCCTCCAGGAGTGAACGGACGACGCAGGATTCCGAACAAGGGGTCGCCGCCAGTCAGGTGTCGGAATCCTCAAGTGAGGGCTCGTCAGCCGCGGCTTCCTCATCTGTTGCGGTGGCCGCTCCGGTGGAGGCGCCGGTCGCCTCGTCCGCTCGCTCGTCAGCAGCCGCGGATCGTGAGCAGTATGAACGGGTGCTGGCACTTTTTCGTGATGGGGATCTGGAGGGAGCACGGAATGGGTTTGCCGCATTTCTCGTGAGTTATCCCAACTCGGATCTAGCCCCCAATGCCAGGTATTGGCTCGGCGAATCTTATTATGGCTCGAAGGAATATAAGAAGGCGATTGATTCCTACGACAAGGTGGAGTTGGATTATCCCCGCAGCGAGAAAGTCCCGGCTGCTCTTCTCAAGAAAGGCTATGCCTATCTCGCGTTGAAAGATAAAAAGCGAGCATCGTCCGCATTTAAGCAAGTGGTGACGCTGTACCCCAGGACTCCGGAGGCTGGCAAAGCATCCGACAAGCTGGTTCAGTTGAAGGAGGGTCGGTAGAGATGGTGCTGTCACGTATCCAGATGTGTGTGGGGGGCCTGATGGCCGCTGGCCAGTTGTTGATATTGGGGGGGTGTGCCAAGCATGCCGATTTCGTCGAGCTGAGAGATTCGATTTCGACAATCTCCAAGTCGCAGGAGCAGGATCATCAGCGGGTCGATGCAGCGCTACGCCGGCTGGAGTCTGTCGAACGCGTGAAAGATGCTGATCCGGGGAAATCCCGGGTCGAGGAATTGGCCGCACGGCTGCAAAAGATCGAGGCACGGCTGGCCAAACTTGAAGAGGGGCAAGGGGGTGTGGTCTCCAAACCGGATCCGGTTCCATCCGAGACGCCGAAACCGGCCAAGCCTGGGAAGCCTCAGACGCAAGCGGAGAGTGCGACGATCGTTCCCGGTACGCCAGGGATTACTCCCACGGCGGCCTTCAATCTGGCCTACAACGATTATCTCAATGGGAAGTATGAGTTGGCGGTGGCGGGATTCCAGCGTTTCACCAAAGATTTTCCCGGCACGTCGCTGACGCCGAATGCTCACTACTGGCTCGGTGAGTCATATTATAACCAGAAAGATTATGCGCGGGCGATTCAGGCCTTCGAGTATCTGATCACGGAATACCCGGGCAATGAGAAGGTCCCGGCTGCCCTCTATAAGCTCGGCCTCTCGACGGCGGAAACGGGCGATTTGGTGAAATCACGGAAATATCTCAAGCATGTATTGGAAGAGTTTCCCACGTCTGAGGAAGCTAAACTCGCCAAGAATAAACTCGCCGATATCCGATGACCGTCGCAGGTGCGCGACGGCCTGCCTGTGTGCTTCAGCCATCTCTCATCCATCGTGGAGCCTGACCCCATGGTGACCACCGGCTTCAGTGGAAAGATTCAGATCTTGCCGGGCGATGTCATCAGCCGGATCGCCGCCGGGGAGGTGATCGAACGGCCTGCCGCAGTGGTCAAGGAACTCATCGAAAACAGTCTCGATGCCGGCAGCCGGACGATCACGGTCGATGTGAAGGACGGCGGCCTGGGGATGATCCGTGTGACGGACGACGGCGAGGGAATGACCCGAACCGATGCGCCTCAGGCTTTTGGACGGCATGCTACCAGCAAGCTCCGCTCGGACCGGGATCTCTGGTCGATCCGCACGATGGGGTTTCGCGGGGAGGCGCTTCCGAGCATCGCCTCGGTATCCAAGGTTCAGCTAGTGACCGCGACCAAAGGGGACGCCATCGGCACCGAACTGCAATTGGCCGGGGGGCAGCTCCAGCAGGTGCTCGATGCGCCGCCAGTCGTGGGAACGCGCATCGAGGTGACGGAGCTGTTTTACAACCAGCCGGCCCGGAAGAAGTTTCTGAAGTCGATGCCCACGGAATCTTCCCACATTACTCATGTGGTGCAGCAAGCGGCGCTGGCCTGGCCGTCGGTGCATTTCAAGCTCACGAGTAATGCCCAAGAGGTGTTGAATTACCCCGCCGTGTCCACGGCTGAGGATCGCATTGGCCAGATTTACCGGCAGATGTTTCTCGATCGCGCGGTAGCGGTGCAGGGGGAACAGCCTGGTGCGGCGATTAGCGGAATGATCATCGACGCCAACCATGCCAAAGCCTCACGGACGCCGCAAGAGTTGTTCGTCAATCGCCGGCCGGTTCGGAATGCGGCAATCCTCCATGCGGTGGCCGAAGGCTATGGTTCGTTTTTGGCCAAAGGGCACCAGCCTCAGTTTGTCCTTTTTCTGGAGATCGATTCCGATAGCGTGGACGTGAATGTGCATCCGGCCAAGCGGGAAATCCGATTCGCCGCGAATGAAGCCATTCATCAGTTGGTGCGCCGTGCGGTTCGGCAGGCCTTGGGGCGCCGCGAGAGCGTCGTGCAGGTGCCACAGGATTCCGTGAGTGAGGGGGGAGCGGTGCTGCCGGCCAGTGTATCGTCTTGGACTCAGACCCCGCCGGTCTTTGGAGGGCCTGTGGTTTTGCCGGCTGGTTCAGACCGGCCGGCAGGGGAAGCCCGCCAGGCGGAGCAGCTGGCGTTTGTGAGCGAGGCGGCGGAGTCCTATGTGCGGGTGCCTTCCTCGGAAGTCGTCGCGCTCGGACAACTTAATCGCACTTATCTCGTCGTGCAGATTGGCGGGGCGCTGACCATTATTGATCAGCACACCGTGCATGAACGGGTGCTATTTGAAAGGCTTTATCGTGCCTGGCAGGCGCGTGGAATGGCCGCTCAGCCGCTGCTGATCCCTGAATCGGTTGAACTCACGGCTCCGCAGGCCGCGTTGCTGCAACGCTATCAGGGTGACCTTGAAAAACTTGGACTCGGCCTTGAACCGTTCGGGACCGCCACTGTGCTGGTCCGGAGCGTCCCGCTCGGCATCGGCAAGGTGGATGCGGGGGGCTTCCTGCAAGATTTGCTCGACGATCTCAGTCAGTGGGACCGGGCGTCGAGCCTGGAGGATCGGGTGCGGCCTGTCCTGGCGTCGCTGGCCTGTCATGGCGCCGTGAGGGCGGGGCGAGTCATGGAGTTGCCCGAGATCAAACACCTCGCTGCGGATTGGCTGGCAGAGGGGAAGATCCAGACCTGCCCGCATGGCAGGCGTACGGCCTATCATCTGGGCATTGAGGAGCTGGAAAAGATTTTCGGGCGGGTTGGCTGGTAGAGGTTGTGTGACGACCATGCGAGTATTATCCAAGCCTGTGCTGCAGCATCGTCCGCTGGTTGTGCTGTTGGGGCCTACCGCTGTGGGCAAAAGTGCCGTGGGTCTGCAGGTGGCCAAGCAGTATGGCACGGAGATCCTGACGGCGGACTCGCGGCAGGTATACCGGGGGATGAATATCGGGACGGACAAGCCGCCTCTGGATGAACGGCAAGGCGTGCCGCATCGCCTGATTGATCTTGCCGACCCCGATGAGGTGTTTAATACCGGACGGTATCGGCGGGAGGCGGAGGGTGAGATCGAGCGGGCGTTCAGTGCGCAACGATTGCCGTTCGTGGTCGGCGGGACGGGGCTCTATATCAGGACCTTGATCCGCGGAATGTGCGAGGCTCCGGAGGCCAATCCGGAGGTCCGGAAGGAACTTTTCCGGATCGTTCAGGAAAAGGGCCGCGAGGGGCTCTATGCCGAGCTGGTTCGTGTGGACCCGGTCACGGCGGCGAAGCTGCATCCGAACGATGAGTCGAAAATTATCCGGGCAGTGGAGGTCTATCGCCTGTCCGGAGTCTCGCTCTCTAGCCTGCAGGCGCAACATGCGTTTCAGGGGGCAGGGTTTGCTACGTTGCTCATAGGGCTTCAACGGTCGAAAGAGAGTCTCTATCGAAGGATCGAAGCGCGCATCGATTGGCAGTTGTCGCATGGCATGATAGAAGAGACGCGCGCGTTGTTGGCGAAGGGATACGGCCGGCAGCTCGGCTCCATGAAAGGTCTGGGGTACCGGCATATCGCGGCGCACCTGGCGGGTGAGTATGATGCGGCTGAGATGGTGCGGCGGTTCAAGCAGGACACGAGACACTTCGCCAAGCGGCAGCTCACCTGGTTTCGGAAAGAACCGGGCATCATATGGCTCTTTGTCGAGGAGCATGAATCGACAGAGAGGATTGCCGATCGTGTGATCGGGCAGATCGAACAGTTCCTGACGGCGTTGGAATTTGCGAATCCCCTGGCGAGGGTAGTTGGCCAGAGCACATGAGGAGTGTATGGGGCATGGTACGGAAGGCAAGTCGCGTACGGGCGGCGTTGGGAGTCATCGGCGGAAGCGGGTTGTATGATATCGAAGGGCTGACCGCAGTTCGGGAAGCGCGCTTGCGCACGCCGTTCGGTCTGCCTTCGGATGCGATCCGGATTGGAACGCTGGATGGTGTCACGATCGCGTTTTTGTCCCGCCATGGGCGTGGGCACAAGCTGAATCCCACGGACATTAATTATCGCGCCAACATTTATGCGATGAAGGCGCTGGGAGTGCAGCGGATTATTTCGGTGAGCGCTGTGGGCAGCATGAAAGAATCAATTCGGCCTGGCGATGTGGTGCTCCCCGATCAGTTCATCGACCTCACGAAACGCCGCGCCTCCACATTTTTTGAAGGCGGTGTGGTGGCGCATGTCGGGTTTGGTGATCCGGTTTGTCCGACTGTGGCGCAGGCGTTGGCGTGGTCCGGACAACAGGCCGGAGCCTCGCTTCACGAGGGAGGTACGTATCTCTGCATGGAGGGTCCCCAGTTTTCCACCAAGGCGGAATCGCGGTTGTATCGACATTGGGGTGTCGATGTGATCGGCATGACGAATATGCCGGAGGCGAAGCTGGCCAGGGAGGCGGAGATCTGTTATGCCACGATGGCGCTGGTGACGGATTACGATTGCTGGCATGAAACGGAGGACGCCGTCACTGTCGAAGCGATTCTCGCGACACTGCATCAGAATGTGGTATTAGCGAAACGGATGTTGCGGACGGTGGTGCCGCGTCTCGGGGCCGCGGTGGGAACTTGTGGCTGTCAGCAGGCGCTGCAAACTGCCATCGTTACTGCGCCGGATCGCATCTCTGCAGCAAGCCGGAAGAAGTTGGGCCTGCTTCTTGATCGCCTGGCCTTACCGAAGAAAGGGAAAAGGTAACTACCATGGGCAAGTTATTAGTGGTCGGGTCTGTGGCGTTGGATACCGTGAAGACCCCCTTCGGAGAGGGGACGGATATTCTCGGCGGGTCAGCAACATATTTTTCGACGTCGGCGAGCTTCTTTACGGCGGTCAGCCTGATTGCGGTAGTGGGTGAGGATTTCCCCACACAGCATACGGCCTTTCTCAAGAGCCGGGGGATCGATCTGACGGGGCTGGAGCAACGGCCTGGCGCGACCTTCCGGTGGAAAGGCGAGTACACGCACCAGTTGAACGAAGCCCATACGCTGGACACACAACTCAATGTGTTTGAAACGTTCCGGCCCAAGATCCCGGAGGCCTATCGCTCGCCCGATGTGTTGTTTCTCGGCAACATCGATCCGGAGTTGCAGCTGGATGTGTTGCAAAAGGTGGAGCGGCCCGGCTTGGTGGCGTGCGACACCATGAATTTCTGGATCAATGGGAAGCGCGATGCCTTGTGGAAAGTGCTGGAGAAAGTGGATGTGCTCATCATCAACGATGGAGAGGCGCGCGCGCTCGGCCAGGACACGAATTTGGTGAAGGTAGCGAAGCAGGTACTGTCCCGCGGCCCCAAGCACCTCATCATTAAGCGGGGCGAATATGGTGTGCTGATGTTCAATGAGAAGCAGGTCTTTGGAGCTCCGGCCTTTCCGTTGGAGGACGTGCGGGATCCCACCGGAGCGGGCGACACCTTTGCCGGCGGTTTTTTGGGGTATCTTTCCGCAACGGGTAACTATTCTCCGGAGGCCATGAAGCAGGCCATCATTTTCGGGAGCGTGATGGCGTCGTTTACGGTAGAAGCCTTTAGTCTTGACCGTTTGCGCATCCTGGATTACAAAGAGATCCAGGCTCGGTTCCGTGAGTTTAAGCGGCTGACGCATTTTGAGGATATTTCGTGAGCGTGTGGCGAATTCATAAAAATCCGGGTTGGTTCACCCGCATAGCTTGCGGGCTTGGTGCCGTTGCGGGTGTATTGGTGCTGACGGCTTGTGCCACCAATGAGGAATCGACCCAGAAATCTCAAGGATATTATCAGGAGGGCCTCGCCAGTCTTAACAGCGACCGGCAAAAGGCATTTGTGTCGTTTCAGAAAGCGGTGCAAGTCGATCCGAACAATAAAGAGGCCCGCTATGCCCTCGGCCATGTCTATGCGGTGCAGGGGAAGCTGAAACAGGCCGAACAACAGTTTCGCTCCGCCATTGCCATTGACGATATCTATTCAGAAGCGCATACCTACTTAGGCCAGGTGCTGGCCAGTCAAGGGAAGTGGGACGAGGCAATTCGATCGTATCGGACGGCGTTGGCCAATCCGCTCTATGCCACACCGGACCTCGCACGGTTTCATTTGGGGCGCGCGCTGTCGCATCAAGGGGATTTTCAGGGGGCGATGGAAGCCCTCGAGGATGCCGTGACGGTCATTCCTGCCAGCGTGGCGCCGGCGCTGACCCATCTTGAACTGGGCCGGGTTTATTTGAAGTTAGGATACACGGACAAGGCTCGGGAAATACTAGGCAAGGTGCAGACGATGGATCAGGGTGGAGAGTATGCGGCAGCGGCAATGGAACTCTTGGCGCGAATCAAGTAATTGAGGGTGTATGGAATCAGTTGGCGAATTCTTTAAGCAGGTCCGGGAAACGAAGGGGCTCACGGTCGACGAAGTGGCCTCCAAGACGCGCATACGCTCGGACTTCGTCAAGGCGCTGGAGGACGGCAACTTCGCCAAATTGCCGGATCAGGTTTTTGCCAAAGGATTTGTCCGGTCCTATGCCCGGTCGCTTGGTTTGGATGAGGAAGATGCGATTCATCGGTTTGCTCAGTCAGCCGGAGCCTTTTACGATAAACAGGATGAGCGTGAGCGGCTGAAAGTCCGCCAGGTTGAGGAAGAGCGCAAGCGCCGGGCGAACCGGAAAGCCGTGGGGGTGGCGATCGGGATTGCAGTCATAACGCTGATCTTTTTGCTGAGCCGTGAGCAGTCATCGGTGCTTCGGCGGGGCACGTCTGAGCTAAATACATCGAAGCATACGACGTCTGCTTCGACAGAATCCGCAGACTCCGCGGATTCTCTTGGCCAGGAGTCTGTACGAGGGCCAGCCGTGTCGAGCGAGCCTCCTCCAGCTCCAACAAAGCCAGCTCAAGAGGCTCGTGCATCTGAGTCGGTCTCTACCACGGGGATCACGACCAAGCCTGAATCCGAGGCGGTCTCAACGGCGTCGCCTGGAGCAGACGGTCCATTGGGGGGCATTTCGATCGATGGAGGCGCAGGTAGCCTTGCAGATGAGCAGCTGGTGCTCGATCTTGAAGCGGTCGAACTGACATGGGTGGTTGTGCAGATCGATGGCGGAAGCCCACAGGAGGCCCTCTTGCGACCCGGTGAGAAAGCGCGCTGGAAAGGCCAGGATCAATTTGTGTTGACGCTGGGCAATGCCGGCGGTGTGCGGGCGACTCTTAACGGACAGCCGCAAAAGCCGTTTGGGCCAAGTGGGAAAGTTGCGCATGACGTTGTGCTGAAGCGCTAACCTCGCAGACGCGTTCGTTCTACGGCATTCCCCGCGCGTTTCCTCCTGCGCGGTATTTATCCTCATCGTTGTCAGCAATGGCATTCACGGTGGCTGTGGGAGGGTATCCCTCTGGGCTACGTTGTGGGGTTCGTATGGGGCATCCTTGGATTCTTTGTGGCGCAAAGGTGTCTCGACTTCACGGCCTGATCTCGAAAGATGGCTCTGCTAGCCATAAGTGGTTCATTTTTCTCGTGCATGGCCACGTCGGTTTTTGGCACGCCCCTTGATGTATCATCCGGTAGGTTTCGCATCGGCGAGTGTGTGAGAAGGGATCAGCAGGGCGAAGCAAAGAGCGTCTATCGGATGTTTGGGCATAGAGATGAGAGGAAGACCGAGAAAAAGCCTGGGGGTTTCTTGACAAGAAACAAACGCGATTGTTATAGTCCGCCCGTTTCAGCGCAGTCTTTTTGATGTGGGAATCAACGAGCCAGCGGCCATAGGCCGAGTTCACGTGTAGTGTGTTCAACACAAAGGAGGATGTGCAATGGGTTATTTCTCTAAGTTCCTGGGAATCAGTGCAGCCTTGCTGCTTATGTCGGCCACTGTGGTGGGTGCAGCGGAAAAAGATCCTCTGAAGCCCCGCGTTCCTGCGGACCAGATGGCTGATGCCAAGGGCATGAAGAATCCGGTCGCGGCGACTCCGGAGAACATTGCCAAGGGTAAGGCCTTGTTCGAGGGAAAGGGCACCTGCTTCAATTGCCACGGTAAGGAAGGCAAGGGCGATGGACCGGC
The DNA here is from genome assembly GCA_002435325.1 of Nitrospira sp. UBA6493. Classification (GTDB taxonomy): domain Bacteria; phylum Nitrospirota; class Nitrospiria; order Nitrospirales; family Nitrospiraceae; genus Nitrospira_D. The sequence continues at coordinate 40,330 of DJMJ01000014.1, read as the reverse complement.
CGGCGCGATCCTTGATCCGAGCCCCCGGGACTTCACGAATTGCAAGTTCCACAAGAAGCGGAAAGATGGTGAGTTGTTCTGGGTCATCAAGAACGGTAGCGCGGGAACGGGAATGGTTTCATTGATCCCGGCCGCGATCACCGAAGAAGAAGCCTGGACGATCATCAACTACGAGCGGAGCTTCTGCAAGGCCGAGTAATTCATTACGCAGACAGTGGTTTTCTGAAAGGGGTGGAGGGGAATTCCTTCCGCCCCTTTCTATTTTTGCGACGAGTGTTCAGCTACCGGCCAGGCCTTATTTTAGAATGATGCGCCCAGACTGGCGCAGGGATGGCAGCGTACGACAAGGTTTTCTGAGAGCGTAGACCAGGACAGTGTTCTATATTCTGCGGGATCGTTCGAGGTTATGGTACCTCTATTCCTCGGATTGCCGCGCGCTTGCTCAGAACGAGTGTTGCGGCGTGAGGCGTCGATTTCATCGCAGGGGATATGAACGGGTATTGTTCGACCGCAAATTGGGACTTTGACGTCCATGTGACTTTTTGGGTTACATAACCAGCGAGTTCCCCCAAGGTGACCGCCCCATCCCGGTTTGAATCGGCCTCCCCGCGTAAAGCCAGCAAGAGATAGTAGGTAAAGAGTCCATGGCGATGGTTGTCGTCCTCAAGCCCGGCATTGAGAGTCTCATGGCTGATCAGTCGAGTCGAAGTGGCGCCGCTGCTGGTCCAGCGGGGAGGCAGGTGTCTGGTCTTGGGGCCGCTATGAAGCTGTGAGATCATGCCGTCGAAGAGCACGATGGTGTGTTTGGCTTTCAGGCGGGATAACGCCGATTCCAAATCGTTCAAGGGATATAACCGGGTTTTCGCCGAAGGGCTTCCCTCATAGGGGGCGAAGAGTACGGTGCCATCGTCGTCCACTAGGGCTTGGCCGGAGATGTAGACGATGACGACGGTTTCTTTCGTCATGCGCGGCGGGAGCCAGGTTAATAGCGCATCATCAATATTGGATCGAGAGGCGTTCCAATCTTGAAAGAGGCGCACATTGGGGGCGGGGAGTCCCCCCAGTGTTTTAAAGTAGGCGGCGACCATTTCGGCATCCAACGAGGCAAACTTTCTCGGCAAAAGCCGTTGATCACGGTATGAGCTGATACCAATTGAAATGAGGTAGGTCTGGGGCTGGCGAAATTCCAGAGCTGCGGCTGGAATCTGATCGACGACGTCGGCTTTGATGCCGGTTGATTGTATGGCCGTGGCGAGCGTCTGTACAGGGGCGCGGGCATGAGTTGCGGATTCTTCGACCGTTACCTGCAGCTCGGCTTTTTTCAACGGGATTGCAGGGGGTAGCGTGGCCAGAAATTCGACGGATTTCATTTCGCCTGGTTGAAGGGGCGGGAGTGCGAGCGTGGTGGTGGAGAACAGGCTCACCAGTGCGTCATGGCCCGAGAGCGACACAAGGGCTTGCCGAATCGGCGCGGATCCCGAATTCATGACGTCTGTGCGCACGCGAAAGCGTTCGCCATATTCGATCGTGAGGGAACTGTTTTCGTCCAGCATCATAGAGGTGAAGCGTAAGGTCGAGGCGAGTGCCGGTGGTGCGTCAGAACGCGGGGTAGTCGATGGCGAGGAGGTTGACGGGGCAGGCGGTAAGCCTGTGCTCGTGGCGTCCGCCTGAGTCTTGGCGGGCATCACGCTCCTGAAGGCCTGTCGAATCTCCATGGAAAACTTGGTTGCCAGTTCTATCGACACCTCTTGCAGGAGGGGATCAAGTCTGTACGCGCACTCATTTTGCGCGGAATCGATAGGCAGGGGTTCTTGTCGGGTCACCATGATCTCGAAGTTTCGCAAGAGCGTTCCGGTTCGATCTTTCACGCGGACTTGCGCATGCAATTGAATCTTCAAAAAAGCCGGTTTCTCTGCCCTGTGGTGCTGAATTTGAAAGTTCCAGTCGGCCAAGTCGGCTTGCACGACCGCCTCCGCAGTCGTGGGTCCGTTTCCTTCACTGCCGTAGTCCACCGATTGAAATGTCCGAGATGACGCGTCGAGTAGCGCGGCTTCCAATCGTACTCCTAGCAGTTCCTGCATTGGATGTCCGCAGTGGTCCAGATAGTCTACTCGGAGTCCTTTGATGGAAACGGGGATTTCCAAGTTTGCTGGGATGGGAAGCGGATCGCCGAGGGGAGGCAAATCGAATCGACTGGTGCAGCTGATGATAATGCAGGCCAGTGCGATGAGGAGGGTCATTGCATTGCGCATGGGGTCATTGATCTCAGGTGAAAGGTCAGGCCCCTATCGAAATGGCGGGCCCGGCGAGCTAGGTAGGTACGGTACTGGAAGCCCCAACGGAACACAATACAAGACAAGAAATGGGTGTGACGGTATTCCTGAATGGCAAGGAGGTTCTCAGGCGGAGATAGATAATGCCATGTAGGTGGGTTAGAGATGCGCGCCGCTTCTCATGGTTTTCGATGATTCCGGGCAAGTTCGGAGGGGGCCTCTACGGTGGGTCTCGGATACGCCTTTGTGGGTGTGTCGTGTAAAGAGGGGTAATAGGTCCGCCAAACACGACTTTTCCTCTTTGAAGCCCAAGGAAAGATTAGTGTAAGATGCATAGCTTGGGGGGTTCTTTGAATTCACGCGGGCAGGTGTCGGTGATTCTGAGTGTGTATATGAGATCAACCGTCGGGAGGAACTGAGTATGGTCATTCGGCGTCAGCAGGCGACCAAGTTCATCATTGGTTGTGGACTCGTTGTGGCGGCTACGGTCGCGGGCGGGTTCATGGAGAGTTCCATTGCAACCGCGGCCTCTCCGGCCTTGGCCCAGGGCTTCTCTGAAATTGTGAAAAAAGTGAATCCGGCGGTGGTGAATATTGCTGTGACCGGAGGCGGCGGTGAAAGTCGCCGTCGGGGGTTGCCACCTGGTCCGTTCGGTGCGCCTCCCGGCGAGGAACCGGGCGGGGGTGATCTTCCGACTCCGCCTCCGATGCCACCAGGACCTCCAGGTGGACATGGGCGGCCTGATCAGAGCGCCGGATCAGGAGTGATTTTCGATTCGAACGGGTACATCGTCACGAATAACCACGTCGTTGAAGGCGCGACTCAGATTACGGTTACACTGAGCGATCGTCGGGAGTTTACCGCCAAGACGGTGGGGACCGATCCCAAGACTGATTTGGCGGTGATTAAAATCGAGGCGAAAGATTTGCCTGCTCTCAAGTGGGCGGAATATGAAAAGTTGCAGGTCGGCGATCTGGTGTTGGCGGTGGGTAGCCCCTTCGGTCTGAGTTCCACGGTGACACTGGGTATCATCAGCGCTCTGGGTCGCGGCAATGTCGGCATTGCCGATTACGAAGATTTCATTCAGACGGACGCGGCAATCAATCCCGGAAATTCCGGCGGCGCACTCGTGAATATGAATGGAGATCTGATCGGGATCAATACAGCGATTTTCTCGCGAACTGGCGGATCGGAAGGCATTGGATTCGCGATCCCCAGCAGCATTGCCGTGGACATTGTCGATAGCCTCCAGAAAACGGGCAAAGTCGTCCGGGGCTGGATGGGTGTGGCGATTCAGGAAATCACGCCGGCGCTGGCCAAATCGTTCAAGCTGTCCGAGCAGCGGAAAGGCGTGCTTATCAGCGATGTGAATGAGAACGGCCCGTCCTATGCGGCGGGAATCCGGCGCGGGGATGTAGTCATTGCCTTCAACGGGAAAGAAGTGCAGAGCGTCAGCCAGCTTCGAAACCTCGTGGCGCGCACCATGGTCGGGAAGGATGCGCAGGTCAGGGTGGTGCGCGATGGCAAGGAGCAGACCATCGTAGTCAAGGTGGCCGAACGGCCGTCAGACGAACTGCTGGCCAAGAAGGAAGCGGCTCCGCAGAAAGAACAAAGTGAAGCCATCAAGCCTCCGGACAATGTGCTGGCATCAATCAAGATCCAGGCATTGGACAACGCGCTGATGAGCCAATTGAATATTCCGGCCAAGACGACCGGGGTGGTCATCACAGCCGTCGAGGCAGGCGGTCCGGCCGAAGCGGCTGGCTTGCAACGCGGCGACGTGATTCAGGAGGTCAACCACGAAACGGTGAAGACGGTAGACGACTATCTGAAGGCGGCTAACAAGATCAAGAAGGACGAATTGGCGGTGTTGCTGGTCAGTCGGCAGGGCAACAGCTTGTTCGTGGCAGTCAATCCGAAGTAGACCGAGGATGCCGCGTCCGGTGATGGGTGATCGCCGGCGCGGCATTGTCCTGTGCGGGTGAGGGCGCGGTGCTGAACGACTTTAACCGGTGGCTGCAAGACTCCGTTTTTAAGCCGCTGGAAGATAAAAAAATGCCGGTCATGGAGCACTTGGTGGAGCTCCAGGTCCGGCTGACTCGTGCCGTGATTATCACGGCGATCGTATTCATCGCGACGTTTTTCTACGCCGACACGCTCGTCAAGTGGCTGCGTATCCCGCTCCAGAATATGTTCGTGCCCAGCACGTTGTCCTGGGAGCCGACCGATCTTCCCACGGTCCCGTTTGTCTTTCTCGCACCGGCCGAAGCCCTGTGGCAGAACGTCAAGGTGGCCGGGCTGTTTGCGGTCGTATTTGCCATGCCCTATATTCTGCTGGAGGTCTGGCAGTTTGTTGTCCCTGGTCTGCATGTGCAGGAGCGCCGATTTGTCGGGCCGTTCGTCGCGCTTAGTACGCTGGCGTTTTTTGCGGGAGTGCTCTTTTCCTTTTTCTTCGTTCTGCCCTTTGCGTTGAATTTTCTGATTTCCTACGGTGTGAGCGCGGGATTCATTCCGCAGCTCTCCATCGCGCAATATGTCGGGTTTGCCCTATGGTTTCTGCTCGTGTTTGGACTGATTTTTGAGGTGCCGCTCGCGATTACGTTGATGGCCAAGCTGGGATGGGTGGATGCGCCATTTTTACGCCGCTATCGGAAGTGGGCGCTGCTCGGAGCCTTCATCATCGCCGCTATCCTGACTCCGACACCGGATCCGTTTAACCAGTGTTTGATGGCGTTACCGATGTACATTTTTTATGAAGTCGGCATTGTGAGCGCGGGGATCTTCAATAAGAAGAAACCGGCTCAGGCAGAGCCTGAGGAAGCCCCCGCACCGGGTTCTGCAGGCCGTGGCCCCGGGGGAGCCGGGATGCCGAAGTCGGCGGATGGCGATTATGTGGCCGTCCCGAGCGGGAATCCGCGTCGGTAACAGGCGGGTGCCCCCCCACTATCACGTTATACAGAAGGACATATTATGCCTCGTGAGCTGAATATCATCCAGACACCGACCTCGGGTGGCAGCGACGCCTGTACCTATATGTGGGCTTGCGCCATTTGCGACGAAAACGAATCCTGCCAGAAGGACAAGGAAGGCCACAGCCGCTGGCTCGTCGCGAAGCGCATGGAGCGGATCGAATATAAAGTCCTCATCATGAGCAATAAGGGCGGGGTCGGCAAAAGCACCTGCACGACGAACATCGCCGTCAGCCTCGCGCTCAAGGGGTGGCATGTCGGCATTTGCGACATGGATATCCACGGACCCAACATTCCGAAGATGGTCGGGGCCGAGGGGCAGAAACTGAAGATCAGCACGTCAGGAGGGATCATCCCCTTCCAAGCCTACAACCTCAAAATCGCTTCGATGTCGTTCTTGCTCCAGAATCCTGACGATCCGATCATCTGGCGCGACGCGTACAAATACGAATTCATCAATCAGTTGCTGGGCGGCGTTGAGTGGCAGGATCTCAACTTCCTGCTGATTGATCTTCCTCCCGGTACCGGCAACGAGTCGGTGACGACGATCGATCTCCTCGGCAATGTCAGCGGAGCTGTGATCATTACGACGCCGCAGGAAGTTGCGCTGTTGGATTCGCGCAAGTCGGTGACCTTCTGCAAAGACAGCGAAGTGCCGATCATCGGCATTGTCGAGAACATGAGCGGGTTGGAGTGCCCGCATTGCCACAACCATATCGAAGTTTTTCGCAAGGGCGGCGGGGAAGCCTCGGCGAACGATATGGGCGTGCCGTTCCTCGGCCGGATTCCGCTCGATCCCGAAGTCGTGACGCAGTCGGATGCCGGCGAGCCTTATGCCATGTTCAATTCCGACACGGCCACAGCCGAGTGCTACCACGAAATTGCGAACAAGGTCGAAGCGTTCTGTAAGAAGAGCGGGTCGTTGGTCAAAATCGCGCCCCGCCAGCAACATTGATAGGAGTGAGATGGTGAAAGCCGCTGACGCTACCTCGGGGTTGACTCCTCTGTATGCCGCGCTAAAGATTGTGCTCGATGCCACGCCAATCCTCGGCTTGGAAAAGATTTCCATTCTGGATTCGTTGGGCCGGGTGCTTGGGGAAGACATCGTGGCCGAGCGCGACAATCCGCCGTGGAATAACAGCGCGATGGACGGGTTTGCTGTCCGGTGGGAAGACATCAAGCAGGAGCAGGCGATTGGAAAGCCGGTGACGCTGACAGTGATCGAAGACGTGCCGGCCGGTAAGATGCCCACAAAGACAGTCGGCCCAGGGCAGGCGATTCGGATCATGACCGGCGCGCCGATTCCGCAGGGGGCCGATACAGTGCTGAAAGTCGAGGATACGGAGCATACGCCGGACTCGGTTCGCGTATTCAAACCGGAGACGCGCGGGGCCAATATTCGTTCCAAAGGGGAGGATGTGAAAAAAGGCGAGTGCATTATCGCCAAAGGCACGCAGATTCGTCCCGGCGATGCCGGTATGTTGGCCATTCTGTCCAAGTCCTTCGTCTTCGTCTATCAGCGTCCACGCGTGGCGATTCTTTCGACGGGCGATGAGCTGGCCGATCTGGATGAGCGCTTCAGCGAAGAGAAGATTATCAATTCCAACAGCTATGGCATTGCGGCGGCAGTGCAGGAAGCCGGTGGGATTCCATTTTTGTTGGGAATTGCGCGAGATACGCCCGATGCTTTGAAGGAAAAGATTTCACACGGGCTCAATGCCGATATTCTGGTGCTCTCAGGCGGCGTTTCGATGGGTGATTACGATTTTACCAAGGCCGTGTTTCGAGACCTTGGCGCGGAGATGAATTTCTGGAAGCTTGCAATCCGCCCCGGCCAGCCGCTGGCATTCGGCAAGATTCAGGGCAAGCTGGCGTTCGGGTTGCCGGGCAACCCGGTCTCGTCGATGGTGACGTTTGAGCAATTGGTGCGTCCGGCCATGCTGAAGATGTGCGGACATCCCACCTTCGGTCGTCCGGTCGTTCATGCGGTTTTCCAGGAAAAGTTTTCCAAACGGACGGACCGGCGGCATTTTCTCCGAGGCGTGCTCACCCGCGAAGAGGGCGTGTTCACAGTACGGACAACCGGCGATCAGGGGTCCGGGATCCTCACCTCCATGGTGAAGGCGAATTGCCTGATCGATATTCCCGAGGAAGTTGAACGGCTGAATCCAGGGGATTTGGTGACGGTACAGTTATTGAGCGGTGTCGCGTGGAGCACGCAGGCGGCTTCAACGTACAGTGGCGGCCATAGGACGTCGTGCTGTTGAGGCAGGAAAGTGATTGAACTCATGGCCGTGCCCATTATTTCCTTTGTCGGACGGTCGAATAGCGGCAAGACCACGTTGATCGAGCGGGTGATTCCCGAGCTGGTCAGAGCCGGATATCGTGTGGCCACGGTCAAGCATGCGGGGCATGGATTCGATCTGGATACCGAAGGCAAGGATAGCTGGCGGCACAAGCGGGCCGGGGCCAGCAGCGTCGTCGTTGTCTCCCGTGGGAGCTTGGCGATGTTTGCCGATGTGCCTGAAGAATTAAAGGTGGAGGAGGTACGCGATCGGTTTCTGGATTCCTCCTACGATCTCATCATCGCCGAAGGGTGGAAGAGCGAAGGGTATCCCAAGATTGTGATTGTCCGGGAACAGGTCGGTGAAGTGCCGATCTCTCCGGACGGATTGCTGGCGGTTGTGTCCGATAAGCCGATCGATCTGCCTGTCCCGGTGCTTGATCTGAACGATGTCACGGGCGTGGCCGCCCTCATTATGAAGCGGTTTCCTCTCGTCGCGCATGAACTGGAACCGTAAAGCGGCGATCGTTTTGATCCTCGTCGCCGGAGCATTCATCTTCGGCGGTCTCGCAATTCCTCTGACGAATCATCCAAAGTTTTGCGCCAGTTGTCACACCATCGCTCCATCCTATGAGAGCTGGTCCAAGTCATCTCACAAAGACGTCACCTGCGTGACGTGCCATGTGCGCCCGGGTGTCGAGGGTTGGTTGCACGACAAGGCCTGGAACGGGACCAAGGATACCGTGACCTATCTGTTCGGCACGCCCACTGACGCGCACAATCTCAAGGCCAAAGTGGATTCGGACGTATGTCTAGGCTGTCACCGGAATATTCTGCGGGTCTCCGAGATTGCGGTGCGGGATCTGCCTTCGCCTGTTAAAGAGGTAGGCTTGGTGATGAGCCATCGCGCCCACATGGATGCGTTTGGCGTCAGGGGGCAGGGTGAGGGGTGCAGGACCTGCCATTCCGGGGTCGTTCACGAACGGCCGATCAAGGGTTATCCAATCGTGATTCCGCGCGGACACGTATCGGCGGACAGCAAGCCCTGGAACCCCGAACATCCCGAGGGCACGTATCTCCGGACGCGCGCCTTGTCCGATTGCTTCCGGTGCCATGACGGGAAAACCGAGCATCAGGGCAAGCCCATCAGCCGGAAGTGCGAGACCTGTCATCTTCCTGAAAAAATCAGCGCGGCGTTGTTTTAAATGATGCGTCAGACCTCCACGATGACGCAGCCCGTTCTTGACGTCCGCGATCTCACCAAACGGTTCGGCGCGTTCACGGCGGTGAACGGGATTTCGTTCACCATCAAGCCGGGGGAGATTCTCGGTGTGCTGGGGCCGAACGGGGCTGGTAAGACGACGACTATCCAGATGTTGCTGGGCCTGGTCACGCCGACATCCGGATCGATCCGCATGTTCGGGCTGGATCTGGAGACGCATCGAGAGGAAATTTTACAGCAGGTCAATTTCTCCTCGACGTATATCTCTATGCCGATGTCCTTGACGGTGGAGGAGAACCTTCGTGTTGTGGCGCGGCTTTATGGAGTATTGGGTGTGGAAAGGAAGATCGACGAGGTCGTCAAGAAGCTGGAGATGGAAGAATTTCGTGAGAAGGTGACCCGCAAGCTTTCATCCGGCCAGATGACGCGGCTGACGCTGGCCAAGGCCTTGTTGACTCAGCCGAAGATCTTATTCCTCGATGAGCCGACGGCGAGCCTCGATCCCGATATCGCGCACAAGATTCGGGCCTTGCTCAAGGAAGCGCGGCAGGCGTCGGGGCTCAGTATCCTCTATACGTCCCATAATATGCAGGAGATGGAGGCCATGTCGGACCGCATCATTTTCTTGCAGCGGGGCAGGATTGTGGCCGAAGGCACGGCCGCTGAAATCGTTGCCCGGTTCGGGCAGGCGGATCTCGAAGAGGTATTCTTGAAATTGGCGAGAGAATAATAGCAGCCACGCGCTGCGAGGAAGGATAGGTTGGTGGACGCTATGATGGAAACAGCGGTGTCGTTTCTCCTCGGTCTGGTGCTTGGCGGGTTTGGAGTCAGCGCCTGTTGGGGGCTGTTTTGGCTGGTCCTCGCGATGATGGGCGTGGCCCGTGGTACGAGCGGGTGGAAGGTCGTGCGTGCCAGCTTTGCGGCGGGAACGGCTCCCCTTCTATTCGCGCTGGGAGTGTGGTGGATGGTGGATGCCGCGCGTGTTTCCACCTGGCCCTTTCTGACCGGGCTGTCAGCCGTGCCGGCATTCTTGCTCGGTATGGGTTTGAGAAAGTTGCCGGATGGCACGCGGGTCGGCGAGCGGCTGATTGGCGGCGCGCAGACGATGATGGATACCATCCTGGGCCGGCATGGAGACTGCGGAGGCTGTGGAGGGTGCGGCGACGAGCATCAGCCCTAACTTGCCATGAAGCTGCATCGCATCACGGCCATTCTTCTTCGCCACCTGTACCTCTATCGCCGGAGCCTGCCCCGGATGATGGAGATTTTCTACTGGCCGTTTCTCGATCTGGTCATCTGGGGATTCATTACCCTCTATCTGGCCCGCTATCAGACCCAGGTGCCGGGGTTTGTGACCTTCTTCCTCGGCGCGTTGATTCTCTGGGACATGCTCTTTCGCTCCCAGCAAGGGGTGACAATCTCCTTTCTCGAGGAACTCTGGGCGCGCAATCTGATGAATCTGTTTGCGAGCCCGCTGAAGCCAGGCGAATTTCTTGCCGCGACGATGATGATGAGCCTGTTCAAGGTGACCTGCGTGTCGATTGTGATGGCGGTGTGTGCCTGGTTTTTCTATGGCTACAACATTTTCCTGATCGGAGTCTGGCTTTTTCCCTTCATTGTCAGTCTTGTGGTGACGGGCTGGATCATCGGGGTCTTCACCACCTCGCTCATCATGCGGTTCGGCCAGGAGGCTGAGGTGTTGGCCTGGAGCATGGTGTTCTTGTTTCAGCCAATCTCCTGTGTCTTTTATCCCATGGACGTGCTGCCGGTCTGGCTGAAGGCGGTCGCCTGGGCGAACCCCGCTGCGCACATCTTCGAAGGTATGCGGGCGGTCCTCACGCCGGAGGGCATGCCGCTCATGCATCTTGCCTGGGCCTGCGGGCTCAATGTCGCCCTGCTCGTCGCGGTGATCGCCTGGTTCCACCGGACCTTTGCGTATTGCAAAGAACAGGGGCTCTTAGTGCGCGTGGGCGAGTAGCGGACGGTTTTTACCCCCCCTCTTATATAGTGATAAACCGCCATGGGCAACGTGTGCGAGAAGAGAGCCGCGTAAGTCGTGGCATGTCTACAGCTTTTTCAGGATTAGTAGAAATTTTCCAATAGGTACATTAGGCTGTATTGCTAGGGCTGTTTAGATAATCAGAGGGCTGATTTCACTTTCCCCCATGGAGTCTATTGAATGTGGTTGCGGACGATCGTTAATTCCTATGAGGGAATGACGTGGGGTTCTAAGAAATGGGGACTGATGGTCATTGCTGCGGGGACGGCAGCGGTGTTCGTTAGCGATCTCCTGACGCCACTCGGGCTTGTGCTGTGGGTGGCATATATCCCGCTGTGCTTGATGGCCGTTTGGCAGATGGGGAGGGGTGTGGCTGTACTTCTGGCCGTAGTCTATTCGGGCCTGATCGTTGTCGGCCTGCTTGGTTCCCCGCCAGGGCTTACTTTCAACTGGGCCGTCATTAATCGTGTAGTGGGGCTAGGTGCCCTATGGGGGGCGCTCTGGGGGGGCGAAATTGCCCGCCGAGAGTGGAGTCGCTTATCGAGCGCGATGGAACAATCGGAACGATTTCTCCGCTTAGTATTGGAGCATCTGCCCGATATGGTGTTCGTCAAAGATGCGGGCGATCTTCGATTTGTCGCGCTCAATAAGGCGGGCGAAAAACTCCTAGGGTTGACCAATCAGGAACTGCTAGGCAAGACGGACTACGACTTCTTTCCAAAAGCCGAAGCGGATTTCTTTACTGAAAAGGACCGTGAGGTATTGACCGGTGCTCATTTGGTGGACGTCGGGGAAGAGACGATCTCGACAAAGGACAAGGGCGAGCGGGTGCTGCATACGAAAAAAGTGCCGATTTGCGATGAGGGCGGTGTGCCCTATCAACATCACGCCCTGCGCCACCGTCGAACAGACGAAAGATTTGCGTGTCTTTGACCGTGTCATCGAACGGTTTCCTGAGGCGTCGTTTTTGAAAGACCATCAGGCCTATGCCTATTGCGGATTTCCCGCGCTGGACAGTCAGGGCCATGTCGTGGCCGTGACCTGTCTGTTGGACGACAAACCGCATGCATTTACCGAAGAAGATCAGGTGCTGTTGCGCGTGTTTGGCCAGCGTATTGCCGTCGAGATCGAGCGAAGCCGGCATCTTGCCGAGCGCAAGCAGGTGAAGGAGCAGTTGTGGAAGCAAGAAAGCCAATTGCAGGCGCTGATAACGTCGCTGGACGATGTGGTGTTTGAATTTGACGAGCACGGCACCTATTTGAATGTGTGGGCCGGGAATGAAAAGTTGTTGTTCAAACCCAAGAGCGAGATATTGGGCCGAACGATTGAAGAAGTATTGGGGCGTGAATTGGGCCGTCCATTCATGGAGATGGTGGTGCGGGTTGCGGCTGACGGAAAGATGGAGGATGTGGAGTATTCTCTTGAAGTGTCTAGCGGCCGGCGGTGGTTTGTGGCCAGGGCCAGCCGCATTGCCCAGGAGGATCACGGATCCAAAACCGTATCAATGGTGGTCCGTGATATCACCGATCGCAAGGTGGCAGAGGAAGAGTTGCGGATGAGCGAAGAGCGGCTATGGTTGGCCCTCACCGCAGCCAACCAAGGGATTTACGACCTTGATCTGCGCACGGGGCATGCACAAGTGAGCGATGAATACGCTACGATGCTGGGCTACGATCCGTCCATATTCAAGGAAACCAATGCACAGTGGGCAGAGCGGATGCATCCCGACGACCGGGAGAAGGTCTATGGCGTATATGAGGCCTATATTCGCGGAAAGATTCCAGCCTATGAAGTCGAGTTTCGGCAACGTATGAAATCCGGCGAATGGAAATGGGTGCTCTCCATTGGCAGCATCGTCGAACGGGATGGGGAGGGACGGCCGCTGCGCATGCTGGGAACCCATACGGACATCTCGGAGCGAAAAGAGCGGGAGATGGCGTTGCGTGCGGTCGATGCGAGGCTGCAAGAGGCGCAAGCCATGGCGAAGCTCGGCAACTGGGAATTAGACCTGGTGACGAACCGGCTGTTCTGGTCGAACGAAATTTTCCGGATCTTCGAGATCGACCAGGCGAAGTTTGCGGCATCCTACGAGGGGTTTCTCAACGCCATCCATCCCGACGACCGGGTGAGGTTGAATGAGGCCTATACGCAATCAGTTCAGAGTCGCACTCCCTACATGATCGTGCACCGGCTGCTGATGCAGGATGGACGGGTCAAGCATGTGATGGAGCGGGGCGAGACCTTTTATGATGAGCAGGGACAGCCCTGCCGCTCTGCGGGCACGGTGCAAGACATCACCGTGCAGCGGATGGCAGAATTGCAGACCGAGCAGGCGCTTTAAGAAAAAGAAATACTGCTGCGCGAGATCCATCATCGAGTAAAGAACAACCTGCAGCTCGTGTCGAGTCTGCTGTACTTTCAAGCGAAGAAAGTCCGGAGCGATGACGATCGTGCTGTGATTCACGAGTTGCAGGACCGGATCAAGAGCATGATTTTGGTACATGAGAAGCTCTATCGTTCCGGCGATCTGACGCGGATCGCATTCGACGGGTATCTGCGAGCTTTAGTGGACAGTATTCACCAGTCGTATGACCGTCTGTGCGGGAAAATCGAAATTCTGATCGAGGCCCAGCCGGTAACGTTGCCGGTGGATCTTGCGCTGCCGATCGGGCTGATCGTGAGCGAGTTGCTGACGAACGCGTTCAAGTATGCCTTCCCCGACAATGTTGAGGGTGAGCTGCGGGTACGGGTGCTGAACGGCGATGGCCGGATAGAGGTTACGGTTGAGGATACGGGCGTAGGGCTGCCGGCCGGGTTCGTTTTCCAGACGGCGACCACATTTGGCATGCGATTGATGCGAGGGCTGGCCGCGCAAGTAGGCGGCACGCTCACATATGAGGGCGGACGTGGGACGGCGGCTCGGTTGACCGTGCCGCTGCCGGAGTGAGGAGAAGCGTCGCGGGGGGGGGGGTGATAAGGGCTGTCTTGAAAGAGAAGGAGTCGCACAGTGGATAAACGGCGTGTGTTGATCGTCGAAGACGAAACGTTGATAGCGATGGAATTGGCGGACCGCCTGGAGCGCCATTACTATACCGTCTGCGGCCTCGTCGCGCGTGGCGAAGAGGCGATCAGCCGGATTGGGGAGTTCCGTCCCGATCTCATTCTTATGGACATCAATCTGGCCGGTGCGTTGAGCGGCATCGAGACCGCAGGCCAGTTGCAGACCATGACGGATGTGCCGGTGGTTTTTTTAACGGCCTATTCGGACTCCGAGGTGATCCAGCGCGCGGCCAAGACCTCGCCCTATGGGTATTTGCTGAAGCCGTTTAACGAATCGGAGGTGCGGGCGACGATCGAGATGGCGCTGCACCGGCATGCGATGGAGCGACTCGTGCGCGAGAGCGAGCGCCGCTTGCGGGCGCTGTTCGACCAGGCGGCCGTGGGGGTGGCGGAGATCGACAGTCGGACGGGCTTGTTTGGCCGGGTTAACCAGCGGTACCGCGACATCTTCGGGTATGCGCCCGATGCCTTGAGCCTGGACGATATTCGATTGGAGACCGATCCTGATGCCGCGCAGGCCGAGCAGCAGCGCATGGCCTCGTTGCTGGATGGCCGTGTCAGAGAATATACGCTGGAGAAGCGGTGTGTCAGGCCGGATGGGCGGACGGTGTGGGTGGAAGTGACGGTCTCGCCCCTGTGGGCGCCAGGAGAAGCACCGACGTCGTACGTGGCAATCGCGCAGGATATTACGGAGCGCAAACAGCTGGAGGCGCAACTTCGCCAGGCGCAGAAAATGGAGGCGCTTGGGCGGCTCGTTGGCGGCATCGCGCACGACTTCAACAATCTGCTGACGGGTATCAACGGCAACGCGGAACTGGTCCTGGGGCAATTGGAGCCGTGGAATCCGGTCCGTCCCAGGCTGGAAACGATCCGAGGCGCCGGTGAACGTGCCGCCAAGCTGACCAAACAACTCTTAACCTTCAGCCGGAAGCAGGTGGTGCAGCCGGAGGTGTTGGAGGTGAACAGCCAGGTGCAGAAGTTTGCCGACATACTTGAGCGTTTGCTCGGGGAGCGGATCCGGCTGGTGCTGACGCTGGCCCCCGACGCCGGATCGATCAAGGCTGATGCCGGGCAGCTCGATCAAGTGCTGTTGAATCTGGCGACCAACGCCCGCGACGCTATGCCAGAGGGTGGGGTATTGACCATCGAAACGATGCCGGTCCCGGGGGATGAACCGAGGGTGAAGCTGGTGGTTCGGGATACCGGCCACGGATTTTCCGACGATGTGCGGGCCTGCCTCTTTGACCCCTTCTTTACCACGAAGGAACAAGGAAAAGGCACGGGCTTGGGGCTCTCGATTACGTACGGCATCGTTTCGCAGCATGGCGGTACGATCGAGGTGGAGAGCGCCCGTGGCCGCGGCACGGCGTTCACAATCACGTTTCCCAGAGTGGCGGCGACCACCGCAGCAGAGCCCGCGCCGCAGCCGGCAGGGCAGCAGGTGCCGACGGTGTTGCTGGTCGAAGACGAGGCCATGGTGCGTGATATTGCGGCACACATGCTGAAGATACAGGGCTATCAGGTGCTGGAAGCCGAGAGTGGGCCAGATGCGCTTCGGCAGGCGGCGGCCTTTCCCGGGCCGATCCATCTGCTGCTGACAGATGTAATGATGCCGGAAATAAAGGGGCATGAATTGGCAGATCGGATGAAGACGATCCGGCCCAATCTTTCGGTGGTGTTCATGTCCGGACATAACCAGGATGAGTTGCTGCGCCAGGGTATCATGGGGAGGGCGACGAGGTTTGTTCCCAAGCCGTTTTCGTCGGAGGCGTTGTTGCTGGCGGTCAAGTGGGCCCTAGGTAGTCAGGCCCAGTTGGCCGCATTATTTGCTATTGGGACAGGTGTGTGGTAGGGTGAAATAACTTTACCGTACGGGTCTCACGGTGAATCGTTCAGGTATAGCAGGCCCGCAACGATGTTGCCTTAACCGGGAATTTCGTCGGAAGTCAGACCTTAGTCGCCGCATTGTTCGCGTCTTCGGCCCGCTCCTTCCTCCGTCACTCGAGTTCAAGACAATGTCAATCTTTTAAAGGAGGAACCCACATGGGTTCGAAGATCTATGTCGGTGGGTTGCCGTATGCGGCGACCGAGCAGCAATTGAGTGAACTGTTTGCGGCGCATGGCGCGGTGGAATCCGCCCGTGTCATTACAGACAAGTTCACGGGTCAATCACGGGGCTTCGGCTTCGTGGAGATGGCCTCTGATTCAGAAGCCCAAGCGGCGATTACGGCGTTGAACGGCACCGATTTCGGCGGCCGGACCTTGACCGTCAATGAAGCGCGTCCGCAAGAGCCCCGCACTGGTGGCGGCGGCGGTGGTGGACGTGGCGGATTTGGCGGCGGCGGGGGCCGCAGCGGAGGGGGCGGAAAGCGCGATCGCTGGTAATCCCAACGATACGGTGAGCCTGGAAGGGGTTGCTATCTCACGGTAGCAGCCCCTTCTGTTTTTCCAATCCAGGCGCATCTTGTCATTTGAATTGTAAGGGTGGTAAGAGAGCAGCGTTCGGATGGCCGGTTTGACGAAGGGAGCGAGCTGGTGAGTCCTCAGGGAATCGTACAATCGTCATCCGTGGCGCTGGCAGACCTGCCATCGTTTTCGTTTCGTACCAATCCGGTGCTTGTGGTTGAAAACTTCTGGTCTGCGGAGGAACGCCAGTTCTTTCGCGAAGCGATGAATCAAGCGGCCTGGAAGAGCCTGTCGGACCTTCCGAAAGTGCGGGAAGACTTTCCCGACTCAGGCAACTGGGCAAAGGCGGAGATCGGTCCAACCCAAGGGCAGCGGTTTCTCTCGCGGCTGCAGTTGCCCTGTATCCAGCAGCACATGGAATCGTTTCCGAATATCATCGGGCGCCACATGGGGTTCAGTTACTATTCGTACTCCGCCGGCGATTGCCTGCTGACACACGACGACACCGACCAGGGGCAGCCTATGAGTGGACGACGGCCTCCGCAGCGCCGCATTGCGGTTGTCAGTTATTTCCATGAGGAGTGGCAATCGGATTGGGGTGGGGAGCTGATTGTCTATGCGAAGCGTCCGGCACATACGGCTGAGAAGCCGGCGCTTGAGGTCACCCATTGCATCGAGCCGCGCCCAGGCTCGTTGGTCATGTTTACGGTTCCCCGGTTTCACCGCGTCTGCCGCGTGGACCAAACGGCTGGCCAGCACCGGCGTTTGTCCATTGCTGGATGGTTTATGACCGAGCATCCCTAGCCGGATCTTGTCCAGGATTTATTCTGACGTCCCAAGGTAAAGAGGTCAGAAGGGACTGTGCCGAGTAGGATCAATCGAACCAGTCGACGTCACCGGAGGCGTTGACTGAATTGGCGGTAAGGGATGGCGGGGGATTTTTGAGGGTATCGGTCACGACTTGGACAAGAAAGTCCTTCTTCAGCGGTTTGCGAATGAACGGCAGCACGCCGTGCTTAATCCCGTGTTTAGAGAGTTCTTCTTCCGAGACCGCGGACATCAGGACAATCCTCAGCCCCTTCCGAATCGTGGCCGTTTTGGCGGCCAGCACGTTTCCATTGACATGAGGGAACTCACTTGAGCTTGAAGCCATTTCAAAATCTGGGGGCGGGAGAAATAAATCCGTGAGCAAGAGGTCGATCGGGTCTTGATGCGTTGTGCAGATTTTG
The DNA here is from genome assembly GCA_002435325.1 of Nitrospira sp. UBA6493. Lineage (GTDB taxonomy): Bacteria > Nitrospirota > Nitrospiria > Nitrospirales > Nitrospiraceae > Nitrospira_D. The sequence continues at coordinate 22,888 of DJMJ01000014.1, read as the reverse complement.
AGCGCGTCCCGGCTCCCAGCCGCTCCCAGGACGGTGAATCCCGCCTGTTCCAAAAACAAGCGACAAAGAGACACCATCGATGCGTCGTCATCGACGACGAGAATCGTGGGTGATGTAGGTGGCAAGTGGGCTTCGGCCATAAGCCCCTCCATTCAGGTTTACGTCATCATAAAGAGAGCATTATAAAGTTGTGAGAAAATATTGTATTAGCGCAAGGCGGGAGAGGTATTGCCAGGATTACGCCGGGTCATGTTGAGCGAGCGAATTCCATCCGCCGCCCAAGGCTTTGAAAAGACTCACCATATCGGTCAAGCGCGCACGTTCGGTCAGGACGATCTGGGTTTCGGCGGCAAGCATCGTTCGTTGCGCGTCGAGCACATCCAAATAATTGACGAGCCCCTGGTGATAGCGGACAGTAGCCAGAGTGACGGCGGTGTGGGCGGCGGCCAGCTGTTCCCGCTGCCTGCCTAGTTGTTCGGCTCTGGCGTTCAACGAGACAAGCAGGTCGGCGACTTCGCGGAAGGCTTGGAGGATGGTTTGCTGATAGCTTTCCAGCATTTGGGTATAGCGGGATTCGGCTTGATCTAATCGCGCCATATTGGTGCCTCCCATGAAGATTGGGACGGTGATTGAGGGGCCGATACTGTAGTTCCAGCTGTTGCTGGAAAACCAATTGGCGAACTCGGCGCTTTGTAGGCCGCCCTGTCCAGTTATGGAAAGGCTGGGGAAAAAGTAGGCGCGGGCTTGTCCGATGCGCGCATTGGCGGCGATCAGCGTGGCCTCCGATTGAAGAATATCCGGCCGTCGTTCCAGCAGTTGAGACGGGAGCCCGACGGGAATTTCAGGCTGAACGATTATGCTTCTCAGCGGTTTGACGGGCAGATTCAGCGAGCCGGGAGGCGACCCTGTGAGCACTTCAAGGCGATGGAGTTCCAGTGCCCGGACTCGAGCGAGATCGGGAATGAAGCTGGCGGCTTCTGCAACCAGGACCTCCGTTCTTGCGCGGTCGAGATCGGAAGCCAGACCTGCTTCCACGCGGGAGTTGATAATCTCCAGATACTCCTGCCGGACGGCGAGCGTTCGCTTGGCGATCTCCAGTTGCTCATCCACCTCCCGGATGCGGAAATAGGATTGCCCGACATCGCCGATGAGCGAGAGGGCGATCGCGCGAGCCTCTTGTTTGATCGCCTGCGCATCAGCTGAGGCCGCTTCTTCTCCGCGCCGGATGCGGCCCCAGAAATCCAACTCCCACCGAAGATCCACGGCGCCATTCCAGAGGTTGAAGGTGCTGCCCGGCGTGGCGAACACCTGTGGACCTGGCTGTCGTCCGCTTGCGAGGCCGAGACCGGCCAGCGTATTTTTAGAAACGGCCAGGTTGCTGTAGCTGCTTTGCAGATTGATCTGAGGATAGAGCCCGGCTGTTGCCGACTGAATAGCGGCCCGCCCTTCGATCACAGGGGCCACAGCGCGTTTCACATCGTGGTTCTTCTGCATCGCCTGATCGATCAGTCCGGTCAGCTCGTCATTCTGAAAGGCCTTCCACCAATCCGTCTCCGGTTGTTTATCTACGGCGATAGGGGACGCGGCTGGGGCAGGCTGCTGCGCCCAACCTGCGGGTACGTCGATGCCAGGACGTTCGTAATTCCGGCCTTGGACACAGGCGGTTATGCTCAGGTAGGCCACCACGAGCATCAGTCTGGACAGGCGTGCACTCATGGTGTGCGCTCCGGACGGGGCGGAATGGATGATCGCGTGACGGGAGCCTCAGGGGTTGCTGCATCCCGCTGAATGAACACATCGACTTGTTGGCCCGCATAGACGGGGAACGATGGCCGCTCAAATCGATAGATGATTTGCAGCACCCGGGTATCGACCCGCTCGCTGTTGTCGCCAGTGAGCGACTTTTTCGGGACGACGTAGGGTTCGATGCGAACGAAGGACAGCGGAAACTGCGTATCACCCTGCGACTTTAACGAAGCCACGGCGGTCGCGCGCGGGGCCACAAGCGGCGCATTCACTTCGTCCACGTCGGCACGCACTTGCAGTTGCTGCATATCGCCGAGGAGCAGGAGCGGCTCCGTAGCGCCGAGTGTGGCATATTCCCCTGCCCGCATATTGACTTGGAGTATGGTTCCGGCGCGCGGGGCTTTCACGAGCAGGCGATCCAGCAGGATCTGGATTTCGTCTCGCTGGGCGATCACCTGCTGGAGATTGGCCTGGAAGCGGACGAGGGTTCGTTTTGCCATCTCCAGCGCATACCAGGTGCGTTTCATCTCGTCTTCGCTGACCGCGCGCTGATCGTGCACGGATTTGAGTCGCTTGAGTTGAGTGTCCAGATCGCCGATCCGATACTGCTGTTCCTAGATTTGCGCCTGGATCGGCGGAATTGCCGCCTCACGGCTGACCAATTGGGCCTGAAGATCGCGATCGTCGAGCTGGAAGAGCGGGGCTCCCTCGGTTACCTGATCGCCGACTGTGACAAACATCTTCGTGATCAATCCCGCCACAGGTGGCGCGATGCGCACGTTCTCGTTCACGGCTTCAATGATCCCTGAGGCGGCTACGCTGTGGCTGTATGGCGCGCGCGGGGGCTCGGCGACCGGCGTCGGCATTGGCTCTTTCTTCGCCGCGCCGAGGAGGATCCAGATTGTGAATCCCATCCCGAGCAGCGCCATCCAGATACTCAGTCGCTTGAGAATAATCATGCGGTTCCCTCGCGAGCAATCGAGTCGATACTGTCGATCCGGCCATCGGTCAGATGGGCGATCCGGTCGCCGAAGTTGAAGATGCGGCTGTCATGGGTTACCACGACGACGCAGCGATCCGGCGACCGTCCGACCTCCCTGATGAGCTCCATGATTTTTTGTCCGTTCGGGCCGTCCAGCGCGGCAGTGGGCTCATCGCAAATCAGGAGGCGTGGCTCGTTGACCAGGGCCCGCGCGATGGCGATACGCTGTTGCTGGCCGCCGGAGAGATTTTTGGGGAGGAATTCCGTCCGGTCGCCGAGCCCTACGCGTTCCAGCATGAGCCGAGCTCGACGAACGGCTTCCCGGCGACCGAGGTTTTGAATCAGCAGGGGCACGGCCACGTTTTCGGCTGCCGTCAAAGCCTGAAGCAAGTTGAATTGCTGGTAGATGAATCCCATGGTCTCCCCGCGGAACTGTGTCCGGCGTCTGGCCGGCAGCTCGCTGAGCGGGATACCCAGCACGTCGATGTGTCCCTCGTCGATGTCGAGAATGCCGGCGAGGGCCGAGAGGAGGGTCGTTTTCCCTCCGCCCGATTCGCCCACCAGCAGCAGCATTTCACCTTGATAGATGTCGAGGTCGATGCCCTTGAGCACCATCACCTGGGTGTCGCCGTGGCCGAAGGATTTCACGACGCCTCGTGCGCGGACAGCGGCCGGTTGGGTGGGTGTGGTCATCGTGCTCACCGGAAGACAATGGCCGGCTCCAGCCGGGCGAGTTTGACAATGCTGATCAGTGCGGAAAAGGTGCAGATGGCCAGCAGCGCGGCGAGCACGAGGACGAGCAACTGCCAGGTTTCCACGAAGGGCAGCCCGCCGCCGCGAGCCGCCAGGTAGCCGAACAGCGAGGCCAGTCCCACGCCGAGTCCATATCCTGCGAGTCCGACCGTGTAGGCTTGGAGCAGGATCATTCGCGCGAGCGTGGCGGTCGAAGTGCCCATGGCTTTCAGCGCGCCGAATTGGCGCAGGTTCTCGACTGTGAAGAGATAGAAGGTCTGGCTGGCGATGGCCATGCCGACAATGAAGCCCAACAGGATGGTGGTGCCGAAGTTGACGCCGATGCCCGTGTTCTTGAGCACCCATCGAACAGTCTTCCAGCCGAATTGCTCGGACGTGAAGGCCCCGAGGCCGGTTTCTGCCTGGATTCTCGCGGTGACCTCCTCGGCCGGCAATCCGTCCTTCGCCTTCGCGAGCACGTAGGAGAGGGTGCGTCGTTCGCGCGGGACATAGCGCAATGCCCGCTCATAGGTGGTGTACACGACGGGAATGTTGGTGAAGCTCTTCTGCGTTTTTGCGATCGCGACGACCCGGGCGAGTTTATCGTTCAATTCAAAGATGGTGCCGATCTTGATGACTTCCGGACCACCCATCCGTTCGACGGTCCATTGATCGACCACCACCGCGTCCGGTTGCCGCAAATCCTCGATGCGGCCTTCCAGGACTTCCGCCGGCCGGCCGATCAGCGTCGAAGACTCGAGTCCGGTCAGCGTGATTTGGTGATACTCACCGTTGGAGAGCCGGGCACGCAGCAGACCCTTGTAGAGCGGGACGGCCCACTCAACGCCCGGCACGCTCCGGACTCGGTCCACCGCCGTATCGGCAATGGGTTTGACCTCATCGACCTGGGCGATGCCGGGGTCGGTTACCCAGATCGGCACGTTGAGATTGCTGACGCTTGACTGGGACCAGATCATGAGCCCCCAGAAAATAGAGCCTTGTTGCACGATGAGCATCATCGCGAAGGTGAGGCCGCAGAGCAGCATGAGGTATTTGGCGCGATCGCCAAAGAGCATCTTGAGCGCGATGTAGTTCATGCAGGCTCCTCCGTATCGGGATCCGGATGATCGGGGGGATAGGCCTGGACATGAGGAAGTTCCGGCAGCACCACTCGATCATGCCGGTGGACAAAGGAAGTGCAGAGTTTTGCGATCGGGCAGCCGTGTTCCAAGGCAGTCGTCCAGAACCGCCTGACGTGCTGACCATCGGCCCGTTGTTCCTCGTCGAGCAGGCGGAATGGGCCGGGAAAGGTTTGGCTGAAGGTAATGCCTCTTGTGGCGAGCCGTTCAGCGACGCCCTCAACCAAGTAATCGAACAGGTCTCCGCACCAGGTGAAGCGGCGTCCGTCCGGCGTGTGATCGCTGGAGGGGGGCAGGTGCGCATGCCGTTCAGCGAGATATTGTTCGACCGATTGGCAGAGGTCTGAGGGCGTCATGTAGATGGCATAGAGCAGGGATGGTGCCAAGGGAAGCTGTGAGGGGAAAAAACGCGGAATGGCGCAAAAAACGATGGGGCGAGAGTGCAATCGGTCGGTCGGGCGCTCCGATGCGGCCTTGTGTTCTGCCGATATGTTGGCAGGCGCTTCATCGGCTGCCGATATATGGGCAAGGGTTAGGAGCGGCGAGCCGGACGGAGAATGCCGAGCTTTTTCATGCGATGTTGGAGCGTGGAGCGCTTCATTCCCAGGCGCGTGGCTGCGCCGTGGCGGCCGGCTAGGACCCAATTAGTTTGGCTGAGGATATTGAGGATATGCGCGCGTTCCGCTTCGGCCATGGTTCCTGGCGTGGCGGGCTCATGGGAGGAGGAGGGCGTTTCAAATCCGTCGATCGTCAATACCGGTCCTTGCGACACGATCACGGCCCGTTCGATGACATGCTGGATTTCCCGGACATTGCCGGGCCACTTGTACGTGCTGAGGGATTCCAGGGTCGAGCTGCCGATGCGGGTGACGGATTTACGATGCAATGCGCTGTATTTCCTCGCAAAGTGCTTGGCCAGTAAGGGAATGTCGTTCTGTCGTTCGCGTAGCGATGGCAGCTGAAGCGGAAACACGTTCAACCGGTAGAAGAGATCGGGGCGGAACCGACCGGCTTTCACGGCCTGTTCCAGGTCAACATTGGTGGCAGCAAGCACGCGCACGTTCAGCTTGATGGGATGGGTGCCGCCGACACGTTCGAGTTCTTGGGCTTCCAGCACCCGCAAGAGCTTGGCCTGCAGCTCGAGCGGAATCTCGCCGACTTCGTCGAGAAAGATCGTGCTGTTGTTGGCCAGTTCAAACCGGCCGATCTTTCGGGCGGTGGCATTGGTGAAGGCGCCTTTTTCGTGGCAGAAGAGTTCGGATTCGATCAAGGTCGGGGGGAGCGCCGCGCAGTTCACGCGAATCAGCGGTTCGCGTTTTACGAGAAGAGACCTGGTGGATGGCTTGGGCCACCAGTTCTTTGCCGGTGCCCGTTTCGCCGGTGATCAAGACCGTGGAATCGGTCGGCGCCACCTGCTCGATGGCTTTGAGCGTCTTTTGCAGGGCCGCACTTTCGCCGATCAATTCCTTGAAGTCCACCGAGGCGCCGATTTCTTCGCGGAGATAGATGTTCTCCCGTTCTAATTGGTCCTTGAGGGAATGGATTTCCTCATAGGCTGTCAAGTTGGCGATGGCCTGCGAGAGGTGATAGCCGAATTGTTCCGCGATGGCGAGATCTCGCTCGGAGAAACCATTGGGCCGCTTGCTGCCGATCGCCAGAAATCCATAGGGCGATCCGCGAACAATCAGCGGGCAGAGCATGCAGGACATGATCCCGACTGATTCGATGTAGGACCGCTCGGGAAATCGTTCCCGGTTTTGGCCGGTCAGGAGCAGCGGTTTCCCGGTGGCCAGCATTTCGGCCGGCGCCACGCGGTCGAAGGGAAATTGTTTGAGTTGTTCGAGATCGATGGCTACCCCGTCCACATGGACGATGTCGAACCAGGTGCCCTGTGGAGACCTGACAAACCGGACCAGCCCGCGCATGTCGTGCGGAATGGCCCGCTGGAGCAGGTCAAGCGTGGCCGGCAGCAAGGTGTCGATAGTGAAGCTGCCGACAACCAGCCTGCTATTGATTGCCCGCAAGGCGTCACGCTCTTCCATGGCCAGTACGTTTTGTAGGACTGGAGCGATGGTTGCACTCAAGCGGTCGATCAGGACGCGGTCTTGTTCGGTAAAGGCGGCGTTCGTGAGGGCTCCGATGAACATCACGGCGATCGGACGGGGCGGTGCCGTCGGTGTGGTGAGGAGCAGCGGTGCCACGATGCCTGAAATAGTGGCCGAGATCTGCCGCAACACCAGGCCTTCTGTCCATCCCGCAGCCAGGAGATCGTCACAGCGCAGGGCCTGTCCGGCCTTGATTGCCGCTTCCTTGGCAGTACCGGCAGCGGCAAGATGGGATACTTCGCAGGTGATGGCCGGGGCAGGAATGGCATGAACGAGCGTGAAGGAATGGACAGACTGATTATAAAGGTAGAGGCCTGCGGCATCGAGCGGGATCTGTTGTTTCAGGAGCTCGACCAGCCGGATGCCGAAATCCTGCGACCCGTTCGATCGCGAGAGTTCTGTCGCGGCGTTGAGGAGAAATTCTGTCTGTGCCAGAGTGCCCATATATGGGCACTGTAGCATATGGGTGAATGTGAGGGAAGATTCCGGCAGTTTGTCGGATCAGTCTCTGATGGAGACCGATCGCGCCTTGAGTTGGTCGAGGCGGTGGCGATCTAGCGCCACAAAAATCGATTTGTCCTGCGTGACGGTGACGGCGCCGGCTGCCTGTCCCTTCGCCTTCTTGACCCATTTGCGTTTCGTGTAGATGACATCGCCTTTCCCGCTCTTCTTCAGGTCGCTATAGAGTAGGGCCAGTGTGGCTGCATCGCGCAGGGTTTCAAGGGGAGCCTCCGTTCCCTTTCCCAAGCGGACGACGACATGGGAGCCTGGCGTTCCTCGGGCGTGCAGCCACAGGTCCTCGCTTTTGGCCAGGCCAAACGTCAGCTCGTCGTTCTCCCGCGCGTTGCGCCCAACAAAAATCTGGAGGCCGTCCGACGATGTAAAGCGGCGAAAGGGGCCGGCCTTTGCCGGTGACTTCTGACCCATAACCGGTTGCCGTTGGCGAGCAGGAGCGGGAGTGGAGGCAGCGGCTGGCTGCCACGTGCCTTGCTCGATGGAGGTCAGTTCGCGGCGGAGCGCCTCGAACTCCTCTTCCCCTTGGGCAATCCTGGGGCCGAGTCCCCGTTGGGCCGTGTCATACTTGCGTTGCTTCCGGAAGTAGTCGTCCATATTGCCTTGAGCGGACTTGGTCGGATCGAGCGGGATGGTTATGTGCGGAAGGGCCTCGTCAAAATAATCGACGACGGTCACGGCCTCTTGCCCTTTTTTGATGACGCCCAGGTTGGCTTTGAGCAATTCTCCATAGCGCGCGTAGTTCAGGTATTTGTCGGCTTTGGCGAGATCCGCATGCCAGGCGTCAATGCGCCGGCGCTGCTTCTTGAGCGCTTTCTTCAGATGCTGTGTGCGTGCCTCTTTGAGCGAGGTGAACGCATCCGTCGACTCCTTGTCCCGATAGTACGATTCAATGGCGGCCGAGAGACTGAGCGGCGAATTTCCTGTCGTTGTGAAGCGTGTCTCGCGATCGCGATGACCAGAGGCCCCCGGCGGAGAGGGAAGTTGATAGGGCTGGCCATGCAATTCTTTCATGCGATTCAGGTCGGTGAGGAGCCGGCCGTCGGCATCGAGCACCAACAGATTGGCGGTATTGCCGGTCAAGGCGGCGATCAAGCGGACGGGGCCTTCTTTCGCGGTCAGACTGATAGAGACGATACGGTCGCCCGATTCCTGGCGGAGGGTATCGATGCGTGCGCCTTGCAGATGGGCGCGAAGGTATTGGCAGAAGCCCGGTGGCGACGGTGGATTTTGCAGGGGCTGTGTGACGAGGTGCAGCCGCGCGGTGGAGGGATTGGCCGACAACAAGAGGCGATGGGTATGGCCCGGTGTGCGAATCTCCAATACGATGGTGCGAGGGGCCGGTTGATAGATTTTTTGAATCCAGCCCCCGGTTAAAGCCGGAGCCAGTTCTCCTACCACTAGGCTGATTTCTATGGCGGTGAGTGACATGAGAACGTCGGTCCTTCTCCATTTCTGTCCCATGGGGCCAATTCGGTCACATGGCTGCTAGGGGAATTATTCTGCAGAGGGTTCCACTCTACGATTCAGCACGGAAACCCGCAAGGGTATAGGTGCTGCAACTGGCATTGTGATTGCTTTCATGTTCGGGCAAGCGCGCACCCGGAGAGCTGTTAGACTTTGAGGAAAGGGGGCGTGTGAGGCAGTGGGCCATCACCATCATCAGGAGGTGCGCGATGACGTGCACAAGATGCAAAGGCCTCATGGTTGTTGATGATCTGGTTGATCTCCAAGAAAGCTGTCTGCCGATGTGGATGCGCGGGTTGCGGTGCGTGTCATGCGGTAACATCGTTGATCCGCTCATTATGCGCAATCGCATGATGCAACGGTCCGGCGCGTTGCGGGTGCTCAAGACCGGGCTGCGGCTCCCGGCTTTTGTGACCTCAGTAAAAGCCACGGCGTAATCGGCCGCTTGCGGATCTGCCGCTGGGCTGGCCGGCAAGTCGCCGGCCGGGCCGCCTCTTGCGGGGCTGGCTGCTCATGTGTTCCCGCCGTTCTCTCCTTGCAGCCTTGTTCTTCCTGCGATACAGTCGCCCCCTTTGCTATGACACATCTACGAGGTTGCCATGTCTTTACTTGAGACACAGATTCTTATACGCCTGACCGGAGAGCTTCGTTTGTCGATGCGGCGGCTGCTTCAGGATCTCTGTTGCGAGCTGCAGGATGACTATCCTGAGTTGGCATCCAAGCTCGCGTTTCCTACAGACTACGTGCAGTTCCTCAGCCGTGCGATGAACCTCGAGCATTTGTCCAATTGGAAAGTCGTAGGTTGGATTGAGGCGCTGAACGATTTTGTGTACTTCCTCGATATTTGGCAGCAGTGGAGAGGGGAATCCGATCGCCGGGAGTTTGCCGAACAATTGTTCGCCGAATGCCAGGAGAAGTTTTTCGAGAACAGTTATCTCGACGAACTCTTCCCCAAAGGCAAGCCGCAGGTTGATGGATTGGATACGAGACTTGCGCGTCTCTGCAAGCGACTGGCGGAGGAGATTGCACAAGAAGCCGTGTGGCTTGATCCCGCTTCGGCGGCGGCCTGGTGTCGTGCGTTTAAAACCCTATACTGGGACGTGCCGGGCAGTCTTGTGCAAAACTTTGAAAAGGCGGAAGAGGCAGGCACGGTGCCCCTCGGCGTCGCGGGGGATCGATGCGAGGCACCGCTCGCACTGAAACGCGCGCTGGTGCAGACCGCCGGTCGAGCGACGTTCCGGGTCGATGCGCAGGAGATCGCCCTAAAAGCCGGACGCGGGCTCTTTCCGGTCTGGTCCGCTCCTGGCGGGCAGGCCCAGTGGCATTGGACCGTGCGTCCGGCCGCGGTCGCGCTCTGTACCACGCATGGCGCCGTCACCGTCGGTTCGACTCTGGCTTATGGGAAAGACCGGCAGCCACAGAAGGTGGTGCGCACGGACCCGAAGCAGGTGGAGCGGATCCAACGCGCGTGGGAGACGATTCACGACGCCTGGCCGGAAGGGCATGAGGTATTGGCCTTGCTGACGTCGTACATCGTGCCGCTGAATGCGAAAGGCGTTGTCAGTTTCAGCTACCGTCACAGGCCGGGCCTCTCCTTCATCAACTGCTTCGAGCGCGACAATCTCGATCTCATCGACGACTTGATTCACGAAAACAGCCATCACCATTTGAATCTGCTGCTGCGCAAGCAAGTGATGTATCGCGGCGACCACAATCAGAAAATCTTCTACTCGCCCTGGCGGCGGAACCTGCGCCCGTTGCGCGGGATTTTCCATGCGTCTTTCACCTTTACAATGGGGGCGATGTTATTCGAAAGGTTGTCGTCATGGGCGTCTGGGCCTGGTGGCTCGGCGAGATGGAAGAAGGCGGGGCTGACGGCACGCGACCTCGAACGCGCCCGCTTCCGTTGCCTGGAAGAAGTGGAGTCGGTCCGCTACTCGCTTCAAGACTTGCATCATGCGGATCATCACCTCGGCTGGCTCACCGGCTCAGGCCGCCGCATGGTCGGCCAACTGACGGAGGCCACCGACCAGGTGGAACAGAGCATCGCGTCCCATCGGAAGGCCGTGCTGCAATCTAAGTTCGGTCCAGCCCTCCGCCGCCATGGCAAGGAGCTTCAACAGGCTCGCCAGCTCTTCGGCCCGGTGCGGTTGGGGGAGGTGTAAGTGCTGCAAGTGGATGGAAGAGTTGATTTTACGGCTCCACTACCACGTCCACAAATGCCGGCAGGCTGTCTGCTCCTTTCTTATCCGTGACGCGGAGTTTGAAGCGGTAGGTGCGTTTTTCTGAGACGGTCGGTGCGAGAAAAGACGCTTCGGCGTTGTTTACATCCAGCAGCGGGACGTTGCTGCCTCGGATCTGGCTCCAGGCATAGTAGAGCGCTTCGCCTTCCGGATCGCGGCTCTTTAAGCCGTTGAGCTTCACCTTCGTGCCGGCTTTTACCGATTTGCTCGGCCCCGCATCCGCTACCGGCGGCTCGTTCGGCTCATCGTTGACACTCACATTCACATCGAGCGAGGCCTGCTTGCCCCGGTTGGTTACGATGAGGGTCGTTTTACCGTTGCCGACGATTTGCAACATGCCATCGCTCAGAACCTTGATAACCTTGGAATCAGAGCTCTGGTAGCTGGTGCCGCTGGACGGGTTGGAGATCGGGCGCACGATGCCGTCGGCAAACTCGCCTACGACCGGCAGCTCGAAGATTTTGCCCATCGAATCGACATGACCGAATGCCGAGGTCTGGCCGGTGCGTCCCAGCTGTAAGGGCTTCTCGGTTTCAAAATCGATTACCTGCAGCGCGGCATCCGGTTCGACCTTCACGATAATTTCGTCGAAGACCGTCCTTGTTCCCAGCCGCCCTCTCGAAATTTCGGCGACGGCCAAGAGGCGCATGGGGCCTACGGCTTCTTTCGGGACTGTGAGGGCGCCGCCGAAGGGCGGAGTCTGGTCGAATCCGGACGAGAGGGCTGCCACGGCGACGACCGGCGCGCCGACGATGCTGTCTTTCTGGAAAAAGCGGTCGTCTCCGAGCCGGTCTTGCTGGGGCATGATCGAGGTGTCGGAGTCGTCTTGCTGCACGAGGGTCTCGGCCTGTTCTCCATACCAATAGTAGCGGACTTTCACGATGCCGCTGTCGGCGCCGGGATCGACGGTGGCGGTGACCGTTTGACCGGACTTCAGTGCTGCTCCGTCGGCGGGAGAGGTGATCCTAAACGCATGCGCTGGTTCAGCAGAAAGCAGGCTGCTCACGGCTAGTGCGCAGAGGTAGATGCTCCGAAACCACGTTGTATGCCGCATGGTTACCTCGTCAAATGGAAGGGGACGTCGGTGAGCACGACACGATCCTTAAAGAGCAGCGAGGCCTTCAACATCAGGGCGCGCTGATTGTGCAGGATGTTCTGCCACCAGCGGGCCGGCAGAATTTCCGGGACCACCACGGTGATCCAACAATCCGGATCCTGTTGCCGCTGATCCTCGATATAGTCCAACAGCGACCCCAGAATCGACCGGTACGGCGAAGGGACGACGATTAGCGGCACGCCGCCGCCCCACTGCGCCCATTTGATTTCCACAAGCGCGGTTTCTTCTTTGTCCACATCCACTAGGATGGCGCGGATTTCTCCCCCACGGCTGCGGGCATAGTCCACTGCGCGGACGACAGAGCGATTCACGCCTCCGATGGGAATGATGACGATGTTCCGGCGGGGACGGGGCGGTCTGGCGTCCCGCGTCAGGGCGACTTGTTCGGCCACGGCTTTGTAGTGTGTCCGGATGCCCCGAAACATGACGATTAACAGCGCGACGAGCAGAAAGACGATCCAGGCGCCGTGCATGAATTTGGTGCTGGCGATGATGATGGTTGCGATGCCGGTCGTGACGGCGCCAATTCCGTTGACGACCAGCTTGCCACGCCAGTGCAGGCCTTTCTTGATGATCCAGCGCCGGACCATGCCGGCTTGTGAGAGGGTGAACGACACAAACACGCCGATGGCATAGAGAGGAATCAGGGCATGGGTATCGCCTTCGAAGACGACGAGCAGTAGAGACGCGAAGAACCCGAGGATGATAATGCCGTTTGAAAACACCAGACGATCGCCGAAGGTGGCCATCTGGTGCGGCATGAACCCGTCACGGGCCAGGATTGAGGACAGATGCGGGAAGCCCGCAAAGGCGCTATTGGCGGCCAATACCAGGAGCAGCATGGTGCCGATTTGGACGGTGTAGTAAATGATCCCGGAGCCAAACGTGAGTCGGGCCAGCTGGGAAACGACGGTTTCGTCAGGTTTGGCGAGAACGCCGTAATGGAACGCCATCCAGCTGATCCCCATAAACAGGAAGGCTAGAATGCCCGACATCCAGATCATGGTCGTCGCGGCGTTTCTCGATTCAGGCGCGCGGAAGGCCGTCACGCCGTTGGAGATGACTTCCATGCCGGTCACCGCCGAACAGCCGGCGGCAAATGCGCGGAGAATTAAAAAGAGGGTGAGTCCCTCCATGGTATCGGAGGTTCCGGTCGGTGGCGCGATGGGCATGGCGCCCGGGTTCATAAAGGATTGAATGGTGCCGAGCAGGACCATGAGGGCTAATGCCCCGATCGCGAAGTAGGTGGGAAAGGCGAAAAACTTCCCCGATTCCCGCACCCCGCGCAGGTTCATGACCACGATGAACAGAATCGACAGCAGCCCCAGTGCCTCCCGGTGGGGAAAGAGGATAGGGATGGCCGAGGTGAGCGCCGCCACGCCGGCCGCAATGCTGACCGCGACCGTCAGAACGTAGTCGATCATCAAGGCACCGGCTGCAATGAGCGCCGGAAGTTCTCCCAAATTGCTCCGCGCGACGATGTAGGCGCCGCCGCCTTCCGGATACTCATAAATGATTTGGCGATACGAGATGGTGAGAACCAAGACGAGGAAGAGGATGGCGAGGCTCACGGGAATGGACCAGGCTACTGCGGCAGTCCCGGCCAGGATGAGCACCAGCAAGATTTCCTCTGTGGCATAGGCCACCGAGGAAATGGCGTTTGAGGAAAAGATTGCCAGGGCCAGGGTTTTTGAAAGCCGTTCGTGTGAGGCCTGTGCCGTTTTTAGCGGGTCGCCGACGAGCCAACGTTTTACAAACATAGCAGCATTATCTCACAATCCGAGGACGGAGGAAAAAGATGAGGGCCTAGGAGTGATGGGCCGAAATGCCTACGTCTGCCGGTTGATGGCGCCGGCATTGCCGGATTCCATCGATCGGTGAGCCTGCGACGGTTTGTGAAGTGTGTTCCCTATGCTTTGGATTATCTCAGGGCGAGCGCGACTGTCTAAAGGGGTTGACATAGACTTTTAAGTTCAGTATCGTGCGGCCTCCCTGAGTCGGATCAGGCACTTTCGTCTATTTAAGACGAAGGTTTTATATAAATGCATCGTGCGCATTTCGTTTCTTGTTTTGGTTTTACATAGCTCACCATAATAACAAGGAGGCCGGTCCATGTTATCTCACACGCCACGGGTATGTGTTCCTACCCGTATGCTTGGCGCGATGGCGGCGGTAGCCCTATTGTGGGCTCCGCTGGCATCTGCCGAGACTCCTCACTCCGCCGGTCACGCGGCTCCGCAGGTCGCGATGACTCATCAGCTTCCAGGCTGGGCGGAACAGCTCAAAGGTCAGACGATCGTCGAAGACACGATGTCCGGAAACGGCGAGCGGTCGGCGATGGTCGAACAGCAGCACCAGCGCATCATGGAGCATATGAACCATGATCCCCAGGTGCAAGGTGTCAACACCGGCATGTACAACACCCAGTCCATGATGCACCAGTATGGGGCGGGCGGGCAGGACATGCTGTTGGTGTCCGATCCGCGCGTCGAGCCGGTGGTCATGACGGGCGGCGGCAAGTGTCCCGCGACGGCGCCGGTCAAGCAGTACAACGTGTCCGCGATCAACGTCGAGATCACCTTGAATCAGTGGCTCGATTTCTATCCCGGCTACATGTATGTGCTCGATGAGAATCTCGACCAGGTGCGTGCGGAAGAAGCGAAGAATCGGGAATCGCGCGAAAAGGAAGGCTTCGATCCCGGAGCCGTCATTCCCGGCGTGCAGGCCCAGTGGATTCAGCCGTTGACCATCCGCGCCAACCAGGGCGATTGCGTCAAGATCAAGCTGAGCAATAAGCTGGAAGGCGGCGAGGAAGTCAGCCTCCATATCCATGGTTCATCCACGGTGGTGAGTGCCACCGGCGCAGCCGCGACCACGACAAACCCCGACACGATTGCTTCGAAGGACAAGGCGGTGGACCTTGAGTGGTACATCCACCCGAACACCCAGGAAGGTGTCCGGCAGTTCCACACTTACAGCAACGATCGCGAGCTGACGGTGATGGGCATGTTCGGCTCCTTCGTCGTTGAGCCTCGCGGCTCTTCCTACTGGGAGCCGCTCGGTAGCGGTGAGGCGACCCCGGCCACCAGCGGCTGGCAGGTCATGATCAAGAACGGCACGGGACCGGACTTCCGCGAATTCGTGCTCTACTACCACGAAGTCGGCGACGAGGCCTTCCGCCCGCTCAATAAGAAGGGCGACTTCCTCCCGCAGCGCGATCCGCTGACGGATGCCTATCGTCCGGGTGGCCGCGCGATCAACTATCGCAGCGAGCCGTTCGGCATCAATAATATGCATGTGCAGCACGAGTACTTCGGGTTCGAGGACGAGTCGATGGGCTATAGCTCCTATACCTTCGGCGATCCGTCGCCGACGATTCCTCGTTCCTACATAGGCGACCCGGCCAAGTTCCGCCTGGTCCACGGTGGTTCTGAAGTGTTCCACTCGCACCATCCGCACGGAGGGACGATCCGGTGGCCGCGCAGCCCGCGGGCAATCGACGATATGAACCTCTGGGCGACCAGCACCAACGGTCCGGTCAAGTATCCGGTCATCCGCGCCAAGACCGACCGCGTCGACGTCGAAGTCATCGGTCCGTCCGAGTCTCTCGACCTCGAAACCGAGTGCGGTTCCGGTCTCTGCCAGCAGCTGGCCGGTGACTTCCTGTTCCACTGCCACGTGGCGCACCACTATGTGGCGGGTATGTGGGGCTACTGGCGCGTGTACAACACGATTCAGCAGGGCGACCTGCGGAACGACGTGATGCCGGATCTCCGCGAGTTGCCGGATCGCAAGGGCCGCATCAAGACCCCGATCGCGTCCGACAAGCTGATCGGTCAGACCGTCGATTGGTTCGGCAAGCAGTTCACGATTACCGATAAGGGCAAGAGCAACTGGAAGACCAACCCGGCCGTGATCAACGTCAAGGATTGGGTGGCGATGCAGTTGCCGACGATGGGCAAGCCCGGCCACAAGGATGACGAGAAGGGCCAGACTCAGTCGTATGACGCCACGGTGCTGGATTGGACCTGGAACGGCAACGTGGCGATGAGCGAGAAGGAAAGCGAGATCGATAATCCCAAGTACAAGTCCACCCATCCCGGCAAGCGGCACCCGATCATGTTCGAGCCGTTGACCGGTAAGGTGGCCTGGCCGCATCTCACGCCGCACTTCGGTCGGCGCGTGATGTTCTCGCCGAATCACGTCGGCGCGCCCTGGCTGGAGATGATCCGCCGGGATGCCAACGGGGACGAGAGCGTCGATCAGGCGCTTCCCGGAGAAAACGGGGTGTGGAGCCTCTGCCCGGAGAATGCCGGACGGAAGCACTACAACGTGCACTTCGTGAAGATGCCGATCAAGATTGCGAAGGCACAGGGGAAAGAGCCGCCCGTGATCGATCCGAACGGCTTGATCTATGTGCTGCATGAAGAAGAAGCGGCCATTCGTGCCAACGACGACCTGAAGTATCCGTTGGTCGTGCGCGGCAACATCTATGACTGCCTCGATTGGACGTTGACCAGCGAATGGGACGACGACGACTACACGAATTTCCAGTCGTCGAAGATCAACACCCATTGGCATTTCCTGCAGTTCGACAACCAGGCGTCGGACGGCGTCATCACCGGCTTCTCCTATGAGCAGTCGGTGCGGCCGTTCACGATGCTGGAGAAGAAGAATCCGAAGGGCCTTCCGGCTCCGATGAACACGGTGTTGACGGGCGCGGTCAAGAAGGGCGCGACCAGCATCTCCGTGAAGAACGCGAAGCAGTATCACGAGGGCACCCTCATCATGGTGGGCGCCGATAACGTGAAGGGCAATGAAATCTCCCGCATCAAGGCGATCAAGGGCAACCAGATCACCTTGGCGAAGGGCTTGAAGAACGATCATCCGGCGAACGACATCGTGACGGTGGAGTTCGTTCGGCAGCGGTTCTGGGTCGATGCGGACGTGGGGACCGTGTTCTGGCACGACCATGCGTTCGGCGCGACCACCTGGCCGCACGGCGGGTTCGGCACGTTCATCGCCGAGCCGGTCGGGTCCACCTATCATGATCCGAAGACCGGCAAGGCAGTGAGGAGCGGCCCCATCGCCGACATCCGGACGGTCGAACCGGTGGGCCATGGTGTGAACAACAGCTTCCGTGAATTGATGGTGCAAGTGCACGACACCGTGCCGCATACCGTCAATATCGTGACCGCGGGCAATCCTCCCGGGCAGCCGATTGATGTGGCGCTCGAAGCCGGAAAGACCGTGTCGTTCATGATGCCGGAGAAGATCTACATGACGCCGATGCCGTTCTTGAATGGTGGCACGCACACCACCGGCAGCGGGTTGAACTTCAGGGCGGCCCCGATCGCGCAGCGGTTGGCGACCAATCCTGATTCGTCGCAGATCTTTAACAGCACCATTCACGGCGATCCGTACACACCGACCTTGAGGGCCTACGTAGGAGACACAATGGTGTTCCGTCTTCTGCATACCCTTATGAACGAGTCCATGGTGTGGACGATCTCCGGTCATACGTTCCTCTCGGAGCGCTATGCCGGTGACGCCAATCGCAAGAACTCGATCCACATCGGGATCGCGGAACGCTACGATCTCGTGGTGCCGCAGGCCGGCGGATCCCGCCTGCAGGCCGGCGACTATATCCACTTCAACGGCCGGTCCTCGAAGTTCTCTGAGGGCGGCTGGGGTATCGTGCGCGTGTACGACAAGGAGCAGGCGGACTTGAAGAAGCTCCCCGCCGGTTTCTCGAACAAGGGGGAGATTCCCCAGGCGTTGCCGGTCTGCCCGGTTGATGCGCCTGTGAAGTCGTTCAATGTCGTGGCATTGGATTATCCGTCCATGAAGTTCAATGCGAAGGCCCCTGAGACCATCGAAGTGGACTTCGAACGGCGGATTCTCATGACGAATCCAGATGCGAAGATCTACGCCTTGGAGGAAGATGTTGCCAAGGTGGCGAGCGGCGCGCAACCGATGCCGCTGACGCTTCGCGTGAATGTGGGCGATTGTGTGAAGGTCAACCTGAAGAACAAGATGAAAGCAAGCAAGGCCTCCTTCTCGGCCATCGGGCTGTCGTTTGACCCGAAGGATTCGATGGGAGCCAATATCGGCATGAACCCCGGCGATCAGACGATCGCGCCGGGCGGTGAGCGTAGCTACACGTACTATGCGGATCCGTTCAACGGCGAGACGACTTCGTTGGTGTGGGATTGGGGCAATGCGATGACCAATCCGCGTAATGGGCTGTTCGGCGCCATTGTGGTGGGTCCGAAGGGGGCCAAGTATCGCGATCCGAAGACCGGTGCCGATTTGACGAACAAGAATGCCTGGGCGGCCGACGTGATCCTCGATCACTCGTTGCCCGGCATGGAAAACCGGCCGAACTATCGTGACGTGGCGTTGTTCTTCCAGGACGAAGACAACATCATCGGCACGAGCTTCATGCCCTATGTGCAGAACGTGGCGGGTCTGACCGGTGTGAACTACCGGTCCGAGCCGTACAAGTTCCGTGAAGAACAGGGCTGCTCGCTGGGCAAGGTGTTCCAGCCTTGCAAGGCGGACAAGCCTGAGGATCCGGCCACGCCTTTGATCGAGGCGCATGCCGGCGATCCTGTGCGGATTCACGTGTTGGGTGTGAACAACGAACAAAACGGCATGTTCAGCGTCGAGAAGCATGAGTGGCCGATTGAGCCCTTCATGCGCGGCGCGGATCAGATCAGTGTCGTGGAGTTCTCCGGCTCTGAGACGATCGATGCCTTTATCCCTTCCGCAGGCGGTCCGTATCGCCTGCCTGGCGACTATGTGTACAGCAACCAGCGGTTGCCGTACTCGCAGTCCGGTCAGTGGGGGTATGTGCGAGTGTTGCCGTCCGGTGATCAGCGGGTGTTGCCGCTGAACGGCGCGGCGGCCGGGATGAAGAGCGCATCGGCGGAACAGCCGGTGCAGGCGATCTCGGTGTCAGCGAAGTAATCTCCAGCCTCCTGCCGTATGGCAGGAGGCACAGGTGATCGTGAAAGGGGGAAGCCGAAAGGCTTCCCCCTTTTGCTTTGCGCAAACCTTTTGATACGATGAGTCAGTTGAAGCCGTTTTCCTCTGTAGGGAGGTTGATGCCATGATGAGTCCGGCGGGTGAGAGGCAGGCAGGGCATAGGGCATGGGCAGCGCTCTGGTCGCTGCTCGTGCTAGGAAGTGCCATGCCGGCGGTCGCATACGAAGTTATCGATGTGCCGCATGGCGGATCGCTTGAAGGGGTGGTGACCCTGGAAGGCGCGATTCCTGACCCCAAAGGATTCAACCTGATCACCTTTCCGGATCCGGTCTATTGCGGCCGCATTTCGAACGGGAGAGGCTGGCGGTTGCTCCGTGATTTTGTCGTGGACCAGAATGGTGGGTTGAAGGATGCCATTGTTCTCTTGGAAGGGGTGGAGTTCGGGAAACCGTTTGAGATTTCGGTGCCGCTGATAGAAGCACGGGATTGCGTGTTTCAACCTTTTATGACCATTGTGAGAAATGGCCATGCGGTGGAAGTCATCAACATGGATCCTGTAATGCACGATATTCAAGGCTATGAAACCTCATTGGAAGCAGGGGCGAGGACGTTGTTCAATACTCCATTGGTTATGAACCACCAGCATCACCGGGGCGATATTCATGCGATGCACAATCATGCGCCGGGAGCGTCTCTGATCGGGCCGGTCTATCTGAATAAGGGGCGCCGGACATTTTATATGCAGTGCGGGTTTCACGCCTACATGGAGAGTTGGGCGATGGCGGTGAACAATCCCTACTATGCGCTGACCGATGAGCATGGAGGGTTCACTATTGATCACATCCCGCCGGGAACGTATCAGTTGGTGGTCTGGCATCCGCAGACCGGTCCCGGTCTGACCAAAACGATTGAGATCCAAGCTGATGGCAAGATGAAGGAGCAGTTTTCGTTGCAGGCGCCGAAAGGAAATCGCTCCGCCTACAAGGTGATGGATAATCCCCGCTTCGGTCCGGAATCCTTAGGCTACTCGATCGATATCCAGCCGTTTGTGGAACATCAGCAGTGAGGTCTTTTCTCGCCGCAACCTGGAAGAGGGGGCAAATCCGCTCTCTATCTCTGGCCCTCGCGCTCTTGTCAGGTGCCGGTTTCGCTCAAGCCTGGGGGGGTGAGTTGGCCCCCCCCGTTGTTGATTTTTCCGGGACGCTGATCAAGCAGGTTGAGGGACGCCGGCATCAGGCGCAGGTCTTTGCGAAGGGGGATCGGATCCGCCTGGAGTATAAGTATGCGCTCAAGACCGATTATGGGTACGCCGCGATCGAGATTATTCGTTTGGACAAGGCCGAAACCTGGTATCTTCTCGCGCAGCGGAAGGAGTTATTGGTGACGCCGGTAGATGCCGACGATGTGTTGCCGGTCTGGCCGGCATTGCCGGGTGAGAAGGAACGGGTGTTGGTCGGAGAGGCCATGGCGGTGGGCCGAGCGGCGCAATTGTTTGAGGTGCGGACAGATCGACATGGGCGGGTCGAGCGGTTCTTCGAATGGGTCGATGTCGAAGCCGGTATTGTCTTGAAGCTGATGAGCCGCGACCGGAATTGGTCGGTCGAATACGAACGGATTCGCTTCTCGCCCCAGCCGGATTATTATTTCGACGAGCCTCCTGGGTATAAAAAACGAGCAAGCCCCGCTGGGCCCGGAGTACAAGGGTAACGGGGCGGCAAGGAACAGGGATGACACAAAGGATTTTGAAATGTAGTGGGCTCGTGCTCGCAGGGCTTGTGTGCGTGCTCGCAGGGTTGAGCCCATCAGTCCTCATGGCAGGAGCGTCAGCTGTTCCCAAAGAGGCTCAGGCGGCCTTTGAAAAGAAGGCCTATCAGCAGGCACTCGATGAACTGGCCAAGCTCGATAAAGAGCGAGGCGCTGCTCCCGAGGTCCGGCGGCTTAAAATCCGGTCGCTAATTAATATAGGGAAGCCCAAAGAAGCGCTGGATGAGTACGATCTGCTGGCCCAGTCTCTCAAGCACGACGATGAGCCGGTGCTGCGTGAGGTGGCGCTTGGCATGATCGTGGTGCTGGTGAAGGATATGCGCGAACAGATGCGTGGCGCAGCGTACACGGCATTGAAGGAAATCGATTCCGCTGAGGCAGTGCCATTCTTTGAAGATGGGTTGAGCGATGGGTCAGGTCCTGTGCGTGTCTTGGCGGTCGAAGGGCTGGGCCGCTTGGAAGCCGGGAGAAAGTCCAAGAAGTTGCGCGGGGCACTGGAGGATCAGGCCGGCTTGGTGAAGGCTCGAGTCGTGAAAACGCTCGGGCGTTCAGGCGATCCCTCCGTGCTCCCGCTCATTGAGGCGGCAGCTAAGGATGAGCTCTCTCCCGTGCGGATTGCCGCGTTTGGGGCGCTCGTCAGACTCGGAAAAAAAGAGGCATGGGAAGATTTACGGAAGGCCGCCGATGCGGCCAACCCGGACGATCGAACCGATGCTATCCGGGCCATAGCCGATCTGAAGGATCAGCGTGGCGCGCCTATTCTAATGGAGATGTTGTCCTATCAACAGCCGTCGGTGCGGGGGACGGCTGCCAGAGGGTTAGGACAGCTTGGCCGCAAAGAGGCCCGCGAAAAGATCGAGGTGTTGCTGAAGGATCCCATTCCTGCGGTGCGCGAATCTGCCCTGTCGAGTCTGGCTGAGTTGGAGGCGATCGAGTCGGTTCCGGCCATCCTGCAGACATTGGGAGACGGGCAGATGACGGTTCGTGCGGCGGCGGTGGCTGCCCTCCTTCAGCTGGGGCAGCCGTTCGAAAAAGTGGCGGAGACCGCGAGGGCGCTTGCGCAGCAAAACGACACGGCCGCCCGTGCTTCGATCGCCTTTGCCTTGGGAAAAGCCACGAAGCCGAATGCAAAAGAGGCGATTGCGTTCTTGAGCAGTTTGACGACTGATCCGCTCCCCGGTCCAAAAATAGTGGCCATCCGTTCGATTGGTCACATCGGAGATCGGGGGCAGATTACCCTGATGATCGAAGGATTACACGATGCGAATGAGGCGGTGCGGGCCACTGCGGCAGGAGGGTTGCTCCATCTCCTCAAGCAAAAATCCTAGCGCGGGCTGTGTGGCCCCGAATAATTTCGTCCCCCCTTGTTTAAGATTGACAGGGTACGGTAGAGTTTTATATACATGCTCGGTCCGGATCAGCCTCGCCAGCACGATTTCGATCGAGTATCTCAGAGAGGAAGCGTTCCCCGTCCATCCTCTTGTCTGGCCGGTAGATGGGAGTGCGGGGAGCAAGATGCCAAAGATCATGGCAGGTAGTTAATCACAAGGAGGCAGAGACATGAAGAAGTGCGCATTGTCAGTGGTGTTTGGTGCAGCCGCAGTGGCGTTCATTGCAGCGCCGTTGGCTGCGAATGCCGGCGGGACTATTGCCGGGAAAGTGACCTATGCCGGGAAGGCTGAGCAGAAGGAGTTTTCCTTTGCCAAGTTCCCGAATCCCAAGTTCTGCGTGAAGAACCCCCACAAGGATTTGATGGATGGCGATAAGCGTTTCTTGAAGACCATTGAAGTGGGCAAGGATGGTGGTCTGAAGGGTGCGGTTGTGGCCGTCGTCGATATCGAAGACAAGGCGTTTATGGACGGGTATGCCGGGACGGATGTTGTCGCGGAGTTCTGCGAATTCCTTCCGTTTACGGGCGTCGTCGTTAACAACAAGATGTTCCGTACCGAGAATCATGATGCGGATCCTGACGATCCCAAGTCCGTCCAGGGTGTGCTCCACAACCCCCACAGCTTCGTGGTGAAAGGTTCCAGCTCCGCGACCGGCTTTAATATCGGTCTCGCCAAGAAGGGCGACAAGCTTGAGAAGCC
>DJMJ01000001.1 GCA_002435325.1 Nitrospira sp. UBA6493 | reverse complement strand
GATTTCCAGATGGCTCGACAGGGGAGAGGCGAGTCGGGCTAGACGAAATAGCGGCTGGTGTCGAATTTGTGCTCTGTATTGTCGATGAGCCGGATAATGTAGTGACGGTATTCCCCCATCTCGTCCTTTTCACGAAGGTCCAGTTCACGGCCGTTCTCGAGCGGAGTCCCCATTGGATCTGTGATGACCTTGACGTAGGGATATTCTGCCTCGGCCTGGTCGATCGCAGGCTTAAGGACGACGGCGAGTTCATTGGTGTTGAGCATGACGAGGCTGCCGATCGGGATAATGCCGACGCAGTTCATAAATAATTTCATCAAGGTAGGATCGAAGGAGGAACCGGACTTGGCAAACATAATATTCAAGACTTTAGCGGGAGACATCGGCTCCCTCCGATAGACCCGCGAGGAAGTCATGGCGTCATAACAGTCCGCGATCATGAGAATGCGCCCGGTCATGGACAGTTTCCAGGGGACGTTGAGTTTGGGATAGCCGGAATAGTCCAAATTCATGTGATGTTCGAATGAAGCGGATGCCATGCGGCCGGGTAAATTGGTGATCCCGCGCATCTGCGCCAGGCTCAGTGCCCCTTCGGTGGGATGATTGCGCATCATCTGCCATTCGTCTTCTGTGAATTCTCCAGGTTTGTTCAGGACCTCCATCGGGATAGTGGCTTTCCCGAGGTCGTGGAACAGAGCGGCCAGTCCCAAATCGGCCAGCTCGACTTTGGGATAGCCGGCACGGTTTCCTAAAGCCATGGAGAGCAGGGAGACGTTGACGGAGTGGTTGTGAGTGTATTGATCGTGGCAGCGCAAAGTCGTAAGCCCGAGCAGGGAGGCTTCGTCATTCATCATGAGATCGACGATGCTTTGAATGGCCCGTTTCGCCTGCTTGAAACCGATCGTTCCTTTCTCTCGCGAATCCTGGATCAGCGTTCCCACTGCCGCTGCCGCATTGGCATAGCGCGTTTTTGCCGTCGCTTTGCCTCGAAGGACGCGGCGCTCTTCAATCTCAATGCCCTTCACCGACTGCTCTTCGAGTGCGGTTCGCAAGGTGTCCAGTGAGCTTTTGACGGCATCGAAGGTGGCAAGCTGATAGGCCAGCTCTCGAAGGTCCCGTGCGGTGGTCGTGGAGGCAAACGAGACTCCCCCGATATTCCATTTATTGAAGGTGTCGATCACGATGGAGAACACCGGCATTTGCCCGGACGTGACTTTTAGGTGGCGTTGGCCGAGAAAGAGAAAGTCGTTTTGCAGCCGAATGCAGGCCGGTTCTTCATGGGCCAGAGTGGCGATGACCGTCATCGCCGCCTCAACGGGCCCATCCAGGGCGGCGTTTGTGCGCCCATGAATGCGGAACATCTTGATGAGGATGCTCAGCTGCGTGACTAATTGCGCTCCCAGCATGAGCACTTGCTGGTCGTAGATATCTCCAGCTTCCGATCCCTTCGCCACTTTCTTTGTGAGCGATTTTTCGTGGGTCAGAATGGGCTGGGATACCGTGGCAAGGGGTGCGACGGGTTCGGAGCTGCGCAGTGGTTCAGTCACGGAATGAGTCCTCGCAGGATAAAGTAGTTTGTGTACTAGGGCGTATCCGTGTGTGTGGTTATATTGGCCAGCGCGGTCGCGCAGGCTTTCTTGATCGTTGCCGTGCCTTTATCGGCCCCAGTTTGAAGCGCCTCCTGCGCGGCCGGCGTTCCAAGTTTCCCGAGCGCATCGATGGCCAGGAGCGCCAGCTCTTCCTTTTTTTTGCGATTCGTCCATCCCCACTCTGTGAGCGAATTTCTCCAAAATGGGACGGCGTCGTCTCCGGCTGTTGCGCGCATGGCATGAAAAATATTGCGCCGCTCTGCGGGTGGGCGTTCGACAAAGGTTTCTGTTGTGACGATCGGCTCCCAGATCGAAAACGGGGCGGTGTAATGGCCTGTCAGCAGCGGTTTGAGCGCGGCGAGGCGTACGGCTTCATCCTGGTCGTTTAAGAGGGGGACGATCTTGGCTCCGCTGCCTGATGGTCTGAGGGTCGAAAGCGTTCGGATCACCTCGCGCCTGATAAGCGGATCAGGGTATCGGATAATTTTCTCGACACTGTCTGCCAGACTGGGAATATTCCACTGGGCAATGATACTCAAGAGGTTGCGCACAAGCGCCGGATTTCGGTTGGTGAGGTGGCGCGCCAACATGTCCGGGGCCTCTTTTGCGAGATCGGATAAGACGCTGCAGAGTAATGTTTGATGCGTACTGTATTCCAGATTGCCAAGCAGTGTGCAAAGGGCGGGAATCGCCGAGGGCTTCATCATGAGAAGTACGGACTGCAGCCCATCCACACTGGGCTCCTCTGTCGTATTGAGATATCGTTCGATCAGATTCACGCGCTCCGGTTTCCCGATTTGCTCCAGTAGCACGTTGATTTTCTCTCGGTGCTCCGGCGTCAAGTCCTGGCGCATGGCATCGGCATCGCCTAAAAGACTGAGGACCTGCTCCGCGAGTCTCCAGTGTCCGCCTTGAAACAGCGAAATCAGGACACCGTCATAGATGTCGAGTACTTTACTCAGCAAGACAGGGGACCGTTCTGACGAGAGAACCGCACTGAAGATCTCGAGGACATAGGAGGCACTGTTGCGGGCTGACTCGGCCGCAATATCGCGTTCGAGTGCCGCCAATTCAAATTCAGACACCTCATATCCCATGATGCCGGAGGTCAGGCGAGGTTTCTGTGGCTGCCCTTGTTGTGTGTCGGTGACTTTTGCCGCGCGAGCGTCGGTGAGGATGTCCCGAAGCGAGGCTTCCAGCGGGGTTTGTGCTTGCGGTGTCAGGATGGTGTCGGTGTCTGACACTTTCATCACTTCATCGGCGGTGACGATCGTAATCGTGGGGAGATTTTTGGTCCACAGGCGCGTGACGATGTCATCGTCTTCCAACTCGCCAGTGGCGGAGGTGTTCCATAAGGCTTCGAAAAAGAAGAGCACATCTTCTTCTGTGATGTCGGGATGCAGTGTCAGCTCGCGGATGCCATCGCTATAGAGGGTAAAGGCGAAGTTCTCACCGGCCTCGGTGGTCTGGGAGCTATAGACCAGCTGGTCATGGAGATAGAGCCCGTCTCGCTGCACGAGAAAAGTTAATATGTCGAAGCGGGCGAGATGGGTGGTCAACTCGGTATAAAATTGACTGAAAAACTTTTGCGCGACACTGTTTCGAAAGCCAAACGTTCGGATATTTTTCGATGCGCGGTCCAATGATTTAAGCAGTTGGACCACCGAGGTCACTTCAGGGGCTGCCTGCGGTTTTGCCGCCACGGCGGCGGCCATCATTTGTTGGGCAACTTTCAATTCGGACATAGTAGTAGACTTATCGGGACATCGATAAATCGTCAAGAAAATCGGCATTATCGACTAGAGGAAGGGATGAGGAGCGATGCCATCTTGTTGCTTGTCAGAGGGAATCGTGGCCGGTACAATCGCGTACCTATGAATTCGAACTCCCCTATCCGCATTATCTGTTTTGGTGACAGCCTCACTGCTGGGTTTCAGTCCCCGACGAGGGACAATCCCCGAGGTCAGTCCACGCCATATGGCGATTGGGTGCAACAGAGGATTGGACAAGCCGGGCAGGTGCGAGTCAGCGGAATCTGTGGGGAGCTAACCGCTGAAATGCTCATGCGGTTTCAGCAGGATGTATTGGCGCATAAGCCGCATTATGTCGTGATTTTAGGTGGGACCAACGACTTGGGATGGAACGGACCACCGGCTGAGATTATGCGTAACCTCGTTAAGATGTATGAGCAGACACTCGCCACCGGCGGGGTGCCGGTTCCAGTCACGGTGCCGTCCTTGCGGGTCGAAGACGCTTGTACCAGCCGCGAGGGGCAGGAGTGGGTGGCGGGTCACTTAGCTCGACGCGTTGAGCTCAACACATTGATCGGTGCATACGCCGGGACGAAGACTCTTCAGGTCATCGACCTGTTTGCCGCAACTGCCGAATCCGGCACCAATCTGCTGGCCCGGGAGTATTCCAACGACGGGCTCCACCTCAGCACGGCGGGCTATCGTCTTTTTGCCGATCTCGTCTATCGGCAAGTCTTGCAGCCTGTGTTGTCGCCGCAATTGTCATAACGATGTCATCACGACTCCAATGGGTGACCGATGCGGATTTTGACCGAGCGGTCGAGCGCGCCACCGTGCCAGTGTTGGTCGAGTTCTGGAAGCCGAATTGCGGTCATTGCCGTGTGTTGATGAAAGAGCTGGAGGCGCTGAAGGGCGAACTCGGAGACAAGGTTTTGGTCCTGACCATGAATATCGATGAGAATTTTCAGATCCCCGCTGAGCTCGAAATCACTTCGCTTCCGGCCCTGGCCCTCTATCGCGAGGGATCGTTTGAGCGGTTCATCGGAGGATTGGGAACGAAGGAGGAGATTTGGAAGCAGTTAGCTCTCAGCTGAGAGGGAGGCTAGAAGATTTACCAGGCGCAGTCATTGTTATTATTCTGAGGATGCGGTGAAAATCCTGTCCTCCTAAAGGAACGTTGTGCTTCGGGCCAGCAATCCATGAGGACTCGCAGATTATTGGGTGGCTAGTTGGTTGAGCGGCTAACGGGATGTGATGACCTGAATCATCTGATCTGTCTGGTTCAAATAGCCAGACAGATCAGATAGATAAAAAGTCTGTTGGTTAGCGAACAGTACTCATCACATGCTGTGGGGGTGTGAGATTTTCGTCGCCTCCTGCGAACAAGTCATATCCGTACTGATAAATCCTACTTAAACCAACCTAACCGCAGGCCTTTTGGAGTCGGTGGGGTGCTATACGTAATGGGTGCCGCATTGACGGTAACCGTCACCGGTAGGGTGACGGAGGGGGCCCCGGTAGCATTGATCGTGATAGATCCATTGTAAGTCCCGGCGGCCAAGGTGCCGGTGTTCACACTTACCGTCACAACACCATTCCCTGTGCCAGCGGTCGGACTCAGACTCAACCAGGCGGCATTGTCACTTACGCTCCAGCTGAGGGTGCCGCCTCCCGAGTTGCTGATGCTGAAGGTCTGCGCTGCTGGGTTGGCCCCACCCATAATCGCAGCGAAGGAGAGGCTTATCGGAGTTACCCCGATGACTGGCGTCACTGGGGGAGGAGTGTAGGTCACAACTGCGCTCTCGTTTGACTCAAGATTGGACGTATCATATGCCGTGACAAAGAAATACCGAATTGCGGATGGCGTCCCGATATTGTAACTAGTCACTGTTCCTAAGGTGGCGAGAGAGGCCGCGTTGCCGGATGTTCGTGTGCAGGGGAGCTGAATGCATTGATACACGCGATACCCTGCCATATCTGATTCACTGTTGGCGTCCCACGTCAATGTGGCACCCCAGGCAGTACTAGAGCACAATGTAAAAATAGCAGCGAAGGTTTTGATCCAGTTCATGCTGGCACTCCTCTTTTGTATTTCCCGGCAGTGGGCACACCCTTCCCGGAGAAGGCAACTTCTCAAAAAGACGCGAGGATGTCTGATTGCACAACAGACTCAGCGATCCGAAAAGGGGAGCTATTCACCCCTTCACGGTGGCATAAAGCAAACCGTGTGCCATCGCTAGCTGGGGACTAATAAGATAAAAATACAAGGAAAATAAACGGAATAGAGAAAAGGTTGTTGCGATGGATGAGACACCGTAGGAAATTTGGACGGATTATGCAGTCAATCCCTTTATTTCTCGCAGGATAGGCGATGCACTGATTTGCCTACAGATATGACGGGAAGGAACGAGGTGCGGCTGACGGCTTTGGTTTCTCTCGCCTACATATGGTTCAAGCAGAGACCTGAGTAAGTCGAGAGAGCTGTGCGTAGCAGGGTAGTAGTTGTTTATATCTATAGTGTCCGCCAGACCCGGCCATCATGTTGAATGAGGCGGTCGGCCTCGACCGGTCCCCAGGTGCCGGCTTGATATTCAGGGAGCCAGCGTTGTCCGGATTGTTGCCACCCTTCAAGGATCTGCGTAATCCAGGCCCAGGAAGCCTCCACAGCGTCGCGGCGCATGAAGCGTGATGCATCCCCGGCCATGACGTCTAAGAGCAGCCGCTCGTAGGCTTCGGGAGAGGGTCTGCCGAATGCTTCCCCATATTTGAAATTCATCTCGACTGGATGTGTTTGCGCTCTGGTCCCTGGCACCCGCGAGACGATACGTAATGACAGGCCTTCTTCCGGCTGAATACGGAGAGTCAGGACGTTGGGGGCCTGCGGGGATTGGGCATTGGTATTGAAGAGAATTTGCGGAATCTCTTTAAATTGCACCGCGATCTCGCTTGCGCGTAGCGGCAAGGCCTTCCCTGTGCGCAGATAGAATGGCACACCGGCCCAGCGCCAGTTTTCAACGAAGCATTTCAGGGCGACATAGGTTTCCGTGGTCGAATTGGCATTCACGCCATGTTCACGTCGATAGCCCGGCACAGGCTGGCCATGGGCGGTGCCTTCGGTGTATTGAGCTCGGACTGTGAAATTCTCGACGTCTTTCCCTGCGATGGGACGCAGGCATCGGAGCACTTCCATCTTGGCATTGCGGACGACATCTGGGTCGAGCGAATACGGCGGTTCCATGGCCACGAGACAGAGCAATTGGAGGAGATGGTTCTGGACCATGTCGCGTAAGGCGCCTGCTTCTTCATAGTAGCTGGCTCTCGTGCCGACCCCTTCCGCTTCGCTGACAGTGATTTGCACGTGGTCGATATACTTGCGGTTCCAGATCGGCTCGAAGATGCTGTTGGCAAAGCGCACGACCATGAGGTTCTGCACGGTCTCTTTGCCGAGATAGTGATCGATACGAAAGATTTGCGATTCGTCGAACACGCGTCCGGTCACGGCATTGATTGCTTTCGCTGAGGTCAAATCGCGGCCGACCGGCTTTTCCACGATGATACGGGCATACGGGCTATGGCCATTGGCTTTGACGGCGGCGCCTGAGCTCGAGAGGCCTTCACACACGGGCGTAAAAGAACTGGGCGGGATGCTGAGATAGAAGATGCGATTTCCCGGCAGGCGGAAGGTCTGTTCGAGTGCTTCTGCACGGGCTTTGAGCCGGACGTAGGTTTTCGGGTCGTCATTTTCTCCGGCCATGTAGAACAAATGGCGGGCGAACGTATCCCATGTCTCTTCAATCAAGGCCTGGCGGGAATGTTTTATAACTCCATCGCGAACGGCGGAGCGGAACTCGTCGTCGCTCATCGGTGTGCGGCCGAGCCCGAGCACGACATAATTTGACGGCATGAGGCCGTCGAGGAGCAGGTTATAGAGTGCAGGGATCAAGCGGCGTTTGGCGAGATCGCCCGATCCGCCGAAAATGACCAGCGTGCTGGGCTCGACGGGAGGCACAGTCTCCTGAGACGGGCTTATTTCGATCCGTTGGTTCGCAGGTGCCATGTTACTTCTTCTGGAATAGGATCATTGTGATTACCGACGGACGGCGTGGCCGCCGAAGGCATTCCGCAGCGCCGCCAGCATTTTCTCGGCGAAGGATTGTTCCTGCCGCGACCGGAACCGGGTAAAGAGGGCGGTCGTCAGCGTCGGGACCGGGACATCTTTTTCGATGGCGTCGGCGATCATCCAGCGGCCTTCGCCAGAGTCCTGCACGAAGCCTTTGAGCTTCTCCAGTTTCGGGTCGTCTTTGAGCGCGCTGACCGCCAGCTCTAAGAGCCACGAGCGCACCACGCTTCCGTGCATCCACAAGTCGGCGATCCTGCCCAGGTCAAAGTTGTATTCACTCTTGGACATCAGCTCAAACCCTTCGGCATAGCCCTGCATCATGCTGTACTCGATGCCGTTGTGCACCATCTTCACATAGTGCCCCGCGCCGTGGCCGCCGACATGGGCCCAGCCGTTTTCTGGCGCGAGTGTCGTGAAGATCGGTGCGAGTCGCGTGACGGGCGCCTCTTCTCCACCGACCATGAGGCAGTAGCCGACTTTCAGACCCCAGACGCCGCCGCTGGTGCCGGCATCGACATAATGGATCTGTCTGGCTTTGAGCTCAGCGGCTCGACGGACATCATCATGGAAACGGGTATTCCCGCCGTCGATGATGGTGTCGCCTGGATGGAGCAGAGCCGCTACGGCGTGAACGGTCTCCTCCGTCGGTGCCCCCGATGGCACCATGATCCAGACCGTTCGCGGAGCGTTGAGTTTGCCGACGAGATCGGCGAGCGAGGACGAGGCGATGCAGCCCTGGCTTTCGGCTTGCTTGATCAAGTCCTGCGATCGGTCGAAGACGACCACGCGGTGCTGGTCGCGGCGTAATCGCGTGACCATGTTCATACCCATCTTGCCGAGCCCAATGAATCCGAGTTCCATGGCAGCTCCTTCGCTCACATAAAGTTGACGGCTGGGTGGCGCGATCGCTTGAGTGGACAATCCGCGGCGCGGGTCCGCTCCCGGTGACGCTTCAGTGGTACAGGACAAAAACGCGATATTCGTTCAGTGCACGACGGTCTTAGTCGATTCGTGCCGGGTTCGGGATGTCCTTAAAGAGTAAATCGGCAAATTGCCGCCCAAAGTTGAGCTGGTCGGCCACGTTGGAGGCGAGG
Source organism: Nitrospira sp. UBA6493 (assembly GCA_002435325.1). Lineage (GTDB taxonomy): Bacteria > Nitrospirota > Nitrospiria > Nitrospirales > Nitrospiraceae > Nitrospira_D. The sequence continues at coordinate 45,121 of DJMJ01000001.1, read as the reverse complement.
AGGAATCGGGCGGCCAGATCGGCGAGCGCCGGTTCGCGGGATGACATAAAGCGATGGATATCCACTGGAGCGGTCAGCCAGAACCCTCGAATGCGAAAGAAGGCCTGGGTGGACTCCTCAAAAAATGTATTGAGCAGGTATTGAGCCAGCGCCGGTTTATCCAGGACGTCTTGGGCTTTACCCAGCCAGTGGAGGCATTCAGCTTTGATGCGGATCTGTTCGTTCATGGAGGTGGGGGGCGGCCCTTTTCGGAATCTCTGGCTGGCTTTCTCGACCAGGGTGGCGCTAGTCCCATCGTGGTCGTGTAGGATGCGGGCTTTTCTCAGGATCGATGGCAGGACGAACGAATAGGCGAGTTCGTCCTCGACGAGCTTGTATCCATAGTAACGGATATCGACCAGGCGTTCGCCGGCTCGAAGGATTTCATGCCCTTCCCGGTCTCCTTTCACCAGCGCGATCAAGTCGATATCGCTGTGCGGGGTGATGGCGCGGCGTGCGCCGGAGCCAACCATGAGAATGCCGACGAGGTCGCCGCCGCGCCGCCCGCGGATATGTTTGAGCGCGATCGCAACGCTGTCGTCAAATCCTGGGGGCTCGGGTGTGGCCGGTTGCTCAGGCGGTTCCGGTACCTCCAACAGCTCGGCGTTGAGTTCTTCCCGCGTAGGGATCGGTGCTGACACGTGCGAGTCCATAATTATCCGTGTGCCTGCTGGATTTGAGCCGGAAGCGAGGTGAGCCATTGGTCGAACGGCTGGTCCGCATCGACCACGATTTCCAACTTGCCGTTGGTCAGTTTGCGCACCAAGCCTGGGCTTTCCGGCGAGAGAGGGATTTCGACCCACTCCCGGTTGAGGCCGAGCCCATCGGTCACATCGAGAATGCGGCTGATCTGTTGAAACGACACCATGTGGAGCGGCATGCGATCTCTCGATAGGTAATATTTGACATTGTAGGTACCGTTGCAGAAGGTGTCAACGGACGCGCCTCAGGAGCCGAGGACCCGCGCGAAGATCTCGACGGCCTCGTCGATCTGTTTCGCGGTGATATTGAGATGGGTTACGGCTCTGAACCGGTGGCCTCCGACGGTATGGATGAGCAGGCCCTCTTGCTTGAGCTGTGCGACCAGTTCGGCGGGTGTGAGGCGATGTCCGGGGATCTCGAACATGACGATATTGGTTTCGACATGTTGCGGCGCGATGCGGACGGCGGGCATCTGGTACAGGGCGCGCGCGAGCCGTTTGGCGTGATCGTGATCCTCTTTCAAGCGTGTCGCATGGTGGTCGAGGGCATGGATGCCCGCTGCAGCAAATATCCCGGCCTGGCGCATCGCGCCGCCGTACATGCGGCGGAAGCGGCGGGCCTTGTCTATGAGCTGGATGTCGCTGGAAACCAAGAGCGAGCCGGCCGGAGCGCCGAGGCCTTTTGAGAGGCAGAAGGAGACGGTTTCAAAATGTTGCGCATAGGTCGCGGGCGGCAGCGTGGTGGCGGCTACGGCGTTGAACAGGCGCGCGCCGTCAAGATGCATGGGGAGCCCATGTTTCGTCGCGATGGCGCGAATCCTTTCGATGGTGGAGAGGGAGTAGATGGTGCCGCCGCCGCTGTTGTGCGTGTTTTCGAGACAGATCAATCCGGTGGGGATGCTGTAGGGATCTTTCGGACGAATCGCTGCTTCGACCTGATCCGCCGTCATGATCCCGCGGTCGCCCGTCACCCAATGCAATTGCACGCCCGCCAGGGCGCCAGCAGCGCCTTGTTCGTAGCGCACAATGTGGGCCGTGCTCTCAACAATCACTTCCTGCCCAGGCTGGGTATGGACGCGAATGGCAAGCTGGTTCGCCATGGTGCCGGAGGGCACGAAGAGGGCCGCGCGTTTGCCCAGCAGCGCAGCGGCCATGTCTTGCAGTCGATTAACGGTGGGGTCTTCGCCGTAGACGTCGTCGCCAACCTCAGCTCGCGCCATGGCTTTGCGCATGGCCTCGGTGGGGAGGGTGACAGTATCGCTGCGGAGATCGATCATAGCTCCTCCTGAACAAACGATTCCGGCGCATTGTAGCAAATTTTCTCCTTGCAGGAGAGGAGAGCGGTCGGGCACTGTCTTCGTACGATTTGGACGAGACGATGCTGCACGCGCTGTTCTGGAGATGGGCCAAGGTCAAAGAAGAGGAGCGGGTGCCGCTGCTCTGGTCGTTCGCCTATTTCTTCTGCCTGCTCTGCGGCTACTACATCCTGCGCCCCGTGCGCGATGAGATGGCGATCGAAGGCGGGGTGCAGCATCTCCCTTGGATGATGACGGGCACGTTTCTGACGTTGCTGGTGGCGACACCGCTGTTTGGATTTGTATCGTCACGCTTTTCCCGGACCCGTCTGCTATTGTCAGTCTATCTCTTCTTTATCGCCCAGCTTCTCTGGTTTTATTTGGGCATGACGAGCCAGTGGCATCCTGAATGGATCGCGCGGGTGTTCTTTGTCTGGCTTTCTGTATTCAATCTGTTTGTTGTGTCTGTATTCTGGAGTTTTATGGCGGACCTCTTTGCGCCGGAGCAGGGGGTGCGGCTGTTCGGTGTGATTGCAGCGGGGGGGAGTACGGGCGCGCTGTTGGGTCCTGTGCTCACAACCGGCCTGACCTATCTGTTTCCGGTTCCGTTGTTGATGGTGGCATCGGGACTGTTTCTGCTGGCCTGTATGGGGTGCATCTATCAGTTAGAACGTTGGAGCCGTGAACGGGCTCTATGCAGGCAGACGCCGGTTGGAGAGCCGTTAGGCGGGGGGATGTTGGCAGGCATCCGGTTGGCCTTGGCTTCTCCCTACCTGCTGGGAATCTGCGGGTATCTGGCCATTCTCACCTTGACGGCGACCTTTCTCTACCTTGAACAGGTGCGGTTGGTGGCGGAGTATGTGTCCTCGCCGGAGGCGCGAACGCGGCTCTTTTCCGCAATGGATTTTGCGACGAATATTTTGACTTGGCTGACACAGGTCTTGATCACCAATCGTGTGGTTGGCCGGTTTGGTCTGGTGGGGGCCTTGCTGTTTCTTCCCGTCGTCAGCCTCCTTGGCTTTCTCGGCATCGCGCTCTGGCCGGGACTCCTCGTCTATGTCATTTTTTCCGTTGTCCGGCGTGTGGGGGAATATGCGTTGTCCAAACCGGCTCGGGAAATGCTTTTTACCGTCGTGAGCCGGGAAGAGAAATATAAGGCCAAGAACTTTATCGACACGGCGGTCTCGCGTGGGGGCGATGCCTCAACCGGGTGGCTGGTGACGGGCGTCAAGGCGCTGGGAGTGACGACGCTGCAAATTGCGTGGGTCCTTATTCCGGTGATGGTGCTCTGGGCCTGGCTGAGCCGATGGCTGGCATTGGAGCATGGCAAGCGACTCCTGCCGCCTGTGAGATAAATGGTGTCGGGACGTGAGGGAATGACTGTTGGAGCGCATGGTCGGCTTTACTCTCGAAAAAATCGCATGCTATAGTCGGCACGGTATTCTGTGTGGACTATTGTTAATAAAGGGGCCCTGATATGCCTGAAGTTCCCGTTAAGATGTACATCGATAAGTTGTTGAAAACATGCCGGGATGTCGTGGGTTCTCTCGCGTTGCTCTCTGGGCCGGTCAAGGAGAAGGCGCTGCGCGCGATGGCCGACCGGCTGGAGCAGGACGAGGAGGCGATCTTAGCGGCGAATACGCTCGATGTGGATGCGGTCGGCAAAACCCTCTTAGGGGAAGGCACTCGGGGAGAGCGGGTAAAGGAAGCGGTCACCCGCGTGAGAATGACTGCAGACGATGTGAAAGAAATGGCTGATCGCCTTCGCCAGATCGCCGACCTGCCCGACCCCGTTGGGGCGGTGACGAAACGGTGGGAACGGCCGGATGGTTTGGTGGTCAGCCGGGTGCGTGTACCGATCGGGGTGATCGCGGTCATTTCCGAACTGAAGCCCCTGATCACCGTGGAGTCGCTGGCTCTCTGTCTGAAGTCCGGCAACGTGTGTGTGTTTCGCCCAGCCTTTGAATGGAACAGGACTCATCAGGCGATCGAAGAAGGCTTACGTGAGGCGGCGGAGCAGGCGGGGGTGCCGTCCGGTGCGTGGCTGCTGATTGACCGGCCGGAAAAAGAAGTCGCCATGGAAATCATGCGGGCCGGGAAGAGCGTGGACGGGATTATCCCTCGCGGAGGTCCGGGCCTGCGTAAGGCCGTTCTGGATTCGGCGAAGATGCCGATCTTGTGTTACGACGGCGGGATCAGCCACGCGTACGTCGATGCGGAAGCCGATATTCCCATTGCGCAAAACGTGGTCATCAATTCAAAAATTCAACAGGCATCTGCGCCGAATTCCATCGATACGCTGTTGGTTCAGCAGGCGGTGGCCAGGCCCTTTTTGCCTGCGCTGATTCGCCGGCTGCTCGATGAATATAAGATCCGGGTGATCGGCTGTCCCAAAACCGTGGCGATGATGGGACAGATGGCCATGACCGGCCATCAAGCGGTCGAAAAGGCTACGGAAGAGGATTGGGACAGGCAGTTTCTGGCGCCGGTATTGGCGATCAAGATGGTGGCCGGTCTCGATGAAGCGTTGGCGCATATCGCGGCGCATGGGCCTTGTCTGACGGCGGTCATTGCCACGTCAGATTACAATAACGCCATGCGCTTTACCCGCGAGGTCGATGCGACGGCGGTAATGGTGAATGCCTCAACGCGGCTGAATGCGGGCGATAGCTATGGGGCGGGGCCGGATATTGGACTCAATCTCTCGCGGGTGCAAACAAAGGGGCCGATCGGGGTGGAGCAGCTGACGAACGAAAAGTATGTCGTGCTCGGCGGCGGTCAGTTGCGGTATCCGCATCCGGTGCCGGATACCTATGAAGACGCGATCATGCTGAAGCGTGCGTGAGCGCCTGCTGAAACCGTTCCCCGGCTTCGTTCTCAGTCGTTCGTCCCACTCAACGTACAACTGGGGAGTACGCTTCGTGGGCCTCTCTCCTTGCGGCCTTGCCGGAAAACGGTTTGAGCAGGCTTCCTCTTAGCCAGGTATGTCGATTGATTCTCTGCAGGATGCTCTTCATGCCCACCTGGCTCGATGGGGACTCCGGCATGTTCTGTCCGATGCCGACTATTTCGCCTGGCAGCGGGATTCTTTTTCTTCCACCGATCTGAATCAGCTTAATCAGCAGGTCGAACGCAAACGGAGCGGTGCGCTCTGTGACGATATCGCGTTTTACGATCTGACGGCGCAGCCCCACATTCTTCCCGTTCTCTACAGCCAGCGCTATGAGTATTACTGCGAGATTGGGGCCCGAGTGGCCGCTCGCATCCATCCGGCGAAGATTGTGTTGGATGTCGGCTCTGGGGTCGGGATTCTGACGACCTTCTATGCGCAGCAGCATCCACAGACGGAATTCGTCGGGATCGATCGCTCGCCGGCCTCCATTGGGAGGGCGCAGGAGCAGGCGGAGCGGCTGGGCCTGACGAACGTCCGCTTTCATTGCGCGGATCTTGAAGCCGCATCTCGGCGCCGCTCCTATGATCTGATTGTCGCCACACATGCGCTGGTGCAGGCTGAACAGGATCCCGGCGTGCCAAGCCGGAGCTGGGAGACGTTCGAACGGGTTCGCGATAGTCTTCAGCAGACGGACTTTGAGCGGCGCACCGGCATCGGCTCTAAGCTCGATCGTCTAGCGGACCTTCTGGCGCCAGGCGCCAGGGTGATTTTGTTCGAGAAAACTAGGCAGCTGGCGCGGCGGGTGCCGTTTCAACGCGCCTTGGCGGCGCGAGGGTGGCATTTGGCCGAGCACCCGGAACCTGTCCGGTACCGGCTTGTGGAAGAAGTGGCCGACGATGGGCCATTCTATGTGCTGGAGCAAGGCTGGGAGGGAAGTGTCGCGTGGGATGAATCGCCGGAGCCCGATGAGGGGCAGGCATTTGACGACAAGGTACTGCGCGCTCGGTCGCATGATCCGAATGTGCCGCTCTATGAAAACCATTCGCCCTCCGCGCAGCGGGCGTGGGAACAGCTGCCGGATCGCACGGTGATGAACGAGTGTACTCGACGAGAGGCCGATGGGCGAGAGTTGCACGTCGAACTTGGCAGGATTTCAGGCGGAGTCTATCTCTATTGTGCGAACACCTTCGATCAGCGGCAGTTGGTGATCGTTCCGCCTGATCGTGTGGCCGATCTGGAAGGGTACTACCAGGAGATTGTGCAGGCGCCATGACCCGGTTCGAATAGCGAATCGATCCCGAATTGCGCTAAGATGCGCGTCATTTGTGAGGACACTGTGGAGCAATCAGACGACAAGAAAGCCGGTACGGACGAACTTCTGAGAAAGCTGCATGAACGGCCACAGATTCCGCTGACGGAGTGGTTGCGAGTGCCGGCGCATATTCATTACAAGGCGTTCCGGATGGCGGATCCTCCGACCGATCGACCGGCGAGTCGTGAAGAATTTCGCCGCATCGTCGAGTCGTTTCAGATGGCACCGAATCACACGGTGCTGCGGGACACGTTCGGGTATGGGGTCAAGGTCGCGGTGAACGGGGATCGGCTAATCGTCGTGTGGCAGGCCCATACGGAGTATTACAGTTATCAGTTGTGGCATCTTCCGGTCGGTGCGGGCGCCACAGTCAGTTTTGGGCCGCTGGCATTTCCCGACTACCGTTTTCCAGTCGCGCCATTGGGACTTGAAGTGTGTCGGCTGGATATTGTTTTGCGGGCAGAGGCCATCCCCTTACGGGATGAGCTGCACGCGCTTCTGCCAGGTCCGGTGATTTATGGGAGCAAGATTTTCGACGAGAACACGTCGTTGGTCACGAGTTTTACGCCGGACGAACAGCGGCGCGAGCGTTATCTGGTGAGTGTCGGGTCAGGGCGAATGGAGGCCTCGCATTTCAAGGATATCGTCGATGCGATTGTGCGGATTGAAACGTACTACCATTTGTTGCTGATGCAGAAGCCGTTGTTCTCAGCTGCGATCGACTCAGTTCATAAGTTCGAACAGGTCCATATGCAACAGCGCGAAATTATTACCGGGCATATCGGCCATGCTGACTCGCTGACGCTGCAGCGATGGCTGAATAGTCTGACGCAGGATCTGTTGAAGACGAATCGGCTGGCCGGACGGTTGCACTTCGAGCTGTCTGCGTCCTTACCCTACGATAAAATTGTGCATGCCACACTGGCCTCGTTGGCCGAGCGGCCGCTGGTGTCGTATCGGCCTGTATCGGATTATGTTCTAAGCGGAGTAACTGGCGTGGCGGAGGGCTATCAACAGCTCTTGAAACGGATGGAGACGCTTGGCCAGGGATTCGAAGGGATCATCTCGATCATTCGTGCTCGTGTGGATTTGATGTTGGAGGCGCAGAATCTGGCCCTGCTCACGAGTGTGGATAAGACGACCAAGAGCCAGGCCATTCTTCAGCATACGGTCGAGGGGTTGTCCGTCATCGTGATTGCCTATTACTTGAGCGGACTGGCCGGGTATTTCTTCAAGGGGTTCCATGAATTGGGCTGGTTGCACAATCCGAATGTGGCGTCCGCTGTGTTCGTTCCCATCGCGATCGCACTGGCGTTTCTCATCACGACGCTCAGCCGAAAGTATCTGCACAGGAAGCTCTCCAACGAGAAGCCGCAGGCCTAGTGGCTCTATCGCATTGACAGTGCAGCACCTAGCCCTGTAGGGTGTTTTATGACGTACTGAGCTACGCCGACTGTCCTATCTCTCGCGCATTCCTTCCTGTTTCATGCCGGCGCGTCTGATTCCCCGGTCTCCGCCGCTTCTACGCCAGCGTTTCGATCCTCGTGCACGCGGCCTCGGTCCATTCGGGTCTGTCGATCGTGTCATCGGGGAGTCGTCTGTCATTTCATCACAAAGGAGTGCGCGATGAATCAGGAACAATTCGGACAGTTCTGGGACCAACTGAAGACCCCGTTGAAAACGAAATGGGAGAAGATTACCGATCAAGATCTTCTTGAGATTCGTGGCGATCTTGCGACCTTTGCCACCGTACTTCAAAAACGATATGGAGATGTGGCGAAGGACGAAGTCAACACCTGGGCTAATCGCAGATATTCACATTGGACTGGGAATTATCTCGGCTATCAAGATCCCAAGCCGACGGCGTAATCGATCCACGGTTCGTGTATCGGGGCGGCGCCTTTTCTATCCCGCAGGGATACATGCGGAAAAGGAGAATCTTGTTATGCAAAAGATCGTGATCAATAAAAGTGTCGAACAGTTTTGTTTGAGCCATAAGGCGTTCATGCGATTGCGGGAGTTAGGACAGGCAGAGGCGCTTCAGGAAACGGATCGTGGCGTCTATTGGCCGCAAGCCGCCAGCCCGCGTGAACCGCGGTTGAATCAGTGCGGACAGCTCGTTCCGCGCAATGATGCGACACTCGTTCGTGTTGTGGAAGAGCTGTGTGCGGACGCAAATGGTCATTGCGCTGAGCTCAAAGTCGTCACGATTCCCGACGAGGTGCAATGGGGGATCAGCAAGACAGACGGGATAGAGCACGTGAGTGAAGTGCATCGAACCTGGGAATAAGACAATTCAGAGGTGGCTGGTCGCAGCGCAAGGATATGACTATGCAAGAGGGGTCCATGAGCTCGAGAGATGAGAAGGAAGTGAAGAAAATCAATCCGGTTGTGCCCATGCGGGATTCTGACGATCTAACTTGCAATGAGGGGCAAGTCGAAGATTTACTTTCGCAAGGAGAGTCGGCGGAGGTGGAGCGGCCGAAGAAACCGAAACGGCCAACCGGCAAATAGACGACCTCTCATCACGCATCCCGTTTAGTGGCTGAGGCTGGCATTCTTCGAATGGCAGCCTCAGTGCTGTTGCCCCAGGATTGCTCTTCCTCAGAATTGATTGACGTATGTGAGCTGTCACGGATGAGACGGCAGACGTCCGAGAAGCGCATGCGTTGGGATATGCCAGAGCCGTATCACTCGGCGGCTGATTTATAGATGGGGTGCGGTGCGAAGCGAGGAGGCTAAGCCGAATTTTGACAGCGTGAAGATCAGCCATTTTGACGGATCAAAATTATACCAAAAGGGGCCGTTGCGGTAATCGCTTTGGTGCGTGTGGTGATAGTTATGGTAGCCTTCGCCGAACGTCACGAGTGAGACCAGCCAGCTGTCGCGGCTGGAGTCGGCCTGGCCATGCGGCTGGCGTCCCCACAGATGGCAGATCGAGTTGATGCAAAAGGTGGAATTCAGCACAGCGAATGTCCGTCCGACGCCGGCCAGCAGGAAGCACCCCAGGCCACCGATCCACCCGTTATGGAGAAATCCGACGGCAAACGTCAGCGCGAGACCCGACAGCACGATGAGTAGATAGTACCGATGCTGCCAGAGCACAACGGAATCTTGCCGCAGGCGCGACGCATATTTGTCGTTGGCGTTCATATCCTTGAAAAAGAGCCATCCGCAGTGGCTATACCAAAATCCCCGCTTCGCGTTATACGGATCGGCCTCCTGGTCGCAGCAGGCATGGTGGCGGATGTGGTCGGCTGCCCACTTGAGGGCTGAGTTTTCAAGCGCCCAGCCACCGGCGATCAACAGCCCCGCCTTGATCCAATCGGGGCAATCGAAGCTCCGGTGCGCCATCAGGCGATGGTAGCCGACCGTAATGCCCAAGCCCGTGATGACGTACAACAATCCGAACATCGTCCAGTCTACCCACGTATATCCATGGATATAGGCAAAGGCAGGGACGCCGATGATCGTTCCCAGAGCGACGAGGGCGAACAATATCGCCGTCAGGTAATTGGGAGCGCCGCGGGTGAACGTTGGTGGAGAGAGAGGGGCTGGTATCATAGCGGGGATCCTCTTCAAAGTGAGAGAGGGGCGCCTCTTGTCGAAGCGCCCCTCTCTTTCCGCCGCGTGGCGTTAGAATCGGCTACGGCTGCCGAAATCGTTTCCACGTCCGCCGCCGCCGCCGCTGAATCGTCCGCCGCCGCCACCGCCGCCGGTGCGGGGTTCTTGGGGCTTGGCTTCGTTCACGGTCAAGGAGCGACCGTCCATCTGGGATCCGTTCAGGGCCGCAATGGCTGCCTTGGCTTCTTCAGGGGTGGACATTTCGACAAAGCCGAAGCCCCGCGACTGCCCGGTAAACTTATCTGCAATCACGCGCGCCGATTCGACGGTGCCGTGCGTGGCAAACAAGGTGGTGAGCTGCGTTTCGGTCGCCGAGTAGGGCAAGCCGCCGACATACAATTTTGAACCCATGGGGGTTCCTCCTTCTGAGAATGACATTGTCTGAGACTCGAGCAGGAGAGGGGAAGGAGCAGGCCGAAGACGCAACTGCAAAGGCGACTCAGGTCAGACTTCCGATCAGATTCTCGGTGACAACAACATCGGTGATGGGCCGTTCGATGAGATGTTCCATGCGAGGCCCGCCGCGTTGAAACAGGTACATCCTAGCACGCCTTCTGAGAATAAGCGAATGTGCCGGAGAATTTGGCAGAAGAGTGATCGAATGTGCGGTTACTGCTCGTTGTCGTCGCGAGGCCGCTGTGGACCAGCCACCATACCCTTCAGATCCGGGTCTTCTTCGCTGGCAGACCGGATGAGAGGAGGGTGTTCTTGCTTCCGCTGGTCACGTCGCACTGCTTTGGCCTGTTGCCGTTCCTGTTGCGTTTGTTGCCGATGCCGTTTTTTGAGTGAGGTGTGGCCCATGATATTCTCCTGGGATGCCGTCAGAGGCATCCTCTTTATTGATTGAGTCGAGTACGCGCTTCGCTGATTCAAATGCGGCTGTTTTGGCGTCCCACTCGGACTTGTAGCCATCACAGGGTGTCTCGCCGGCCTCTCGGGGATTGGCCTCCACGACCCCCGGAATCATAAATCGACAGAACCACGTACCCTGCCTGTTTTGTTCCGGAAGCAGGACGATCTTCTTGCCTCGTGCATAGCAGATCTCAGACATGACTGCCTCGTTGGGTGACAGGGTTTGGTTCGTCGCGATGGCTGCCCTGGATCAGGCGGCCTTCACAAACCGATCGTCGGCGAATGCGCTTCGTAAGTGTGCCGTAACAGAGCGGCGATAGGGTTCTTTCTGCCGCGCCATGATAATCAAGTTCTCCTTGTCGAGCAGAATGAAGAGATCGTGTTCCGTGACCAACTGCCGGGTCGGAGAGCCGATATTGAGCCGGTATTGTGTTTTCCCGTCAGGATTCCGGTCAGGCCCTGACACAAATTCTGTCAGTCCATCGATGATGCCGTCATGCCCCTCCTGGCGATGCCGGACCATGGTGCCATCTGGAATAGGAATCCAGGGCTTCACTGTGCGTGCAGGATGGGTTGAAACAGTCGTCATGCGGGATCTCCTTTTGCCTTCATCCTGATCGACAGCGCTCTGTAGAATCCGGGGATGATGGGTGCGCTTCCGTCTTCAGTATGAAAGGCGGGCCACTTCGACAACCAGGCTTATGCTACTCAGGCATGGGCAGCAAGCGATGACGGAGGAACGTGCAGACTATCGGGACGATTGCGCGTCGGCGCAGGAAGAACGGACGGAATGATGAGGGAGTAAGAACATGCGTGATGTACTTAGTTTTTATTGTACCACGCACTTGGGTAAATAGCGAACGCGGAGCATTCTTGCTGCCACGATGACGGAATAAAGTCCCAGACTACAGGCGTCATGTCTTGCTGGGCGTCCGATTCTTTGCTTGTAAGGAAGTGCGTTGCCGGTTCTTCCGATCGCTTGTAGAATGATTATGAAAATTAAGGTAGTATAAACAATAATGATTATCCCATCTCTCGCGCATTCCCATCTTCCTCAGCGCGTCTGATCCCTCGGTCTCCGTCGTCCTGTCGAACTCCGTGCGCACGCAGCGCCTTCATCGTGAGCGAGTCTATTGAACAGTATCAGGGTCTAGTCCGTGCTACGTCTTTGATCTCGGAGAACGATGCACGTTCGCATGCGCTTCACGGAATGGGTCCATCCTGAAGCGCCAACTGTGGACCCGATGTATGACGAGGAGGGATTGCGATGACAACCACAATGTTCAGGAAACAAGTTCTAGGGTTCTCGTTCGTGATGGCGACGTTACCATGGGTGGCATTGCCAAGCGACGCGGCTGAACAGCGGGGAAAAGGAGGAGTGGTTTCTGTGCCGGCACATGCGCTTAGCCAAGTTGCAGCGGGCTCAGTAGAGGATACGCTCAAGGCCTGTTTGGCAAGGATCCCTGCAGTGGCTACGGTTGGACAACGCCTGTTGGCTGAACAGAGCTGTGCCCGTGAAGAAGGGGCGCGAACACTGAGTCCAGACGTGCTGAAGTTCTGAGTCTCTGTTGCATTGTATCTGACGAGGACCAGCAGTCCCTTCTGGGATTGCTGGCCCAAAAGACTTCTGGTTTCCGGCTCATTGGAAACATGGGGACGGAAACGCAATTGATAGAAAAGAGGAACCGTGTATGAATTGTCTACGATGCCAAGGGCTGATGATTGCCGTCGAGCTGAGAGATACGTCGAGTTGGGACACTGTGGGAGGGTGGCGGTGTCTGCTCTGTGGTGAGACGATGGATCCCGGCATTCAGGCTAATCGAGCGAGCCATCAGGTGCCGATTCGGAGCCGGGCGCGCGTCCCTGGTTCACCTCTCGCGCATCCAGGCAAGGGGAGGTCTAAGAGTGGGGCTCGGGTTCTGGGAAGGGCCACGGAGTGATGCCAGGTATAGTAATCATAAAGAGACGCGCCTGAGCGATTTGATCCGTGATCCGCATGCCAGTGATTAGGATTTTCGTTTTGTTGGTGTGTTCCGGAAGTGCAACGGGTCCCTGAGGCTCTGGATCTCGCGATAATAATAAAGGGGCGTGGGCTGCTTGTTTTGGAATGTGAGTGTGCGAAGGAACGCAATCTCTTCATCAGTTGCATCCCCGCTGAGAGACAAATCCTCGAGAAATTCCTTGAGCCTCTTCGCCGCTTCAACGCCAGAACACCTGACGGTTTTCATGAGGGTCGCCTCATGGACTGGTCCTCAGGCGACAGTGTATCGCCGTGATAATAGGGACGACCTCCCGATCATGGATCGGGATCGTCCTTTATCGAGCGGTGATGGAGGTGGTGTGTGCAATGAAAGGGGTTCTTACCATGAGACTCTTCACGATGGCGATGACAGGTTTGGCATTTGTCGGAATGACCGCATTTGCCTTGGCGAATCCTTCGATGCTTCCAAAGCATCCGGGGTATCCAGCAGGTGGAGAATTTGCGAACGATAAGGGCAAGCAGAATTTGACGTACAGTCAATCCATTGTGAATTCCTCGAAGTCGGGGGATACGACGATGGCTCCGATGTTGATGGATGCCAATAATGCCAGATTGCTGGAACATAAGGGCGCCGGTCAATTACCGGTGGTCGAGGGGCCGAATATCAAGATTGAGCCTCCTGTGAAAGAAGGCACACGAATGTCGAAGTAAGTGGATGCGGTTGAGCGGTAGTCTTTCTCTGAGCGCTCATCAAGCGAGCGCTCAGAGCGCGCTCGTTTGGGGCTCTACGGTCGTGTGTTCATAGGTTTAGCCTCGTACAAGGAGACGGATGTCATGGATAAGAAAAGTCTGACGATTGCCGGAGTGGTGATTATCCTCGCGGGAGGGGTGGGTGGATTCCTTTGGAGCAACCAGAAGGAGAATACTAATGGGCCGGAGGGAACCCAGGAACGTGCAATGGCCACGTTAGCCACGATCACGATCGAAGAAGCGAGGAAGACGGCCTTGGAGAATTTCCCTGGAACGGTGATTGAGGCCCGGTTGGAAACCAAGCTGAATAAGAATGTGTGGGAAGTGGCAATCCAAACGACCGAACAAGGGATCATGGTAGTTCAGGTCGATGCCGCTTCAGGCGCCGTGGTGACTACTGATGAGCAAATAGTTGTGACGAAGCCGGCTGAGGTCACGAAATCGTAATGAGGCTTCATGTCTGAGTGGAGATCGAGGGCTTGGCGTTGTTAGAGGGAATCATTTCTCGACCAAGCCCCTGCGTGGGAAGGGGTGGACGGAGTTTTGTCTGTAAATGGAGTTATGAGTGGTCTCTTGAGTGCGATGTCGTATGGTCGCGCTCACACGATTCATGATGAGGATTGGCAATTATTGGTTCAGTGTTTCGCGGGGGCCAGACCAGATCAGGTACGGGGGTTTTTTCAAGAGACTCTCCGTGTGAGGGAAGTGTCGAAGCGCATAGTCATAGGCATGGGCTTGCGCGCTTAAACTCGTAGAGGCTGACAGATGGTTGGAGATCACTTGAAAAGATGCGTGATCGTCTTTCCCGAGCGTGGCGGTATAGAGCACGCAGGAAAATTCTTTGTCTTTCGAACATTGTGTGCTGATGACCAGATGTGAACCGTCCGGGAACGTCATGAGGAGGTCAAGATTCGTGCGGCTCATGAGTGCTCCAGTTGTATGCGCGGTGACGAAGTCTGAGTGGTATAGGGTGTCACATATAGCCGCAGTGAGCGTCCAGCGAATACCGTGCCTTCCAGCGCGCCGGCTGCATTGATGGCTTGTTCTCCGGTGCTCATTTCCACAAAACCGTATCCTGCCGATTTGCCGCTATGTTTGTGACGGATTATTGACACGTGTGTCACCACTCCAAATTCCCTGAACAGCTTGCGAAGCTCGTTATCCGACATCGTTTCAGATAGTCCTCCAACATATAGCACCCGTTTTCCCATAACTCTTACGTGCTCTCCGGCTTGACCTGGGGACCTGCGGTACTAGCGAGGCTCTCTGGGCTCAAAATAGCCATAGGCCAGCACGCCGAATACGCTGGTGATATAGACGACGGTTGCCGCAGCCAGTGGGTTGTGGCTGAACCACTGTAAGAGGTTATGGAAAGCGAGCATGCTATAGAAGGCCTTTCTTTCATTCCAGTTGTGTCACGAGTACAGCGAGTGGTTTCTTTGCCTTCTTTTCGCATGCGAACGAGGTGTCGGAAATATTGGGTGCGTCGATTAAGTCGTGTCTCTACGCTGCAGAAAAGGTTTGTATGGCGGCATGAGCAAAAGGTTCTCATGCACAGCTCGGAAAGCCTCGAAGTGGCGTGGATGATACTGTGCCGTCGTCCCGCTCACGTAGCGGATCCTCTGGACGACAGCACATCCTCCGCTATCTTGTTACGATTCGGTTGTGTCGGTTGCGCCGCGCCGACTGGTTCTGTTTGCTGCCGAGGGGTGGTTTCGTCCCAATGACTTACTCTCCTGGGCCGTGGCGCGTAACTTCGTTTCCGGTCCAATGCCGAATCGGGCCATAGAGGATACTTCCAGTCTAATGGCCTCAATGGAGGGCGAGTTGTCCACCAGATTGGGATCGGTCAATCCCAGCAGTTGCCATCGGATCTTTGGTTTATGGACGGATCGGTTCTTTTTCTTGGTCGTCTTGCCGCTTTTCCAGACGGACGAAATCTTCATCGCATGCTCCTTGTGCAAGGCTGTAAGACGTGCGCCAGAGTGATCTCTGGCCAAACGACGGAGAAACCGGAGTCGATCACTGTGCGGGATGCGTTCTCGTGTGAATGGCAAGATGGACCATTCAGCAGGAGTTGGGTATTAGTGCAGCTAAACTACAGCAACTATCGCGCAGAAACTGGGAGTGACAAAGGAGAGCGCGTAGGGAGGAACCTCACTCGGATGAATTAATATTTTATCATGGACTTTGAAATGAAGTCAAACCGACGTTATCTATGATAGGCGACATTCTAGCATGGAGCAGGGGGGAGCCTATGAATGCCGTGAAGATGTGGATCCGGAGTAGGACGCAGTGCGCAATCCAGAAGCAAGGCCCAGCAGATAAAGGGTATAAATAAGCCATTTAGAAGGATCGAAGTCATACCAATGGGGTCCGTTGCGGTAATCGCTGGGATACATGTGATGGTAATTGTGATAGCCCTCACCGAAGGTAATGAGCGAGACGAGCCAGCTATCCCGGCTTGAATCCTTCGAGCCGTGCGGTTGATTTCCCCAGAGATGGCAGACGGAGTTAATGCAGAAGGTTGAATTCAAGACGGCAAAGGTTCTGCCTACTCCCGCGAGAAGGAAGCAGCCGATGCCTCCAATGAGTCCATTTGCCATGAATCCGATGAGGAAGGTCATCGCGAGTCCGGCCAGGACGATGAGGGCATAGTATTTGTGTTGCCAGATGGCGACAGGATCCTGCGCGACGCGAGAGGCATACTGGATATCATCATGCTTTCGTTCCGCGAATAGCCAGCCGCAGTGGCTGTGCCAGAACCCCAGCTGGGCATTATACGGATCGGCTTCCTGATCGCATTGAGCGTGATGGCGGAGATGGTCGGCGGTCCATTTGATGGCACTGTTTTGCAGAGCCCAAGCTCCGGCAATCAGGAGCGCGCCTTTGACCCAGTTCGGGCAGTCGAAGCTGCGATGGGACATGAGCCGGTGATACCCGACAGTAATGCCGAGTCCGCTGACCATGTACAGAATTCCAAAGAGCGTCCAGTCGAGCCAGGAGTAGTCGTAGAAATAGGCGTAGGTCGGAATCGCCAGCAAGGCGCCGATCACAATTGAGAGGAAGAGTACCACCGTCCAGCCGACGTGGTAGCGGCGTGCCAATTGAATGGGAGCTGCGGTGGTGTTCATCGTTGATGTGTTCCGTTGAAACTTGCTGAGTACGATAGCACAGACAGATAAAGATGGCGACTATTCTCGGACGTTTCAGTAATGAAGAGCGAAGCGGGCGTTTCTCCAAATGTGCAAGTGGTTGACGGCTGAAGTGTCATGCTGTATGTTGTAGATACATTGGATTCGCAGTAGTCCGGCGAGGCAATGTTCACACCATAACGGACTTCGCGATCGCATCGCGACCAGGTCCAGTCTGGAGTTGCACCCTTTGTCGGTTGTCTCTCCCCTCGGTTCTCTGATCCCGTCATAATGCGATCAAACTGAAAGGATAGTGCAGTGGATACCTCTGTTCACGAGAATTTTCATGCCCTGGGCTTGTCTGAGGCGTTATTAGGCGACCTCGTCAAGGCCGGGTACACGTCCCCAACTCCCATTCAAACCCAGGCCATTCCGCCTGCAATGGCCGGCCGGGATGTCATCGGCTGTGCGCAGACTGGAACAGGGAAGACGGCGGCGTTTGTCATCCCGATTATCGAGCGATTGGCGGTCTTGCCGAAAGGTCAGCCGCAAGCGTTGATTCTCGCGCCGACGCGAGAACTGGCCCTGCAGATTCTGGCCACCATCGAGAAGCTCGGCGCAGGCCGCCGC
Organism: Nitrospira sp. UBA6493; assembly: GCA_002435325.1. GTDB lineage: Bacteria > Nitrospirota > Nitrospiria > Nitrospirales > Nitrospiraceae > Nitrospira_D. The sequence continues at coordinate 27,910 of DJMJ01000001.1, read as the reverse complement.
ATTTCCGCCACCGCAATTATGGGTGGCGCCGACATGCAGGCACAGGTGCGCGGACTCCGGCAGCGGCCGGATATCATCGTGGCTACACCGGGCCGGCTGCTTGATCATATGTGGAATGGTACGGTGAATCTGGCGCCGATCAAGATTCTCGTCTTGGACGAGGCGGACCGGATGCTCGATATGGGCTTTGCGCCGCAGATCAATCAGATTCTCGATGCGCTGCCTGAAGAACGGCAGACACTGCTGTTCTCGGCCACGCTGCCGGCGGATCTCACCCGGCTGGTGCAGGCGAGCGTGAATAATCCGGTCAAGGTGATGGTCACGCCTTCTGCCACGACGGCGGACGGAGTCTCGCAGGCCTTGCATCATACGACCCATGACGGCAAAGCCGATTTGCTGGTGGCGCTGCTGGGGCAGGAGCAGGATACGGTGCTGGTGTTCACGCGCACCAAACATCGCGCCGACAAGTTGGGCCGGGTTTTGGACCGGGTCGGGCACAAGGTGGCGGTGCTGCATGGCGATCGGAGCCTTTCGCAGCGCCGTGCTGCGCTGGAAGGATTCAAGCGCGGGACCTTTCGCGTGCTGGTGGCGACCGATATTGCGGCCAGAGGCATTGACGTGGCCAATATTGGTCACGTGATTAATTTCGATTTGCCGAATTCTCCGGAAGACTATGTCCATCGTATCGGACGGACGGCTCGGATGAAGACGACCGGACGGGCCACGAGTTTTGTGACGGCGGAAGATTCCCTGCAACTGCGGGCTATCGAGCAGCTGCTGGGGCATGCGGTTCCGCTTGCGCCAGGGAGTGCTAGCCCATCGTTCAACGCGCATGCGCCGAGGGGGCTGCAGCGCTCTGGCCGGCCGGCACAGGGACGCCCTTCTGGGCAACGAGACCGCCGGTATGCCGGGCATGGCGCGCCGCGAGGCGAGCAGCCTGTTCAGCGCACGCCGGGAAATTAGCGAGGAGCATCGAGATGGATCGCTCGCTCATTCATTTACTTTTAGAAGAGGATGTTATGCCTGAGACGCAAAGCCCATCGGCCACCAAAGGAACCTCATGGATCAGGATCCCGGATGGGACCAAAGTGCGGTTGCGGACGGACAGTCAGGAAGGGGTTGTTGACGGGCTCACCGAGCTGGTCAATGGTCCTGGTCGGAATCCCGATGGGCGTACGCAATACCGGATCAATCTGGGCGATCAAGCACGGACACTGGTTGTCGAAGACGATCTGTTTATGCTGGTCGATGCGGAGGGATTGGTCTTGATGCTCAAGCAGAAAGTAGAATTTCGCCGCTTTATCACGCAACGGCTGCGAGGTGCGTTTGCGGCGGACCGATTTGTGCGTCCTGCGTAATCACGCTGGAGGAGGGGGCCGATGATCTCGGTCCCCTCATCGGCGTGTGCCTAGAACAGGGGAGCTTGCGGTCCCCATTGCAGTCCTGCCAAATCGGGATCTTCCCCTTCGGGCGTTGTTCCACGCACATCTTTTACATTTTTGCGAATGACTCGCTTTTCTTCCTTTTCTTTCCGCTTGGCCTGAATCGATTTTTCCCGATCCCGCTTGGCCATGGTCGTTTTTCCTGGACGTGCGATGGTGACCTCCTTGGTGATCTCGTGAATGTCGGCCGAGAGGCGTGTTGTCTAAACCCCCGTCGTCTTGCGGCGGTCTTCCGTAACGGGTCCTACGCAGGGCTCTCAGTCGAATCGTCATGATTCGGATGCGCGGCTACATCAGTACGTCGGTCATGTGAAACAACGCGCGGAAGACCTGGAGCGTAGGTGAGAGGGATGTTCCCGTTGCGTGTATGCGTGTACAGAATACCACGAAGGGCTGGTTCAGTCAAAGCGGCATTGGGTGTCTGGGGCTGACGGGAACGAAAACTGGAAGACCGAGGAGCAGGTTTGCAAGAGGAAAGACCCGAGAAGTGGTTCGTTAATAAGATGATGAGACCGGACGTGCCGGATTCGGCAAAGAAGGTTGCGCCGCTCCGGCCAGCTGGCGCCGCTGTTCATCCGATCGGAGGCGAATCTTGAAGATCACTCGCCGGCTCTTGCCGCGGTCAACGCCTGTGGACAGATCATAGACAAGGTCTTGCTTCCCGCGTCCGCTGGCCGACGTCATACGTTGGAAACAGGAGGCGACCGACGGGGCGTTACGCTCGATCACGTCGAGTCCTTTTACCATCACCCGGAAGGATCGCTCCTGGCTTAGCCGTAAATTTACGGCATCCTGGCCAAGATCATCGGTATGCCCTTCGATCACCACCGAATCGACATGGCTGCGGAGTGAACTGCATAGCGCGGTTGCGTATCGGGGCATCATCTCCTGAAGGAATCAATCAGCATTCTTGATGAGGGTGCTCTGGCCGAACTCGAAGTTGAGAAGGTCGTCGGGTATCACAATCTGCATCAGCAGCGGGTCGTGCGAATCGGCTTCTACAGACAATCCGAATGGCTGCAAAAGTGTGTGTAGTTCATTTCGGATATCCGGTTCAACGACGGTGGCATGGGCCTGTGTCGAGATCGTTTCCGCTCGCGGGCCGTCAGAATCCGATGTCGGCGCGAGTGAGGCGGCTAAGAGCAGGATGAAGATTATGGCCAGCGAAGTCATCAAGTCCATGAGGCCGTTGGTTGTGGTATGCGAGATGCTGGACTTGTGCGAACGTTGGTTAAACGGCATGCCGATGCTCCTGGATGCCGAGGTGCGCAGCGGCCTGATACTCGAGTCTCATGGGCGAGTCCCTCGTCCTGCAGCGTGGATTTTCCTGAACCATCCAGGCTGAGGGGGGGAGCCGGGGCGTGGGTGAGTTCGCCCTCGCTGTTGAGCCGTCCCGTCAGTTGATCGATCAGTTGGTTCACCTGGGTAGTAGAGACGTAGTGCTGCTGCTGTTGTGTATTCAAAATGTCGGTGAGTCGTTCGACGGTGCCGGTAAGGCTTTGTATCAAAGGGGCCAAGTGATCGGACAGGATCTGTGCAGGATCGGACTCGTGTGAAGTCTGCTTTGAGAGCAGGTGAGTTCGAAGATCCTGGGTCAGTGAATGCATCGCGTCCGTCATGGTCCGGATCGGCTGCGTCAGAGACTCAGTCGGAATAAACGTTTCCGCAGAGTGGCGAGCGAACCGGGTTGGGTGCGGTTCTCCGTGGGAGAGGCCACTCAATCCTTCCAATAGCTGTTCCAGTGTTTTTCGCGGGAAGAGTTCATCGAGGTATTGCATGCAGGTTTGGTGTGCCGCGAGCAGCCGGAACATCGCTGGTTTTTCAATGAAGGTAAACAGGTTGGCACACATCAGCCCGACGATGGAGGTTAGAAATTTTCCTGCCAGACCATTGATTAAGCCTTGAATGCCGACGATGGTGTGTCCGTCCGTATGGAGCTGGAGCTTGCTGAACCCGATCAGGAGGGCGACAAATGTAAGGAGTAGGCCGATGCCGGTCAGGAGCGAGGGAACCTGGCTATACCATCCGAGGTTGATGCGGCTGTTGAAGAGGGAATCAAGCGCGAAGAGTTCTTGCGCGGCACGGGAACTGAAAATGCGCGGTTCGATATACCAGGGCACCTGTTCGGTCACCAGGGTTTGTCGATATTGGTTCCAGGCTTGCACGAGGAGAGGCTCTTGCTGAAAGGCGGTATCGACTCGTTGAAGGTCTTGTCCGTCACGATGATTGAGTTCGGCAACCGGATCGTTGGCGGTCATCGTTCGGCGATTGTGCGGGAAGCGGGAAGGAGATTGGTGTTGGCGTTCTTTTACCAAGGGAGCGAGTGTCTGACAGAGCCGTTGAAACGGCCGCTGGGCTTGTACGGTGTGGCGAGAGAGCTGGATGATGTGCCAGGCAAAAAAGATGAGGAGGCCGACCGAGCCGAGCCAGCTGAGCAGCGGCGCGTGCAAGGTTCCGAGCGGGGCCACGTCTTGGGTGAGTCTGTCGAAGAGTGACGAGGTATTCATTCCCGTTGTGAACTCCAACTTCCGTGCCACGGTTGGCGCGTTTAAATGGCACGCCGATTAGGTTCTGACTCTTCGGATGTGATGATTCGTATGTGTGGGCGGGAAGAATGTGCCGGGTACTGGGCACGGAATGCCATGGGGCGTAGCCGTGGGAAATCGGCTAATGACCGGTGCCTGGGGCGGAAATAAACTGTTTACGAAAGGTCACGACTTTTTCGAGGTAGGTTCTCGTTTCCTGGTAAGGCAGGTGGGCGCGCAAGTGATCGTAGACTGCTGGGGGCTGGAGTCCATTAATGTGGTTGATGGCCGCGGTTGAATCCTGGGCAAAGGCTCGAAAGACATTGCGTGGGCCGGTATTATAGGCCGATATCACACAATACTCTCGTGAAACGCGGTTCTCAATTTGTTCAAGCTGGTTGTACGAGAGCACATTAAGGTAGGCGCTGCCGAGTTCAATATTATGCTCCGGATCGAAGAGGTAGTCACGGGAGGGAATGGTGTCCGTTCCTTTGGCTTTTCGATAGGCCTCGCGGCCCCCGCTGCTGGGAACGAGCTGCATGAGTCCATAGGCCGGAGCGGAACTGACGGCAAAGGGATTGAAGTTACTTTCCTTGCGAATGACGGCGAAGATGAGGCTTGGGCTGATCTGAAACTGATCTGCAAAGCGGGCGACGACGGGCCGATATTTCTCTGCCTGGCGATTGGCGAAGTTGGCCACCATCTTGAACTCCGCCAGCAGCGCTTGCTTAGTGGTGCCGTTTTGGTCAACGGACCGTGCGCGTGTCTGTGTCTCGAGAACAGCCGTGGCAAAGGCTTCTGCTTGGGCCGGCGTGCTGATGGACTGACCTGCTCGATCGACCACAAGTCCCAGGAGGTAGGGTGGTTTGTCGCCCGTGAGAGTGATGGCTTTGTCGGAAAATAGGTCGACGGCGCGGGGATCGTTTGGGGTTAGCAGTGTGGTGACGATGGCATGCCGCAAACTGTCTTTGGGTGTCTTCTCGTCCAATGTTTCAACCACTATGGTTCCTGCGTCAAAGTCGACGATGGCGCGGCTCATGTAGTTCTGCGTGTACTTGACGTACTTTTTTTGCTCCGGAACTTTTACGTCCTTCTCGCCCCAGGTTTGGCGGACTCGTCCGGTCAATGCAGCCATGATGTTGTGAAAATCCCGTTGGATTGTCCGTAAATCTCTCAGGACAGCTTCCGGGTCGCGCTGATAGGCGTCGGTGTGTTCCTTGAGGATCTGTTTGGGGTCCTTGCCGGCGGCAATATCGACGATCGTTTTTCCGGTGGTGGAGGAAAGGACGCGCTCTGCGTTGCCGAGTGCACGCTCAGTGGTCTCACAGCCTGCGAGCAGGATAAGGGGGCCACCTAGACAGAAGGCAACGAGAAGTAGTTGGGAGCAACGTGTCAGCGATGTCACAGATCTATTCTAGCGAAAGCCTGTGGTCTCTGGAAAGGGAGTGAGGAGCATGTGTGGAGCCAAAAGGTCTGAAGCGTATCGGCGTGGGACTGGCTGCGGCCAATCCCACGCTGGTAACGGACCATTTACTTGGGAGGAGCAAATGCGGCTGCTTCTTGGCCTTCGACAACCGGCTTCAGATAGATTTCAACCCGCCTATTCTGGCTGCGGCCATCCGGCGTCGCGTTGGAGGCTTTCGGCTGGGATTCTCCACGGCCCTCCGTCAGAACGCGGGTTTGGTGGACGCCGGCGCTCAACAGCTGTGCTGCGACGGCTTGGGCTCGTTGTTCCGATAACTGTTGGTTAAAGGCGGCGGTTCCCTGATTGTCGGTATAGCCCACGACATGGACGGCGGTGCTGTCATACTGTGTCACCACACCGCCGAGTTTTGTCAGGACGTCCTGGAAGGAGGGTTTCACGTCGGTGCTGCCTGTGGCGAAGGAGGCTTCGCTTTTGACGTCAACTTGGATGCTATTGTCAGGAAGTTTTCTGAGCTCGACATCGTGGGATTGGAGTTCCTTGGCGAGTTTTTCTTCAATCGCCTTCTTTTGCTTGTCCATATAGAGGCCGACCCCTCCGCCGGCCAGGACTCCCACTGCTGCGCCGATCGCCGCTCCACGTCCTCTATTCTTTTTGTCGATGGCGGCTCCAGCTCCTGCACCGACCACCGCACCAATGGCGGCACCGACCTTAGTTTTCATATAGGGATCATCTTCCGCACAGCCGGCAAAGACAAGACAACCCGACAGGCTCAGCGCAATGATTCGATGGACCTTTGTCATTTCCTCTCTTCTCCTCTTTTTTCGTGCAAGACGGACAAGATCGTCAGTCTCATTCATAGAATAATACAAGGGGCCATGCTGTCCTAGTCAGAGAAAACATTTTCAGAGCGATTGCATACCGGAGATTTGTCTGCGGATAATTTATACGGCAAGGCCGGTTTCCTTCATGGACACCGGCCTTGAGAGACCGTCGTTCGTGCTGAGAGGGAACAGATTACTTAATCGCGACGGCTTTCACTTCCTTGAAAATAGTGTGTCCCTGAAGGACCTTCTGAATACCGTCTTGCATCAAGGTCGTCATCCCTTCTTCGAGGGCCGTTCTCAACATATCTTCGGTTCGTGCCTTTTCTTGGATCATCCGTTTCATCTTGTCCGATCCGAGCAAGAGCTCATGCAGGGCGACACGACCCTTGAATCCGGACCGATTACAGGTTTCACAGCCTTTGCCACGGGTCAAACGGAACGTATTGTCCTGTTTGATGCCGAGTTTGTCCCAATACTCAGGCCCATAGCCTTGCCTGAGTTCCTCATACTCTACCGGGCTGCCCACATATTGTTCCTTGCAGTCTTTGCAGATCCGGCGGGCCAATCGTTGCGCGAGGACGCCGAGCATGGCATCGGCAAAGCTGAATGGATCGCAGCCCATGTCCAGGAGACGGGTGACCGTTTCCACCGCGCTATTGGTATGCAAGGTGCTGAGCACCAAGTGGCCGGTGAGCGAGGCTTCGATCCCGGTATCCGCCGTTTCTTTATCTCGCATTTCGCCGACCATAATGACATCTGGATCGGCTCGGAGGAAGGCACGCATCGCGGCCGCGAACGTGAATCCGATTTTTGGCTGGACTTGGACTTGTCGCAGTCCATATTGCGTGATTTCGACGGGATCTTCAGCCGTCCAAATTTTTATGTCCGGAGTATTGATGTTGCCCAGCACGGAATGGAGCGTGGTCGTTTTTCCTGATCCGGTCGGTCCGACACAAAGAATGATACCGTAGGGTTTTGTGGAAATGTCCTTGATGCCCTTGAGATTGCGATCCGAGAATCCCATCTTGTCCAGCGGTAGGGGCTCGCTGGCCGCCAAGATACGCATCACTACGTCTTCGTTGAAGCCCGCAGTAGGCAGCGTAGCGACGCGGAGTTCGATTTCCTTCGTTTCATTCAGCTTGAATTTGATCTTGCCGTCCTGCGGCTTCCGCCGCTCGGCAATATCCAAACTCGCCATAATCTTCAGCCGAGAAACAATGGCGCGCCGGTAGCTTTGCGGAATCTTCATGTATTCAAAGCAGTCGCCGTCGACGCGGAAACGGACCAGCGTCTCGTGCTTTACTCCATACGGTTCGATATGAATATCCGAGGCATTCTGGCGATAGGCGTCGGCAATGATTTGATTGGCCAGGCGCACGATCGCACTGTCATTTTCATCCAGGCCGCTTCCCGCAGAAACATCCTCCAGAGCCTCAGCCTGGGATTCGGTGACGAGTTCGCCGAGAATGTCGGACACATTTTCGTCGAGCTTCCGTCCTCCTGCCCCTGTGTCGCTCTGACCTGTCGCCGTGGCGAGAAATTGAGAGATGTCACGGCGCAGGCTGACGGCAAAGCGGATATTGAGCCCGGGGAACGTTCGTTTGATGTCCTGGACGCGGTCCAGATCTCCAGGGTCATCGGTTAGAATCTCGATGGCCGTGCGATCCCGCTTGAGCGGCATCCAGTGATTCTTTTTTAAGTAATCGACGTTTAGATTCTTGAGCAGTTCAATGTCGACGAGGGTGCGTTCGCTGTATTCGATGTAGGGGCATTTGAAAAATTGGGCGAGTGATTTCCCTAGATCGAGTTTGGGAACCTTGTACTTTTCAATAAGAATGATTTCGAGGTCGCTTATCCCTTTGCGGGACTCCGCGATGGCGTTCTCAAGGTCGTTCTGGGCGATGCGGTTATTGGTGACCAAGAGGTCAAATTTGGTCGGATTCTTTTTCGCGACCTTTCGGAGATTGAAAAAGGCGATGCCTAGAGCTTTGGCGATTTCGGCGACTGATTCCTCATCCTTTCTGGTGAAGCGGCTGCCGCTTTTCTTATTCAGGAGCTGGAAAACGCCCATCAGGTATTTATTGTCGGCGACGATCGGATAGGTTAGGACTTGTTTGGTTTTGAAGCCGGTATTTTTGTCATAGGAAGTGTCATGGAGCAGGGCCGGGTGAATGCCTTGGAGCTCAGCCATATTATAGGCATCAGCGATATTGACCGGGCGCAGGTATTTGGCACAAAAACCGGCGAGGCTTTGCTCCGAGATGGGAATACGGACTTCTTGGACACCATCGACATGAAGGACTTTGGAAAAGATTTCCTTCTTTTCTGAGTCGAAGGCAAAGAGTGTCAGGTCTTCCGCGTCGAATAAACCGAGAATGTCTTTGTGGAGATCGAGGAGAATGTGGTCGAGGTCTGTGGCCGCGTTGATTTGATTCGTAATTCGTTTGACGTGCTCGGCATGTTCGGTTTTTGGCTGCAACTCTTGAAGGTTTGGCGTCATTGGATTGCCTGCATCCCAGCAGTTCTGTTTCGCTCAGCGTCGTGAAGCAAATGGGCGCGCGCTTTGCGCCATGAGCCGTGGGCTATTCAACCAATTGAGGCAGATTGCTCAATCAATGTCAGTCTAGCCCAATGGCTTGGGAAGGCAAGGAAAAGAGAAGTTTATTCAACAAGAAATAGGATGGGGAATGAAGCAGGCAATAGAAGCGGGGATGGATAGCTTATTGTTGTGGGTTGGTCGCCGGCATTGCGGCTCGGAGATGCGGGAGGAGTTCTGCCGGCACAATGCGAGTTTTGATCCCGGATCGACGGATTTTGACTTCCACAACGCCTTCAGCCAATCCTTTGTCGCCGATTACGACTTGGAAGGGTGCGCCGATGAGATCAGCGTCGTTGAATTTGACGCCGGCACGATCTTCACGATCATCCCAGAGCACTTCGAATCCGCCCGCGACAAGGTTCGCATAGATCACGGCGGTGGCTTCCGCGGTCTTATCCGATTGGCTAACCGGAATCAGATGGACATGGAAGGGGGCGATGGGGAAAGGCCAGATGATGCCGCGGTCGTCGTGATTTTGCTCGATCGATGCGGCCGCGGACCGGCTGACGCCGATGCCGTAGCAGCCCATGACGGCCAGACATTCCTTGCCCTGCGGATCCAGGAACGTGGCATTCATGGCCTTGCTGTACTTTGTGCCGAGCATGAAGACGTGTCCCACCTCGATGCCTTTGGTGGCTTTCAGGTTGCCGTCCTGTCGAGGCGAGGGATCGCCGGCCTGCGCGTTGCGAAGGTCGAGGACCTGGTCGGCCTTGAAATCACGTTCCCAGTTGGCATCGATATAATGCGTGTCGAGACGGTTGGCGCCAATGATCACGTTACGCAAGGCGGGAACGGCATGGTCTGCAAAAATTTGAATGCCTTGTAATCCGATAGGGCCGGCATACCCGACTGGGGCCCCGGTGGCTTTTTCAACGGTGGCCGGACCAGCCAGTTCGATCTCCGTCACGCCTAACGCTTTCTTGAGCTTGATCTCATTGACGGTATGGTCGCCTCGCACAAGGACGGCCACGGTGTCTTTCCCTGTTGTATAGAGCAACGTTTTGACGAGGCGAGTCGGGGACACGTTGAGAAAGGCTGTGACTTCTTCAATGCTACGGCAATTCGGCGTGGACACGATTTGCAGGGGCTTGGGTGCATCCTGTTCGGTCTGGCTTGGAGAGGGGACTTCCGCCCGCTCGACGTTGGCGGCGTAGGTGCCCTGGTCACTGTACACGATCGTTTCCTCGCCGGTATCGGCCAGGACCATGAATTCGTGCGATGAGGTGCCGCCGATAAGTCCGGTGTCTGCTTCTACAGCGCGGAATGTCAGACCGCAGCGGGTAAAGATCCGGTGGTAGGCGTCATACATCTTCTGATAATTCAGCCTGGCGCCGGCTTCGTCCCGATCGAAGCTGTAGGCGTCTTTCATCAAGAACTCGCGCCCGCGCATGAGGCCGAACCTGGGACGGATCTCATCCCTGAATTTCGTTTGGATCTGATAGAAGTTCATTGGCAGCTGACGGTAGGATTTCACTTCCCGGCGGAAGAGGTCCGTGATGACTTCTTCGTGCGTGGGACCCAGGCAGAAATCCCGCTCATGGCGATCTTTAAACCGCAGCAGTTCTTTTCCGTAGAAATCCCAACGGCCTGTTTCCCGCCAGAGTTCGGCTGGAGAGGCCATCGGCATGAGGACTTCCTGTGCGCCGGCCTGATTCATCTCCTCGCGGATAATCTGTTCGATCTTGCGAATCACGCGAAGGCCCAGGGGGAGGTAGGTGTATATGCCGGCGGCGACTTTCCGGATCATGCCCGCGCGCAGCATCAGTTTGTGGCTGACAGTTTCAGCCTCACCGGGAACTTCCCGTAACGTGGGGATCAGGAGCTGAGATGTTTTCATGGGATGTTTAGCGGAGGAAAATCCGTTCGATGTCGTTCCAAAAAGCGAAAATCATCACGCCGACCAGCAAGACCAACCCGACTTGTTGGGCGATTTCCCGCTGTCGGTCGCCAAGTGGTTTCCGCAGAATGCCCTCAATGAGGAAAAAGAGCAAGTGCCCCCCGTCCAAAATCGGAATGGGGAGGAGATTGAGCACCCCGAGATTGATGCTGAGGATGGCAATCAAGAAGATCACGCTGGAGGCACCTTGTGAGGCGGCCTCTCCGGAGATGTTCGCAATGGTCAGCGGTCCACCGATATTCTTGCTCGAAATATCGCCTACGACCATTTTATAGAGCCCGACGGCCGTTAATTCCGTCCAGCCCCATGTGGCATCAAGGCCTTGGTAAACGGCTTGCAGCGGATTGTCCGCATGCATCAGAGAGCGGCCAGGGCCGGAGATGCCGATTTTCCCCACCTCAATGGATTGCCCGTTGATTGTGGCCTTTTCTGACGACGGTGTCACACTGAGGCGAATGCGCTGTCCGTTGCGAAGGACATCCACTTGCAAGGGTTTTGCAGGGCTATCCCGCACTATGGTCGTCATCTGGAGCCAGGTATAAATGGGCTCGCCTTCAATGGCCACGACGCGATCGCCGGCCTGAAATCCGGCGGTTGCAGCCGGCAATCCATGCATCACCGATGTGACGAGGGGAGGCGTTTCCTCGACTCCGATGGTATAGGTTGTTTCTGTTGTATCGGACGGTTGTCCCTGCACCGGCACCGGCGTGACGTTCAGGGGCTTCACCTGAGCATCGCGCTTAACTTCGATGGCGAGAGGCTGTCCCTTGCTTTGCGCGACGGCATCCAGCAATTCGGTTCTGGTGGAGATGTCTTTCCCGTTGACCTTCGTGATGCGATCGCCGATTTCCATGCCTGCTGATGCGGCCGGGGATCCGGGCACGAGCGCCTCGATATCCGGGCTGAGATCGCGGAAGGTGGGAACGAACAAAGGCGCTCCGGTCGAGAGCCAGCCCGCAAAAATGAGGTAGGCGAGGATAAAGTTAAATCCCGGGCCTGCGGCGACAATCAGTACTTTGCCCCATAGACGCTGATGGGCAAAAGAGCGGCGCCGGTCTTCCTGAGTGGTGGCCTCGGTTTCATCTTCGCCGAAGAGCTTGACGTAACCACCCAAAGGGATCGCGGAGAGCAGATATTCAGTCTCCCCCACTTGGCGGCCAAAAATTTTCGGGCCGAATCCCAGGGAGAATTTCAAGACCTTGACGCCGACCCAGCGGGCGGCCAGAAAGTGTCCCAGTTCGTGGAAGGCGACGAGGACGCCGAGGACGACGAGGAACCACCAGGCTTTTTGCATCAGGATCCAGAGTGTATCGGGGGACCAGGTAAAGGCGGATAACATAATAGTTGGTGCTCAGTGTGAAAGGTTCAGAATCTTAATCTAACATTCATCTGGTAAAAGTCAAAATGACCGGTCAACGCGGCAAGGCGTGAACCAGCGATTCGGCTTTGTCTCTCGCCCACCGATCAGCATCGAGCGCGTCTTCCAAGGAGTGGATTTCTTTGGGCGCATGCGCGTCCATGGTCTGTTGAATGACCTTGGCGATTTCGAGAAATCGGATGCCATTTTGGAGGAAGGCCTCGACCGCGACCTCGTTGGCGGCGTTCATCGCCGCCGGCATCGTGCCTCCGATCCGCAGCGATTCATAGCCGAGCCGGAGACAGGGGAATCGCTCGTGATCGGGCTTGCAGAACGTCAATTTCCCCACTTCGGCCAGATCCAAAGAGGGCAGATCCAAGGGTAGCCGTTCCGGATAGCGCATAGCATAGGAAATGGGCGTGCGCATATCCGGCAATCCGAGTTGGGCGATCATGGAGCGATCTTCGTATTCCACCAGCGAGTGAATGATGCTTTCCCGATGGACCAGGACCTCGATGCGTGATTCCGGAATATCGAACAGCCAGCGGGCTTCAACGACTTCAAGCCCTTTGTTCATTAGCGTGGCGGAATCGATCGTGATCTTGGCGCCCATCTTCCAGTTCGGATGTTGCAAAGCCCGCTCGGGCGTAACATCGCGGAGCTGTTCTTTCGTCAAGGTCCAGAGCGCCCCGCCCGAGGCGGTGAGGATCAAGCGGCGTATGTCCTGGAGGCGATGCCCTACCAGCGATTGAAAGATGGCGCTGTGTTCGCTGTCGACGGGGAATATGTTGACGCCGTGTTTGTGAGCTTCCTCCTGCATGAGCTTGCCTGCCATGACCATGGGCTCTTTATTCGCGAGGGCGATGTGTTTGCCGGTGCGAATCGCGGCGAGGGTTGGAACCAGCCCCGCCGCGCCGACGATGGCGGAAATCACCATTTCGGCTTCCGGCAAAGACGCGACCTCCTCGATCCCTTTTGCGCCGGAGAGGATTTCAACCGGAAGGTCGGCACAGCGTTGACGCAGCGTTGCGGCGGCCGCATCCGTCGAGACGGCGACAACTCTGGGCTTGAAGATCCGAATCTGTTCTTCGAGTTTGTCGATGTTATTGCCGGCGGTGAGGCCGGCGACACGGAACTCTTCAGGAAATCTCTGGACGATGTCCAGGGTGTTGGTGCCGATTGAGCCGGTTGAGCCTAAAATGCTGATGGTTTTCATATCGTCTCCTGCCTAGGGCAGCGGCGAGAGGCCGCGAACCAGCGTGACATAGTAGTAGAAGGTGGGGGCAGTGAACAAGAGACTATCCAGGCGATCGAGCATACCGCCGTGACCGGGAAGAATGCCACCGGAATCTTTGACGCCGACACTGCGCTTGATGGATGATTCACAGAGGTCGCCGATGAGGCCGGTTCCGGTCATGAGGAGGCCAAGGATCAGCGCATCCGCAACGGTCAATTGCGGGACAAGCCAGAGCTGCGCGAGCAGGGCGACAAGCAGAGAGAGCGCGAGCCCTCCCGCCAATCCTTCCCAGGACTTTTTAGGACTGATCGAGGGGGCCAGCGGATGCCGTCCCAACAAGGTTCCCGCATAGTAGGCGCCGATGTCGCCGGCCCAGGTGACGAGAGCGATAAAGACAATCAGCCATTCTCCCCCGGGCAAGGTGCGCGTTGAGACCAACGTGCTCAGGGGCAGTCCCACATACAGCGAGCCAAATACGGCGACGGTCGTGTCTCGAAAACGCGATTCAAGCGGGTTCGAGGATAACAGCATGGCCAGCAGCGCGAGCAGCATGCCCGGCAAGACCATCGCGTTGACGGGGATCGTGCCGTGGGGGCTGGTAATGAGCAGGGCGGTCAGGCCGAGGGCGATGCCGAGCAGTGCCTGGTTGCGCCGGTCGCCGAAACACATGCGGGTCAATTCGAGCAGGGACAGCATACCGCCGCCGACGGCTAATGCGGTGACGCCCCAGGCAGGCAGGTAGCGGATGATGCCGTAGACAATTGGGATGCCGATGAGGGCGGTATAGACTCGCCGTATATCGAATCGTTTGGCCGCTACGGGCGCGGACGAAGCCGGTGTCGGCCGATCGGCAGGGGAATCTACGGTTCCGAGATTGCCCACGGGAATTATGATGACACCGCGCTCAGGACCCGGCCGAACCGGCGTTCACGCCGCTGGTACTCAATCAGCGCCAGGAGAAATTCGCGCCGCCGGAAGTCTGGCCAGGGAGTGGCAGTGAAATAGAGCTCGGTATAGGCGAGTTGCCAGAGCAGGAAATTGCTAATGCGCGTTTCGCCGCTGGTTCGGATCAGGAGATCCGGATCTGGAAGCGGATGGGTATACAAATACTGCTGCACAAGGGATTCATTCAGTCGATCCGGCCGGATTTTCCCGCTCTGGGCGTCGGCGACGATGCCACGAACGGCATCGACGATTTCCGCGCGTCCTCCGTAGCTGAGGGCGACGGTTAGGTGCATTTTGTCCAAATGAGCTGTTTCTTGTTCTGTGGTTTTCACCCAGTGCCGGGCTGACTCCGGAAGCGCCTCAAGGCGTCCGATCGCCCGGAAACGGATGCGTTGTTCGATTAGGCTTGCCCGTTCGGTGGACAAATAATGTTCCAATAAACCCATGAGGGCGGAAATCTCTTGCATGGGCCGGTTCCAGTTTTCCTGGGAGAAGGCATAGATCGTCAGGTACTGGATACCCAGTTCGAGGCAGAGCGTAATTATCTCTCGGACGGAATTGATCCCCTCCCGGTGACCGGCGATGCGGGGGAGGCCCTGCAATTCCGCCCAACGGCCGTTTCCATCCATGATGACCGCGACATGTTTTGGAAGGAGTTCCGGCTCCAATTTAGCGGTCAAATCATGTTCGGAAAGTTGTTCTAAGCCGTCGGATGAGGATGGCTGTTGCATGGGAATCGAGTCGGTGTCCTTTCTTGTACAGACACAATGGCAGGTGACCAAAGTCTACTGGCGGGGGTACGCAATGTCAAACCATATTTAGTAAAAGCCCTATGTCCTTCAATGATTAATAGACGTCGCATTGCGGCTGCGGAAATGAATCAGCTATACTTCGCGCTTGTCCGTACTTACTCGATGAAGGAACCAATCGATGTCCGATTCCGTTCAGCTCGCCAGATTCGGCATGACAGACCTGGAGGTCCGTCATGCGCTCGACCGGTTGAATGTCCGCGATGTCGATTATGCCGATCTCTACTTCGAGTCACGGGTGTCCGAATCTGTCTCCATGGAAGAAGGCATCGTCAAGCGTGCGGCTAAGAGCATTTCTCAGGGCGTCGGGGTGCGGGCAACAGCCGGAGAAAAAACGGGCTTTGCCTATTCTGATGAACTGACTAAAAAGGATTTAGAAATTGCCGCCGATACGGCGCGCTATATTGCGAACTCTCCCAAAGGAGATCGAGGGCTGCCGGTTCCGGTGCAGCGGCGCCCTACGAAGGATCTCTATCCCATCGAGCGGGCCAAGGCGGAAGTAGCCACGGCCGATCGTGTGGCGCTGCTCAATGCCATCGATGCGGAGGCGCGTCGCTACGATCCCCGCATCAAGAATGTGCTGGCCTCTTTTAACACCGAATATAAGGTTGTCGTCGTGGCCACGTCCGATGGCACGCTCATCGGCGATGTGCAACCGCTTTCCCGGCTCCAAGTGACCTGTATTGCCGAAGAGAATGGCAATCGGCAGGTGGGGTCGTTTGGCGGGGGTGGGCGGGTCGGGTTCAAGTTCTATCACGATGAGGAGCGTTATATCGAATACGCGAGAGAAGCGGCACGCGAGGCGATTCTCAATTTGTCGGCGGTGGATGCGCCGGCCGGTGTGATGCCGGTGGTGCTGGGCGGAGGCTGGCCCGGCATTTTGCTGCATGAAGCCATCGGCCATGGCCTTGAAGCCGACTTCAATCGCAAAAAAACATCAGCTTTTTCAAGCCTGATCGGCAAGCGTGTGGCGTCGGATGTCTGTACGATCGTGGATGACGGGACCTTGCCGTTCCGCCGCGGCTCATTGAATATGGATGACGAGGGCACGCCGACTGGACGGACGGTCTTGATCGAGAAGGGCATTCTGCGCGGCTATATCACGGACAAGCTCAATGCGCGTCTGATGGGCATTCCGCTGACCGGCAACGGCCGGCGTGAAAGCTACCAAAGCGTCGTGCTGCCTCGGATGACGAACACCTTCATGCTCGCGGGCGAGTCGGACCCCGCCGAGATCCTCAAGTCGGTGAAGCGGGGTCTCTATGCCGTCACGTTCGGCGGCGGGCAGGTGGATATCACGAGCGGCAAATTCGTGTTCTCCGCGAGCGAGGCCTATCTCATTGAGGATGGCAAGATTACAAAGCCGGTCAAAGGGGCGACGCTGATCGGCAACGGGCCTGAAATTTTGACGAAAGTCTCCATGGTCGGGCACGATCTCAAGCTGGACAACGGCATCGGCACCTGCGGAAAGGACGGACAGTCGGTGCCGGTGGGCGTCGGGTTGCCGACCCTCAAAATCGACGAAATTACCGTCGGCGGGACGCAACGTTAATTAAATGAGCGACACTCTCCAACAAACGAACGGGTATGCGCAGCTGGCTGCCGATGTGCTGGCTCGTGCAAAAGCGTGCGGCGCAACGGAAGCCGATATCGTGGTTGCGGATGGCGAAACCTTTTCCGTGCAAGTGCGGGTAGGTGTCGTTGATCGCTTGAGCAAGGCCCGGGAAAAGCGTCTGGGGTTGCGGGTGTTTGTGGGCAAGCGCTCGGCATGCACGTCGACCTCCGATTTTTCGATAGAGTCGCTGCATCGGCTGGTCGATGAAACCTGTACCTTGGCCAAGGCGGTGGTGGCGGACGAGGTGTCCGGGTTGCCGGATGCGTCGCAGATGGCGGCTGCGTGGCCCGATCTCGATCTCTACGACAGTACCAAACTCAATCCTGATCATCAGATCGAGCTGGCCAAGCGGGCCGAGGCTGCCGCGATGGCGGCGGATCAGCGGATCACGAATTCCGAAGGCGCCGACTTCGATTCGTCCTCCGGCCGCGTGGTGCTGGGGAATAGCCATGGATTCATCGGGGAGTATCGGAGTTCCAGTTTTTCGCTGGCGGTGTCGCCGATCGCGACGGATCCGGCGAGCGGAGGCATGCAGCGGGACTCCTGGTATGAAGTACAGCGCAAATTCCTCAAGCTCTCTACGCCGGAATCGATCGGTCAGGAAGCCGCGCGGCGCACGTTGCGCCGCCTGGGAGGCCGCAAGGTGGCGACCAAGCGCGTACCGGTGATTTTCGACCAAGAAACGGCCGGCAGTCTGCTCGGCAACCTGTGTAGCGCCGTATCCGGCTACGGTCTCTACAAGAGGGCGTCCTTTCTGCTCGATCAACTGGGCAACCGCATCGCGTCCGACCTTATCACGGTCTATGACGATGGACGGATGTTCGGGGGGCTCGGGTCTCGGCCGTTTGATGGTGAAGGATTGGCGACGCGCAAGAATACGATCGTCGAACGCGGAGTCTTGAAGAGCTATCTGCTCGATACCTATTCTGGCAAGAAACTGGGGTTGGCTTCGACTGGAAATGCATCACGGAGTGTGGGGGAAAGCCCGTCGGTTGGCCCGACCAATTTTTATCTTGTTCCCGGATCGAAAAGCCCGCAAGAGATGATTGCGTCCGTGAAAGACGGGCTCTATGTCACAGAGTTGATCGGGTTCGGGATTAACATGGTGACGGGCGATTATTCCCGCGGGGCCTGCGGCTACTGGATTGAAAATGGCGAGCTGGCCTACCCGGTCGAAGAGATCACGATTGCCGGCAATCTGAAGCAGATGTTCCAGGACATTGAAATGGTGGGGAACGATCTGGTCTTTCGCAGCCGGGTGGCCAGCCCGACCCTCAAATTGGCCGAACTGATGGTGGCGGGAAATTAGCAGAGGAGGACACGCCCATGCGACGAGTGTTAAGCGCCCTGATCTGTGCCGTGTTCGCCATCCCCTCTTCTGCCAGCGTTGCGGCAGGATTCCAGTTGGTCAGCCCGACGGTCAAGCATAACTCGATGATCGGTAAGGAACACGTGTTCAATGGGTTCGGCTGCACGGGGGACAATGTGTCACCGGAGCTTCATTGGTCGAATGCGCCGAAGGATACAAAGAGCTTTGCGGTAACCGTGTACGATCCCGATGCGCCGACCGGCAGCGGATGGTGGCATTGGCTGATCTTCAACATTCCTCCAAGTGTGACCTCGTTGCCGGCCAGCGCAGGGAAGGCGGATGGTACAGGGGCTCCGCAAGGCAGCATCCAGAGCATGACCGATTTTGGGCAGCCAGGTTTCGGCGGCCCATGTCCGCCGCAGGGCGACAAGCCACATCGGTACATTTTTACGGTGTTTGCGTTGAAGGTGGATCAATTGCCGTTGAAGCCAGAGGCCTCTGGCGCGATGGTCGGATACTATTTGAATCAAAATGCTCTCGCGAAAGCCTCGTTCACGGGGATGTACGGACGTAAGTAGGCTTAATCCGAGGAATAAGGAACAGACCATGCCGCTTGATGTCGAATTAGGAAAGAAAATGCTCCAGCTGGTCACGTCGCGTTACGATGACCGGCATTGGCGCAAGAAAATTGAAAAGACGCTCAGCCTGCCACAGTCCGGCGTGCTGGATCCAACCCAGCAGCAGATCTTTATGTATTTGAAGATCGAATTGAAGGCCTATAAATCGCGCCGGGCCGATCCGGATTCCTGGATTATCGGCGGCTATGCTACCAAAGAAGTCATCGACCGCGCGAAGTTCCAGCCTCACCTGGTTGGGCCTGACGTCAAAAAAGACGAGGTCGCCTTTCTCGGCACCGATCCCGGTGACGACGTGACTGAAGGCTGGTGGGATGAGATGCTGGTGCAATGGTTCGATATGCCGGAGGAAGAGCAGCCCGCTGAAGGTGAGGAGCAGCCTGCCGAGTCGGAAACGGCGGTCAAGGATGAAGAAAAGTCTGCAAAAGCCTAAGCGGTTTAGTAAAGGCGGCAACTTCGCTGTAAACGGATGGTACTGAGATCAGAACAGGCTGATCTGTTCCGGGGTGGGCGAGTCGATTTGTAGGGTTTGGCCTGTTGCTGGATTGCCTGGTGCTGGTTCTGCCGGTTTGGTGTTCTTGTCGAGAAATTCCTTCAGCTTCTTGAAATCTTCTTTCAAGGTCGGCAGCAGATTCCCTTGGTGCAGGGCCGCCGCCGGGTGCAGCAGCGGGAAGAGCACGAAGTCTTTCAGATAAAAGGCCTGGGCCTTCACCTTGGTAATCCCCACTTTTCGTTCCAGCAAGGTCTGCGTAGCCCAATTGCCGAGCGTGCAGACCAACTTGGGCCGGATCAACTGAATCTGTTGCAGCAAAAACGGCTTGCAGGTCTCGACTTCGTCGGGTTCCGGATCGCGGTTATTCGGCGGCCGGCACTTGATGACGTTGGCGATGTAGATGTGATCGCGCGAGAGATCGGCCGATAGCAAGAGATCGTTTAAAAGTTTACCCGCCGCACCGACGAAGGGCTCACCCTTCTGATCTTCGTTAAATCCCGGCGCCTCTCCTACGAACATGATACTGGCGTGCGGATTGCCTACACCGAACACCACCTGGCTGCGTCCCAGTTTGGCCAGTTTGCAGCGCTGGCAGTCGTGAAGGGAGGCGGCAAGGTCTTGGAGTGGAGTTGAGGCCATGCTGAGATTCCTTAAAATAGACTGAGCCATAGTAGGGAGGCAGAAAGGTGAAGTCAATTGTGGTCCGCATGGCGAGATCTTATCTATTTTTTAGTGATGGCTAGCCATTTAGGGGCGTGAGGGAAATGTTTATTTGTTCCCTTTGACCTGTTTATATGAGGCCGTGTGGGTGCTAGGGAGTTGATAGACGCATGTTCCTGTAGTGAGGCTATGAGGATTGATTTATTTTGGTTTGGCTCTTGACGTTTATAATTGCCTCTTCCGATGCAGGATTGCGTGACTTTTTCTCAGAAAGTCTTTGCCCCCTGTGGATATTTATCGCGTAATGACTCGCGAACTCGCTCTACGAGCGGAAAAATAATGTTGTCAAGCCATCATTTCTGTAGATTGTATAAAAATATGGAATAAGAGATCTGTTCACTACATATAGTGGTGTTTATGGCGTAATCCCAATGCCTAATTATTGGGCAATGTAGTCTCGAGACTTCACAGTTCATGCATTCCCGTATGCAAATATGAACTTGTGCACAGGATTATCCACAATAGATGGGGACCGAGCGGTTCCATGCCAAAGCTGAGTTGAATCGAAGAATGTTTGATGTTTTTTCTGCCAACGGGTATACGCCAGTCGCTCCGAGCTGCCGGTCAAAATATCGTGAAAAAATGAAGTAGAGTTATTCCAATATTTCGACGGTCCTCCTCATATCCTCCTGGTTTAGGGTTTGCTAGAATGCGCTGCGGTTTATACGGCGGTGATCAGTCATCAGGCTCTGGGCACACCATGACATCACAACGGTCCTTACAGGCTATCACGGCACTCGGTTGTCTCTTGGCTGGGCTTGGTGTGGCAGCAGGGGCGTTTGGGGCGCATATGCTGAAGAGTATGCTGGAGCCGCCCATGCTGGCGGTGTTTGAGACTGCAGCACGCTATCAGATGTATCATTCGCTCGGGATGGTGGCTGCGGGTCTGGCTGGCCGGGCCTTTGATTGCCCTCGTGTGACACGGGCGGGCTGGTGTTTTGCCGCAGGAATGCTCTTGTTTTGCGGGAGCCTCTACGGGGTTTCGTTATTAGGCATTCGCTGGCTGGGCGCGGTCACTCCGATCGGAGGATTGGCTTTTATAACAGGATGGACTCTTTTCGGCTGGTCTGTCTGGCAGGGTACGATGGTCTCAAAAGAGTGAGGGCGCACTCGATAGTCGCGCTATGGTTTGCAATCGCTGGTCCGTTTCCCGCTGATCGAACCCCATCCACCTTGTGAATTCACAAAGGTCCCTTCTAATCCTTTGCCTTCCTTGGTGAATTGCAGGCTGTCTTCCTGGACCTGGCCGTTGATTTCCCAGCGGAGATAGACATTCTCTCCAAGCACGATGGTTTCAGCCAGCCCTGAGACGAGGGGATAGTCGGGCCCTGGAGGTGGGAAGATCAATGAGAGCTTTTGCTCTTGATGGTGTTGTTGATGATTGTGAATGATCCATTGCCAGGTTCCGCAGAGCCGGCTGCGGCCGCGAACGGTTCGAATCCGATCTTTCCAGGTCTTGAGCTGCCACCATTCCGCGATTGCCCGCTGTTGTGCATCGAGCGCCAGCCGGCCTGCTGAGAGGGCGAGCGGTGTGCGATCCGCCGCGGTTGGATCCGGTTTCGCCTCGGACAGTTGCGCCAATTCCTTTATTGTCAGAGTGAGTGACGCGAGAGGGGAAGAGGACTGGATCCACTCTGTCCGTGCGGCCTGAGGGACGATGACAGGAATTGTGCGTTCACTCAGAGCTTGCGTGATGCGGTCTGCCAGCTGCCACGCGGCAAGGGCGGCGATGAGCCGTTGGGCAGAGGTCGTGAGTTCTTGCACGCCCAGCTCTTTGGCGACTTTCTGTGGAATGTTTTTCGCGGTGAGCGTTGTGGCAACGTCGTTCAGCCCCAACGCGGGACCGATCTGCGCCACGAAGAGCCCCACGGCCTGTCCGTCCCCGGTGACGGCATCCAGTTGCTCGCCATATTTTCCCATGACGGGTATGAAATCAACCGGTCCCGCCATCGGCTCTGCTGCGCCGATCGGTGAGAGGTCGGCGAGCAGGAGAAAGTTGACGAGGGCAATGACGGAAGCAATCAGGGGTATCGATGGATGCATAACGCAGCAGTCTCAGTCAGTAGAGGTGAGGATCGGTGTAGCGTGATCCGATCAGGTTCCTTGGAAACAGGTTTTCAGGAAGAGGGCAGTCCGTTCCCAGGCGGCGGCCGTTAGGTCAGGCCGGTAGCTGTCGCGCTTCATGTCATTGCAGAAGGCGTGGGGCGCGTCCGGATACGTCTGGATCTCGACCTTTTTGCCGTACTCCTCGGCGGCAGCGCGCAACTCTTTGGCATCGTCGGCTGTCGCCCAGGTGTCTTGTCCTGCCTGATGGTAGAGAATCGGGGACTGGACGTTTTTCATCAGCTCGCGCGGTTGGAACGATTTTCCGTAATAGGCAACGGCGGCGCGGAGGCGCTTGCGTTGCGTCGCGAATCGCAGGGCGAGCGACCCGCCCATGCCGTACCCGACGACGCCGTGAATATTCTGTTTGGAAAAGTCTCGCGTATTGAGATATTCACAGCAGGAATTGATGTCTTGCAAGACCAGCGCTTCATTGATTTTTCCCATGAGGGCCTCAGCCACGTCGTCGTTGGCTGTAACCATGCCGCCTAGACGGCCGTAGAGATTGGGGATGACGACGACGTAGCCTTCGCAGGACAGGCGCTTGCCCAAGTCCTTCATCTGTCCGGTCAATCCCCACCAGTCGTGAAGGAGTACAATCCCTGGGTAGAGGCCTTTCTCCTGCGGCCAGAAGAGGAGCGTCTCGACCTGTACTTCTTTCGGCATGCGCGTCTTAATATAAGGATCCACCATTGCATCGCTATGAGTAGGGATTGGCACGCCACTCGGGAACCGGGCGGTCCCGGTGCCGATTTGTTCCAGCGTAAAGGGTGCCGAATGTGTCGTCGTCATGGCGCTCGAACCTTTCCCAGGGATCTCTGGTGCGAAAAAATGGAGCTGCGAATATTGAGAGTTCGACTATAGGCAACCGTTTGCGGGAATGTCAACGGAGTGATCATACCGTTTCATGATGCGGAAACTGTAGGACGCATTGACCCGTTTTCACATCCTGTCTAGAGTGGGGGCAAATTGGAGGGCGTATGTCTTTTCCCGCTCCTATCGGTCTTGGTCTCATCGGCGCCGGCCGTCATGGTATGCGCTATGCCCGCCACATAATCCAAGATATCCCGCAGGCCAGGTTGCAGGCCGTTTGTCGGCGGCATCCCTCGCAGGGGCTCGATCTTCCCGGAGGTGATCACGTCGCGATGTATGGATCCATTAAGGATTTGATTGCCGATCCGCTGGTTCAGGCGATCATCGTGGTGACGCCGCCTGTTTTGCACAAAGAAATCTGTCTGACGGCGGTGGCTGCAGGCAAGCCGCTGCTGATCGAGAAACCGCTGGCACCGACATATCAAGACGCCAGCGCGATGGTTGAGGCAGCGGCAAAGGCAGGAGTCCCGCTCATGACGGCGCAGACGCTGCGTTTTGACCGGACGATTCAGTGGCTGCGTGAGGCCAAGCCCAAGATCGGCCGTTCCCATCATCTCGTCCTAACAAGCCGGATTGAAACGAAGGGACGCGATTTCGCTCATGCTGATGGGTATGGGAGGCGGGGTGCGCTATTGGAGTTTGGAGTACATCTCCTGGATCTGGTCCGCTACGTGACGGGAGAGGAGATCCGTGTTGTTCGATGTCTGATGAATCGGCTTCCGCCTGCCGATCCGGAGACCTTGGCGATGGTGCATCTCCTCACGGAGGGTGGTACGCATTGCGCCATCGAGGTGGCACGTGTCGCTGCCGGGCGTGTGGGACGCGCGGAATGGATCGGCTCAGAGGGGCAGCTGACGGCTGATTGGAGCAACCGCCAGCTGCGCTCGATTGTGCAGGCCGCGACCGGTGAGGAACAGACCGTTCCTCCGAGCCAGACCGTGCTGGTCGCGATCCGGGAATTTCTTCGGGCGCTGCGCCAGGATACCCCTATGTCGATCACCGGCATAGACGGATGCCGCGCTGTGGAACTGGCCGAAGCCTGCTACCAGTCCGCAGAGGCCGGGGGAAGTCCGGTTACCTTCCCGCTTGCCAACTAGCCTTCAGCGACGATATGGGTATCCGTTTCTTCGACCCCGTCGATGGAGTGAACCTTGGTAATCACGACATCCGACAGCGATCGCTCGTCTTGGACACTGATAAACACAAAGATGTCCGGTCGGCCGAAACAGGAATGGGCCTGCTCAACGCCGGGAATCTTTTTCAACGCCTGCACGACATCTTTCGTTTTTCCCGCTTTCACCTTGATCAGAATGTACGCTCTCGTTGCCATCGAAACCTCCTTGTTTCACATCAATAGGCGATGTTGTTGAAAAAGTGTATCTCTAATAATTTAAACCGGCTCCAGGCATCTCCTTTCTGCGTGAGGCGAACACAGTCCTGAACTCCAGTCCGCGCCGGGTAAATGACTCCCGTGCCTCGCGCACCAGTTGCATGAATCGGTGAAAGTCTTCCAGGGAGAGGTTGAATTGGCCGAATCCTGGAGCGAGGAGTTGTCTGGCATCTTCCGCCGTACGGGCTTCTTCATCCGCCAGTGCTTCTAGCATTTCCGCTGTCCATCCGGTCGAGCGCAGAGAGGTCAGCATGTCTTGTGCCTGTTCCCCATAGGATGGCGTAAGAGCACTGAGGGCAAAGGTCTGGACGGCGGCCTCTGTGCTTTTTATGAAGGCCGATTGAAATTGGATTACCCATTTAATGATGTAATTGGCTTCGCGGGATTCCTCAGGGGGCAGTACGCCGGCATCTTGCAATGTGGCCAGCACGGCCATCACTGCGCCGATTTGAGGAGAGGAGGCTTTCCCTGATCGCGGGGTTTGGATCAGGTGAGGCATAGCTTGGCTCAGCACGGGAAGCAAGTCTATACAGAAGATGCTGGCCAGTACGAGCAGCATCTTCCAAGAAGCGGGGTGCGATCGTCTGACCATGGCGGCGGGGAGATCGAGACGAGGATCCCCTGGGGGAGTAAACCAGAGGTACATGCATCGCATTATACAGAGTTGCCGGGCATGGGGCTACCGAGCGAGTAAGGCATGCCTGTTCCCTTGAAACCAGTACCAAGAGTTTCTATAATTCCGCGTTCCTCGGGCACACAAAGACTGTGAATTCATGCTGGCCAAGGTCGCGAGCGCGGCGCTCGTTGGTCTCGATGCCCATTTGGTCGACGTCGAAGTCGATATCTCGGGCGGTCTTCCTCAATTCTCAGTAGTAGGCTTGCCCGACGCGACGGTCCGAGAGAGCCGGGATCGTGTCCGCGCGGCGCTCAAGAATACCGGGTTTCACTCTCCCGCCAAACGCATCACCGTCAATCTCGCTCCCGCCGATATCAAGAAAGAGGGCTCAGGGCTGGACCTGGCGATGGCCATTGGTATTCTGGTCGCTGAGGAGATCATTCCTCAATCTGCGCTCGACCGGCGTGTGCTGTTGGGCGAGCTGTCGCTCGATGGTCGGGTCAAGCCACTTACAGGGGCCTTGTCTTTCGGCCTGGCTTGCCGCAAGGGCTATGATCTTCTCTTGCCGGCGGAGAACGGGCCGGAAGCGGCGCTTGTTGAGGGGGTGACGGCTTATCCCATCCATAACCTTCCTGAAGCGGTTGAGTTTCTGAAAGGGGCGCAGGCACTGTTACCTTCAGTCTCGAATCGGATGCATCTGGAATCGCTTCGCCCGGCGGAGGATGAAGACTATGCCGACGTGCGGGGGCAGGACCACGCCAAACGGGCGCTGGAAGTGGCAGCGGCAGGAGGACATAACTTGTTGATGGTCGGGCCTCCGGGATCCGGCAAGACGATGCTGGCGCGGCGGCTGCCGTCGATCCTGCCGATTATGGAATTAGATGAAGCGATTGAAACGACGCGAGTGCGTAGTGTGGCAGGGCAACTGACACCGGAGCGGCCTCTGCTCATGGTCCGGCCCTTTCGGGCACCGCATCACAGTATTTCCGATGCGGGACTGGTCGGGGGAGGTGTCATTCCTAAACCGGGTGAAGTGTCATTGGCCCATAACGGGGTGCTTTTTCTCGATGAATCGCCTGAGTTCAAGCGGCCGGTGCTGGAAGGGTTGCGGCAACCGCTTGAAGACGGTCATGTGACGCTGACGAGAGCCAGCGGGTCCTTGCGCTATCCCGCCAGGTTTATGCTGATTGCCGCGATGAATCCCTGTCCTTGCGGTTATTACGGCGACCCGTCGCGGCCCTGCGTCTGTACGGTTCCGCAGATCCGTCGTTATCGGGCGAAACTCTCCGGTCCGTTATTAGACCGGCTGGATCTTCATCTAGAGGTCCCACCGGTGCCGGTACGGGATTTGCGGACAGAACAGCCCCCAAGCGAAAGTTCCGCGGCCATTCGGACGCGAGTCCTGGCCGCCCGCGAGCGCCAGCGGGCTCGGTACAAATCCGATGGCATCTATACAAATGCCCAGTTGAAGCTCAGGCTCGTGAAGCGGTATTGTGGGTTGTCTGCCGCCCCACAGGAATTGCTGGAACAGGCGATGGCGCGGCTCAATTTGTCGGCGCGTGCGCACGGACGGATTTTGCGGGTGGCCAGGACGATTGCCGACCTCGCGGACGCGGAAAAGATCGAGGCGGCGCATATCGCCGAAGCGATTCAATACCGGGCGCTGGATCGGGCCATTATTGAGGTATAAGGCCGGCTGTGTTTCCTACGCTAAAAGTATTTATTTGGTGGTTTGTTGTGGGCGCAACGATGGCGCTTTCCGTGCTCATGCTCCAGGGCGGGATTCGTGATGTGATGCAGGCGCAGGGATCAGTCTGGACGCTCAAGCTGGCCGAGTTACTCACGACGATTATCGGTGGTGGATTGTTGGGAGGGTGTATCGCGTTGATCCTCGATCGGATCAAAAAATCATAATATTGGGCGAGTCACACAGCGGACGCGCATTAGGCAAAGGGGAATCATGGATCTTCAAATCGGGTCGAATCTCTATCGCAATACAGATGGTACGATTGAAGTCGAAGGGGTGCCTCTCGTGCAAGTCTCGCAGCATCCTTCGACCGGAGCCTTGCTGGTCAGTTTTGCGTTGTTCGATCAGACAGGGAAAATGTTGGTGAAGATGGTCGATAGCAACATTATGTTCAACGAGCGACGAGCCTATGATGTGACGAGGACCCCGAAAAGTGTCCTCTTGAAAGAGACCGCTTCGGGAAAAGTGTTGCTCCAGTTGGAACTCAAAGCGCCGAATGTCGTCATCTTTTCCAAAGGCGAATTTCCCACGATGAAAGGGCACACCCTAGAGGTGTCGAGCAAGGAGTGGAAGATCGACAAGCTCCGGACCAGTGGCGTCACGCAGGACGCCAAAGGCGGAGTCGTCGTTATCGGCTAAGGGAGGGCGGTCAGCCCTCCGCCGTTACCGTCGGGATAATGACCAAGGCCTTGTCTTTCATGTCCACGGAGGCCGTGTCTCCGTCGCGCAATTCTCCCTTCACTAAGAGCCGTGCGAGGGGCGTTTCCAATTCCTGTTGTATGAGCCGCTTCAGCGGCCTGGCTCCGTATATCGGATCGTAGCCTCGTTCTCCCAGATAGGCCAATGCCGCGGCTGTAATCGCCAGGGTGATGCGTCGCTCGGCGAGCCGTGCTTTTAACCGCTCCAGTTGAATCTCGACAATCTTCACCAACTGATTGGATGCCAGCGGATGGAAGACCACCGCTTCATCGACCCGGTTCAAAAACTCCGGCCGGAAATGCTGCCGGAGCTCACCCATGACGACCTCCCGCATCTGCTCATAGGAGGCGCCGGTTTGTTGCGCTTCAAGAATCTGCGGGCTGCCGATATTCGAGGTCATGATAAGGACCGTATTCTTGAAATCGACGGTCCGGCCTTGTGAATCGGTCAAGCGTCCGTCGTCCAATACTTGTAAGAGGACATTGAAGACATCGTGGTGTGCTTTTTCGATTTCATCGAAGAGCACCACGCAGAACGGCCGCCGCCGGACCGCTTCGGTCAGTTGACCGCCCTCCTCAAATCCCACATAGCCAGGAGGGGCTCCGATCAAGCGCGCCACCGTGTGTTTTTCCATATATTCGGACATATC
>DJMJ01000026.1 GCA_002435325.1 Nitrospira sp. UBA6493 | reverse complement strand
TCGAATCCCACCCTCTCCGCCATACAGAGCTAACTCGACCGCGAGCCACCATGATGATTCTTGGCGAGCGGAGAATTCCACTCGCATACTTAAGGGGCTGGGCCCTGTGCAACAGAACCCTGTGAACCCCGCCAGGTCCGGAAGGAAGCAACGGTAAGCGGTCAGTTCTGTGTGCCGCAGGATCACCTGGCCCCACTAAGATCGTACAGCGTGAAAAGTAAACCGAGCACCACGGCAACCATGATTCTCCGGCCTTTTTACTTTTTTCCCTTCATGTTTCACATCTAACGTCCCATGGATTACCAAGTCTCCGCGCGCAAATACCGGCCGGGCACCTTCGACGAAGTCGTCGGACAGTCTCACGTCGTTCAGACCCTCATGAATGCGGTCGATACCAAGCGCATCGCCCACGCCTACCTCTTTTCGGGCACGCGCGGCGTCGGCAAGACGACGATCGCCCGCATTCTGGCCAAGGCGCTGAATTGCGAACAGGGGCCGACCGGACACCCCTGCAATACCTGCGTCAATTGCGTTGAAATCACGCAAGGCACCTCCGTCGATGTCATGGAGATCGACGGCGCCTCCAATACCAGCGTCGATGACGTGCGCGAGATCCGCGAGAATGTAAAGTTCTCCCCCTTTCGCGGCCATTACCGCGTCTACATCATCGACGAAGTGCACATGCTGTCGAATTCGGCCTTCAATGCGCTCCTGAAAACACTGGAAGAGCCGCCGGCCCACGTTGTGTTCATTTTCGCCACAACGGAAATTCACAAGATTCCCGCCACCATCCTCTCGCGCTGCCAGCATTACAATTTTCGGCGGATCGCCCGGCAGGAGATTATCGACCGCCTCCGTCACGTGGCCAAAGAGGATGGCTTGACCATCGAAGAACGCAGCTTTACCGCACTCGCGCGCGCGAGTGAAGGCAGCATGCGGGACGGGTTGAGCCTCCTCGATCAGGCGATTGCGTTCGGCGGAAAAACCATCGCCCATGCGGATCTGGAAGTGTTGCTGGGTGCAGTCCCGCAAGAACTCGTCCAGGGTCTTATCGCCGCAATTCTCGCTCAAGACAGCCCGGCGGCGTTGACCGTGGTTGCGAATCTCCTGGACCAGGGCCACGACCTCAAGGCGTTTTGCGCCGATGTCGTGGAACACCTCCGCAATCTGCTGGTCTCATCCGTGATACCGGCATCGACGGACTTGCGCGGACTGATCGAAGCCTCTGAAGAAGACATTCAGCAGCTGGTGACGGAGGCCAAGAGACTGACACCGGAACAGCTGCAGGAATTGCTGACGATGTTCTCGCAGGCCGAGGATTCTTTGCGCTTCACCGCTCATCCCCGTTTTGTGCTGGAAGCGACGGCAGTGCGGGCCACACGCCTCTTGCGGCAATCGGAAATTCGAGCGCACGTGTCGCCGCCAGCAGCCAGCACTCCGTTACTGCCAAAGACCGTTGCATCACCGCCACCGGGTAGACCTGCACCAGCGATCGCTTCGACAAAGCCATCGGCCATGGCCACTCCTGCCGCCAGCCGTCAGGTGCCGCCAGCCGAAACACAAGCCCGGCCTAAGCCGGAAACCTCCCCAAAGCCGTTGCCTGCGCCATCTGCCCAACAGACGGCGCAGCCACCAGCTGCTCCTCGGCCTGGCGTTGAACCAATTGCGCCAACCCCTGTTCCTGTGGTGAAGGCCTCCGACACTCCTGTCAACCAACCGTCCTCCTCGCTCAATTGGGAGCTGGTGCAAGAGGAAGTGGCGGCCTCTTTCCCTAACTTTGCGCCCTTTCTCGAAACAGGCCGATACATCGGCCTGGAAGGCAACCACGTCACAATTGGCTTTGGGAAACAATCGACATTGGCTCGATCGATGCTGGAAAAAGAAGATAATCTCCGGGCCCTCGCATCGCTCTGTGAAAAGCAGGTTGGCCATCCCGTCAAAATTCGAGTGGTGGAACTGTCTGAGGCCGATCCGCCAGGGCCGACGATGGCGCAACTGCGCGCCGCGAAAGAACAGGAGCAGCGAGTGGTTCTATTTGAGCAGGCAAGGGCCAATCCTGTGGTAAAACAAGCCCTTGAAATATTCGGCGCAGATTTAGCCGATGTCAGAACCGTGGCGCACAAGGAGGCAGGCGAATGAAAAATCCCTTTGGCAATATGTCGAACATTTTAAAGCAGGCCCAGGCCATGCAGGAACAGATGGCGAAGCTGCAAGAACAGGCCGCGACGAAAACCGCCAGCGGCACGGCCGGCGGCGGCATCGTTACCGTGACCGCCAATGGCGCGATGCAGATCGTGAGTGTCGTGATCGATCCCGAAGTCGGCAAAGGCGGCGATGTGGAAATGATTCAGGATCTTGTCCTGGCGGCCACGAACGACGCGCTCCGGAAGGCAAAGGACTTGATGGAGCAGGACATGAAAGCGCTGACCGGCGGCCTCAAAATGCCGGGGCTTTTTTAAATCACGCAATGGCTATCGACCAGCAAGGCTTACTCGCTCGACTCGTGAAGGAATTGGTCCGGCTTCCCGGGGTGGGGCAAAAAAGCGCTCAGCGGCTGGCCTTTCACCTGCTCAAGACCGAGCGGGAAGATGCGTTGCGCCTGGCTGATGCGATTCGCGCGGTCAAAGACGGACTCGCCTTTTGCCGACAATGCCGGAATATCGCTGAAGGTGAGCTGTGCGAATTTTGCCGCGACCCCAAACGCGATCGCACCAAAATCCTCGTCGTTGAAGAGCCCAGCACGATTTACGCCATTGAGCGGGCAGCAGGCTATCGCGGCCTCTACCATGTTCTTTTGGGCTCACTCTCTCCACTCGATGGCGTCGGGCCAAGCGATATTCGCGCCGAAGAATTGGTCGAGCGTGTCAAGCCGGCCGGAGTCGATGAGATTATCCTGGCCACCAGCCCCACGATCGAAGGTGAAGCCACAGCCATCTACCTCACCCGGCTGCTCAAGCCACACGGCGTGCGAGTCTCCCGGATTGCCTACGGCATCCCTGTGGGTATGGACATTGAGTACGCCGATGAAGTCACCTTGCTGAAGTCGATCGAAGGACGGCGCGATCTCTAAGCGCCCCCGTATCACTCCCGCTTAGTCCCGTTGACCGTTCTCTATCAGCCTGTTATAGTCCCGACTCATTTACTGGCTCTTCTTTGCTGGTGAGGCTCATGAAGGCACGCCCTTCCGCCAAACAAACCGCTTCCTCAAAGTCACCGAAATCATCGGCCTCCACACGCTCCTCAAAAGCCAAGGCGTCAAAATCGCCCGCGCCAAAGGCAAAATATCCGGACATCCGACGTGCGCTGGAACGCCAACGGGCCAGTCTTTTAGGCGAAGTCAGCGAGGTGCTGGCTCAGCACCAAGACCAGGAAGCGTTTCCGGACGTGAGCGATCAAGCCTCTGCGGAAGTGGACCAGAATTTCTCCATGCGCATCCGCGATCGCGAACAGAAGCTCCTGAAGAAGATCGATGAGGCCTTGGACCGGATGACAGCCGGAACATACGGGATTTGTGAGCGGTGCGGCGAGGATATTCCGTACAAACGATTGAAAGCCAGACCCGTGACCACCCTCTGCATCGAGTGCAAAACGCTCCAAGAACAGCAGGAACAGGCACGCCGCTGAGTCACCCGACGGGCGACCCTGATTCAAGGTTTTTTCAGCATCTTCAGCCGTTCGTTGACCCGTGCGATCCGTCCCTCCTCCTCAGGAATTCCCTCAACAAGGGCCAGGAACGTCTCATACTCGGTGATGGCTCGCTTGGGGTTGGCCGCCTCGAACGCCTCGGCCAGGTTGTAACGGGCCATGGCATAATTGGGGCGCAGAACCACTGCCTTTTCAAACAGGCTGAGGGCAACCGCCTTATGGCCCAGCTTCTGCTCAACGGTGCCGAGATTGTTGAGCACTTCTGGAGTGTTGGTCCGAATAGCAAGGGATTGCAACATCTCCGATTTAGCCTTCTCCAGCTGCCCCTTTGCCTCCCATGACACCCCCAGCCGATGATGGGCTTCTGCCAGCCAAACTTTGTTTGTAAACCCGGACGTAATCGCTTTTTGATAGGCATCGGCTGCAATATCATAGTTCTTCTCCTGACAGTAGGCGAGTTGTGCCGCCTGACCGCGAGCGAACTGTTGCAGGGACGCAAACGGTTCTTTGTCTTCGTTGCCCTGGCTATCGCTCTTCTGTCCGCCCTGGCCCGCAGATCCACGCCGTGTTCGATCGAGAAACTCCCTACGATAGGGGGAAAACAGCCTTGCGTAGGGATCGATCGTAAACGTGGCCATCAACAGCATCGGCCGGTCTCGATCGCCTGTAACTAGATAAGCGACCGTTGTCTTTTCATCACCCGTTTCAAAAATAGCGCTGCTGTCCATGTTGGCCTTCGTCGCCAATTGAGCCGCATTGAGATAAAACTCGAGTGAGGGCTTGAGCAGCGAGAGCGTACGCCGCAAGACTGAGTAGGGCTGAAGATCGAGCCCGGACGGAAAGCTGAATACCGCTCCGACAAGCAAGCCGTCTTCGTCAAAGAAATAGGACTCGTCTCCATGTGATGGGCTGTGAGTTCCAGGATAGACAACTTCCTGGCCGCTCCCCCACGAACGAACCGACAAGGAGGTCTGGGGCAGTTTCTTGGAAAGGTCTGCCTTTCGGTCACAGAGCGCTGCGGACGTCAGGAGGACAAGATCACTTTCAGATGGGGGAAGGTTAGGCCTGACCGGCGGAGGTGCGCCACCGCAGCCCTGTATCAGCCCAAAGAGAAGACCAACGCCAATGAGAAGACTGTGCCGCTGAAGAAATCGCACAACACCTCCTCTAAATCTCGCGCGCGCGATAGGGAATCTTACACGATTGTCCGTGAGCTGCGAAGGGGCCCCAAAAAGAAGAGGCCCGTCCCCCCTAAGAGAGAACGGGCCTAAGAACCTAAACCAGGTACAGGCTTTAACGACGTTGTGCGTCCACCATCGCATCTTCCTGGGTATAGCCGGTTGCGTATGGGAACATGCTTGCCAATTTATAGATCGGCCGATTCACCGCATAGTCCAACGCCTGGCCGATAGGATGCAGCATGAATCCTAACCACCGAAGAGGGTTGTCGTTGATCGGAGATCCAGCCGACGGATCAGAGTAGATCATCGCCGTGCTATCGAGAATATTGTAAATACTTGTCGGAGGCACGTACTCCTGCTCGGCACTTGCCATGCCTGACTGATTCGTCGTGCTACATCCGGTGGCTAGAATGGTCACCATCATGAGTCCCATGATACAAGTCCGTGCTCTCATACCCTACCTCGCTTTGTTCTACAAAATGATCGCCTGTGCCTTGACTCCACTCGCTACATTGAAAAGTGTAGCCGACAGCCCCCATTCTGTCCAGGAACAGAACAAGATTTGCATGCTCGTAAAACCAATGACTTATGAGCGGGGAGTCTAGGGGACAAGGGGAAACCGATGGTGGGCGATACAGGTATCGAACCTGTGGCCTCTTCCGTGTGAAGGAAGCGCTCTACCACTGAGCTAATCGCCCAACAGGGTCGGAGTCTAACATGGCCCTCCGCTTTCGATCAATGCTAGGCATAAAGAAGTCGCGGCTGTTGATTCACGATCACCCAGCCATCTCCATGTGCCAGCCGTAGCGTAGCTATGACGCACTGACGACGGTCTTGCCTTGACAGACCTAAAACTCGGTTTCTAGAATGGACCCTTCCCTTTTTATCCCGTAAGGAGCACACGTGGGCATGCGAGATGACATCGTCATCATTGGGGGTGGTCTGGCCGGTTCCGAGGCGGCCTGGCAAGCGGCCAATCGCGGGGCGAAAGTTACGCTCTACGAGATGCGCCCCAAGGAAATGACGGCGGCGCACAAAACGGGAGGCTTAGCCGAGCTGGTATGTTCCAATTCGCTCGGCTCACTCGATCCGTCGAATGCACCGGGAATTCTTAAAGAGGAAATGCGGCGGCTGAACTCGCTGATCATCGCCTCGGCCGAACAGGCGAAAGTCCCGGCGGGATCGGCGCTGGCCGTAGACCGCGACCTATTCTCCCTTAAGATTACCCAGGCGCTTGAAGGCCATCCGAACATCAGAATTCTTCACGAAGAAATCGCGGAGATCCCGACCGACTGTCTCTGCATCATCGCGACCGGGCCGCTCACGTCGGATAAGTTATCGCAAGCTATTCGCGCCGTCACCCAGTCACAGCACCTCTATTTTTTCGATGCCATCTCTCCGATTATCGACGCCGACTCGATCAATATGGACATCGTCTTCGCCGCCTCCCGTTATGACAAAGGCGGCGACGACTATCTGAACTGTCCGATGACTGTCGACCAATATAACGCGTTTTACGACGCCCTGATGGCCGCCGAGAAGGTACAGCCCAAGGAATTTGAGAAGACCCCCTACTTCGAAGCCTGCGTTCCCATCGAAGTCATGGCGGAACGGGGCCGACAGACGCTCGCCTTCGGCCCCATGAAACCGGTGGGGCTTATCGATCCGCGTACCGGCACCCGTCCGGCTGCGGTCGTCCAGCTCCGAACGGAAAACGTGCACCGGACCTGCTACAATCTCGTCGGTTTTCAGACGAAACTTACCTATCCGGAGCAGAAGCGCGTGTTCCGCATGATTCCGGGGTTGGAACAAGCCGAGTTTTTGCGATACGGCAGCTTGCATCGCAACACCTTTATCAACTCTCCACGACTGCTCCTAAATACGTTACAATTTAAGGCCCGCGGCACGCTGTTCTTTGCCGGACAATTGGTCGGCGTCGAAGGCTATACGGAATCGGCCGCGATGGGGGGATTCGCCGGTATTAACGCGGCGCGCGCGCTGGCAGGCCTCCCGCTCATCACGCCGCCCCCGACTACGGCGCACGGCTGTTTGGTGGGACATGTGTCTTCGGCGGATCCCACCCACTTTCAGCCGATGAACACCAATTTCGGGCTCTTTCCTCCACTTGCGCAACCGCCGCGAGACAAAGACAAGAAACGGCAACTCATTGCCCAACGGGCCCGTGAGGATTTTGATCGATGGATGACGCAATCCGCGCTTTCATGAGATTCCTCGCCGTCGAGCGTCATGCCTCGCCAGAGACGATTCGCAACTACCAGTCAGACCTGACCCAATTGGCCGGCTTCCTCACGCAAACACAGCAGCCGCCCCGCCCGATCAGCGTCGGCGAAATTACCACCGACTCCATTCGTGCCTATCTCCACTGGCTGGATCGGAAAGGTGAAAAAGCCTCCTCGCTGTCTCGCAAGCTGGCCTGCCTGCGGAGTTTCTACCGGTTTCATCTGCGCGAGGGCACAGTCGAGAAGAATCCGGCCGAAGACATTCGCAGCCCCAAACTCCCCAAGCCGCTCCCGCGCGTCCTGAGCAAAGACGATGCGAATGTCTTGATGGAATTTCCTGAAGGGACGTCGGCACTGGCATTACGGGATCGGGCGATCCTCGAAACGCTGTATTCAACCGGCGCGCGTGTCAGCGAAGCCGTGGGCCTCAATGGAGGCGACCTCAATCACGACGACGGACTCGTGCACCTGCGCGGGAAAGGACGAAAGGAACGGATCGTCCCCATTGGCGACCTCGCGCTTCAAGCCATCCGGGCCTATCGTGCTTCGCTGAAACGATCCGACTCTATGGACCACCCTTCGGCTCCCCTGTTCCTCAACCACCGCGGTGGCCGCCTGACCACGCGCAGTGTCTCCCGTCTGGTGTCCCGCTATTCAAGCCGGCTCGCTGGTGGAGCTGTCAGCCCCCACGCCCTGCGCCATTCCTACGCAACACACCTGCTAGATGAAGGAGCGGACTTGCGGTCCATTCAGGAAATGCTGGGGCATGCGTCGCTGAACACCACACAGAAATACACCCATCTGGCCACGGACCAACTGCTCGCCGTCTACGACAGGACCCATCCCCGTGCCAGAACGACGACGCCACCTGCTCCGCGAAAGGACAACCCTGGATCATGAAAATTCGTTCGACAACCATTCTCTGCGTGCGGCGAGATGGGCGGGTGGCCATGGGCTGCGACGGACAAGTCACCGTGGGCACGACCGTCATGAAACAGAACGCCAAAAAACTCCGCCGCCTGCACCACGACCAAGTTCTGGCAGGGTTCGCCGGTGCCACAGCCGACGCCTTTACCCTGTTTGAAAAGTTTGAGAGCAAGCTCGAGGATTTTCGCGGCAACCTCACCAGAGCTGCCGTCGAACTGGCCAAGGATTGGCGCACGGATCGTGCGCTCCGCCGTCTGGAGGCGCTGCTCGCTGTCGCAGGCCCCGAGCAATCATTTATCATTTCGGGAACCGGCGATGTCGTGGAGCCGGAAGATGGCATCTTGGCCATCGGCTCCGGCGGCCCCTATGCCCTGTCGGCAGCCCGGGCGCTCCTGGGCCATTCACAGCTGGATGCGATCACCATTGTGAAAGAATCCATGATGATCGCCGGCGCCATCGATATTTATACGAACCAGCAAATCATCGTTGAGGAACTACGAGGATAAATCACGAGCGTGACACAGATGAAAAACACTACCACCCCCGTCAATGTGAACAGTTTGACCCCGCGCCAGATCGTCGAGGAGCTGAACCGCTACGTGATCGGCCAGAAAGACGCCAAACGGATGGTAGCGATCGCATTGCGGAACCGCTGGCGTCGGCAGCAACTGTCCCCGGACCTGCGCGACGAGGTTATGCCAAAGAACATCATCATGATCGGCCCGACCGGCGTCGGGAAAACCGAAATCGCGCGCCGGCTGGCGAAACTTGCCCAGGCGCCATTCATCAAGGTCGAGGCCTCCAAATTTACTGAAGTGGGTTATGTCGGACGCGACGTGGAATCCATTATTCGTGACCTGACGGAACTGGCCATCAACATGGTGAAGGCCAGCCGGTTGGAAGAGGTGCAGCAGAAGGCCGAACAGCACGGAGAAGACCGTTTGCTGGATCTCTTGCTTCCGCCGCCGCCACCACGACCGATTACCATGGACAGCGCGACCGATGCCGACGCCCCCGCCGGACACGATTCCCACGAAACAACCAGGTCCAAGCTCCGGCTGCAGCTGCGCGAAGGCAAACTGGACGAGCGCACAGTCGAACTGGAGGTCAAGGAACGGGGGCTTCCGGTAGGCGTCATCTCGAATCTCGGCGGCCTGGAAGATTTGCAAAGCAATCTCCAGGACATGCTCGGAGGCATGTTGCCGGGGAAGAAAAAGAACCGGCGCATGAAAGTGGCGGATGCGCTCAAACAATTGATCCAGGAAGAAGCACAGAAGCTCATCGATATGGACGACGTGGTGCGCGAAGCCATCGGCAAGGTCCAGCAAACCGGGATTGTGTTTCTGGACGAAATTGATAAGATTGCGGGCCGGGAGCGGACGTCGGGTCCTGATGTGTCGCGCGAAGGCGTGCAGCGCGATCTGCTCCCGATCGTAGAAGGCTGCACCGTTAACACAAAACACGGGCCGGTGCTCACCGACCACATTTTGTTTATTGCCGCGGGTGCCTTCCATGTGGCAAAACCATCGGACTTGATTCCCGAGCTCCAAGGGCGGTTCCCCATTCGCGTCGAGCTGAGTCCGCTGACCAAGGACGATTTCGTGCGGATCCTCACCGAACCTCGGGGCGCACTGGTCCGGCAATATCAGGCTCTCCTCGCTACGGAGGGATTGACCGTCGAGTTTGCACAGGACGGGCTCGAAGAAATCGCCGCGCTGGCGGTCCAGGTCAATGAGCGAACGGAAAATATCGGCGCCCGCCGGCTCTTCACAATCATGGAGCGGCTGCTGGAGCAGATTTCGTTTGCCGGACCGGAGTGGCCCGAAAAAACTGTGCCCATCACCGCCACCTACGTGCGCGAGCGGTTGAAAGACGTGGTACAAGATCAGGATTTGAGCCGCTATATTCTCTGACCGAGGAGCCGCCCATGAATCGATTGATTAAGAAGGCCAACGTCCTGATTGAGGCGCTACCCTACATCCGAACCTTCCGGGGCAAAACCGTGGTCGTCAAGTACGGCGGTCACGCGATGACCGAGACCGCCCTGAAAGAACGGTTTGCCGAAGATGTCGTCCTACTGAAATACGTCGGGCTCAACCCCGTCATCGTGCATGGCGGAGGGCCTCAGATCGACAAAATGCTCACGCGGCTGGGCATCCAAGCCAAATTCCGCCATGGCGTCCGGATCACCGATGACGCCACCATGGAAATCGTCGAGATGGTCCTGGCAGGCAAGATCAACATGGAGATTGTCGAACTCCTCAATCGCCATGGAGGAAGGGCCGTCGGACTCAGCGGAAAAGACGGCGGGCTGATCATGGCGCGTCCGCTCACGGCCAAAGCCTGGGCAAACAGTTTGGGCAAAGATCTCGAAGGTGACGACGAGGGCGACTTTGGCCTCGTCGGCGAAGTGCAAGCCGTCGATCCCAGCTTAGTCTTGAAACTCCAGCAGGACCATTACATTCCTGTGATCGCCCCTATTGGAACTGACCGAGAAGGCAACACATACAACATCAATGCCGACCTGGTCGCCGGTGCCATCGCGGCCTCGCTCCATGCCGAAAAGCTGGTCATGATGACAGACGTGAAAGGCATCCGCGACGCCAACAGCCGCCATCTCTCGACCGTCTCGCGGAAAGATGTGCAACGCATGGTGAAAAAGGGCGTGATCGGCGAGGGCATGTTACCCAAAGTGCAAGCCTGCCTTGACGCACTGGTCGGCGGCACCGGGAAAGCCCATATCATCGACGGCCGCATTCCCCATGCCCTGCTGCTGGAAATCTTCACCCGCAAAGGCATCGGCACCGAAATCGTGTCGTAGGCGCGCCTCACGTGGCCGGCAACCTCCTGACGCATCTCACCACGCTCGCTCGGGAGCGCCATCCATACACATCGCCGGAGGCCCTGCGCGAAACGGCCGACTACCTCACGCAACAGTTCACAGACGCAGGACTCTCCGTCACTCGGCATTCATTTAATGCATGGGGACAGACTTACGACAATGTGGTCGCCGCCATGCCAGCCTCAACCGGTACCAGCAAGGCCCCGCTCATCTTGGCCGCCCACTACGATACCGTGGAAGGATCGCCGGGCGCGGACGACAATGCCAGCGGTCTGGTAGTACTCCTCGACGTCGCCCGTCGGCTGGCCAAGACTCCACTTGCTCGCCCCGTACAATTCATCGCCTTTTGTCTGGAAGAAGAAAACCTCTTGGGGAGCCGGGCCTATACCGCGCATCTTACTGCCACAGGACAGTCAATTCATGGAGCCATCGTACTCGAATGCGTCGGCTATGCCAGCGACACAGATGGTTCGCAGAAAACCCCGCCGGGTATTCCCATCGCCGTCCCTTCCACGGGCAACTTTCTCGCGATCGTCGGCAACCAGGGCGCGGCGTCATTCACCGGCGCAGTCGCGCAGGCCATGAGTCATTCGGTCCCGATCATGCCTTTGATCGTGCCCGGCAACGGCGAATTGCTCCCCGATACCAGGCGAAGCGACCACACGGCTTTTTGGGAACAGGGGTTTCCCGCCGTCATGATCACCGACACAGCCAATTTCAGAAATCCCCATTACCATCGGCCAACCGATACCATCGACACACTCAATCTCAACTTTCTTTCATCTGTGGCCCAAGCCGTGACTGCTACCGTCGTTGCTTTGGCCGCCACTTAGCCTGAGGAATCATGCCCACAACACTACACCCCTCTATTCGCCGCGTCATCCGCGAAGTCTTTGCCCGCCTGCATTACAAGACTCTTGGCCCGGTGTATTGCTATGAAGGAGGCGAGGAGTTTTGGCAGGCTAAGCGCGGGCCCTGCCAACGGCTCGGCGCACAGATTGCGCAGGCTCTCTGCCGGCGCCTCCCCTCACAAGGCCGCAGCCTCTATGTGGGCGCCGGGGTAGCGGAACTGCCCCCGCTATTGGCCGAAGCGCTGGAACTGGGCCGCACGGTCGAGCCCTACAATCTGCGACGGACCGAGGTGGCCGCATTGAATCGCGCCTGCCGCACGCTACCCGTGCGGTTTCGCAGCCAGGATGCGGCCACAGCCAAGGGCCGTTTCGACCATCTCTGGATAGTCAGTGTCTTAAACGACCCGGAGCGATTTCCCGATCTGTCACCACTCTCCTATGGCAACGCCGATCCTGTTTCCTTCGACCCGCGTAAGTTTGAACAGCAGCGAAAGATTGTGCGTTCGATCGTCGATCGCTGTTTGCCGAAGCTCAGCCTGCCTGGATTTGTGACGACCTCGACGGAAGAAGTGGTCTGGATCGCCGACTGGTGTCATCGAAAGAAGATTCCCTACCGCGTCGAGCGGCAACAGTTTGCCACCGCTCTCGTAGGAGACCCGATCTGCTTTATGAGGATTGGGGCTGCTCCCCGGACGGCTCAACGAGCACGAAAGGCTAAATCTTAAATCCGGTAGGCTTCGACGGATCGCTGAAGTACTGGCTGGCGTACTTCACATAGTTCTCCGCCGACTCCTTGACCCAGGCCAATTCCTGCTCGGTCACAGCGCGCTTGACCTTGGCTGGTGATCCCAAGATCAGACTTTTTGGCAGCACAATCGTGCCTTCCACCACGAGTGCCCCCGCACCCACGACCGAATCCTCCCCGATCACCGCACCGTCCATGATAATGGCGCCCATGCCGACCAGTACACGATCCTTGATCGTGCAGCCGTGCAAAACGACACTATGGCCAATGGTCACCTCGTTCCCGATGATGAGCGGATGGGTGTCATGGGTCACATGGAGCATGCAGAGATCCTGCACATTCGTCCGGTTTCCGACGCGGATATAGTTCACGTCCCCGCGAATCACGGCGTTGAACCAGACACTGCAGGCCTCGCCCATGACAACGTCGCCGATCACGACGGCGGTGTCTTCGATAAAGCAGGAATCGGGAATGGCCGGCTTGATGCCTTGGAAGGTTCGAATCATGACCGCACTCTACGGGAGGCGGGGGGCAGGGGGCAAGTGGCACGAAGTTGACAGGATTTTTCACCGTCCCGTAGACTGCCTGAATGTCTACACCTTTGATCCAGCTTGACCGGAAGAAGCCCGCCAAAAAGCCGGCGCCAGCCAAGAAGCCTTTGGCCATCAAAAAAACGACCATCGGTTTCGTCAACCTGGGTTGCTCAAAAAACCAGGTGGACTCGGAGCTGATGCTCGGCACGCTTGTAAGCGACGGCTTTGCCTTAACCGACAATCCGAGAAAGGCCGAGGTCGTCATCATCAATACCTGCGGTTTTATCGAAGAAGCCAAGCAGGAATCGATCAATACCATCCTCGAACATGGCAAACTGAAGAAGAAAGGCGCCTGCCGGGTGCTCATTGCCGCGGGCTGTCTGGCCCAGCGCTATCAGGGCGATCTCCTGAAAGAACTGCCGGAATTAGACGGCGTGGTCGGTACCGGTGAATTCGGGAAAATTGCCACGATCTGTCGGGACCTTCTGGCTCCCAAGAAACGGCAGCAGCGGCTCTGGATCAGCGAGCCTCCCTATCTCTACGATGCGGACGCCCCGCGCCTGCGACTCGGAAAAGCCCACAGCGCCTACGTGAAGATCGCCGAGGGGTGCAATCGCAACTGTGCCTTCTGCGCCATTCCCATCATGCGGGGCAAACAACGCAGCCGCCCGGTGGAATCGATCGTGGCCGAAGCCGAACGCCTTGCCTCTGAAGGCGTGAAAGAAATCAATCTCATCTCTCAGGATACGATCAATTACGGCGTCGATCTTGGGATTCGAGACGGATTGACCACGCTACTGCGCGAACTCGTAAAGGTGAAGGATCTCCGATGGATCAGGCCCTTCTATCTCTACCCGCAGCACGTCACCGATGACCTGCTCGACCTCTATGCCGGCGAGGAAAAGATTACCAAATACATCGACATGCCGCTCCAGCACATCAATGACCGGATGCTGAAGCGCATGCATCGCCTTGGCACTCGCGCCGCCATCGATAAGCTGGTGGACCGCATTCGCACCCGCATTCCCGGTGTCGCCTTTCGCACCGCCTTCATCGTAGGCTTCCCCGGTGAAACCGAAAAGGCCTACCAAGAGCTGAAAACCTATGTGACGGA
Source organism: Nitrospira sp. UBA6493 (assembly GCA_002435325.1). Taxonomy (GTDB): domain Bacteria; phylum Nitrospirota; class Nitrospiria; order Nitrospirales; family Nitrospiraceae; genus Nitrospira_D. The sequence goes on along the minus strand of DJMJ01000026.1, from coordinate 26,631 downwards.
GCGGGAATTCGACCGGGTGGCGGTCTTCCTCTACTCGGACGAAGAGGATACAGCCGCTCTGTCGCTCGATGAGAAGATTGAACGAGCCGTGATGGACGAACGGCGGAACGAACTGCTGGCGATCCAGGAAGGCATCGCCGCCGCGCAGGGGCAGGCACGCATCGGCTCGGTCATGGAGGTGCTGGTCGATGGCCCCTCGGAGGAAACTCCGCTGCTACTGGAAGGCCGCCATGAAGGGCTGGCCCCCGAGATCGACGGCGTCGTCTATATCAATGACGGTACAGCGAATCCGGGTGATCTCGTGAAAGTCGAAATCACGGATGCCGCCACCTATGATCTAGTCGGCCACATCGTGTCGTAGCCATTCCACTATCGACTCAAGACGGTTCATCGAATGAAAGGGACGCCTCCGCATGGCAGCGAATCGCAAAGAATCCATCGTCATCCTCATCCACTGCAAAGATCGCAAAGGCATCGTCGCCCGCGTGTCCGGATTCATTCATGAATTTGGCGGCAACATCCTCGACTCGGATCATCACACGGACGAGGAGACCAACGACTTTTTGATGCGCATGGAGTTTTCGACGGAAGGGTTGCAGATGGCGCCGGAAGAGATACCCGCCGCCTTCGCCCCGATCGCCAAAGTCTTCGACATGCGCTACGAGGTCCACTATTCCAACCATCGCGTCCGGGTCGGCATGCTGGTATCGAAACAGGATCATTGTCTGGCCGATCTGCTCCAGCGGCATCGGCGCGATGAACTGCGCATTGATGTGCCTGTCATCATCTCCAACCACGATACCTGCGCCAGCTGGGCCGAGCTGTTCAAAATCCCCTTTGCCGTCTACCCCGTCACGAAAGAGACCAAACCGCAACAGGAAGAACAGGTCGTCGCACGGCTGAAGGAGCATCGGGTGGAACTGGTGGTGATGGCCCGTTACATGCAAATTCTTAGCGCTAACTTTCTCGCGAACGTCGGCTGTCCCGTCATCAACATTCATCACTCCTTCCTCCCGGCCTTTATCGGGGCGAACCCCTACCGCCAGGCCTACGAGCGGGGCGTGAAAATCATCGGCGCGACCGCTCATTATGCGACAGAGGATCTAGACGAAGGACCGATCATCGAGCAAGACGTCATCCGCGTCGGACACCGGGATACCGTCGATGATCTGGTGAGAAAAGGTCGCGATCTGGAGGAAATTGTGCTGGCGCGCGCGGTGCGCCGCCACATCGAGCATCGGGTGTTAGTGTACGGAAGAAAAACCGTCGTCTTCGATTAACAGACTGCTGAATTCGAGGGTGAAGCGCTCGCTTCACCCTCGAATTGCATGACTAGACTTTTGCGGTTAGGAACAACGAACTTCCCCGGCGATTGATCAGTATCAACACGTTCTCGCCCTTCTTCACAGCGGACGATACTTTTTCAAATTCCTTCACTGATTTCACCGGCTGACGATTGATCTCCCGGATCACGTCGCCCGGCATCAGCCCGGCTTTTTCACCCCCACTGTCCGGCTCGACGCCGGTGACAACCACTCCCTGCGCCTTGCCCTTGATCCCCAATTCTTTAGCTGTCTCCCGGTCAAGGTCCTGCACCGCCACTCCGGCAAAGGCATAGTCCGCTTCAGCCTTCTCGGCTTTGGCGATCTTGGTCGTGTCCGGCTGCTCGGCGATCGTCACCATCAGATCCTTCTCACGGCCATCCCGAATGACCGTGACCGGCACCTTCGCTCCCACGGCAGTCCGAGTGACTAACCGTTGGAGAGCCACCGCATCCTCAACCGGCGTCCCTTGATAGGATTTAATGATATCCCCCTGCTTCAGACCAGCCTGATCCGCCGGACTCTCCTCCTTCACATCGCTCACCAGGGCGCCCTTTGCGTCTTTAATGCCAAAAGACTTGGCCAATTCCTGATTCAGGTCTTGAATCCCGACGCCCAAATATCCGCGCACCACTTTTCCGGTTTTAACGAGGCTGTCGTAGATCGGCTTCCCCATGCTGGTGGGCACTGCAAAGCCGACCCCCTGATACCCGCCGGTCTGTGAGAAAATCGCCGTGTTAATCCCGACCAATTCACCGCGCGTATTCACCAGCGCCCCGCCGGAGTTGCCCGGATTGATGGCCGCGTCTGTCTGGATGAAATCTTCGTACTGCGTGATGCCCATGCGCCCGCGTCCCAGCGCGCTGACGATACCGAGCGTCACTGTCGAATTGAGGCCGAAGGGATTTCCGACCGCCAGCACATACTCACCGACTTGCAGTTTTGTCGCATCCCCCCACACCACGGTCGGAAGGTTCTGTCCCTCAATCTTCACCACCGCCAAATCGGTTTTAGGATCGGCCCCGACGATCGTACCCTTGAATTCCCGTTTATCGGGAAGGGTCACCGTCACCTCGCGCGCGCCGTCGATGACATGATTGTTCGTCAGCACATAGCCGTCAGTTGACACGATTACCCCTGAGCCCTGACCTCCGCCACGACGCTCCCGAGGCTCACCCGGCCCCTGAGGGCCGCGGAATCCACGCGGGCCTGACGGACCTCCCGGCCCACCGAAAAACTCCTCCATGCGTTCCCGCAATTCATCCGGCACATTCCGACCATCAGAGACTTTTTCGCCCGTAACCGTGGTGATGTTCACAACCGCCGGCGTAACCGCCTTAGCCACCTCGGCAAATCCATTCGAGGCCGGTGCCACCGGCACAGTCACCTGGTTCACGTGTGCCGGAGGTCCACTGGATGCATGCGAGGCAGGTAAGGAGTGGCTACCCCACATCAAGATCGCTCCCACCGCAGTGAGGGCCACAATGGAGCCGACTGTGTTTCGCGCACACTGTCTCATAGTTTCCTCCTCCTTAGAAATGAAGCCGGTGGAATCGCACTCTCAGAAATGAATACGAATCACGCTATCAGCCGGCGATGAGAGAAGGATTAGGAGCGGATTAGAAGTGGCTAAGCAGCCTGAGGCGCAAGCGGGAGTGTGACGGTAAACGTGGAGCCAATGCCGGGTTGACTCGTAACCTCGATCCGGCCCTTGTGAGATTCGGCAATCCACGTACAGATCGCCAACCCGAGACCCGTGCCTTTCTTTGTATGTCCCCGGGCGGCATCGGTCCGGTAGAATCGATTAAAAATGCGCCGCTGCTCCTCGGGAGCAATTCCGATCCCTTGATCGGTGACCGACAACCGGGCCTGGGTGCCCTCTGTCACCAAAGAGATCTGCACTTTCCCGCCTGGATGGGAATACTTGATGGCGTTCTCCACGAGATTCAGCACCAGCTCGCGCAACCGTAGTTCGTCGCCCTGCACAGCAGCCGGCATCATTGTCCCCAACTCCACGTCGATCTGGCGATCCTGCCCCAGCAAGGTCGCCTGGCGATGGACGTCTTCGACCAACGATTCCAATTCCACCGGCAACGCGTCCATTTTCACTTCGCCCATGTCGGCCCGTGAGAGAAAGAGCAATTCGTCGACGATGTGCGTCATCCGGTCGATTTCTTCCAGATTACTTTCAAGTACCGCCTGGTAGTCGCCGAGAGGGCGCGGCCGGCGCAGCACCAGTTCCGTTTCGCCCTTCATCACCGTAAGCGGCGTACGGAGTTCGTGCGAGGCATCGCTGCTGAACTGGCGAATCTGCCGGAAGGAAACATCGAGGCGTCCGATCATGTCATTGAAGGTATGCACCAGCCGGCCGATCTCATCCGGCGACGTCGAAACCGTCAAGCGCTGGCTAAGGTCCCCTGCGGCAATGCGTTGCGCGGCCAGCGTGATCGCGTCCACGGGACGCAACGCCCGGCCGGCCAAAAACCAGCCGCTGGCCAGCGACACGGCCAGGGCGATGGGCATCGTCACGATGAGCACCAACAGCAGGCGCTGCAACGTGTCCTCGATCGATTTCATCGACGTGCCGACCTGCACGATGTACAGCAGGCTCCCGCGATACATGATCGGCATCGAAATCAGCCGGAGCGGTGGCTCTTTGGGATAGCGCGCCGATTCGAAGATCGTCTTCCCGGCGATGCTCGCATCGAGCGCCGTGCGGCTCAGCGGCAATTCATGCTGCTTGATATTGGGGGACCGAATCGTGATCGTGCCTGAGGGGCTGAATATCTGAAAGAACTTGTCGATGCGGGCGAGCTCGGGAAACTGCGAGAGCAGCGAATCTTCGTCAAGGAGCGGAAGGAACCCGCGCTCTTCGAGAGATCGGACGGCGGCGGTCGCCGTTTCCTCGAGCGCCTGGTCGATTTCGTCTCGAAGACTCCGCGCGGTGACACTGTACAGCACGACGGAGAAGATGATGAGCACGAGCGACAGCGTACTGCCGTACCAGAGCGTCAGCCGAACGCGCAGCGGCATCAACACCCCCCTACACAGGACTGCAGACGACCCTGGACACGTAAGGCAGACGGTTTGACCATCAGGCTACTCGGCCTTCAGCATGTATCCGCTGCCACGAATCGTGTGAATGAGCTTCTTGGTCCGGCCCCGGTCGATCTTGTTTCGCAGATAATTGACGTAGACATCGATCACGTTGGTGAATGTATCAAAGTCCTGATTCCAGACATGTTCGGAAATCATCGGCCGCGTGAGCACACGCCCGGTATGCCGCATGAGATATTCGAGCAAGGCATATTCCTTCAACGTGAGATCGATCCGCTGCCCCCCCCGCGTCACATCGCGCGTCGCCGGATTCAACACCAGATCATCGATCTGCAGAATGCCAGGGCTTTCCGTGGAGCCACGGCGAAGGAGCGCGCGCACCCGCGCCAGCAACTCATCGATCGCAAAGGGTTTTGTCAGATAATCATCGGCCCCGGCATCGAGCCCTTTCACACGCTGATCCACCTGGGACTGTGCCGTAAGAATCATCATCGGCGTCTGAATGCGCTCGCGGCGAACGGCTTTCAGAATCTCCATACCTGACATCGACGGCAGCATAAGATCGACGACGATCAAGTCGTAGTTCGTCGCCAGCGCCATATCGAGTCCCTTGGCGCCGTCCTCGCACAGATCGACGGCATAACTCTCCTCCTCAAGCGCCCGCTTGATGAAGCAGCCGACTTTGGTTTCGTCTTCAATGACCAATACGCGCATCGTCACCCCGCTCGGCCCTGATTATACCAAACCCACGAACGGCAATCTCGATCAAGTCTTGGAACACACGTCCGCTACTTCGGCTGAAAACGCGTAATTGCCACCGGAGCATAGGAGAGAACCGGGCCTTCGGCCGTTCGATGAGCAATCGTATGTTTCAGCCATGCGGCATCGTTGCGCGCAGGAAAGTCTGACCGATAGTGGGCTCCTCGACTCTCTTCCCTGACGAGCGCCCCAGCCACAATCGTTTCAGCCAGTTCCACCAAGCAATTCAGCTCCAGCGCCTGGATAAGGTCGCTGTTGAACACCCGCCCTTTGTCCTCCACGTAGACCCGGGCCGCACGCTGCTTGAGTGCACGAACCTGCTCCCCCGCCGCCAACATCGACTCTTTGGTGCGAAAGATACCGAGATTCGTACTTAACGCCTGGCCAAGCTCGTCGCGAACCTGCCAAGCTCGATCACGCCCCGACTGCGAAAGCAGCGCCTGTATGCGACGCTCTTCATCGGCCAGATGCGAGGCAGACGGCGGAGTCTGGTCCACTCCTCGAAGATACTCGCCGGCCTTCGTGCCGGCCCGCCGGCCAAACACAATGGTTTCCAGAAGTGAATTGCCGCCCAGCCGATTGGCGCCATGCACGCTCACACAAGCACATTCGCCCGCGGCAAACAGGCCAGGGATAGAGGTCTCGCCCCACTGATTCGTCCGGACCCCGCCCATTTGATAATGAGCGCCGGGCCTGATGGGAATGGGAGTTTCCACCGGATCGAGCCCGGCGAATTCGATCGACAGCTGTCGGATTTGCGGCAATCGTTCAAGGATCTTCGCCCGGCCCAGATGACGGAGATCCAAGAGGACGCAACCCTCGACGCCACGGCCCTCAAGGATCTCTTGACCGATTGCCAGCGACACCGTCGAACGGGTCGCCAACTCCATCTGCTCCGGCGCATAGCGTTTCATGAACCGCTCACCGAGCGTATTGAGCAGATAGCCGCCTTCCCCACGCGCCCCTTCGGTAATAAGAATGCCGGTTTTCCTGAGTGTGGTCGGATGAAACTGGACGAACTCCATATCCATCAAGGGCACACCAACCCGATACGCCAGCGCCATCCCGTCCCCAGTATTGATCACCGCGTTCGTGCTCGTGAGAAACACCCGCCCACTGCCGCCGGTGGCCAGGATGACGGCTCTCGCCTGAATCTGCTGCAACCCGCCACGGAGCAAGTCCCAGGCAATCACGCCACGGCAGACACCATCTTCGACGACGAGGGAAGTGACATACCATTCTTCGTAGACCACGATCCGCCCCTTGAGGATTTGTTCGTAGAGGGCGTGCAGCAGTGCATGCCCAGTGCGATCGGCGGCATAGCAGGTGCGCGGGAACCCCGCCCCTCCGAACGGACGCTGGGCGATGCGGCCTTGCCCGTCGCGGCTGAAAATTACCCCCATCCGTTCGAGTTCAAGAATATCGTCGGGCGCCTCGCGGCACATGGCCTCTATGGCATCCTGATCGCCGAGATAATTGCCTCCCTTGGCCGTATCGAAGGCATGAGCCTCCCAGGAGTCATTCTCCCCGAGCGCTGCGTTGATGCCCCCTTGAGCAGCCACGGAATGACTTCTAACTGGATGGACTTTCGAGATCAGCGCCACATCCAGATGGGCCGGCGCCGCCAAGGCCGCCCGCATGCCGGCCAAGCCCGCACCGACGATCAGCAAATCATGGATATGAGGTCTCTGAACGGCCATACGACTTTCTCTCCCAAGCCATGGCACTTCTCCCGCCAGCCCAGTACTTACCGGACTCTCCGGGGGATCGCAAGGCTATCCTGCGCGGCCGAAGAACATCTTGGAAATAGAAGAATGCCATGCTACTCTGCCGCCCGGCTATACCGATTTTCGACACCCGAATCATCGAGAGGACACGCGGATGGCATCGCAGGATCCTGATTTCCTTCAAGCGACAGACCACTTTCTCCATCGGCATCTGGGTCCGACGGAATCCGACATCCAGCAGATGCTCGACACGATAGGGCTGCCCTCCCTACGAGCCCTTTGCGACGTGACCGTCCCTAAGGATATTCAGATCCATGCTCCGCTCAATCTCCCGCTTCATCGTGGGGAACAGGCTGTTTTAGCAGATCTGAAGCACATCGCCTCCCATAATCAGGTTTGTCGCTCCTTGATTGGCATGGGCTACTATAATTGCGTGACGCCCGGCGTCATCCAGCGCAATATTCTTGAAAACCCGGGCTGGTACACTCAATACACCCCCTATCAAGCGGAGATCTCCCAAGGCCGCCTCGAAGCGCTGGTCAATTTCCAAACGATGGTCACAGATCTCACAGGTCTGCCGCTGGCCAACGCGTCGCTGCTGGACGAATCCACTGCCGCCGCCGAAGCCATGGCCATGTGCCTGACCATCACCAGGACTAGAGGCCAGGAGCGGAAAGAGTTTTTTGTTTCCCAGGATTGCCATCCACAGACCATCGCTGTCCTCCGCACCAGAGCGGAACCGCTGGGCATAATGATTCGCACGGGCGCAACCGCCTCGATCGATCTTAGCAATCCCAGCCTATGCGGCTTGCTGCTCCAATATCCGACCACCGACGGCTACGTGGGGGATGTCAGTGACCTCGTCGCCCGCGCCCATGACGCGGGCGTGCTCGTCGTCATGGCGACCGATCTGTTGGCGCTCACCCTGCTGCGTGCGCCGGGCGAGATCGGCGCAGACATCGCCATCGGGTCCACCCAGCGCTTCGGGGTTCCGGTCGGATTCGGCGGACCGCATGCCGCCTTTTTGACGACGGCTGAAGAATTTAAGCGCCAAATGCCGGGCCGCATCGTCGGCGTCTCGAAAGACACCTCCGGCAAACCGGCCTATCGACTCTCCCTCCAAACGCGCGAACAGCATATCCGCCGGGAAAAGGCGACCAGCAACATCTGCACGGCCCAAGTCCTGTTGGCCATAATGGCGAGCATGTACGCGGTCTATCATGGGCCGGATGGGCTACGCCGCATCGCCAGCCGAATCCATGGATTGACGCTCCTCCTGGCCGATGGATTGCGCCGCCTCGGATTCGAGGTGGGCCCGGAAATGGTCTTCGACACACTTCGTATCCATCCCCCGCAAAACCTCAATCATCCGATTGTGGCCAGGGCGCGCGAACGGGGATTCAATTTCCGCCCTTATGAGGATGGATCCATCGGTCTGTCGCTCGACGAGGTTAGTACCGACGAAGAGGTGCGCACGCTCCTGGAGATCTTTGCCGGTCAGGACCGATTGCCGTTCACGATCGCCGACCTGTCGCAAACCGTCGATTTCGGCTATCCGTCCAACTTGGCGCGAACCAGCCCCTATCTCACGCATGAAATCTTTCACCGGTATCATTCGGAACATGAAATGCTCCGGTACCTGCACCGGTTGCAGGCCAAAGATCTCTCCCTGACTCATTCCATGATCCCGCTGGGCTCCTGCACAATGAAACTGAACGCCACGGCGGAGATGTTGCCCGCCACCTGGCCGGAATTCGCTCAGCTGCACCCCTTTGCCCCTGCCGACCAAAGCAAGGGTTATCAGAAACTCTTCCATCAGCTGGAAACCTGGCTGGCTGAAATCACCGGCTTTGACGCCGTCTCGCTCCAGCCGAATGCCGGCTCTCAAGGCGAATACGCCGGGCTCATGGTGATTCGCGCCTACCATCACGCACAGGGCGAACCCCATCGCGATATCTGCTTGATCCCTGTCTCGGCTCACGGCACAAATCCGGCCAGCGCAGCTATGGTCGGCATGACCGTCGTCGTCGTGGCCTGCGACAAGCAAGGGAATGTCGATGTGGCCGATCTCGAATCCAAAGCCGCCAAACATCGGACTAGGTTAGCGGCTCTCATGCTCACCTATCCCTCGACGCACGGCGTGTTCGAGGCCGATGTACGGCGCATCTGCCAAATCATCCATACCCACGGCGGCCAGGTGTATATGGATGGCGCCAACATGAATGCCCAAGTCGGCCTCTGCCGGCCAGGCGAAATCGGCGCGGATGTCTGCCACCTCAATTTGCACAAGACCTTTTGCATTCCCCATGGAGGGGGCGGACCGGGCATGGGCCCGATTGGCGTCGCCCGTCATCTGGCCCCCTTTCTTCCCGGGCATCCCGTCACAAAATTAGGCGGGCCCTTGTCGATCGGCCCGGTCTCCGCAGCTCCCTATGGAAGTGCGAGCATTCTCCCCATTTCCTGGGTGTATATTGCCCTGATGGGCCGCGACGGATTGAAGACTGCCACCCAGGTAGCCATTCTCAGCGCGAACTACATGGCGAAGCGCCTGGAGAAACACTTTCCCATTGTCTACACGGGCGTAACCGGGCATGTGGCTCATGAGTTCATCCTCGACCTGCGCCCCTTCAAGGAATCCTCCGGGGTGGAAGCCATGGATGTGGCCAAACGCCTGATGGACTATGGCTTCCATGCACCGACCGTCTCGTTCCCGGTCGCCGGCACGCTTATGATCGAGCCGACGGAAAGTGAATCGAAAGCGGAATTGGATCGTTTCTGCGAGGCGATGATCGCCATCCGCGGAGAAATCCAGGACATCATCGACGGGCGGCAGCCCCGCGCCGACAATCTGCTCAAAAATGCGCCGCACACCGCCGCCAGCGTCATCGCTACTGAGTGGACTCGCCCCTATGCAAGAGAACAGGCGGCGTTCCCGACAGCTTGGGTCAAGGCCAATAAATTCTGGCCGAGTGTCAGCCGGATCGATGAAGCCTATGGAGACCGCCATTTGATCTGCACCTGTCCGCCGATTGAAAATTATCAATCGTAACCAGTCACCGTCCGGATGGGTCTAGGTCGTCTATAACCATGAGAATCAACCCGAGTCTTAGACTAGTCACCTTGTCTATTTTCTTCATAGCCATGAGCGTCCACGATCTTCTCGCCGAGCCTGGACCGAAGAAAGCAGGCAGCGACGTCTCCATCGCGGAGGTTCGCGCGGGACTGATCTACCAGGCAGGCACGCGAGTCCGTGCTCTAGGGGGCACTGCCTCATTTCCGATTCCGCAGGGTTGGCATGCCGAAGCGCTTAACGAAATGGCTGCTATTCTCCTCGTTTCCGAAAAAGAGGCCGGATTTGTGCTCGTGTTCGCCACGCTCAACCAGACGGAAGACGATCTAATGGCCTTACTGGGAGAGCCCCAACCGATCACCGACAGTCTCGTCTTCGAACCAGTAGGAGCGGTGACACGCCAGGGGAATAGACTGACATCGTCCTATGTCGCGGGTACTCTTACGGGTCGGGGCGTAGCCGTTATAGGACCTGCACAACAGGGAATTCTCTTTCTACACGGGCGACCGCAGAAGGAACAGCGCGAGGCTCTACTTTTTCTCGATCAACTGGCCGATCAGGTCCTGTTTACGCCGGTGACCGAAGGCCCTCCTTCTCGCTGAGCCATCCCATAATTCCCTAGCAATCTGACATTCCTTCAATCCACCTCTTCACTACTCCCACATATTGTTGACCGCCGCCTTCCCCATTGTACAAAAGTGTCGCTTGCGGACCCCCATCTTTTGAGGCATTGTCGAATAACTCTCGATTCGGCGATAAATACTGATCATTGACGAAGAGGCCGTACGATCATGCTGCAGATTTTGAATTTCAGCGAATACGCAAACGACGAAGAGGTCAGCTACCTCACCACCCTGCTGCTCTACCACCTGGTCGAGCGCTGCGGCGGCTCACTCCAATTTACCGTGGAAGACGTCACCCAAATTCGCGCCAGCCTCGCCACCAAAATGGTGCAAATCCAGCTCGGGAACGAGGTGCGCCTCCGTATCATCGACCGCGTGCCAGAACTGCAGTAACGGCTCCGTTCCCCGCTCTTCAGAATCCTCTGCCAACGATCAACTCCTTTTCCGGATTCACGACCCATGGCGAGATCGACGCGACTGAAGTACACTCCCTCACGATGCTGCACATCTCCTCACACATTGTCATTCCGGATTCCGAAATCGATCTCCATGCCATGCGGTCGCAGGGTGCCGGGGGGCAAAACGTCAATAAAGTCTCTACCGCCATCCATTTGCAATTCGACATCACGGCGTCGTCTTTGCCGTCCTTTTACAAGGAGGAACTACTGAAACTTCGAGATAGCCGGATTTCAGATGATGGTGTGATTACGATCAAGGCGCAGCAACACCGCACGCAGGAGCGAAACCGTGAGGATGCATTGGAGCGGCTTCGCCTCTTGATTCAGAGTGTGGCGATCCCTCGCAAAAAGCGAAAAGCCACGAAGCCCACGAAGGGGTCTCAGAACCGGCGGATTGAAAGCAAGAAGAAACAAGGCCGGCTGAAAGCGCTGCGAGGCACACTTGAGTGAGGTCCCCGCGCGAGAAGGGCGGGAGATGCGGGAGAAACGCGACGAGCTTAGCCTCCGCCTCTCACACATTTCCTGCTAGCCCCGCTTTTCTCGCGAGACCCGCGGCACGTCAGTCTACCGATGCCAACGATCCCAGGATATTATACCCACCGTCCACGTAGATCACTTCGCCGGTAATCCCTCGTCCAAGCGAGCTGACTAAGAATAACGCGGTGTCGCCGACTTCACCTTGCTCAGTGGCGCGGCGGAGCGGGGCAAACTCTCTGTGGTGATCGACCATCTTGCTGATTCCAGACACGCCGCGGGCAGCGAGGGTCTTAATTGGCCCGGCTGAGATGGCATTCACTCGAATGTTCTTAGGACCCAAATCGTTGGCCAGGTAGCGGACAGAGGCTTCGAGAGCCGCCTTCGCCACTCCCATCACGTTGTAATGAGGCACCACCCGTTCTGCGCCCAGATAACTCAGTGTCACCACAGATCCGCCGTCGGTCATAAGAGGCATCGCCGCGCGAGTAAATGCTACGAGAGAATAGGCGCTGACGTCCAACGCGGTGGCAAATCCCTGCCGTGTCGTATTGACGAATTGGCCTGTCAGTTCCTCACGCGGGGCGAAGGCAATAGAGTGGACAAGAAAATCGAGCTGACCGACTTCTTTCCCCACACTCTCCATCAAGGCGGCAATCTGTGCATCATCACCGGCATCGCAGGGAAAGGCCTTCGCCCCAGGCAAAGTAGCCACGAGTTCTTCGACGTTTCCCCGTAGCCGCTCACCCTGATAGTTGAACATCAGTTGAGCGCCCTGGCTCGCCGCGGACTGCGCAATGGCCCAGGCGATGCTGTGCTTGTTGGCGACACCGATGATGAGGCCTTTTTTTCCTTCGAGCAACATGGACACTCTTCTCCTTCGTAAAGACCGAGGGACATAAGCTTACGAAATAAACACAGCCTTCGCCATTCTGGGGAAACAAGATTTCCGCACAAGACGAGGAATGCCGCGCCGTTGAGCCGGAAAGATAGCACGATTCATCGAATGGTTCTAGAAGGGACCGGTGGAATGGCGCGGTTAGTTGGCCTTGTTGCCGATCGCTCGCAACTGTGCCAGGACCCTGGCCGCTTCGGGAATAAAGTCGTCTTGCTGTTGTCTTTGTGCGAGGGTTAACGCCTCTGAAGCCAGATGGATGACATCATAATGGCGCCCGCGCTTGCAATAACTCCTGGCGAGGCTGATGCGGGCATTCACGGCTTGGGGCTCCTGTTGGATCACATGCTGGAGCAGTTGTTCGCCCTTGTCCGGGTCGCCACCCAAGAGGGAAGGCAATCGCAGGAGCAGCGTTCCTCTTGCCGACAGGGCATCGAGATGGCCGGGAGCCAGGGCGAGGGTCCGATCGAGTTCTTTGATCGTACGGCGAAATCCCACCACAGAGGATAAACTCATTTCGCCGTCGAAACGCATAAGCTCTCCGAGATTACAGAACAAGGCAAAGTGGGCATCCGCCGATTGCTCATTGGCTGCCACGGCCTGCTCACCTAAGGCTTGCCCTTTTTCGAAATAAGCCGCACGAGTGGACCGATCTGATGCGATACGCCCGTCATGACAGGCTTGCATGGCTCCGGCAATGAGATCTTGAGCAGCCGGTTGAGCCCCCGCGAGTGTGACGGTACTCAATCAGACTAGAACTGACGCGCCCACCACACTAGCAAGCCGATGCATAACCCCTCCCGACTGAGAGTCGTTCCAGACAAAACGACGGCGTTATACAGCAAGCCCGATGCCAATAACAAGGCTGCATAACGGTGCAAAATGATTCGCCGCGAACAGAAGCGTACTACCATCCCGTTGCAGGAATGTCACATCCTGCTGAATAAAAACAACAGCGACTGCGCTGCGGTTCAGCCTTGAGCGACTTGAATTATCTCGTGGTGATAAAGAGTGCGCTGTTCTCGATACGAACGGACTTGATATGGGGAGGCAGTTGGAAATGATCCCGGTTTTGTGGCGAGTCGAAGAGCTGATGGACCACCTGGCCAAGCGTGGACGAAGGGATTGGCAGCGTGCCAATCCTGCCGGCTGTTGGCATGAGACGAATCGCGCCGTCCTGAGTCTGAAGCGTTCCCTCCAGTTGCAGAGTAATCTCTTTCCCGTACAAACTGAAAAGGACATAGGCCTTGAGTTGCTCACCTGCTAGGTTCATTCGCACATCTTTCAGCGCGGAGTGCACTTCCTGCATCGTCGCCTCGCTCCCGGCCGGAACCGGAATGCCCGCCAGTTGCGCTTGATGCACCGATGCGATCACCAGATTGTCTCGCATCCATTGATTCAGCTCTGCTTCATTGATGGACACAGTCGACGGACGCTGTTCCTGCATCGCCATCTGCAGCGCATCCATTTTCTCCGCCACACGGTCGACGGCCTGCGGATCTGTTTGAATCCGCAAGGGCCGTGCTTGCCGCAATATGAGCAACAGTATGCTGGTTGTACAAGTGAGGGATATCCAGGGAAGAATCCTACCTAGCCTGGCAAGGACACCCGGTCGACGAAATTCCGTCGCAGGCGTGCTGATGAGCGGAGGCTCCTGCTTACCCGGCGTGATGGACTGCTTATATTTTGCGAAGATGATCCCACACCGGTGGCATTCCACACCCCCATCCTGTTCAGTCCCGCACTTCGGACAGATCACGGTCGCGCACGGCTGCTTAGGAGGCGAGGGCAATTTCATGGAATTGACTGTAGTGCAGGACTCTCAGCCTGGCAAAGAAATACGAGAATTCCTCATGACTATGGAGGTGGTGCATACCGCCGGATGCTGTCGCGGAGGGCTCGAAAGGCCTCGCGCATCTGATCATAGGAATAATGGGTGTTGCAGCCACTGGGATTGGGCAAGAGGAACACAGGTATTTCAGCAAGTCGACTCGTCGTCATACCAGGGTCCATGCGAGACGGCAATGGCTGGTCTTGCCCAAAGATCATTCGATAGATCGTTACCCCCAAGAACGCGATGATCCTTGGCTGATAGCGACGGACTTTTCTGGTCAGGGTCGCCAAGCCGGCGCGATATTCGCCCGGTTCCAACACGTCGATTCCCGCACTGCACCGGTCAATAATGTTCGTGAGGCCCAACCCCCGTTCAGGCAGGCACCAATCGTCCTGGTATGTGAGGGGCTCGGACACAAGATCGGCTTCGTAGAGCAGCTTCCAGAATCGATTGGATGGCCCGGCAAAATGATGTCCGGTTTCGGCCGATTTCAACCCAGGATTGATCCCAACAAAGAGGATGTGTGTCCCCGGATGAATATGGTCCGGCAACCGCGTTGTTCGAGCCACGCTCAAAGTCCTCTCTTTGAGGCAGTTTAGTTGAGCTTGAACCAATCCGCCACAGGAGAGCGAATGAATTCCCCTTCAATTTCAGATTAGAAGAATTATCTAACTATATGAAACTGCTGTAAAGTACAAGATCAAATCACCACGGCATGTCGCTTGCTGAAGCACAGGGTAGTGCCCAATCAGAGGCACGTGTCTCTTAAACCTTAGGGAGGATTTATGATGAAGAGCATGTTGATGGCAATCATGGCGGTGGCGGTGGCAATCTCCTTCAGCGCTCCTTCGTTCGCCGGTGAAGAGAAGAAGGAAACCAAGGGCGAGAAGAAGGGCGGCCACGTCGTGGTGTTCGCCGAAGAAAAGAAGAAGGAAGAGAAGAAGGGCGGCCACGTCGTGTTTGGCGACGAGAAGAAGAAGGACGAGAAGAAGGGCAAGTAATCCCGTTCTTGCTATTGGCGAGGCTAGCTGGCTTGAGAGAGCTCCCGCTTCGAGCGGGAGCTCTCTCGGGCAGAGTCTCTACCGAACCGCCTCTCTGATATAGACCGCTTGCAATCCCACGATCGTCTTAGAATCCCGAATCGTGCCATCCTCGATCTTATCGATTGCCTCACGTAGCGGCATCTCGATCACATCCAACACTTCGTCCCGATCCAGCTGCTGCCGGCCTTGCGTCAATCCTGTCGCCTTATAGACGTGAATGACTTCGTCCGCAAAACCAGGCGCGGTGAAAATGCTGGAGAGCAGCGTGAACGTCGCGGCTCGATAGCCGACTTCCTCTTCCAATTCCCGAGCAGCACATTGCAGCGGGTCTTCTCCCGGATTCAATTTGCCCGCCGGGATTTCATAAATAAATCCCCCCGCGGCGTGACGGAATTGCCGGATAAGTACGACGGACCCGTCATCTTTCATCGGCACGACTGCTGCCGCACCGGGATGGCGGATCGTCTCCAGATCGACCGTCAGCCCGTTGGGCAACTCCACCGTATCGATATTGAGCGTCACAACACGGCCTGTGTAGATATTCTTTGTCATGATCACAGATGCTACACTGTCTTGGGTTTTCGATAGAACGGTGTCTTCACTACCTGAGCAGGAACCCCTTTCCCGCGGATATCAATGGTAAGTGGCGTACCAACGGCGGACTGTGCTGTCGGAATGTACCCTAACCCAATTCCCTTTTGGAGAATCGGTGACAAGTTGCCGCTCGATACTTCGCCAATCACCTGGGAGGAGACGGGATCGAGAATTTTGAATCCATGCCGGGGGACCGCTTTCTCCAGCAATTCAAACCCGACAAACCGTTTCATCGGCCCACATTCTTTTTGTGCCAGCAAGGCTGCGCGACCAACAAATTCTCCCTTATCCAGGCTTACCGTCCATTCGACCCCGGCTTCGACTGGCGTCGTGTCCTCACCAATATCGTTGCCGTAAAGCAGATACCCCATCTCCAGTCTGAGCAAATCACGGGATCCTAAGCCGGCTGGCTTCACCCCCTCTGAGACACCCAGTTCCAGAATCCGTTCCCACAATAATCCGATCTGATCGGCCGATACGTACAGCTCATACCCCAACTCTCCCGTGTACCCGGTTCGAGCCACGAGGGTCGGAATGGAGCCCAGCATGGCGTCGCACGTGTGGTGGAGCTTCAGTGCCCTGATCGCTTCTCCGCCAAGCGCGAGAAGAATGTCTCTGGACCGGGGACCTTGAATCGCGATCTGCGCCATCCGGTCGGAATGGTCCTCGAGCACCACGGTCGTGGCCCGGGGTTGGGTCTGCAGCCACGCATGGATTTTTTCGCGATTCGACGCGTTGACACACAACAGATAGTCCATCGGCTTGAGGCGATAGACGAAGATATCGTCTTGAATCCCGCCCCGGTCGTTACAGACCATGGAGTACTGCGCCTGACCGACCGCTAATTTTCCGGCATCATTGGTGGTCACTGACTGGAGGAACTCCAGCCCGCCTATGCCCGACACCATGAGCCGTCCCATGTGGCTCACATCGAACAGCCCCGCGTACTGGCGCACCGTCTGATATTCGTCGATGACCCCGGAATATTGAATCGGCATTTCCCAGCCGGCGAAATCGACGAGCTTCGCGCCGGCAGCTCGATGTTGTGCGATGAGCGGCGTCTGTTTCATGCGAGTTGTGCGCCCTTACACGCCCAGCAATTCGACATCGAACACCAACGTGGCGTTAGGTGGGATCACTCCGCCGGCCCCGCGTGGGCCATAGCCAAGATTGGCCGGGATTGTCAGCTTCCGCTTCCCGCCGACTTTCATCCCCTGCACGCCTTCATCCCAACCCTTGATCACCCGCCCGGCTCCGAGCGGAAAGGAAAAGGGTTGCCCGCGATCGACTGAACTATCGAACTTCGTCCCATTCGTCAGCCAACCGGTGTAATGCACCGAAACCGTCTGCCCGGCCTTCGCCACCTCGCCCGTTCCCACCACCTGATCGATATACTGAAGACCGGATGACGTCACGATCTCTTCCCCTCCCGATGCCGATGACTCATTTCCGCTCATAGTGCCTCCTACGCTTATAAATGGGATGCCAATTACTCAGGCTGCCGCACTCCCATATTTTTATTTCCTGCGAGATGGCGAATCCGGCTCGGCGAAAATCGCCATACTGGCCGTGTATCCATGGAGAAAATTGCGGCCCCCAACGGGACCAATTTCCCCCTGGGCAAAAAATCCCGCCACTGGGATGCCTCCTAACCTCTCAGCCAGGATGCCCGAATCGTGATGGGGTCTGCCAAACAATCCCTGCCCCCGGCCGCAGCAGCTAAATACCAGTGCGCCTAACGGGGGATTCCGATGCCCCGTACGATCGGCCGCGAGCAGCAAACTCAGATCTTCGCTGGCCGACTTGGCGTCGCGCAGATGGAATTGCACCGTCTGCCCTTCTTGCACCACATCACCGATGGCCACCGCGCCGGTCGTCTGATCCGCGCCCACCAGATTGCGCACGAGGAAATCACCGCGCTCGAAATGGTCCCGGTGCTCATCAATCACGATGCCGATGTGGAGCGCCCGGTGTGCCCGCTGCCGGTCCTCGCCCCCGAGCGATTCAAACACGTATTGTAGCCGTTCCAACGCGGAGGTCCCACCCAATTCATGCACCATATTGTGTTCGGCTTTCGTCACCACATATCGTTCGCCGATCGGCCGGCAGCCTTGCGAGATCACCGGACGAACTTCCACCGGTCCGGAAATCCGAACACCGACAAGGCCACCCTGGAATACCTCTCGTCCTAAAACCAACCGATTCTCTCCCGCATCCTGCCCTCCTCCTGACAGCCCGCCGAGAGCGGCGGTGCCTGGGTATCGCTCTTCCAGCAGAGCCAACACCTCCTGCATCGGCGTCGTAAAGGGATCTGCAAAAAGCAGAAAGGTGGAATCGATGCCCTCTGCCTCTGGCCAGCCCACGAGCGAAAACTGGTCCTGAGCGGGGGAAAAGGAAAGCCGCACGGGGGTCACCGTCACACCGGGAAGACAGGCCGTCCAAAGCGTTACCGCAGGAGCTGTTTCCAGCTCTTCCGCCCCGGCAATCACCCCTTCGCCGCTACAACCGATGCACACACGGACCTGAAGCGACTCCGCAATCGTGTCGGCCAGAACGTCCGCCCGAGGTATGTGGTGAGATGAGAAGAAGAGACAGGCCAAGTCCGGCGTCACGCCGCCCAACTGCTCCCTGATTTCATCGACAAGATCTCGAGCGGCTGCTTCGGTATCGGCACTCCGGCTGACCGCGAACGCGAACTGAAACGTGGCAGACGGCGGAAAGGATGTGGAGAAGAAACTAGGCATGTGATTCGAGAAGACGTTACACGCCGGGGTTCATGCGTTCAGACCGATCACTGGCCAACTTTTTATAGTAGCGCCACATGTATGAATGATAGTCGTCCAATTGCGCCAGGAGATAGTGCAATTCCGTCGGGTCTTCTGTTTCGAGAGCACGAACGAAGCGGGTCTTGAGAAATTCGGCGAAGGCCTCGGATTTTTCGATGGCCGTAAGCAGCCGCAGCCCGCCCCCGATTTGATACTCGTTCATGCGCGCTCCTTCATAATCACCAGCCGAAGAATAACGAGGGGTTAGACGAAATTGCAAGTCGAGCATACTCGACGACTGTCGCACCTACCGGCGAGAAGTATCGCCCATCAACTCTTTTAATCGGTCGAGGTTGATCGCCTCGACGCGATGGCCGTCGCGGCCCACCACGGTCGTTGCCATGCTGAGGGCGTTAAGAATGGCTTCTTCTGTTGCTTCAACCGTCGCCGTGATCATGGGATTGAGATGCGTGTCAGCGAGATGGGTCATGTTATAGGTCGGCTCTTGGGGATAGTGCGGGATGATATTGCCAGTGGAGAAGGCCAGGATAAAGTCGCCGCTGCCATGCTGGGCGGTAGAGCCGGTGCGGGCGAGACCGAGCGCGGCGCGTTTGGCCAACCTTGTCAGCTGGCGTCCATCGAGCGGCGCATCGGTGGCAACGACAATAATGATGGAGCCTTCACTTTGACCCGGCACCAGTGCCTCCGACATCCGCACGGGCGGTTCGTAGAGTTTGCCCACGGGCACGCCCCCCACCATCAGCTCCGGCCTTCGCCCGTGATTGGCATTGACCAGCACGCCAACGGTATAGCCGCCTTCTTCCGCCGAAACGCGCCGCGATGAAGTCCCAATCCCTCCTTTGAATCCATAGGACACCATGCCGGTTCCGGCCCCGACGGTGCCTTCCATGACGGGACCGTTGCGCGCGCCGTCGAGCGCCGCCATGACATCCTGCTCGGATACATGGCGGCCCTGTATGTCATTCAAGCGGCCATCATCGCATTCAGCCACAACCGGGGTTAGCGTATCGTCGGAGATGCCAATCTCCGGATAGTGCTTGATCATCCAGCTCATGACGCCGTTGGCCACACGGGGCACATTCAATGTATTGGTCAGTGCGATAGGATATTCCAGGAAGCCCGACTCTGCCACCCATGACAAGCCGGTCATTTCACCCGTGCCATTCAAGACGAACGCACCGGCTGCTACTTTCTTGTGCCATATATCATCTCGCGGGATGATGACCGTCACACCGGTCCTCACTGGACCGCTGCCGGGTTTGAGCGCGCCCTCTCCGGAGATCAGCGTGCGATGCCCAACCTTCACCCCAGCCACATCAGTGATGGCATTCAGCAGACCTGTTTGATACTGCCCAATGGAAATTCCGAGTTCGCGGACACGCTGACGCGGCTCAGACGTCTCTGCCGCCTGCACCGACAAACCGGCGCAGAGTGTCACCACGCTTACCACCAAGGCCATAACGGCACGATTACACATCATAGGCGGAGCCTCGACGAGGGATCTGCACCTCAACTCCTGAATGCTCAGCTTGAATCGCTGCCCCAAGCGAAAGCGCCTGCTTTTCCTCCCCATGGACAATAAATATTTTGGCCGGCAGGGGGTTGATGGCACGTACATACGCCAACAGATCGTTGCGGTCGGCATGCGCCGAGAGCCCGTTGAACTTCACCACCTGAGCCCGCCGTTGTGTCGGCACACCGAAGATCGGCACGACGTCCCAACCTTCAACCAGCTTGCGTCCCAGGGTATGCTCCGCTTGGAAGCCAACAAAGACGATGACGTTGGCTTCGTCCTGGATGGCGTGCTTGAGATGATGGAGCACCCGTCCGCCTTCGCACATCCCGGACGAGGAAATGATAATACAGGGGCCCTTCATCGAATTGAGGCGCTTGCTGTCATCCGGCGAAGAAATAAAGTGAATAAATCTTGATGCGAACGGATCCCCTTCGGAAGTAAACGTCCGGTATGTTTCTTCGTCATAACATTCGGGATGTCGGCGAAAAACCTCTGTCGCCCTGGAGGCCAGCGGTGAATCGATATAGATGGGGATGGGATCGATCCGCTGCTCGCCGACCAACTCTTTGATCCGCATGATGAGTTCCTGCGTTCGTCCAACGGCAAAGGCCGGTACGATGATCTTGCTCTTGTGAGCCCGGGCATGGGCGATCAACTCCTGCGCTTTGCGCTTCATCTCTTCATGATGTTGTTCATGCAGCCGGTCGCCGTAGGTGGATTCGAGAATCAACACGTCGCAGGGTGGCGGCAGCTCGGGGTCGCGCAAGATCGGCATCTGCGATCGCCCCAGATCGCCGCTAAAGAGCACCGTGGTCGTGTTTCCCCTGACGGTATACTTTACACGCATGGCGGCTGATCCGAGAATATGCCCGGCATCGTGGAACGAGGCGGTAACCCTCGGAGCCAATTTGATCGCATCATGGTAGCGCACCCCAACAAACCGCCGCGTGATGGCCTCTACGTCATCCGAATCGAAAAACGGCGTTACGCATTTCTTGCCCCGCCGCCTCTCTTTCTTATTCACATAGCGGCAGTCGCTCTCCTGAATACGAGCCGCATCCTGCAACATGATCGCGGCGAGGTCTGCCGTAGCCCGGGTTTGATACACCTTGCCGGAAAACCGACATTGATCCAGAACCGGCAAGGCTCCGGAGTGATCGATATGCGCATGGGAGAGCAGCACCGCAGACAAGGATTTCGGATCAAACCCCAATTCGCGGTTCTGCCGGTCGGCCTCTTCCCGCCGTCCCTGGAACATGCCGCAATCCAGCAGCAACCGGCAACCAGCCATTTCGATCAAATGACGGCTTCCGGTGACTGATCGGGCTGCACCGTGAAAGGAAAGTTTCATGGCTGAGGCCTCACGGTATGATTTGTTGCAATCACGTCCCAGGCTTCCTGTGCTGTTTCCGCATAGTGAAAGAGTTGCCGGTCCTGCAGGCTAATAAGCCCTTGCTCCACCAGCATGTCCCAATTGATCAAGCGATCCCAGAAGGCGCGCCCCACCAGTACCACCGTTACCCCACTGACTTTCCCTGTCTGGATAAGGGTCAGCGTTTCAAACAATTCGTCAAGCGTCCCAAAGCCACCTGGAAATGCGACCAGCGCTTTCGCGCGAATCAGGAAATGCATTTTCCTCAGCGCGAAATAGCGAAATTGGAAACAAAGCTCCGGTGTAATGTAGGGATTTGGCCGCTGCTCGTGCGGCAAGGTAATATTGAGCCCGATGGACTTGGCCTGCACATCAGCAGCGCCACGATTGGCCGCCTCCATAATGCCTGGCCCGCCGCCAGTCACGATGACATAATCGCATCGCCCGTCGATTTGGCAACTACTCGAGACCAGTCTGGCAAACTCCCGCGCCACATCGTAATATTTTGCGAGATCCTGCTGGCGCTTGGCCACCGCCACCCGGGACTGCCGGACCGGATCGTCCGGATAGTCAGCGGCTTCCCGCTCCGCAATCCGTAATGCCAGGGCGGCGGCGGCGGGATCCTGTAACCGGGCACTCCCGAACACCACAATGGTTGATTGAATCCCCTGTTCTTGCTGGATGAGCTCGGGCTTGAGGAGTTCAAGGCCTAGCCGGAGTGGCCGGAGTTTTTCCCGCTGCAAGAATTCGACATCACTATCGGCGGGAATATAGGACGAGGAAGCAAGTATGGCGTCGCAGAAAGAAGAGTCTTCAGGAGAACCCATATCCATGAGTCGCATTATAGATGTACAAGCACAAGGCAGCAATTCACAAGATATGACGAGGACGGAGATCTATTAAAATGGCCAGAACCATAGTACCGGAACCGCTTCTTCATGCCGAATAAACCCGACGGTTCGCACAATACCCTGTGCGTCATAATGGACCTGGAACTGCTCTTTATCGATCCCTGTACGAGCCAGAGTCATGGACGGTGAATATGGGGAAAATGCTCTGGCGGCATAGCCAAAATCTATCGCGGAGAACTTGGTGTCGCTCCATTCGTACACGGTTGCCAAACCGAACTCTGACTCAAATATCTCATCGGGCGCACCGAGCCGGGACACGACTTGTTGCATCGTCGTACTCCCTGACTGAATGAATGTCACACGCTGTGGTGAAATGACATCGTTCACCACGACCCGTCGCAGGCTGCACCCTGCCAGAATCACTAGGCACAGTACGACGAGGAGACAATGTCCCACTTTCATAGGAATTGCCATCTAATCTCCGAAAGGCCAGAGTTTGAACTGCACATTCGGCGTCCGCTTACTGTACAGCACCTCTTCCACTAATCCGTTCCGCCCAAAGAAGACATAGAGATTATCGCTCTTGACCTCCATGCGCATGATGTTCACGATTAAAAGCAAGAGAGCAGGAGATTTCCCGTCATAGTAATAGTAGTGAAAAATCTCCCGTTCATTCCCTCGAACGATCCGCTCCGGCGCTCCCATAAGAGCGACAACCTCGCTTGTTGTACTGACCCCTTTCTTGATTTGTGTGATTGCCTCCTCTCGGAGAGGCTCCCCTAACGTACCACGGCTGACCACACATCCTTGGGTGAGCACCAGAGCCAGGACCAAAAGTCCCATCAGCCGCACACGTAACATACGACCTCCTCGTTAGGCTTCATCGGGACGATCCGCCAAACCCTGCTGATGCCCTAG
This sequence comes from Nitrospira sp. UBA6493, assembly GCA_002435325.1. GTDB lineage: Bacteria > Nitrospirota > Nitrospiria > Nitrospirales > Nitrospiraceae > Nitrospira_D. Next base: position 3,332 of record DJMJ01000026.1, on the reverse strand, counting down.
TACAAAATCGGTTTCAAACACCGCGTAGGACGAGGGCTTTAGTCCGACCTTTCGATATACGTCTTGTGCCAATCGGTTTTGGGACTCGACATACAAGCGAACTCCGCACACGTTCGGATCGGCCTTGGCCGTGGTCAAGACTGCCGCGTGCATTTTCCTGAAGATTCCAAGCCTCCGCCATCTCGGATCCACATAGACGCTTTGTATCCACCAAAAGACTGCGTTTCGCCAGTCACTCCACTCATAGGTGATCATCAATTGCCCCACAATGAAGCCTTCTTTTACTCCCTGCCGCTCCGCCACCATAAAAAAACCATTCGCCGGAGAGGCCAATAACGATCGGGTGCCGTGGCGAAGCCGCTCCTGATCAAGCATCCGCCCTTCTGTTTCAAGTGCCATCGCGGCGCTGAACGCGGCGATGACCCCAACATCTTCCATGTGTGCTCGACGAATGACGACGTCATTGATCATAGACATATGCGGTTCGCTATTCCTTCGCTGGCCTTAACCAATCAACTAATGGTGTGTAAAAGCCCGCAGAAAATTCCATCTTCATCGCGTCTTCCGCAGGCAAATTCAGCCGGCGAACCTGGTCTTCCGGCACAAAGGCAAGATAGCCGGTAAAGGGATGAATCGCCGTTGGAACAAAAACCATCAAGAGTCTAGAGACTGGCGACATTTGGAGTGCCTCGGGAGCTCCGCCCATCACAAACCCAAGTGCCCAGAGTCCGTTTCGCGGGAAGGGAAATGCAACCACTGTGCTTTGACCAAACCGCGACCGAAAATTCAGCAAATCGGTGATCCCCTTCATGGTGAGGTATATGGTCCTCACGAGAGGAATTTTTTCGACTTTCCGCTCGAGTCGATCAATTAGTCGTTCACCGATCACGTGTGTCACTAGGGCTCCGACGGACATAACGAGTACCAGAAGCAGGAATAGGCCTAAGCCTGGAACCCGGACAGGTATTTGTTTTCCAATTAGATCAGTGAGAACTGTATCTAGTGCGGTAAAGAGAGCTGAGAGAATTTGGAAAGTGGCCCAGGCAGGAACGAGAAGGAATAGGCCTGCGCCGAACACCTTCCAGATTGCGGCAGACATTAGTTACTGCTCCAGCCTAAGGATTTCCTATCGCGATCAAAGTGTAGCAGAATATACCTTCATCGAGAAGAAGGTCTCAGACTCTTGATCCGGCGATGGTTTCTCCCCTATGCTTCTATATACAACGATTGCTTCCTGTGCTCTTATAAATCTTGAAGTCGTTCTAATTAAAAGGGGGTACCCCGTGAACATTGATAAAGATTTGCTTGCTATTTTGTGTTGCCCAGAGACCAAACAGCCGGTGCGCCTCGCTGAAACAGAGTTGGTCACAAAACTGAATGAGGCAGTGCGTAAAGGAATCTTGAAAAATATCGGGAAACACCCGGTCACCGAAGAACTGGAGGGTGGATTACTTCGGTCTGATGCAAAAATTGTGTATCCAATTCGCGAGAACATTCCCGTCATGTTGATCGAAGAAGGTATTCCGCTCGAACAACTTGCGTAAGTTGTCTATATTTGTGTCTTTAATCGGGTTACGGATTAAGACTACTTCCGTGAGTATCGGTCTTCGATCCTGTAGATGTTCCGCATTGCATGCATAGATACTCGTATAGATTTCCTGCCGGAAGGACCAAGAGCAACCGTTCACGCGTGGGCGTTGCTACTCGGCAACGTGGACAATACAGAAGCGAGGCTTTCAATGCCCCAAACTGGTCAGGCGGTTGTTGCGGAGACACCCGCTGCTTGGTTGTTGGTTTGGGATGAAGCCATGGACTGGGAACTGAAACGCGTCTGGACGTCGACATGTCGAGATTGTAGTCAATGAAGATCGGCGGNNTTCAATACGCCCGCTGTATCGCGCTTTTTCGTGACTTCACAATCGAGCGGGCTTGATCGATTAATACTCAACCATTATTTCCTGAGGAAGACAATGCCTTTGTCCGACGCATATACCTCCAAAGCACTCGAATGATTTGAACCCCGACATAAATTGTGAGTCCACTCATGAGTCCGTAGAATCCGGCGCGACTCCACGGCCATATATCTGGGGCGTGTAATACGAAGCCCAGCGCAAGATGGCCCCCCGCTCCAAGGCAAAGGGCAAAGATAATCCACTCCCGTGCTAAAGTCATAACTTGCGCCTGTCAGGGGTGAATGAAATACGAAATACGTGGGCCGACCAATCCTGATTTGCTAGAACCGCTATACGGCTGCTTTAGCGGATTCGATTTCTGTAGCTGTAATCAAACTGGACAGATAATCGGCAACGAAGTTTAGTGCTTCCTCACGTCCATCAGCACGGCGTCCTTTTTCCCGTCGCTGCACAGAGAGCTCGTGCTCAAGATCTGACTTGACCTCGCCCAGAGTGCGCTGAAGGGAGGATGGTGGAAGATTGGTATCCATGTCTTCCAGCTCCTGACAGCGATCAAGCACCCAATTAAGACCTTCAATCCTCCCGGCATAGTGCTCTTGCTCAGCCGTATCGATTCTGGCCATATTTGTAGCAAATGTTTGAGCTTCATAAATAAGATTATAGAAGCTACTGACCGCCCGCTGCAGAGTTGTACTCATGATACTCCTTCATCTGAAATTGACTAACAATTCAATTATACCTGAGAAACTCAAGGCGACAAGAATTATTTTTGAGCGGTCCCTGGTGCGGCTACGTGCTTAGGTAAAGAGGAGAGAGTGAAATTCGTTCATAAATCCATAATACAAAGGCGCAAAATGTTTCAGACTTTCCGGACTGGTTTCCTTGAGTCTCTTGAAAAAGAAAACCTGCGCGCGAGGGTCAATTTGTTCGAGTAAATGGCTTAATTGAGCCATCGTATAACTCCCGGCTGGAACACTCAGGACATAGTGTACCAAGCGCTCGACAAATTGCTGTGAGACATATTCCGTGGTCAGATAGTCTTGAGGGATTTTCCCGGAAGCCAATAGCTCATCGAATGCCACTGCTTGCGCGGCAAACGGCACAGATGGTTTTGGCTGAGAGTTCACTCTAATCCTCCGTAATATCCTGAAAACTCAGGATAAGATCACTCTACTGGACACCCTATAACCCGTCAAGTGCGCATTAGAAGCAGACCGCGTGAGCCAAAAGACCGATATAACGCAAATATCTCTAGGCCAAACAGAGCCTATGTATCTTCTCGTACTCTGGCTAATGAAACATGGGTAAGAAAATCGTCTATCAACAGTTCTAAAAGCAGGAAGGGCAGGGCCCCTTGCGGAACCCTGCCCTCCTGAGGCCCATGCCCTCGCTGTGCCTTACAGCCAGGTCACGCGCTCG
>DJMJ01000044.1 GCA_002435325.1 Nitrospira sp. UBA6493 | reverse complement strand
GTTCAATTCCTCTCGCCAGCTCCACTAGTCAAAACAAATCAATGGAATCGCAAGACCAGCCCACCCTTACAAGCACTTGTAATATATATCTCGCCTAAGACTTAATTAATTTTTGATCGCCCTCTAACTCTTCGATCTCCTCCTCTGCCATCCCTTTAGTTGTTGAAGGATGCAGCCCGTATTTCCGCAACATCTTGTAGAAATCCGCCCGATACCGCCCTGCAAACTGAGCCGCCCGCGAGATATTCCCACCGGTCAGTTGCAAGAGATTCTTAAGGTAGGCCCGCTCAAATTCCTCTTTCGCCTCCGTGAGCGGTTTCAACTGCGACTCGGCCGATGCACTGACAGACGGAAGCAGATCCGGCGTAATCATGTCTTGCCGGGACAGGACCACGGCTTTCTCAATTGCATTTTCCAACTCACGCACATTGCCGGCCCAGGGATTGATCACCAGCCGATGGAGCGCCGCAGGAGTAAACCCGCGTACATCCTTGTTCGCCCGCTTCACGCTCATCTTTAGAAAATGCTGTGCCAGAAGCGGAATGTCATCGCGCCGTTCACGCAACGGCGGAATGTGCAACGGGACCACTGAGAGACGATAATACAAGTCGTTTCGGAAACTGCCGTTCTTGACCGCTTCACCCAGATCCTTATTGGTCGCGGCGATAATACGGACATCGACCTTCGTAGAGAGCTCAGACCCGACTTCCCGCACCTCGCGCTCCTGAACAGCGCGCAGCAGCTTCACCTGCATAGAAAGCGGCATTTCCCCGACTTCATCAAGAAACAACGTCCCTCCGTTCGCGCTTTGAAAGAGGCCTTTCTTGGGGCCATGTGCGCTGGTAAACGCGCCACGAACATGCCCAAACAGCTCGCTTTCAAAAAGCGTTTCCTGAATCGCTGCACAGTTCAACGCGACAAAAGGCCCTTTGCTACGCCGGCTATTGGTATGAATGACTCGTGCCATGACTTCTTTGCCGGTGCCGGTTTCGCCAAAGAGCAGAATCGTGGCGTCCGAATCCGCCACTTGCGCGACTTGCTGAAAGAGTTGCTGCATAGCCGGACTTCGAGCCACCACGTTTTCAAGGCCATACAGCTCCTTCACCAGAGACTTGAGCCGCTGGATTTCCAGCGTCATGCGCTGCTGGGACAACGCTTTCTCGATGGTCTCTTTCAACTCCTTATCATCGAACGGCTTGGTCAGGTATCCGAAAGCGCCACGCTGCATCGCCTCGACCGCATTCGGGATACTTCCGTGGGCGGTCAGGATAATTACGGGAAGATCCGGACGAAGGCGCAGCAGTTCTTCGGTTACCTCCAAGCCGTTTTCTCCGTTTAAACGCAGATCGGTAATGGCGAGATTGAACATTGTTTTTTTGGCCTCGGCAAGCGCCGCTTTCCCGGTTGTACAGGGCGTGACGGCAAATCCCATAGCCGACAGGCGCATTTTCAGGAGTTGCAGCAAGCCCTCGTCATCGTCAATAACAAGAATGTGTTCGTGCTCCATAGTGTTCCTTATGGGGTTATTTCTGGATTTGGCACTGAAAGTCCACCCGAAGAAGGACGAATCGGGCGAACCTTTTCCCTCATCTCTTGATCGATCCGCTTGAGCGCATCAAGTTGAGCGGTCAATTCCTCAATTTTCTTATCCCGCTCCTGCAATTGCCTTTGCAGCGCGTGCACTGATATCGGCTCGGACTTCGGGGTATCTTTTTCCCTTCTCGATGTCAGCAACTCGATTTTTCGCTCAAGGTCGGCCAGCTCCCGCTGCAGCGACTCAACCGTTTGGGCATCCGTTTCTTTTAATACGCGCAACTGTTGCGTGATGATTTCCCTATCCAACAAATCCCGCACCAACCGGTTCGCGACCTGACTGAGTGAAGCATGCGCCTCGGCCAACGCCGGCGCATTGACAACTGCCTGAGCCCACGATGGATCTTTTTGCACAGTACGCGCTTGTAAGAGTTGCAACCAGGCTTGACTCGAAACGGCCAGACGGCTTTTGGGAGCGACGGCCAACACCCGTCTGAAATATTTCTCCGCGACTTCGCGGCTTTCATAGAGTCCCAACAGCGCGCGAGTAAAATACACGTGGTCGCACGAGTTGGTCTCCGCGCATCGGGCGGCTAATCCGTCCTGTTTCTTAACTAGAGCTTGATAGGCCTTGGCATCTCCAGGATCCGGCGTGAAATAAGGCTGCTGCATCGGCAAGGGAGCCGTCCACAGCGCACACCCGCCCATGCCTACTGCCACCAAGATTATCGCCGCCGCTCTCATCACATACATCCTCAGCTTGCTCCCCCAGGCTTGGTCAACCGCAGGACAAACCGGATCGTCGTATCTTTTCCAATTTCGCTCTCGATCCAAATTCGCCCCCCATGTGCCTCGACGACTTTCTTGGCCAGCGCCAACCCTAACCCACTGCCGGCAAAGGCATGCTTCGGCTTATTCTTTCCCTGATAAAATCGTTCAAAAATATGCGGCAAATCTTCCGGTGCAATGCCGGGACCGGAATCTGACACCGCCACTTCCAACGTACCGGCCTTCTGATCCGGCGTAATCTGAATTTTAACGCTGCTCCCCTCCGGGCTAAACTTCAAGGCATTGGAAAGTAAGTTATCCAGCACTTGCTCGATTCGCGCGGAATCAGCCTTGGCCCACAGCCGTTCCTCCGGATGCTCGACAAACACCTGTACGTGCTTGGAATCAGCCAGTAACTGCACCTTTTTAACCGATGCATCGGCCACCCGCCGTAACTCGGTTGGCACAATCCGATACTCCATCATACCGGCTTCCATCTTGGAGAGGTCAAGTATCGTCGAAATAAGATGAATCAGACGCCGGCTGCTATCCGCCATAATGAGCAATGTCGTGCGCTGGTCGGCCTTCAACGGACCGGGAATTTCATCGAGCAACAGATGCGTGCCCTCCTGAATCGAGGCCATCGGCGTGCGAAGTTCATGCGAGACGTGCGCGAGAAACTCCGCTTTCATATCATCCAGCTCTTGCAGCTTCTCGCCCATCCAGTTCACCGTATCCACGAGCTCGCGCAGTTCCGGCGCCGCTGTAATCTTAAGCGGCGTGCCGAAATGTCCTTGCCCGATCTGCTTGATGTGCCCCTGCAACTGCCGTAGCGGAAAAAGAATGCTATAACTGGCAATTCCGGCCAATCCAAGCCCGAACACCAACGCCACCAGCACCAGCTGCTCGGTCGCCGCCTCGGCCTGAGCGGCTCGCGCTCGAGACTCGCTGACTCCGGCACTGATGCGCGCTTCATGCAGGTCCACATAGGTCTGAATAGCGGTAGTCATCCGGTCCATGAGGAGATCGCGGCGAGCCTCATAATCTGGCGATACCGTGGCGGACAGATCGGTCACCCGAGCAAACTCCTCATGTGCAAGCACCAACCGGTCCTGAAACAGATGGCCGGTTTCCTGCAACCCCGACATCCCCGGCGAACCGGTCTCCTGCGTTCGCAGGTGCTGCAGATTTCGCTGAAACTCCTCAACCTCTTCATTAAAATTCGTGAGAAACGTTGGATCTTTGGTCGCCAAATATTTCTTTTCGCTATTCAACTGTCCGAATAGTGAAGCTTGCAGATGTTTTGCCGCATCCACGGCTGGATAGTGAGACAGCACCATCTCGGTGCTCAGCGCTGTCAACTGACGAAGCTGAACCAGCGCATACAAATTCACCCCTGCCATCACTACAATGATGACCAGACACGTTAGAACGAGCCGCCAGAAAATCGAGAGATGCACGCCTCGGGAACCTTTCGTCCGAGAAGAAAAAAGAAAACCTGATTCAGGTGTAGGGAAAACCATACGCCATTTCACTTCTTAGCTCAAGCGAGCAACCTGCCAACAGCTCGCCGAGCGGATAATTATCAAGGGACGTTGAGATGAAAGCCTACTACCGCATTGCCGCCATGGATAAGGGAATCCTGATCGTCGTAGTTCCCAACAACATCCCCTAGCGCCCTGGGTCGAACCCGCGAGCAAAGAGGCGTTTCCGGCGAGAGGATCCATGTAGTAATGCAAAGAGGTGGCCACGGAACAAAAGAATGCTCATGGCCACAGGAGGCGTGAGAAGAATGGCAAGAATCCAATAGGCATCGGCGGGAAATCCCAGATAAGAAAACCACCCGCCAAGCACGGTGAAGGGCAAAATCAGCAATTGAAAGAAATCGAGCCCTGCGCCACGGCCAAGCCGGCTCGACAACGATATAAATTCCCGCAACCCAGTTGGCGAAAGCACGACAGGGAGCATTACAAGGCCAAACGGAAGAAACCATTCAATCCAGTTTTCCAACACAAACTCATAGGAGGTCTTGAACACATCCAGAGGAGAATCATGGCGAACCTGGTAGATCACCTCTGGAGCCGGATTGAGCAGAATAAACAGCAGCACAAGGCACGCTGACGAGAGAAACTGCCCATAGGGATTGGCCTGTGTTCCAAAATCCAATGCCATGATGGGGAGCCAGAGGACAAATCCCACTCCGATCACATCCCAGAAGTAATACCCGAGACTGTCGAGAATGTCCTGAAATTGCAGCGTGCGCAATCCGCTACGCGCCTGGTCGATCAAATGCAGCGTGGCACCGACGAGCAGCGCGTTGGCCGCGCCAAGAATAAATCCTCCAGCCATCCCTAAGGGACCGGCAATCCGGGAAACCACCACAAACACGGCGGCAAATCCAACCAACGCCAGCATCGCGATCCACCCGCGGCGAAGCGACCGGCCTGTGGAACAGAGCGCCTCATGATACAGCGCGATCAGCGAAGACAATGGGTTCGTCATAACTCGTAGACTCACTTCTTTTCGATTACAATCTGCTTGCGCACCATAGTCTGGATCGACTTGACGGTCAAGATTGCGTCGAATAAGACCGTAATCTCCCGCGCGATACCTTGACTCACTCCAGCCCGTGCTTATTGAACAAATATCAGACGACCATTCAAACGAACCCGGAGAGCACAGCCATGGATATGAATCGGATGACGGTGAAGTTGCAGGAAGCCTTACAGGCCGCGTCTTCTCATGCCATGCGGCGAAGTCATCAGGGGATCGACGTGGAGCACGTCTTGCTCGCCTTACTTGAGCAAGAAGGGGGTACGACTCCAGCCCTGCTGGAACAAGCAGGGGTCGCCGTGTCTGCCGCGCGGCAAGCCGCCGATCAAGCCCTGAACAAACTGCCCCAAGTGCAAGGCGCAACCGGTGGGCCAGGACAAATCCATGTCACCAGCCGGCTCAGTCAGATCCTCGCCAAAGCTGACGACGAACGCACAACATTGAAGGACGATTTCCTCAGTGTTGAACATGTCCTACTCGCCATGGTGCAAGAAGGCGGGATCTTCAAAAAGCTGGGCGTCACAAGAGACCGCCTCTTGTCAGGACTGCAACAGGTTCGCGGCAATCAACGGGTAACAACTCAGGACCCTGAAAGCACCTACCAATCGCTCGAAAAATACGGCCGTGACCTCACCCGGCTGGCCGGACAGGGAAAGCTCGATCCGGTCATCGGCCGAGATGACGAAATCCGCCGGGTCATCCAGATCTTGTCCCGGCGAACAAAAAACAATCCCGTCCTGATCGGCGAACCTGGCGTCGGTAAGACCGCCATCGTGGAGGGGCTGGCCATCCGCATTATCAAAGGAGACGTACCGGAAGGCCTCAAGCAGAAGCGCGTAATCACACTTGATATGGGCGCGTTGGTCGCGGGCGCAAAGTTCCGGGGCGAGTTTGAAGAGCGACTCAAGGCTGTGCTGAAAGAAATCCAATCGGCACAGGGACAAATTCTTCTGTTTATCGACGAACTGCACACCGTTGTCGGCGCCGGCGCAGCCGAAGGGTCGATGGATGCGGCAAATTTATTGAAGCCAATGCTCGCCCGAGGCGAATTACACCTGATTGGAGCCACCACGCTCGACGAATATCGCAAACACATCGAAAAGGACGCGGCACTCGAGCGGCGATTCCAAACGGTCTTGGTCGATCAACCATCGGTCGAAGACACCGTTTCCATTCTTCGGGGTCTAAAAGAGCGCTACGAAATCCATCACGGGGTGCGAATCAAGGACGGCGCCCTCGTCGCCGCGGCAAAACTATCGCATCGCTACATTGCGGACCGGTTCCTGCCGGACAAAGCCATCGATCTGGTCGACGAAGCGGCGGCCAGGCTCCGAACCGAGATCGACAGCCTGCCGGCAGAATTGGACGAAGTGTCGCGCAAAGTGCTCCAACTGGAGATCGAGCGCGAAGCGCTCAAGAAAGAAAAGGATCAGGCCAGCGCGGCACGCTTGACGGCGCTGGAAAGCGAACTTGCTGAAAAACAGCGGACCGGTCAGGCCCTCAGGACGCAGTGGGAATCCGAGAAAGCGTCCGTCGGACACTTGCGCAAAATCCGCGAGTCGATTGAAGCGGTAAAACTCAAGATCGAGCAGGCAGAGCGCGCCTACGATCTGAATCGCGTGGCGGAACTCCGCTATGGCGAACTACCCCGTTTAGAGCGCGAATTGACAAGCGAACAAAATTCGTTGGGCAAAAAACAGCATGAGAACCGGTTACTGAAAGAAGAAGTCGATGAGGATGAAATCGCCGCCGTCGTCAGCCGATGGACTGGAATACCCGTTTCCCGCTTGATGGAAGGCGAGTCAGATAAGCTGCTCAAGCTCGAGGAGCTGCTGCATCAACGGGTTGTGGGACAGGATGAAGGAGTCCGGGCCGTGGCCGATGCCGTGCTGCGCGCCAGATCCGGCATCAAAGATCCCAACCGGCCGATCGGCTCCTTCCTCTTTCTCGGTCCGACCGGTGTCGGCAAGACCGAACTGGCCCGCGCGCTGGCCTCGGTGCTCTTCGATGATGAAAACAACCTCATTCGGATTGATATGTCCGAATATATGGAAA
>DJMJ01000039.1 GCA_002435325.1 Nitrospira sp. UBA6493 | reverse complement strand
GATTTCCAGATGGCTCGACAGGTGAGGAATATGCCGAGAGAAGTGGGGTAAGTTTCTGCGCCAGTTGTAGTAGTGTCGCTGGCGATATGAAAACTCGATGGGTCTTGCATGTGCGGTGAGTGAGCACGGACAGTGCTCACTCACCGCACGTGCGTTCTATGTGCCCATTTCCCAGCTGGCCAGATACTTTTCCTGTTCCTTCGTCAGCTTGTCGATATGAACCCCCATGCCGGCGAGTTTGAGCCGGGAGATTTCTTTATCGATGACGGCGGGAACCGGGTAGACCTTTTTCTCCAGCATCTTGTAGTTCTTCACGATGTATTCCGCGCTGAGGGCCTGGTTGGCAAAGCTCATATCCATCACGCTTGATGGATGGCCTTCGGCGGTCGCGAGATTGACCAGGCGGCCTTCACCGAGGAGGCTGACGCGGTGCCCGTTCTTGTAGGTGAATTGTTCGACGCCGTCCCGGACGATCTTCCGCTTTTTGGCCAGTTTCTCCAAGGCTGGAATATCGAGTTCCACGTTGAAGTGGCCGCTGTTGCAGACGATGGCGCCGTCTTTCATCTTGGCGAAATGCTCGCCGCGGATGACTTTCAAGTTCCCGGTGACGGTCACGAAGAAATCGCCGATGGGGGCGGCTTCTTCCATGGGCATGACACGATATCCATCCATCACGGCTTCGAGCGCTTTCAAGGGATCGACCTCGGTGACGACGACATCGGCGCCCATGCCCTTGGCGCGCATGGCAATGCCTCGCCCGCACCAGCCATAGCCAGCCACGACAACGACAGAGCCGCACACGAGGCGGTTGGTCGCGCGAATGATGCCGTCCATGGTGGATTGGCCCGTGCCATAGCGGTTATCGAACATGTGCTTGGTATCGGCATCGTTCACAGAGATGACAGGGAACTTCAGAACTTTCTTCTCGGCCATGCTCCGGAGCCGGATGACGCCAGTGGTGGTTTCTTCAGTGCCGCCGATCACGTTGCGCAACAGCTCTTTGCGCTTGGAGTGCAGATGCGAAACGACGTCGGCGCCGTCATCCATTGACAGGTGTGGCCGATGGGCAATGGCGGACTCAATGTGGCGGTAGTAGGTCGCATTGTCTTCGCCCTTGATGGCAAAGGTCGGAATGCCTTCATGCTGAACAAGGGCAGCGGCCACGTCGTCCTGGGTGCTGAGCGGATTGGATGCGCAAAGGCGGACATCGGCTCCGCCGGCCTTGAGGGTAATGGCCAGGTTCGCCGTTTCCGTGGTGACGTGGAGACAGGCGGTGACCCGCACACCCTTCAGCGGTTGCTGCCGCTTGAATCGTGCGCGAATGAGGCGCAGCACCGGCATGGTGGCTTCGGCCCATTCGATCTTGAGTTTGCCTTGGTCGGCTAGCTTAATGTCTTTCACATCGTAGTCCACGGAGCCCTCCAGTGCAGTGATGAGTGACGAATGATACGTGACAGACAGCAGGCAAACGGACGCATCGTCCGTTTGCCTGCTGTCCTATCGGTTGTCCAATCGAAAAACTACAGCCCTGCGTCTTTGCGCAAGGCTTTGGCCTTGTCGATTTTTTCCCAAGTGAATTCCGGTTCATTGCGACCGAAGTGGCCGTAGGCCGCGGTTTTGCGGAAGATCGGCCGGCGGAGCTTCAGATGATCGATGATGCCGCGCGGGGTCAGCGGGAAATGTTTGCGAACGAGTTTATCAAGGCTCTCCACAGCCATCTTCTCGGTGTTTTTGGTATCGACGAGCACCGAGACGGGATCTGCCACGCCGATGGCGTAGGCCAGCTGGACTTCACACTTGTCGGCCAGTCCTGCCGCGACGATGTTCTTGGCGATGTAGCGCGCCATGTAAGAGGCGGAGCGGTCAACCTTTGTCGGATCTTTGCCGGAGAAGGCACCGCCGCCGTGGCTGCCGTGGCCCCCATAGGTATCGACGATGATCTTGCGGCCGGTGAGGCCGGTGTCGCCCATTGGCCCGCCGACAACGAAACGGCCGGTCGGGTTGATGTGATGGGTCACGCGGGCTGGGTTGTAGAGCCCCTTCGGCATAACGGGCTTAATGACTTTTTCCATGATGTCACGTTCGATCTGTTTATTGGTGACATCCGGGCTGTGCTGAGTTGAGACGACGATAGTATCGATACGCACCGGCTTGCCGTTCTTGTATTCGACCGTGACCTGGGACTTGCCGTCCGGGCGCACCCAGTTGAGAATCTTCTTCTTTCGGACTTCCGCCAGGCGCTTAGTCAGCCGATGGGCCAGTACGATCGGCATCGGCATCAATTCCGTGGTTTCGTTGGTGGCGTAGCCGAACATCAAGCCCTGGTCGCCGGCGCCGCCTGAGTCCACGCCCATGGCAATGTCGCCGGATTGCTGATGAATGGCGGTCAGGACCGAGCAGGTATGGGAGTCAAACCCCCATGAGGCGTCGTTATAGCCCACGTCCTTGATCACGTCGCGGATGATGTCCGGGATCTCTACATAGGATTTGGTGGAGATTTCTCCGGCGACGAAAGCGATGCCGGTGGTGAGGATGGTTTCGCAGGCGACGCGGGAATATTTATCTTGGGCGAGAATTGCGTCCAGAATCCCGTCGGAAATTTGGTCGGCGATTTTGTCTGGATGCCCTTCGGTGACTGATTCGGACGTAAACAGGTAATTGTTTCTCATTAGCTCCCTCTAAATTCTGGTTGTCGAAATCCGTGCGTGATGTCGGCGCAGGTGTGCTGTGTGCCGGGCGACGGGTCCGTTCCGTAGAATTGTCGAATCTTAGCGGAGATGGCCATTATTGTCCATCATTTCCATGGAGTGAGCGTCCTCTCGCTCTCTAGCAGACTTGCTTGACTCTCGATGAAATCCACTTGTAAGATGATCAAATTTTCGCGGACTTAGGCGCACTTCAGCAACGGCAATACCCCACATCGACAGGCGTCGCGCAGATGGGTGGGTGGGTGCGTTCCGCTCTTCGGGGGAAGGGCTGGGACCGCATCTTCTATATGCGATGGAATTTGTCGAAGGGGGAGAAATATATCAACATGAATAGTCAAACTGATGCCCTCCCTACGGAACCGGCCCCTCCGCGTCCATCGACTCCGGGATTAGGCTGGGACGAATTTTCCCGCGAGTTGGTCGATTTTTTCGCATCGGTCAAACTCGCTATTTTCCTCTTCCTCTTTATCGCGATTACCGCCACGATCGGGACCGTGATCCAGCAAGGCGAGCGGGCCGAGGTCTATATCCAGGAATACGGGGAGAACGCCTATCGGTGGTTTCTCCGGCTCGGGTTTACGGACGTCTATCACACCTGGTGGTTTACCAGCCTGCTCGGTCTCTTGTGTGTGAACTCCCTCACCTGTTTCTACAAGCGGTTTCCTTCCGTGTGGCGCTCGATGAAGCAGGACAAGGTGGGCGTCACAATGGCGTTCGTCAAGAACCTGAAGCAGCAGGCCGAGATTCCCGTCGAGAACACCAAGGAGTCGGTCGCTCAGAGTCTCGTTCAGCACTTCGTGTCAAAAGGCTATCGGGTCCTGGCAAAGAACGAACCGGGCGAGGTCACCGTCTATGCGACCAAAGGGGTGATGGGCCGGGTCGGCGCCCACATGGCGCACCTGAGCGCGACGGTGATTGTGCTTGGTGGTTTGCTCGGCAGCTATTATGGGTTTCAGGAGTTCGGCGTCTGTCTGGAAGGCCAGACATACCATATTCCGCGCGGCAACTTCGATCTGAAGGTCGATAAGTTTTGGATCGACTATCACGAAAATGGCTCGGTCAAGTCCTATAACAGTACGCTGACGGTGCTGGAGGGCGGGCAGGCGAAGGCCACGAAGACCATTACGGTTAACGATCCGCTGGTGTACAACGGTATTTGGTTCTATCAATCCAGCTATGGCGATGCGTGGGATCAGGTGGAAGTCGCCCGCATCAATATCAAGGATAAGGAAACGGACAAGGTTCTGAAGACGGTCGATCTCGAATGGCAAAAGGAGCAGGCGCTGACCGACCTCAATCTCAAACTGTCGATTACGGACTTTGTGGCGGATTTTGCCTTCAACTCTACGGAGAAAAAAGTCTATTCCAAGACGATTGAGCACGCCAACCCGGCGATCAAGCTCGTTCTGACCGAGCGCGATTCGGTACAGGCGACTCCCTGGCTGTTCCAGCAGTTCCCGGATTTGTTTGAAATCAAAGATTCCAAGTACCAATTCGAGTTGGTCGGGTATAAGCCGCGGAAGTTTACCGGCTTGCAGATCGCCAAGAATCCGGGGATCAACGTCGTGTGGACCGGGTGTACGATGATCGTGGTGGGGATCACCCTCTCCTCGTTCATTTTCCATCGGCGGATTTGGACGAAGATCGTGCCGACGCCCACCGGCGTCGTGGTGCACATTGGCGGTACGACCCATAAGAGTCAAATCGATTTCAATAAGGAGTTCCGCAAGCTGACGGAGAAGATTCAGACGTTCAAGGCGTGAGCGGGTGGCGGCTGAGGCCTCTTCTTGGGTATGATAGGCAAGCGCAGAAGGCTGCGCAGACGATAGACGGAGGACGTGATCATGATGCGATCGTTGTTCTTGTTCGATATGACGTTCTGGCTCTACCTGGCGGCGCTCGTGCTGTACATCGGATATTTGTTTGCGCGCCGTCCGTCTATGGCCTTGGCTCCGGCGGGGCATCCCACCGACAACTTCGACGAGCGAGATGGCGCCTGGGCCACGCAGTTGGGACAGGTGGCTACCCTGGTGACGGTCTTTGGCTGGCTGGTGAATACCGGGGCGCTGTTCACCCGCGCGTTCGAGCGCATGGAGCATTCCGGCACGTTTGCCCCCTGGTCGAATCAGTTTGAAGCGATGGCCTATGTGTCGTGGGCCATTATTCTCGGCTACGTTATTCTGGAATTGCGCTACAAGATTAAGGCGGTCGGCGCGTTCGTCGTCGGAATCGGGTTCATTGCGATGGGGGCGGCGTCGCTCTTGCCTTATCGCTATCAGACAGCCGAACCGCTGGTGCCGGCACTCAATAGCTATTGGATCTACATTCATGTGTCTGTGACTTTGACGAGTTATGCCGCCTTTGCCATGGCCGGCGGGCTCGGGCTCATGTACCTCTTCAAAGAACGGGCTGAGCTAAAAGGCAAGACGACCGGGTTTTACGCGGCCTTTCCTGATCTCGAGACCATTGATGAGCTAGGTTACAAGGCAATCACCATCGGTTTTCCGTTGCTGGCTTTCGGGATTATTCTTGGCGCCATGTGGGCGAATTATGCCTGGGGCGGTTACTGGAGCTGGGACCCGAAGGAAACCTGGTCACTGATCGTCTGGCTGATTTACGGCGCCTACATCCATGCACGCATGACGCGCGGGTGGGAAGGCCATAAAGCAGCGATCTATGCCGTTTTTGGATTTTTAATGGTGGTGTTCTGCTTTTGGGGCGTGAATTTCTTGCTTTCCGGCTTGCACGCCTACGCTTAGCGTCAAGCTGAAAATGGCTTCCAGCTCCGTTCTCAGTCATATGAGCGCGTCAACGTACTGGGAGTGCGCCTCGGCCTTCACATTCCTTGCGGCCTTGCCGGGAGACCATTTTGAGCATGACGCAAGATGTTAAGGAGGATTAGGTTTGGTTGATCAGTCACCTTCTGCACAAGCTACTGCCCAAGAACGGCCGAAAGGCGGTTCGCGTGCGCTGATTCTTGTCGCCGGCGCAGTGGTGCTTGCGATCACCTTTGTTATCGTCTGGCTGCAAAGCGCCAAGTACGAACCCCTTGTCGTCGGCAAGGCGGCGCCGGACTTTGCGCTCTCCGATCTGAACGAAAAACCCTACCGGCTGTCTGATTTTCGCGGGAAAGTCGTCTTCTTGAATTTCTGGGCTACCTGGTGCGCGCCTTGTCGCGAGGAAATGCCTTCAATGGAAGTGCTTAACAAGAATTTCGAGAAAGACGGCCTTGTCATGTTAGCGGTGAGTATCGATCGTGTGACTACCGCGAAAGATATTCCGCCGTTTGTGAAGGGGCTCAATCTCACCTTCCCCGTGCTGCTCGACTCCTGGGGGAAGACCGATAAGCCCTATAAGCGGATGGGGGTGCCTGAAACATTCATTATCGATCAGCAGGGCATCATTCGAGAAATTATTATCGGGCCGAAAGATTGGACGCGTATCGACAATCTCAAGACCATCACGGCCTTGCTCAAGGTGACGCCCAAAACGGTGCAAGATGGCGGTCAGCCGATGCCGGCCGTCAAAGCAGGTGGGCTATGATGCAGCTACTGGTTGGGCTCGGTCTGCTGGGATTGTCGGCCATGGCGCTGGCGATGCCGCCCCTGGCGGCCGCTTCTGAGCCGATCATGGCGCGGCCGGAGCCGGTTGCCGAGCGTGGGATGGTGAAAGTAGGGGACGAAGCCCCGAACTTTCAACTGCGCGATCTCGCCGGCAATATGGTGTCCCTCTCGCAGTTGCGCGGGAAAGTGGTCCTGCTGAATTTTTGGGCTACCTGGTGCGGCCCCTGCCGGATCGAGATGCCGGCCATGGAGCAGCTCTATCGCAGTTATTCCCGAAAAGATTTTGAGATTCTTGCTGTTTCGACTGACGCGCAAGGGGCCTCAGTGACCAGACCCTTTCAGCAGGAAATGGGCTTTACGTTTCCAATTTTGCATGATGCTGATTATCGTGTGGGTTTGATGTACGGAGCGCGGTCATTGCCTATGACCTTCATGGTGGATCGCAACGGGATCGTCAGGCAGAAGGTGCCGGGAGCCAGAAACTGGGATGCGCCGGAAGCGCGCGAGTTGGTTCAAGCCATGTTGAGATTTCAATAATGCTGCAATCGATGCCCCAGATTTCTTTAGTCGCCGCATTTTCAGCGGGGCTGTTGTCGTTTGTTTCGCCCTGCGTGCTGCCGCTCGTCCCGTCCTACATTTCCTATATTACCGGTTTATCAGTAGAACAGTTGACTGACGCCGACGAGCGCAGCAAGTTCAAGACGGCAATCGTTGTGAACGCGCTGTTGTTCATCGCCGGGTTCTCATCCGTGTTCATTGCTTTTGGGGCGTCGGCCAGTTTTATCGGACAGATGTTGATCACCTATCAGGATCATATCCGCCGCATCGGCGGCATTATGATTATCGTGTTCGGTCTCTATCTGTTGGGTATTTTGAATTTGAATTTCCTGAAGATGGAGCACCGGTATCAGTTCCGGAACCGCCCGGCCGGTTATTTAGGGTCGTTTTTGATCGGCGTCGCGTTCGCGGCCGGGTGGACGCCCTGTGTCGGGCCGGTGCTGGGGACTATTCTGCTCTATGCCAGTACGACGGACTCGCTTTTGAATGGCATTGTGCTCCTGGCCTGCTACTCCCTCGGTCTTGGCCTGCCCTTGTTTCTGACGGCCTTGGGCGTCGATCGCTTCCTGGCCTATTTCAAGGAAGTGCGGGCCTATCTCTGGGGTGTCTCTACGGTGAGCGGAGTCTTCTTGATCGTCGTCGGCATCATGATCTATGCCAATTCGCTGACGATGATCACCAGCTTCCTTGAACAGCATGGAATCGGCTGGACGTTGGGCCAGTAATTCTGCGATCAGCATTCACCACTCTGCTTTCAACAAACTCATAACAACTCAAGAGATGCAAATATTTGCTCAGAGCTGATGGCTGTGTGCTGACGGCGGCGCTTCCGCTTATTAGCACCAGGAGCCGAGACGGCAGGCGGTGAAGGCCTGGCCGAGGGTATTGGCCGAGGGGATTCGGAGCGTGTCGAGTGTTGCTGCGGGATTGGGGAGAGGATTTCCATCATCGGTCAGGGTTGAGGGAGCGGCCTCGACAAGCGCTGGCGCGGTGGGATTTTTAGCGGCCATCGTGCTGGAGGTTGTTCCGCCAATCTTTGCCAGGAGTGTCCGCCCCTTTGAGGTCACTTTGCTGTCGGGATATTTCTCCGCCAGCATGGTGAGATAGTCGGTGGCCCAATCGTCCGCCCCCATCTCGTGATAGCTCAGGGCCAGGAAGTAGAGGGCATCAGGGGCCACGGGTTTATCGGGATAGACCTTCAAAATCTGTTCGAATCGATGGGCGGCGGCGAGATAAGATTCACGGCGATAATAGAACTGGCCCACGAGCAGATGCGTCTGAGCGAGCCAATCGTGGCATTCCTGGATTTTTTGCTGGGCCTGGGCATCGTAACGGCTGTTGGGAAAGTCTCTCCGCATGCGTTCCAATGCGGCGATTGCTTTCTGTAATGGCTCAGGGTCCCGGTCGATGGACTTTGCCATCTTGAAGTGGGTTTCTCCGATGCGGAAGGCTGCATAGGGCGCAAGAATATGCGCTTTATGGAGGTCGAGAAAGTGGTTAAATTCCACCAGCGCTTCGGCATATTCTTCTTTTTCGAAGAAGGCCTCGCCCCGTTTCATGATGACATGCGGGTCATAATTCTTTTCAGTCCCAAAGGCATCCCCCAGGAAAATTTGCTCGTCGGTGCCCCCGATGGGTTTTTTACCGGCGGTCTTCTCTTTCGGGGTGCTGGAACAGGCCGTGGTCAACAACGAGAGGAGGATCAGACCGCACGTGAGTACACGTGTGACGCGCCAGGTGCCAGCGTTGTGCCGAGAGGGATGGGCGTACGTGCGTATCATAACCATCTGTAATTCATAACAAGTGTTGTGGTGAAAAGCAATGTGAACGACCAATTGGTTGACCCGCCCCTATCGGCCCCCTATAATCTCGCCGCCATGAGCCGCGCCCACAACAGATGTGCCGAGGGGATGTCAGCCATTGACTAGCATGAAACGTCTGCGAATTATCGGGACCGGCAGCTGTCTGCCAGACCGGGTGGTGGCAAATTGTGAGGTGGCTGGCCCCCTTGGGATTTCCACTGAACAGATCGAGCGCCTGACAGGGATTCGAGAACGACGCTGGGTTGTTGACGGGCAGGCCACCTCCGATCTCGCAATCGGCGCTGGTCGCCAGGCGCTTGAGGCTGCTGGCTGTGAGGCCTCCTCGGTGGATGCCATCATTCTCTCGACGACGTCCCCCGATATGGCGTTTCCCTCGACGGCCTGTTTCGTTCAGCGGGGGCTTGGTTGCCGTGGGGTCGGCGCGTTCGACGTGTCGGCATCCTGTTCGGGGTTTCTTTATGGGTTGTCGATGGCCGATGCCATGGTCAGGAGCGGCCAGGCAACCACATGTCTAGTGGTCGCCGCTGAAGTGAAATCGAGATTTTTGGATCCGGCGGATGAAGCGACCGCCGTCTTATTTGGCGATGGGGCCGGTGCGGTGGTGGTACGGGGCGAGGATGATCAGGGCTCCAATGGGCGAGGCTTGCTGGGTGTTCGGCTGCATGCGGATGGATCCAAACACGATCTGATCCGCGTTCCAGCCGGCGGGTCTCGGCGCCCGGCATCGGCGGAGACGGTGGCGAATCACGAGCATGTCTTGCGGATGCAGGGGGCCTCGCTCTTTCGCATTGCGGTGCGCCGGGTCGAGCAGGTGGTGCAGGAGATCCTCAAAGAGTTCGGCGTGCGGATCGAAGAGGTGGGACAGGTGGTGCTGCATCAGGCAAATGGGCGGATTCTTTCACGAGTGGCCGAGCGGTTGGGTGTGCCGCCGGAACGGCTGACGTCGGTGATTGCACGGTATGGGAATACCTCGTCGGCCTCTTTGCCGATCGCCCTGGATGCCGCGGTGCGTGGCGGCACGATTACGGCTGGTGATCTGGTGTTGCTGGGCAGCTTCGGCGGCGGTCTCACCTGGGCGACAGGTCTGATGCGATGGTAAATGGGGGGATTCCGAGGATTTGGTAATACGGGTGTAACACTGCGCGGATATAGGTACAGTACCAGTTCACTTTTCAGGAGCGCGGATGGCTATGTTTAGTCTTATTCCAAAAGAAGAAGCCTTTTTCGATCTGTTTAAGAAGGCGGCGCACAACATGATCGAGGGCAGCCGCTTGCTCAAGGACATGATGGAGCACTTCCATGACCCCGCCGCCCAAGCCAAGCAGATCAAGGACGTTGAGCATGTAGGGGACGGCATTACCCACGACATTGCGACGCGGCTCAACCAGACCTTTATCACGCCGATCGATCGAGAGGATATTCACGATCTGGCCAGCGCGCTGGACGATATTCTCGACGCGGTGGAATCCGTGGCCGACCGGTTCGTGATTTATAAAATCGCCAAGCCGACGGAATCGGCGATTCGGCTCGCAGATATTCTTTATCACGCTTCAGTGGCGGTCGGGCAGGCGGTCGATCGCGTGAGTATGTCGCATGCACAGATCAACGAATGCAGCGTGCAGGTCAACAGTCTGGAGAATGAAGCCGACCGGGTGTCGCGCGATGCGATTTCCGGATTGTTCGAAAAAGAGACCGATCCGATCGTTGTCATCAAGTGGAAGGAGATCTACGAAACCTTCGAGGCGGGGACCGATCGCTGTGAAGATGTGGCGAATATTCTTGAGCGTATCGTGCTGAAGCATAACTAAGACACGTGAGATGTGAAAGATTAGACGTGAAGCATCGAATGCGAGAACCAGCGCACCTAGTAAGCTTGCAGGGCTGCCGCTGTCATGGAGTTATGCCTTTCAGCCCTCACGTTTTACGTTTCACGGATGTGTCATGCCTGATCTGACCGGATTATTACTCCTGACCGTCGTGCTGGCGCTCTTGTTCGACTTTTCGAATGGGTGGCACGACTGTGCCAATGCTGTGGCCACGGTGGTCTCGACCCGCGTGCTCAGTCCGCTGGCTGCGGTGATACTGGCGGGCGTGTTGAATGTGGCCGGGGCATTTTTCTCAACGGCGGTGGCGAAGATGATCGGCGGCGGGATTGTGTTTCCCGAGGCGATCACCAGCGCCGTCGTGGCGGCGGCTCTGGCCGGCGCGATTCTCTGGAATCTGGTGACGCTGATCCTGGGGTTGCCGACTAGTTCGTCGCATGCGTTGATCGGGGGGCTCGTCGGGTCGGCGGTGGCGCACGGGGGGTGGGCTGTGGTGCAGTTCAAAGGGCTGCGCGCGATTCTGGAGGCGATGGTCCTGTCGCCGTTGTTCGGATTCGGCATCGGATTTCTGGTTATGATCGCAATCAGCTGGATGTTTTTCCGTGTGCATCGCGGCGTGGCGACGAAGACGTTCTGCCGTCTGCAGTTGCTCTCGGCAAGTTTTATGGCTTTCAGTCATGGATCCAACGATGCGCAGAAGGCGATGGGGATTATTACGCTGGCGCTGGTGTCATCGGGCCAGCTCACGTCCTCTGATGTGCCGACATGGGTGATCGTTTCCTGTGCTCTGGCCATGGGGTTGGGCACGATGGTCGGCGGGTGGCGCATCATGCGCACCCTCGGCATGCGGATCGTAAAGCTGGAACCGGTGCATGGATTTGCGGCGGAGACGGGGGCGGCGAGCGTGTTGCTCTTTACGGCGCATTTCGGATTGCCGGTCAGCACGACCCACACCATTACCTCGTCAATTCTTGGCGTGGGTGCCACTAAGCGGCTGTCGGCGGTGCGATGGGGGGTGACCACGAAGATTCTTTCAGCGTGGCTCTTTACGCTTCCTGGGGCCGGACTACTGGGTGCGATGGTCTACGGGGTGCTCACTCTTCTAAATTAACCGTGACTCACGGGTTGATCTGATCGGCAGGTGCACGACGAAACGGCTGCCGTGCGGTTGGTTGCCTTCCACCCACACCTGGCCCCCATGTCCCTCCACAATGTGCTTCACAATGGCGAGGCCCAGTCCGGTCCCTCCCAATTCGCGCGAGCGGGCCTTGTCGACTCGGTAAAATCGTTCAAATACCCGCGGGCGGTCTTGCTCCGGGATACCCATGCCTGTATCGGTGACGGTCAGCTCGATGGCTTGGGCGTGAGAGGGGTCGGGCAGCACCTGAACGGCAACGGTGATCGTGCCTTTTTCGGGTGTGTATTTCACGGCATTGTCGAGCAGATTGGTTAGGACCTGGACGAGCCGGCCTTCGTCTCCGGCGATGAGGGGTAGATCGCCGGAGATGCGTGAACGGAGTTGATGGCCTTTCTTATCGGCCATGGGTTTGATCATCGACAGCGTACGGTCGATGAGATTACTGAGGTCCAAGGGGTCTTCCTTGAACGACACGCTGCCCGATTCGATTTTCGACAGCTCCAAGAGATCTTCCAGAATGAGATTCAAACGGTCGCTCTGTTTCAGGATTATCGAGAGGAAGTCCACGGCCGTGGCCGGATCGTCTTTCCCGCCATCTAACAGCGCTTCGACATAGCCTTTGATGGACGTCAGCGGTGTCCGCAGTTCATGCGAGACGTTGGCGACGAAGTCTTTCCTGATTTTTTCGAGCCGGCGCAGCTCGGTGATGTCGTGGAAGACGAGCACCGCGCAGGCTTCATTCTCATGCTCCCCTCCGGCCACGGAGGCCTCGATGTGCAGGCATCGGCCTGTGGGGGCCAGCACGATCTCATCTTCATGATTCGTCCGGGTGCGCAGGATGTCGGCGACCAGATCCATCAAGTGGCGATGGCGGAATACCTCCGCGCAGGGGCGCCCGCGGGCTTCGGTACGCGACACGCCGAACATCCGTTCGAGCGCCGGGTTTACTTGCAGGACATGACCACGGTAGTCCAGCACCAGGACGCCCTCGACCATGGAGGTCAGCACGGCGAGTAGTTGGGCGCGGTCTTCTGAGAGTTCGTCAATCTTGGCGCGCAGCTGGTCCGTCATCTGATTGAGCGTGTCGCCGAGCAAGCCGACTTCGTCGCGGGAGTGGGTATGGATGCGGATTGTGGAATCCCCTGTTGCGAGCCGGCGGGCGACGCTGGCCATATCGGAGAGCGGCTTGGTGATATTACGGGCCATCCAGACACTGAGGAGGACGGCCATGAGAAAGGCGGCACCGAGGGCGATCCCGAGGTTGCGCTGGAGCTTTGCGGTTTCCTGATCGAGCATGGTCATGGGCAGACCGAGGCGAAGAAAGACCGGAGGGTTTCCTGCGGCCATGGGCATCACAATTGCATGGTACATGGTGCGCTCGCCGGTAGTGTGGCTGGCGCGGATATCCGTGCCTTGACCCGATGACTGGGCCTGTTGGATTTCTGGGCGGGAGAGGTGGTTTTCTATGACGGCCAAGTCGGCCTCGGCGACAGCGCTATCGGCGAGGACTGTGCCATCCGCTCCGATGAGGGTGATACGGGCGGATGCGCTATTTCCCAGATCGCGCACAATCGTGTGGAACGAGATGCGTCCGGATACGGATGGCGGCGCAGGCAAGAGCGGCCGGAGTCCGTAGGCCACGAGGTTAGCTCTGGCCTCGAGCATGTTGCGCAACTGCAGGATCTCTTGTTGTTCGAACGATTGCAGGATCAGCAGGCCGACTACCGCCAGTCCGCAGATGACGGCGAGGAGGCTTCCGAGGGTGACTTTCCAGCGAATGGAGAGGGTCATGAATTGGGCGAAAGGTGAAAGGTGAAAGATGAAAGGTTAGGGGAGAGGGGAAACGTGTGAGTGGAGTGATCGGGCCACACGCGGTTTCCATATTTATCACCCATTAGTCATCGCCCTTCACGTCTTTGAGTTTGTAGCCGAGCGATTTCACCGAGATAATGGCGTCGTCCAGCAAGGGGAGCTTCTGTTTCAGCCGCCGGACATGGACGTCGACGGTTCTGGTCGTCCCATAATATTCATAGCCCCAGACGGCATTCAGCAGCACTTCTCTCGTCAGGACTCGCCCGGGATTCTTCAAGAGGTGTTCCAGGAGGCCGAATTCTTTAGCCGTCAAAGGGACTTCTTCGCCCTTCACGGTCAGTTCGTGACGAGCAAGGTCCATCACGAGGTCGCCATAGGTATAGCGAGCTCGGCTTTCATCCGGTGATCGGTCGACCCGTCTGAACAGGGCTTTCACCCGGGCGACCAGTGTCTTGGGGCTGAAGGGCTTGGTCACATAATCGTCGGCGCCTAATTCCAGGCCGACGACGGTGTCCGATTCTTCGGCTTTGGCCGTGAGCATAATGATAGGGAGCATGGCTGTCTCCGGAGCCGACCGGAGCCGTTTGCAGACTTCGAGACCGTCGATTTCCGGCAACATCAAATCGAGCACCACCAGATCCGGCTTTTCGGCCCGTGCTTGCCTGAGCCCTTCCGAGCCGGTCGCGGCGGTGACGGTGCGATAGCCTTCTTTATCTAAGTAGAGCTTGACGAGTTGGAGAATGTCTTTCTCGTCTTCAACGATGAGGATTTTCTTTGCTGAGGTACTGCTCATAGTCCGGCCCAGCCTACGGAGGAGGGGGCAAGCTGTCAAGTCGTCGAGGGTCGAGGGCGAAGGCGGGATCCTCCCGGTCGGATTAGCTGAAACCGTAGGGGAGAATCGGCAGCGATGCTATGCTGATTGGGGAATCAGGGAGGGGCTTATGCGCATCGATCTCGCTATTCTGATGCTGGGGCTGTTCGGATCGCTTGCTGCCTGTGCGGTTGAAACTGGACGTGGGATCGGGACCGGTCCTGCATCCGATCCTTCTTCCGTTCCCCCTTCCGCCTCACCACCCGCTTCCGATCATCCGCCCAGTGCTTTCCCCACATTGCCCCCCGTTCCAGCCGTTGAGTCTTCGCCTGTCCCAGTCCCTCTTGAAATGCCCCCGGAAGCTTGCAGTGCTGCGCTTACGAGTCAGTCAGTGCCGGGGAGTTTATTGAGCTCAGCAACCTCGAATCGGCGCACCACCAAACTTGGGCGCATCCCGGTGGAGTGTGGGGACGACTATACGTCGCTGCAGTTTGATCTGCGATTCAGCCCAGATGGGTGGTCCGTTGCTTATCGATTGCCGTTTGATGCGCTCGGACAACTCCACCAATCTCCTGCAAACACACGCTGTCGTGACTGGGAGAACTGCCATCTTTCTCAGCTATCGACGGCGGTGGTTGTCGGGAATACGGTGACTCCCATCTATGCGGAAACCGGACTGCTGGTCTAAAGCGCCAACGGGAGGACGCTCGCCTATTCCGTGCGCCTCAAGGATCAAACAGCCATTGTCGTGCACGATCGCGTGACTGGCCGGGATACGCAATATGCCGTGCCGGGGAAGATCCTTTCATATGTCTTGAGCCCCGACGGGGAGAAAGTGGCCTATGTCGTGACAGTCCGGGAGCCCAGGCGAGACAAATTCGCCATTCTGGAAAATGGACGCACGGTTGCGATGTCAACTGACTCAACGCCGCTGGTGTATCGGCAAGATGGGGAACTGGTCTTTGTGCATTGTGAGCTCTCTGGCGGGTCAAAGTGTGTGGTGGTGAATGGGGGCAGAAAAACGATCGTAAAACATAAGGCGGGAATCTTCGATCTGGCGATAAGCCGCGACGGGGAGTCGCTTGCGTATGTCACGGGAAGCGAGAGCGAGAAAATGGTGGTGTTCAATGGGCAGGACGGTCCACCCTATTCTTCCGTTCAGGGGCTGCGTGTGAGCCCAGATGGGAAGCGGGTTGCGTATATTGCCAACGGCAACCGCATGATGGTCGATCAGCAGGAACGGGCTGAGCATGAGGTTGTCGGGGTGCCGTCCTTTAGTCCGAACGGCCAGGGCCTGTTTTACGTAGCAGAAAACGCTCAGGGGGAATGGATGCTCGTGAACGGGGCTGAACGGGTGTCGGGCTATCGGAGTTGGTGGACTCATGCGCCCATCGTCAGCCCTACCGGCCGAAAGGCGGCCTATTTGGCCTTTAGCGATTGGCCGCCTACGGAATGGTTTGTGGTGCTCGAAGGCACGAAGCTCCCCGGCTATGATTATATCGATCCGCTATCCTTGCGGTTCACCCCGGATGGGACGCTATTGATGTTCGGGGCTCGTAAAGGCCGTGAGTTGTGGTGGATTACGCAACCGGTCAAGTAGCATGACGTGGCCTTTCGCATGGATCCGGGGTGGGGCCTATCTGTTGACGGCCTTGGACGATCTGACGTAATGTGACTTATCCATATCGAGATGCGGGGGTGGGCGACATCTCTGCCAAGCGTGAAGGAGATCAGCCGATGCTGAAGATATATCTTGCGAATCCGCGTGGATTTTGCGCCGGGGTTGATCGGGCGATCGATATCGTCGATCTCTCGCTCAAGAAGTACGGCGCGCCCATTTATGTCCGTCACGAAATCGTCCATAGCCGCCATGTGGTGAACTCGCTCCGGCAAAAAGGAGCGGTGTTCGTGGAAGAACTGAACGAAGTGCCCGAGGGGTCTGTGGTGATCTTCAGCGCCCATGGCGTGGCGAAGTCGGTGTGGGATGAAGCGAATAAGCGCCGGTTGCACGTGATCGACGCGACCTGCCCGCTGGTCATCAAGGTCCATAACGAAGTGAACCGGGACTATACTCAGGGCTATGAGTTAATTCTGATCGGCCATGCCGGCCATCCGGAAGTGATCGGCACGTTGGGGCAGATTCCCGACAAGTTTCATTTGGTCTCGTCGGTCGAGGATGTTGAAACGCTTGAGGTGGAAAACCTCGTCAATCTTTCGTATGTGACGCAGACGACGCTGAGCGTCGATGAGTGCCGGGATATTGTTGGTGCGCTCCATAGGCGGTTTCCGAACATCAAGGGCCCGCATCAGGAAGACATCTGTTATGCGACGCAAAACCGCCAGAATGCGGTGAAGGAGTTGTCCCGGTTAGTGGACGTCATTCTGGTGATCGGTTCGCCGAACAGTTCGAATTCGAACCGGTTGCGCGAGTTGGGCGAACAATGTGGGATTCCATCCTATCTGATCGATTCGGCTAGCGATATCAGCACGGACTGGTTGAAAGATGCGAGGGCGGTCGGCATTGCTGCCGGGGCCTCGGCTCCTGAAGTGTTGGTGACGGAAGTGGTAGCTTTTCTCAGAAGCGCCGGCCCATCCGAGGTGGAAGAGCTTACCGTGATCGAAGAAGATGTGGAGTTCCTCCTCCCGAAAGAACTGGTTCAAATCGAATCCGCCAGTAAGCCTGCGGCCAGCATCGCCAGTTAATCCGAGAACTTAAATGCACCATATATCTGGTAGGGGGATCTCGGTCCCCCTACCACATCCTGTATTTTGGTTTTGATTTCCTCTAGCCCCTATGCTACAAGGGCCAAGCATTCGCAGTGGAGTTAATGATGGCTCAACCAAGGGTGAACTGATGTATTTGAAATCGCTGGACATGTTGGGTTTCAAGTCGTTTGCCGAGTCGCGAATCGCGTTCCCCGAGGGGGTGACGGCGGTCGTTGGGCCCAATGGCAGCGGGAAGAGTAACGTCGTCGATGCCATTCTCTGGGTGCTCGGCGAGCAGAGCACCAAGACCTTGCGAAGCGAAAAAATGGAAGATGTGATTTTCAACGGCACCGAGTTGCGGAAACCGTTGGGTATGGCGGAAGTGTCGCTGGTCATCGGGGGGCTCGATCAAGCCACGTTGAAGCTCGAAGGTGGATCGGGATTACCCAGCCAGTTAAGCGAATTTCAAGAGCTGATGATTACCCGCCGGCTCTATCGCAACGGTGACAGTGAATATCTGATCAATAAGACGCCGTGCCGCCTCAAGGATATCCGCAGCGTGCTGATGGATACGAGAGCCGGCAGCAAAGGCCATACGGTCATCGCGCAGGGGCAGATCGATCAAATTTTAAACGCCTCGCCGCAAGACCGGCGGGAGCTGATCGAAGAAACGGCCGGGATTGTCCGCTACAAGAAACAGAAGGCCGAAGCGCTTCGAAAGCTTGATGCCACCCAACAAAATCTCCTCCGGGTGCGCGACATCATTGCCGAAGTGAAGAAGCAGTTGAACTCGCTTGAACGGCAGGCCCGTCAGGCCCGCACGTATCAAACATTGCAGCAGGAAGCGCGGGGGGTGGAGATCGAATTGCTTACCCGTGAGTTCCGGGCCTTGCGCCAAGAGCTTCGTGAGGTCGATGCCGAGGTAATATCCCTCGATCAGCAGGAGGCGGAAACGGCCGCTGGGCAGGCGCGGCTGACGACGGATTTGGAACAGTCCCGGATGCAGGCCATTGCGACGAGCGAAGCGATCGGTAAGATCCGTGAAGAGCTCTCGGGCATCGAGCATCAGCAGGCACAGGCGTTGACAGCCGCGGAGGTCGCGCGGAATCGGAGTCAGCTGTTCGACCAGCAGCAGCAGCAGGAAGCCGGCGAGTTGGAAGACTTGGCTCGTGCGCAGGGCGATCTGACGCAGGCGTTGGAAGAGCTGGAGGCGTCGCTGGCGGCGATCGAGCAAGAGCTGAAAGAGCGGGAATCGATATTTGCCGAGCTCGATCGGGATATGGCTCGATTGCTGGAGCAGCGGGCCTCCGCCGTGGCGGAAGAGGAGCGCGGGCGCCGCGATCTGTTGCAGCTGGCCGTGCAGGTGGCGAATACGGAGCAGACTGCGGTGCAATTGACCGCCCGGATGAGCGAGGTGGCGGAGCGAGGCGCGCGTTTGACGGCGGACCAGGCGAATCTGCAGGAGCAGCGCGCGGCGGCTGTCACCCGCCATGAAGTATTGCGGCAGGAATATGGCGAAGCGGGCCGGATGGTTGTGAGTATCCGTGCCCAACAGGAGACGGTGCAGGGGGAATCCGCTTGTGTGGCGGAAGAGCTGCACGCGCTTGATGGCCAAATCCTCCATCGATCGGAGGAGCTGGCGGCGGTCGACTCGCGCCTCCAGGCGTTACAGGGGGTGGTGCTTGAGGAAATGGGGTATGGCCGGGCGGGTAGTGATGAAGCCACCGCGCTCAAGTCGTGCGACGGGGTGCGTGATGCCATTGCGGAATGGCTGGTGATTCCATCGGGGATGGATCGTGCGGTGGAAGCGATTTTGGGCGAGCGGGTTCACGGGTGGTTCGTCGATGAACCCTCGGTTGCGCAGCGCGCCATCGGATTTCTCCAGGAAAAGGCCCTTGGCCGCGGGACGTTTATTCCTCAACAGCCTCGGTGGGAGAGCGCAGGACCCGTAGCCTGGTCCTGGTGGCCCGCATTGGCGGATCAGCCAGGCGTAGTCGGTCGCGCGGTGGATCTGATTCAGACGGACGATTCTCGAGTGGCTGCAAGAGATTGCCTCTTCGCCCGGGTTGTCATCGTCGAAACGCTGGATCATGCCGTCCGCCTGTATGCGCAGCAACTCTGGGCCGGACAGGACGGTCCGATTCTGGTCACGCTCGCGGGCGAAGTGATGGACGCGTCCGGCGTAATCAGCGGCGGACATGTCGGCGACGGGCAAGGGTTGTTGGAGCGGCGGCGCGAAGTGGTCACCCTGGAAGCCAAGCGTGCCGAATTCACCACATTGCTGGAGCAGGAGAAGCAGCGCCGGATCGAGTTGCAGGCCTTGGCGCAGGAGCTGGGCCTGCAGGCCAAGCAGTTGGCGGATTCGTTGCGCGAGACGGAAATGCAGAACCTCTCGCTGCAAAAAGACGAAGAACGGTTGCGGCAATTGCTTTCCGATCTGGATCTGAAGCTGGCGGGTATCGAGGCGGACATTCTCAAGGGAATTGCGGACCGGCAGCGTTTTGAGCAAGAGGCCTGTTCGGCCGAGGCGCAACTCGCTCACTTAGTGAGTGAGAAGGCGAATCAGGAAGCGAGCCTACTATCCGTGCGGGAGCGGTTGGCGGCGATCGATCAAGAGGGCCGCGCGTTTCAGGAGCGGGTGACGGAAGCGCGTCTGCTGTCCGAGAACCTCCGGTCGAAGCGGGGGCATGAACAGGCGAACCGGACGCGCGTCATGCAGCAGCAAGTCGAGAGTGAGCAACGCCGGCAGGTATTGGCGGACCACCTTGAAGGGCTGGTGCAGGCCATTCAGGAAAATCGGCAAGAGCAGGCCTGTCAGGAGGCTCTGTGCCAGGAGTATGGTCTGGCGGCCAGCCGCATCAAGGCGGAGCTGGTGACGGCGCAGGAACAGCAGGCGCAGGATGTCGCTGTGAGTCAGGCGCTTGAGGCCAGTCTCGACGAAGTCCGTCGTACGATGTCGTCGGTGCGGGATGCCCGGATGTCCGTCGAAGTGCGTCGGGCGGAATTGCGGACTCAGTTAACGACGGTCGAGAGCACGTTGGCCGGCACCTATCAGCTTGATCCCGTCATGCTGACCGGGGAGATGCCCATGCCGGGGGAGCTGTCGGAGGCTGGAGAGGAAATTGTCCCATCCAATCCGCTGGCCCAGTCGCCCGATGCAGAGTTGAAGGAGCAGCTCCAGAAGTTGCGTGACAGGCTCGATCGCATGGGGCCGATCAATTTAGCGGCGATCAGCGAGCATCAGGAGCTGGATCAACGCTATACGTTCCTCTCGACGCAAGAGCAGGATTTGTCCAATTCCATCAGCTCGCTCAAAGAGATTATTCAACGGATCAATCATACGACGAAGGACATGTTCGCCACGACTTTCACGGAGCTGCAGCAGAAGTTTACCGAAGTGTTTGGCCAGTTTTTCCCCGGTGGGCGGGCTGAGTTGCAATTGGTCGAGGAGCCGGCTGGGGAAGACGGCGAAGGCGGAGGGAACCAGGATCCCGGGGTTGAAATCGTCGCGCAACCGCCAGGCAAGCGGCTCAAGAGCATTACTATGCTGTCCGGCGGAGAAAAGACGCTGACGGCCATGGCCCTGTTGTTTGCCAGTTTCTTGATCCGTCCAACGCCGTTCTGTCTGCTGGACGAAATCGATGCGCCGCTAGACGAAGAAAATATCGGGCGGTTCACGAGTGTATTGCGGGCGATGGCGGAGACTGCGCAATTTCTCGTGATTACGCACAACAAGCGTACGATGGGCATTGCGGACTCGCTTTTCGGCGTGACGATGGAAGAGCCCGGTGTGTCGAAAGTGGTCTCCGTGCGGCTGGGTGATTTACAGCCGGCATAATCGGATCGTAACGCACGAATATTTCAGAAGACTTTCGTTGTCCTTCGCTTGACTCATGTAGGGGCGTCTGTTATAAGCCCTCCGATGGGCTGCTCTCCAACCGTGTGGCGCTAACGATGGTTTGACCATGCCGTGTGCCACGTCGCATCTCTGTCCATCTCACTAGGTTCATTAGATATCGATGAAGCTCTTTCGTTCACTCTTTGCCAGACTTTCCGACAGTTTGCGTGCGAATATTCCAGGGAAGATGACTCCGGCGTCCGAGCCCGCGTCCGCGCCGCCGCTTCGATTGGTCTCTGATAAAGCTGCGCCTGTCTCCTCTGTCGATTCTGCGCCGCGACGGTTTGCGAGTCATGCCATGAGCCAGCCGGACACCATCGACGACGCGATTCGCCGGAGCCAGACGTGGTTTCTGTCCAAGCAGCATCCTGCCGAAGGTTATTGGGTGGCGCAGCTGGAGGCCGATACGACGTTGACCTCGGAGTACGTGATGCTCCGACGATTCCTCGATTGCGTCGATACTGCTCACCAGGAGCAGGCCGTTAGATATTTGCGGTCGATGCAGCTTCCGGACGGCGGTTGGCCGATCTACTATGGAGGGCCGGCTGAAATCAGCGCGTCGGTGAAGGCCTATTTCGCCCTCAAGTTGAGCGGCATTTCCCCTTCGGAACCCTTCATGCTCAGGGCCCGCGACCGTATCCTCGCGATGGGCGGCGTGGTGCAAGCCAACGTCTTTACGAAAATCGCGCTCGCGTTGTTCGATCAGTATGACTGGGAAGGCGTGCCTCACATGCCGGTCGAATTGATGCTGTTGCCGAAGCGGTTTTATTTCAGTATTTACGCGATCTCGTATTGGTCACGCGCCGTGCTGATTCCCTTGCTGATCGTATTCGCCCATCAGCCGGTGTGCCGTATCCCTCGCGAGCAGGGGATCGATGAACTCTATGCCGTCCCGCGGGCGCAAGTCCGGTTTTGGAAATATCCGCCCTTCAATAAAGACCAGGATTGGTTCACGCCTCACAACCTTTTCGTCATGCTGGATGTGGTATTGAAGCTCTATGACCGCATGCCGCTCATGTGGCTGCGCGAGAAGGCGCTGCATAAAGCGGCGACATGGATGCTGGAACATTTAAAAGGCAGCGGTGGGCTAGGCGCGATTTATCCCGCGATGGCGAATTCGGTCATGGCCCTGCGCTGCCTCGGCTACGAGATGGACGATCCCCTCGTACAAAAAGCGCTGCGGGAGATCGAGGATCTTGAAGTATATGAGACCGCAACCATCGATGGCGAGCGGGTGCCGACGCTCCATCTGCAGCCCTGCTTTTCACCGATTTGGGACACGGCCTTGCTGACAAATGCGTTGATTGAGGCGGGCATGCCGCAGGATCATCCCGCGCTGATCAAGGCCGGCGCCTATCTCATGTCCAGGCAGACGAAGACCGTCGGGGACTGGACGATTTCCTCGTCCCATACGGAGCCGGGGGGATGGTACTTCCAGTTTGAAAACGAGTTGTATCCGGACGTGGATGACTCCGCCGTGGTACTGATGGCGCTCTCCAAGTTGAAGATGCCGCAGCCGGCTGAGCAGCGGGAATCGATTCGCCGCGGGATGCAGTGGGTCTTGGCGATGCAGAGTTCAGACGGCGGCTGGGGCGCGTACGACAAAGATAATAATCGGGTGGTTTTCAACTATATCCCGTTTGCCGATCATAAGGCGTTGCTGGATCCGAGTACGGCGGATTTGGCCGGTCGCTGCTTGGAAATGCTGGCGGCGCTGGGTTACGACCGGACGCATCCCGCCGTGCAGCCCGCGCTGGCATTTTTGAAAAAAGAGCAGGAAGCGGACGGCAGTTGGTTTGGCCGGTGGGGCGTCAACTATATTTATGGGACCTGGTCGGTGCTCGCAGGGCTTCGCGCGATCGGAGAAGATGTCTCCGCTCCGTACATTCGCCGGGCGGTGAACTGGTTGGAGTCGAAGCAAAATCCCGATGGGGGCTGGGGTGAATCCTGCCTCTCCTACGCCGAGGAGGCGCACAGCGGGAAAGGGGAGAGCACGCCGTCGCAAACCGCCTGGGCCTTGATGGCCTTGATGTCGGCCGATGTCACGGATTCGTTCAGCGTCGCGCGCGGGGTTCAATATCTCCTGCGGCATCAGCTCAAGGACGGATCCTGGGAAGAAGTGGCCCACACCGGCACGGGCTTCCCCCGGGTGTTCTATCTTCGGTATCACTGGTACTGCCAATATTTCCCTCTATGGGCGCTTGCGATGTACCGCAACCTTCGTTCCCGGGGCCACATGCGGGCTGATGAAGTCCGCCAGCAGGTGGAATCTACCGGGGTCTATCGGTTTGAGCGTTGACGGAGAGGCCATCTTCGTCCGCCCTCGTCCCCCTGCTTCCTGGATCATCTCCTTGTCCTCGCATCGCGATCTTCGTGGCGACGGTCTGGGAATTTGCCGCGGTGCGGGCGGTCTTGCCTCATGGGCGAACCGAGACCTGTGCGGGAAAGCCGCTGTATATCGCCCAAGTGGAGAGCGGAGAGTGGTGGGTGCTGCAAACGGGCGTAGGGCCGCAGAAAGCTACCGCCGGTGCCAGGGCATTATTCCAGCGACAGGCCTTTTCGATGAGTCTTTCGACCGGCTTTGCCTGCGCGTTGACGTCGGCTGAGATCGGCGATGTGTTAATGGGAACGGCTGTGGCCATGATTGATTCGGAGAACGCCGGTCTGCCTGATTACTGCGAGGTTCCCGGGGTTGAACGGGACCGTTTTTGCGCGGTGATCAGTGAGAGCGGTCCGGGCCCGCGCTGTATTCAAGGGCGATTCGTGTCGGTCGATCATATCGTAGGACGGGCCTCCGATAAGGGTGCGCTGGCTCGACGCACCGGAGCGATCGGACTGGATATGGAAAGCGCGGCACTGGCTCGTGAGGCCGGCAAGGCGCAGGTGCCTTTTGCCATTGTGCGAACGGTGTCGGATTTACAAGAAGAAGAGCTTCCGCTTGACTTCAATTTATTTCTCAGGCCCACTGGATGGCTCAAAGGGATTGGCACGGTGCTGGCTCATCCCTCGAAGAGCTTGTTGGGGCTGATCAGGCTACGGCGGCAAAGCGCCTTGGCGGCGCAGAACCTGACGAGCGTCTTGCGGGTGGCGTTCGGGGTGTTTTTTGCGGAGAGGCCGGATTCACACACACAGGCGGTACGATGACCATGGTGCAGTATATTGGGCGGCCGGTTGTGCGTTCCGTGCGGGAAATGGGCCGCATGCTCATTTTTCTGCTGTCCTCCTTCGGCTGGCTCGCGCGGCCGCCGCTACGGATCATGCAGTACATCAAGCAGCTGCATTTCATCGGATACAAATCGACCTTCGTGGTGGTATTGACGGCCGGATTTACCGGCATGGTGCTCGCGTTGCAAGGCTATTACACGCTGAGGAAGTTCGGCTCCGAGGGATTGCTGGGATCCGCCGTGGCCTTGAGCATGATTCGTGAGCTTGGACCGGTGCTGGCGGCGTTGATGGTGACAGCTCGGGCCGGATCGGCCATGACGGCTGAAATCGGCATCATGCGGATTACCGAGCAGATCGACGCACTCGATACGATGGCCATCAATCCGCTGCAGTATCTCATTGCGCCCAAGCTCGTGGCGGGGTTGATAGGCGTGCCGCTGTTGGTCGCGATTTTCGATGTCGTGGGAATTTACGGCGGCTATTTGGTCGGAGTGGATCTCCTGGGCGTGAATGCCGGATCCTATTGGACGTCGATTGAATCCGCGGTCGAATGGAAAGATGTCTATGGCGGCATTCTCAAATCGATCAGCTTCGGTCTGATTGTGAGCTGGGTCTGTTGCTATAAGGGGTTCTATACGCGCATGAGCGCCGAGGGGTTGGGAGCGGCGACGACGGAAGCGGTAGTGCTGTCGTCCGTGCTGATTTTGGTCTGGGACTACTTCCTGACGTCGGTGCTGCTGTAATCATGTTGAGACTGGTGGGGGTTAAAAAGCGGTTGGGCGGTCAGCCGGTGTTGCAGGGCGTTGATTTGACGATTCCTCCGGGGAAGCTGACGACAATTATTGGTCCAAGCGGTGAAGGCAAGAGCGTGCTGCTGAAGCATATGATCGGCCTGTTGCAGCCGGATGAGGGGCAGGTCTGGGTGGGCGATGTCGATATTTCCCGCCTCCATGGCCAGCCGCTCAACGAAGTGCGAAAGCGGTTTGCGATGTTGTTTCAGGGCGCGGCGCTCTTCGACTCGATGACGGTGTTCGACAATGTGGCCTTTCCGTTAAAGGAAAAGCTGAAAATGAAAGGCCCCGAAATCGCGACGCGGGTGAATGGCATGCTGGAGCAAGTGGGCCTGGCTGGAATGGGGCATAAGTTTCCCGCCGAACTCAGCGGCGGCATGCGGAAGCGCGCCGGCCTGGCTCGCGCGCTCGTGATGCGGCCGGAGATCGTGCTGTTCGATGAACCGACGACCGGTTTAGATCCGCTCATGGCCAAGTCCATCCATGAGCTCATCACCAGCACGCAACGGACCTTTGGATTTACGGCGGTGATGGTCAGTCATGAGATCCCTGAGATTTTCGGGATTTCAGATTATGTCGCGATGTTAAAGCGGGGGCGAATTGTCGCGATGTTGCCCGCCGCGGAGTTTCAGCGGACGACCGATCCGGAGATCAAGGAGTTTATCTCTGTCGGAGGGCCGGCCGCTGTGTCAGGTCTGTAAAGGAGTCTGGCAATGGAAAATACAAAATTGGAACTGGCGGTTGGGGCATTTGTCCTTGCGGGGATCTTGTGCCTGGGCTATCTCTCGATTAAGCTCGGCAAACTTGAGATTATCGGCGGGGATTTGTACGAAGTGGCGGCGCAATTCAATTCGGCGTCAGGCCTGAAGTCCGGGGCGACAATTGAGATTGCGGGGGTCGAAGTCGGTCGGGTTCGGGGCATTACGCTGAAGGAAGATCGCGCTGTGGTGACGCTGGCCATAGAGAACGGCGTGAAGCTGTATACGGACACTATTGCCTCGATCAAGACGCGAGGGATTATCGGCGAAAAGTTTCTCTCGCTTTCGCCCGGCGGCGGGGGCGATCCTCTGAAGCCCGGCGAGGTGATTCGAGATACCGAGTCCGGTCTTGACCTGGAAGAATTGGTCAGCCAGTACGTCCATGGGAAGGTCAACTGATGTTGATAGCGCCATCTTGGGGTGTCTCATGAGAGGCCACATGATCGAGGAGGATCGGATGATGAGCGGACGAGTGGGTCGGTCGGGCAGGAAAGCCGTAGTGACGCTGACCGGTGTTTTGCTGTTCTGGCTTGGGGTGAGCCTCGCTGTAGTGTATGCCGGTCCGCCGACGGACTCGATGAAGGGGACGATCGACGAGGTGCTCCGGATTATTCGCGACAAAGAGTTGAAGCAGCCGGCAAAGGCGGATGAGCGCCGCGCGCAACTGGAGAAGGTCGTGGCCGACCGGTTCGACTATCAGGAAATGTCGCGCCGGGCTCTGGGGGCTCCGTGGAATACGCTATCGGATCAAGAAAAACAGGAGTTTGTCGGGCTGTTCCGAACGCTGCTCACGAATTCGTATGCGGAAAAGGTGGAGACCTATTCCGGCGAAGGGGTGCAATATCTGAATGAACGAACGGAAAAAGAATATGCGGAAGTCCGCACGAAAATTTTGTCCGGCAAGACGGAAATCCCGCTCGATTATCGCTTGGTGAATCGGGGTGTCGAGTGGCGGGTGTATGATGTGGTGGTTGACGGGGTCAGCTTAGTGAGCAACTATCGTGGGCAGTTTACAAAGATTATCCGCGGGTCGTCCTATCAGGACCTCGTTGAGCAGCTCCGCAAGAAATCCGAAAAGTTGAAAGCTCCGTAAGCCCTCCAGGCAGAACCTTCATGTCGGCCCTGCGTTTCGTCGTCATTTGTATTGTCGGTCTCTGTGCAGGGGGCGAATTGTTGTCCCTTGTTTCCGCGCACGCTGAAATGCAAGTGTTCCCAGTTCCTTCCGTGTCCACCACACGCAATGATGGAAATGATGCAGGGCTGATTGTGCCGATTCTGGTGACGGATCCGGATGGCGAGTTGAAGTATTTGATGGCGCCGATGCTCATTCGGAATTCGATTGTCGGGACGCGGGGCGTCTTTAATATCTTTCGGTACGAGCCCGGCGGGCGTGAGACGCGGTTTATCGGATCGTTTACGGAGAAGATTGAGCGCAAGCTGGTATTTTCCTACTCTGATCCCGCGTTCAGCAATGGACGATACTTCCTTCAATTCGGCGGATCGTTTTTTAAGAACGCGACGTCGCGTTTCTTTGGTATGGGACAGGATTCTCTTGAAGGCAATGAAAGTAACTACACGGCGCGAGAGTTCCGCGCTAATTGGCGGTTCGGGGTCTATATTAATGAAGTCACGCAGATTGCGGTGGCGCAGCGGTTCCGTGATGTGCAACTGCAGCGCGGGGCGACCAATCTGCCTTTTACGGTCGAGCGGTTCGGGGAGATAGACGGCGTTAGGGGGGAGTCCATGATCGTCGGGCATCGAGCGACCTTCTACTATGACACGCGCAATAATCTGGTGACGCCGACAGATGGCATGGCCGTCTCGGCCTATGCGGAGTTGAATCAGAATATCCGGAACGGCGATCATCCCATTTATTCGCGCTATGAGTTGGAGGTGAAGCAGCTCTTTCCTAGTGAATCCAAACGCGCGATTTTGGTGGTGCGGGCTGATTTGCAGGCCACCATCGGCACTCAGGTGCCGTTTTTTGAGCAGAGTTCGCTGGGCGGCCAGAACAGTTTGCGGGGATTTGGTGTGGACCGTTTTATCGATAAGCATTTGGTGGCCTTCAGTGTCGAAGAGCGGATTCATATTGCCAGGACACGATTGGCCGGCGTGATGGCCGATTTTGAATTGGCCCCGTTTGTCGATACGGGGCAAGTATTGGGAGATTTTAAAGACGTGAGTTTTAAAGACTACCGGGTAACACCGGGTGTTGGGCTTAGGGGGATCGTTCGCCCGAATGTGGTGGGGCGTCTCGATTATGGATTTAGTCGGGAGGGCGGCGCGATTTTCGCCGGGCTCGATTTCCCCTATTGACGGAAAAAGCGTGAGGTGGTGCTGATGGCATGGCGCGGCGCCTGCTGGGCGGTCGTCCTCGGTCTGGTGTTCTGCAATGGAGTGATCCCGCAGTCGGTTTTCGCTGAGGGTTTTGGGCCATTCCCGGTCCGCAACTTCCAACCCATTCATCAATTGGTGCTCGGGCTGCCTGGTGACCGTGCAGCGGTGCTCAAACCGGGCGCGCTGGACCTTCGGATCGAGCTGGCCAATACCGCCAACGTTTTTTCCGATACGACGCCGCAGGCCTCGGTCGCGATGAAGTTTGAAAGCCTCCGTTCCGGAGTGTTCCTTCGCTACGGGGCTACTGAACGCCTGGAGCTGGCAATAGAAGTTCCTATGTTGTTTCGCTATCGCGGGATTATGGACGGCATGATTCAAGCTGTCGAACGGGGAACAACCGGCCTCGCACCGGATCGGCGCGCACTGAAGGATGCGGGATATGTATTCAACGTGAGGTCCGGTGGCCGAACGGTGATGAGCGGGAAAGAGGGAGTGGTGGGCTTGGGTGACGCCTCAGTGATGGGAAAGTTTCAATTGCTTTCTGAAACCGAGGCGTCCCCCGCGATTTCTTTACGGGCAGCGGTCAAGATTCCGACCGGCGATGAACCGCATTTTCTGGGGAGCGGAAGTCCCGACTATGGTGTGGGGCTGGCAATCGAGAAACACATTGCCGACCAGTGGGTTCTATATGGCAATGTGAATGGAGTGTTGCCGACGGGGAGAATCGCGGGGTATTCGTTACAGCCCGTTGTGTCGGCCCTGATGGCCGTCGAATATTTGTGGTCCAAAGACTTCTCGCTGACGGCGCATTTTGACTATTATTCGTCGCCGCTTCACGGCACAGGGACCAGCGTGTTCGATAAAGGTGTCACCGAAGCCGTTCTGGGGTTTAGCTATCGGCTCAAGCCCCACCTCTTGTGGCAGGTCTATGGAGTGGAGAACCTTGATTTTATTGTCGGCAGTGCGGCTGACTTTACGCTTTCGACATTAGTGACTTATCAGTTTGGATCTTAAAACAGTACACCTGTCGTTGAGGGGGCAGAAACAAGAGAGCGGGTTCGAAATGCTTGACATCAAAGGATCTGTGTGTGAGACTTAAAGTGTTATGGTGGTCCATCTACGTAATCAAACTACCGTCCTTCTCTAGGTAGAGCTCCATTGAAATCATTCAGTTTGTGAAGTGACAAAATAGGGAGACGTACCTATGTCGATCTTAAAAACGATCCAAACCCCTGCCGATCTCAAGCGGTTATCGCCAAGCCAGTTCCCGGCTTTGTGCGAAGAAATTCGCGAGCAAATTATCTCAACGGTGGCGAGTGTCGGCGGGCACTTGGCGTCGAATCTTGGCGTCGTCGAGCTGACGGTGGCGCTGCACTATCTCCTGAAGACGCCAACCGACAAGATTGTGTGGGATACCAGCAACCAGGCCTATACGCACAAATTGTTGACCGCTCGTCGGGAGCAATTCCATACCCTGCGCCAATACGGCGGGCTCAGCGGCTTCACGAAACGGGAAGAGAGTGAATACGATACATTCAATGCCGGGCATGCCGGCACAGGTGTGTCGGCGGCCTTCGGCATGGTGGCCGCCCGTGAGCAGTTGGGGCAGAAACATAAAGTGGTCTGTGTCGTCGGCGATGGCGCGATGACCGCTGGGATGACGCTCGAAGGCCTGCACCACGCAGGCGGCCTCGGGAAAGACTTTCTGGTGATTCTGAATGACAATCAAATGTCGATCTCCAAAAATGTCGGGGCGATTTCAGCCTATCTGAGCCGGACTATCACAGGCGAGTTTTACGGAAAGGTGCGTGAAGAAACGGGCCAGTTGCTCGGGAAGATTCCGCATATCGGACCGGACATGCAGAAGCTGGCGCGGCGCGCGGAGGAGCTTGCCAAGGGCGCAATTCTTCCCGGATTGCTCTTTGAAGAACTGGGCTTCCAATATAGCGGTCCTATCGATGGTCATAACTTCGAGCATCTGCTTCCCACGCTGGAGAACGTACTCAAGATGAAGGGGCCGGTGCTCCTCCATGTCATTACGAGAAAAGGCCTGGGCTATGAGCCGGCCATGAAGAACCCGGTGTGGTTCCATGCCTGCCCGCCTTTCGTGCGTGAAACCGGCGTGCCGGCGAAGAAAGCGGTTCGCCCGTCCTACACGCAGATTGCGATGGAGTCGCTGACGAAGCTGGCCCGCGAAGACAAGCGGGTGGTGGCGATTACGGCCGCCATGTGTGAAGGGACTGGCCTCACGGCGTTCGAGAAAGAATTTCCTGATCGCATTTATGACGTAGGGATTGCCGAACAGCATGCGGTGACCTTCGCCGCGGGGCTTGCCACGCAAGGCTTGAAGCCCGTCGTTGCCATGTATTCGACGTTCCTGCAACGAGCCTACGACCAGGTGGTGCACGATGTCGCGACGCAGAATTTGCCGGTGGTGTTCTGCATCGATCGCGGCGGGTTGGTGGCGGAAGACGGCACGACGCACCATGGCGCGTTTGACTATGCCTTTCTCCGTCATGCGCCGAACATGACGGTGATGGCCCCGAAGGATGAAAATGAGTTGCAGCACATGATGAAGACGTGTTTGCAGCATGAGGGGCCGGTGTCACTTCGCTACCCGCGCGGCATTACTCTTGGAGTGTCGATGGATGCGGCGCCGACGGCGCTTCCGGTCGGGAAGGGCGAGCTGTTGAAGGACGGGTCTGAGGTAGCGATCATCGCGATCGGAGTGTCAGTGTGGCAAGCGATGCAGGCAGCTGAGCGGCTGGAGAAGGAAGGTGTGTCAACTGCGGTGGTCAATGCCCGCTTTGTGAAGCCGCTCGATCATGAGTTGATTGCCGACGTGGCCAAGCGGGTTCGGTATGTGGTGACGGTGGAAGAAGGCTGTAAGATGGGCGGGTTCGGTTCGGCGGTTTTGGAATCGTTGTCCGATGCCGGCATTACGGATGTGACGACAAAGGTGCTGGGCTTGCCGGATTGGTATATCGAGCAGGGTCCGCAGGATTTGCTGCGTGAACGGTATGGCCTGACGGCCGAGGGGATCTATCAATGCGTGAAAGAGCTCATCGGGAAGGCGCCGGCTGTGAAGCATGACCGGTTCAGCGTCGGGTCTGTGGTCGATCATCTTCCACACGGCGACGAACAGGGCAGCTAATAGAGCACGTAAAACCTTCAACGCGAGACGTAAATAGAGCATGCATATCAGCAGGAGAAAAACCCGGCAGATTACAGTGGGAACGGTCAAGGTCGGCGGTGATGCGCCGGTATCCGTGCAATCGATGTGTTCGACCGACACGCGCGACGTGGCCGCCACGATCGAGCAGATCCGCCAGCTGGAAACCGCCGGGTGTGAAATTATTCGCGTCGCCGTGCCGGACGAAGAGGCCGCGAAAGCGTTGCCGAAGATCAAGGCGGCGATGACAGTGCCGTTGATTGCCGATATCCACTTCGATCACCGGCTCGCGCTTCAGTCGGTGGAAATCGTGGATTGCGTGCGCATCAATCCAGGTAACATTGGCGCCTGGTGGAAGGTCGAAGAAGTCATCAAGGCTGTCAATGAGCGGGGGATCCCGTTGCGTGTAGGCGTGAACGGCGGCTCGCTCGAACGCCATTTGCTTGACAAGTACGGCTGGCCGTCCCCCGAGGCCCTTGCTGAATCGGCGCTGAATGCGGTTCATTCGCTCGAAGATGTCGGCTTTACCAATATGAAGGTGTCGCTCAAGGCGTCGGATGTACACCATGCGATCGATGCCTATTGGCTCTTTGCCCATCAATCCGATTATCCCTTACATATCGGGATTACCGAAGCCGGCACCGCAATGACCGGAGCCGTCAAATCGTCTATCGGACTCGGCTATCTGCTCTCGCAGGGCATCGGCGACACGCTGCGCGTGTCGCTCGCGGCTGATCCGGTGGAAGAGGTCAAGGTCGGGTTTGAGATTTTGAAGTCGCTGGAACTTCGCCATCGGGGCATCAACGTGATCGCCTGTCCCACCTGTGGACGGGTGGAAATCGACGTGGTCCGCATGGCGAACGAGCTGGAAAAGAAGCTGGGCCATATCAAAACGCCGCTCAACGTGTCCGTGCTGGGCTGCGTCGTAAACGGTATTGGCGAAGGGAAAGAAGCAGATATCGGTATCGCCGGCGGCGAAGGAAAGGGGATTCTCTTTAAAAAGGGGAAACTCGTCAGGAAAGTGCCGATGGAAGAATTGATGGACACGCTGATTCAGGAAGTGGAACAGCTGGCCAAGGAAAAAGAAGCGGAAGGGAGCGGTGAAGCCATTGCCCATGCGAGCGAAGAGGGGTGGGAGCCGCTTGAGCCGCAGTCCGATCAGCCGTCGACGTTGGGGAAGGAAATTCCCGTCCTCTCAAATAAACGTTAAGATTTCGTACTCGCCCCTAGCCTCTGGCCTATTGCCCAGACTATAATGCCAACTTCGCGAGGCGCCGTACCCAAGTGGTAAGGGAGCAGTCTGCAAAACTGCGATGCAGCGGTTCGAACCCGCTCGGCGCCTCCAAACAGAGCCCTGCCTGGTTATGTCGGGATCCCTGCCGAACGTCATACCTTCTCAAGTAATTGAAAATTGACGGGGTCTAGGCTAGATGTTAAAATCCGCAGAAAACTCTGATGCTTCCCAATCCGGCTATGCGACATAGCCGTTCACTATACAATCTCATAGGAAGGAGAGGGGAATGGCCGTACCGCTTTCCCAGATGTATACAGTCTCGAAGTATGTGCTCACCCAGAAGTTCAAAGGGGTGAAGCGCTATCCGCTTGTTCTGATGCTGGAGCCGCTGTTTCGCTGTAACTTGGCCTGCGCCGGTTGCGGGAAGATTCAATATCCCGATCATATCCTCGACAAGCATTTGACGCCTGAGCAGTGCTGGGCGGCGGCGGAGGAGTGCGGGGCGCCGATCGTCAGCATTCCAGGCGGTGAGCCGCTGATTCATCCGCAGATGGCCAAGATCGTCGAGGGGCTGGTCGCGCAGAAGCGCTATGTCTATCTATGCACGAATGCCATTCTGATGGAGCGCAAGCTCGATGAGTACACCCCATCCGAGTTTCTGACGTTCAGCGTCCATATGGACGGGTTGCGCGACGAACATGATCTGGCGGTTTGCCGCGACGGGGTCTATGAGGTGGCGGTCAAGGCGATCAAGGCGGCGTTGAAGCGCGGCCATCGCGTGACGACCAACACAACGTTGTTCGACGATGCCAATCCTGAGCGGGTGCGGAAGTTTTTCGACGAGATGATGGCCTTGGGTGTCGAGGGGATGATGATCTCGCCGGGCTACAGCTATCAGAAGGCGCCGGATCAGCAGCATTTCTTGAAGCGTGAGCGGACGCGGGAACTATTTTCGAAGATTCTTGGCAGTCCCAAGCGCGGATGGCAGTTCAATCAATCGCCCCTGTTCCTCGATTTCCTAATGGGGAATCGCGACTATCAGTGCACGCCATGGGGAAATCCGACCTATAACGTGTTCGGCTGGCAAAAGCCCTGCTATCTGTTGCAGGAGGGCTATACCAAAACGTTTCGTGAGTTGATGGAACTGACCGAGTGGGACAACTATGGAACGGGCCGCAATGAGAAGTGTGCGGATTGTATGGTGCATTGTGGCTATGAGGCCTCGGCTGTCGAGGATACGTTTGGGACGATGTCGGGGTTCAGCCGGACGGTAAAATTGACGCTCTTGCCGACGAGTCGATAGGCGCACAGAGGATATTGTCGATGACGGATACCAAGACCCATGGCGAATCAATCTACCCTGGTCCCCTCCAGGGACGCCGGTTCAATCCGCGCTCATTTAATGAAACGGTTGAAGCGATCGAATTGGCCTTCGACTATCGTGGAGATATTACCGTTGGGCTCAAGTCCGGTGAGCAGGTCAGCGGGTATC
The DNA here is from genome assembly GCA_002435325.1 of Nitrospira sp. UBA6493. GTDB lineage: Bacteria > Nitrospirota > Nitrospiria > Nitrospirales > Nitrospiraceae > Nitrospira_D. The sequence continues at coordinate 72,700 of DJMJ01000039.1, read as the reverse complement.
TCTACAATCGCGAGGTAAAAGGGGCGGATTCAAGCTTTGACCTCTTTCCGGCCGACGGTGCCGGGACTCGCCGCATTCGCTTTGAGGATGTCCAAATGGTGGCGTTCTCAGGCGAGGATACGGCGTCGGGGAAATCCTGGGAAACGTGGGTGGCCAAAAAAGAATCGGAGCGCAAGGCGGAAGCCGATCGAGTAGCTGCCGATGCCAAGGCGCGTGGGTATCTCTAGCCTCCCCGCTATCGAATCTCCTTATCTTCAGCGGTTCAGCTTTTTCTAGTTTCACCGGATTTTTGTGCCGGTGGCGGCACTCGCGCGAACCGAAATCCTATACCTAGAGGCATTATTCTCTTCGTCATGTAATTGACAAGGCATAGGGGCTATGGTAGAAGAGTCGGCCTTAAATTCAGCTGATCGCACATGCGTACTGCATGTGCGGCCATGAGCTGATTTATTCGATGTACCGCGGGGATTGGCGCAGACGAGTGGAGTGGAAACAGATCAGGCTATCCGGCTCCCGTTGGAAAGTGACGGCCGCAATAGTCGGTATTGGTGCCTTCCTGGTTCAGCCTGCCACTCTCTATGCGACACATGAAGCGGACCACCGGTTCACGGTTGAAGGTTTTGTGTGCGGGGAAGACGGGAAGCCGAGTGCGAATGTAGAGGTTCTGGTTAAGGATACAAGAATCTCGTATGGGCAGACTGTTACGACGGGTGAAGACGGATACTATCGAGCGGCGTTTCACCTGCATAACGACAATCTTGGTGACCCGCTTCTCGTAGAAGCCAAGGGCGAGCAGCAGAATCTCAAGATTCAGTTCGATCCGAAGGATCTTGAAAGCGAACGAAAGATTCAGGTCAATTTCGGATCCGGATGTGCGCATGATCGATCGGCCCCTCCGTCGTGGTTGCTTGTAGGGCTTGGAGTAGTCGCAGGGATTGTCGGCCTCTTTGTCGGGATAAAAGTAATTAAGTCCCGGCGGAAAAAAATGGCCAGGCTGGAGAAGGGGCAGGGTAAGCGGAAGAAATAGGCTAGGGGTCCGGTGGTGGATGATGGTGGGCGCGGATCCGATGCTCGTTATGCAGGGGTGTAGAATAGCTGTGGTGTATTGTAGCGAATGCATGTTGGCGCTTTTGTCGAGGGGGCGGTAATCCTCCGCGGGAGCGTCTTTTTTTCTGTCTTTTTACTGCGCATACGCGACATTGAAAAGAACGATGGGGCGAAGGAAAGGAGTGGTGAATTGATATGAAGACGTCATGGCATTTGATGCTGGCATTGGGAATGGGATTGGCGATTGCCGGTTGCGGCGGCGGTGAGGGTGGTGGCGAAGGTCCGGTTGTTCCTCCGCCTCCTGCGCCTGCTGAGTATGCCGATAAGCACATGCCTGCCGGCTGGTGGACTGATGCGGCGAAGCTCGAGGAAGGCCGGAAGCTATTTATCGGTGAGACCAATCCGGACGTCAATTGCGCCAGCTGTCATGGCAAGGATGGGAAGCCGGTCAAGGCGGGCGCCCGCGATTTCCGTGTCAGTGACCGCATGAAGTTGTACTCGGATTCTGTCTGGTTCTGGCGTATTTCCGAGGGCGTGCCCAACACAAAGATGAAGGCCTGGAAGAGCAAGTTGTCCGACGAAGACCGATGGAAGCTCGTGTTGTTTGAGCGCAACTTCGGGTTGGCCGGCAAGGGTTGGGATGAGGGCAAAAAGTCGTGGGTCGATGCGGCCAGTGTGGCGGCGGCTCCTGCGGCGGCGGCCCCGGCGGCAGATGCAGCGGCGGCCCCTGCAGCCCCGGAAGCTGGGAAGTAAGTCGGATTAATCTAGTTAGGAGGAGCGGCGAGGCATCATGAAAACATGGCAGCGCAGTCTCATGGTTCTCTTTGCGCTTCTGGCGCTGTTCGGCGGGGCGGCCTATGCGCAGGCACCTGGTACGCCCTCGGTAGAATTCCCCTACACCGGGAATCGGACAGCGGTCTGGATCGTCGCTCAGCTCCATATCCTGTTTGCGGGCTTCATTCTCGGCGCTCCAATCTTCGTAGTGATCTCGGAGTGGCTGGGCTACCGCAAGCAGGATCCTCGCTATGACCGGCTGGCAAAGGAAGTGACCAAGGTCACCGTCATCCTGTACAGCATGACGGCCCTGACCGGCGGTCTCTTCATATTCGTCTTGCTGGCGACCTATCCGCAGTTCACGACCTGGTTGATCAATCACTTCTTCATGGTCTTCGCGGTCATCTACCCGCTGTTATTTATCGGGGAAACCATCGTCCTCTACTTGTATTTCTATACATGGGATGCCTGGAAGGGGAATAAGAAGGCGCGGCATATTGCCTTGGGCGTGCTATTGAATTTGATCGGATCAATCACGCTTTTTGTGATCGATGGCCCGACCTCGTTCATGAACACTCCTGTCAAGGTTGAGGGCGTGTCTCCGGCTGAGTTTCTGGCGACGGCGACGATCTGGGACAAGATGTTCAATTACAGCTGGATGCCGCTGAATCTCCATCGTCTGGTGGGGAATGTCACCTTCGGTGGTTTCGTCGCCGGATTGATCGCCGCCTATATGTACATGGGCTCGACCAAAGACGAGGAGCGTTCCTATTACGACTGGATGGGCTTTGTTGGAAACATGATCGGGGTTGGCGCGTTGCTCTTCCTTCCGTTCATGGGCTACCTGTTGGCCTACGAGCTCTGCGACTACGACGCGTCGATTTGTCCGTACATGATGGCGGACCAGCTCTCCATGTTCTTTGAGATGCAGGGGGCTATGATCGGGCTTATCTTCCTGGCCAGCAACTACTATATCTGGCTCAGTATGAAACGGATCGAAGGGGTAGAGAAGGTCCGGATGACGATTCTTGCCCCGATCGTGATGGTGGCTCTGCCGCTCGTCATGACCAAGGTTCTTACGGATTATCCGGCGCCCGACCCCATGTCTCTCTTGTTCCTCTTGCCGATGCTGTTGGCGCCGGCTGTTCTCGGCCGGTTCATCCCGATCACGGTGTCATCTCGAACAGTTATCAAGATAGGGTTTTTGATGGTGGTCGTGGGGAATGCGATCTGGATGACCCCGCACGGATTTGTGCCAACCGGCGCGAAGCTGGTCGCTGAACTGGAATTGCCGTCCGATTGGAACTTTCTGGCCTTGATGCCGGCGAAAAACTCCGCTGCATTTACCCTGGTATTTGTCACGGTTGTGAATTACATCATCTACAATCGGGCAGTTACGCAAGGCACCATTGTCTGGGGGAAGATCGACTATGCTTCCCAGTTTGTGTTGATCTTCTTGGCGTTCAGCGCAATTTGGACGATGGGTTTGATGGGTGCAGTTCGCTCGCTCCTGCGGAAGTATTTCCATACGTATAATCTGTTGCCGGATTTCACCGCCGAATCGTTTACGCCAACATTGGCGTACTCGGCTTGGTACATTACCGGAATTACAGTTGTGTTCTATGCAGTTGTCAGTTTTGCGATCATTGTGACGCTACGCGCTTCGCATCCCAAAGAGCCTGCGCATGAGGGGGAGGCGGTTCCGGCAGGGGCCAAGTAGTGTTCGATTATTCTTGTCGCATTCAATAGGGATCTAGAACGAGGAGCATTATGGGCAAGGCAATCATCAAGATTATCGTCGGACTCGTGATCGGCGCCGGCCTCTTTATGGCCACGATGGCGTTCGATTTCCCGCCAGTCTTCCGATGGCTTTTCTTTGGGTATGCCGTGCTGGGGACCATCGTATTCTTGATCCTGGATGCGCCGACGATGAAGGTGATGAGCGGGGGGAAGGCGCTTGTGTCCCTCCTTGTGTTCTATGCGGTCCTCTGCACGGTGTTTATCTCGGGCGCGTCGCTCTGGCCGCAATACGATCCTGAAGACGAGAAGGGTAAGATCGTCAAGTTGCTGAAGGGTAAACCAAATATTCTGGATCCCTGGAAGGCAGAAGAGGTGATTGCTCGCGCCAAGGATCTTGATCAAAAGGCGAAAGAGTTGACCGAGCGCATTAAGGCATTGGGTGCTGCTCAAATGCCGGCTGGCCAGGAGGCTGGCGGGGCGCCAGCGGCTGGCGCGGCAGGAGGAGCGGCTGGCGGCGACGTATTGAAGCTTGGTGAAGAGCAGTGGCAACTGCAAGAGTGCTACAACTGCCATAAGCTTAAGGGGGAGGGCGGGAAGAAGCGCGGCCCCGAGCTTGATAATATTGGCACTCTTCTTCCTCAAGAAGAGATTGCGAAGAAAATCCTTGATCCGAAATCCTACAAGGCTGAAGGCTTCGATGCCGAGTACGAAAAGGGCAAGATGCCTGACAAGTACAAGGATCTGATGGAGCCGAGTGATGTGCAGGCGCTGGCGGCGTGGCTCTCGACATTCAAGAACACGTCCGTGAACACTCCGAAACCAATCAAGATGAAGTAATGATGCAGCCGAAACTCAAATCCAAGGTTCGTGCAACAGACCGTGAAATCGGAGAAGTGACGCGAGTCATCGTCGATCCGCTCTCGCACGAGATCAGCCATATTGTGGTCTCGATGAACGGCAGCGGTGAGCGGCAGGTTGCCATGGCGTTTGTGCAGTCAGTCGCCGATGGACTTGTGGAGCTGCGCGCAGCGGCTGGCGACATTTTGGAATTGCCGCCCTTCAAGCGCGATGAGTATGTGACAACGCATGAAGTGGAGATCGCACACCTCGAAGAGAAGGTGCATGTCACGCCAGGGGAAGTTCTCGTTCCGTTCCCTGAGTTGGAAAAAAGCGTTAAGCGCCGAACCTTCTTCATGAATTTTACGCATGTTATTGGATTTTTAATCGGACTGCCGATTGCGTATCCGATCTTGCGCTATCTCATGAAGCCGATGTATTCCCCGTTCGATAATGGATGGCTGAAGGTCGGGAATATCAGCAAGATCAAGCAAGACGATATCGGCTTCCAATTCAAGTATAAGCGCAAGGTCAAGGAAGCCTACATGCCGGAGTCCGAAATTGAAAAGAATGTGTGGATTCTGAAGGCCACCCCGGCGGTGCTGGACAAGGTGTATCAGGGCAAAGACATGGAGTTTAAGGACGCCTACGGCAAGCCAGTATGGACAAATAAGAAGGATGTTCCGTACGTCGCGTTTTCCGGGAAATGTCCTCACTTGGGATGCGGATATAAGTGGCGTCAGCATAAAGTTCTTGGCCAGGTATTTCTTTGCCCCTGTCATCTGAGCATCTACGACGCATCCGGGAGAGTGCTTGATGGGCCTGCTCCGCGGTCACTGGATTCCCTACCTATTAAGGTGTCGGGGACTGGCGAAGTCGAAATTATCGACATGGAATTCAAGGCCGGTACTAAATCTCAAATTCGGATCATCTGAGCATGATGCAACAGACACCGTCTTCAACAACCGGGCTCACCGCACTTGAAAAAGTCATCGCGTTTGTCGATGAGCGGGTTGGTCTCAAGACCATTCAGGCGAAGATGCTCAACGAACCGGTCCCTGGCGGGTCCCGCTGGGCCTATGTGTTCGGTTCGATTCTGTTGTTCATCTTCATTATGCAGGCAGTCACCGGCATTCTGTTGATGTTCTATTATGTGCCGACCGCCGATCACGCCTTTGCCAGCACCCAATACATCATTCACGATGTGGACTACGGGTGGTTTCTGCTCAGCTACCACTTTTGGGGATCGACCGCGATGGTGGTGTGCGTCTTCGCGCACATGTCGCAAGTCTTTCTCTGGGGTGCCTATAAGAGTCCTCGTGAATTGATCTGGCTTGTGGGTTTGGCCCTCTTCGGTCTGGTCATGGGTTTTGGATTTACCGGCTACTTGCTGCCTTGGGACCAGCGAGCCTATTGGGCCACGACTGTCGGAGTGGAGATCATGGATAAGACGCCGGTCATCGGCGACTTCATGGCACGGTTCCTCAAGGGTGGCGCTATTCCTGGGCAGATGACCTTGAGCCGTTTCTTCGTCATTCACGTCATGATTCTTCCGGCAGGCTTGATGGGTCTTGCCGGACTTCATATCTTCTTATTTAGGGCCGCCGGACCGGCTGGTCCGTTCCGTGGGACGCCGGAAGAAATCAAGGCAAAGACCGACTACTTCTTCCCGCGTCAGATTTGGAAAGATATTGTCGGCATGGTGACGGTATTTCTGACAATTTGCGCGCTGGCCTTCTGGGAACCGGTTGTGCTCCTGGAGGAGGCGACGCCTGATCCTGGTGATTATCATCCTGAGCCGGAGTGGTATTTCTTATTCCTGTTCCAATTGCTGCGTCTCAAAATGTTTGGCGGTGAGTTCGGTCAGTTCGTGGGCGCGATGGCGTTGCCAGGCGCATTCATGGCCCTCTTGGCGGCCTTGCCATTTATCGATCGCGATCCCGAGCGGAATATTTTCAAACGTCCGATCGCCTTGATTGGTTGGATCGTCGTCATGGCGATGATTCTGCTGTTCACCATTGCAGCCATTATCAACCGGGAATTCCTGGATTAATCGAGCGAGACGCCTGCGCCTTGCCGGTGGTTACACTATGACGGAACGAGAATCGATGACTCCGTTGAAGCTGGGATTGAATGTGCTCTGGTCCGCGTTTTGGACCGGCTTCCCCATCAAGTTGGCCATTGCCCTGCTCTTTCTGGCTCTGGGTATGATGCACTTCGAGGGGCGCATCGGTCTGGCCCTCTTCATGTATCTCGCCAGCCCCGTGACGGTCTTCGCGATGCCGATTCTCAGCATGGCATTCGAACCGCATCTTGGAGAAGGCTTCGGAATTGCCCTCTTGTTCCTTCTCTGTATTCCCATCGATATTTGGGCAATGGGCGTTGTTTCTCGAACAGTATTTCTTGAAAAATTACGGCTTGAACCGCCGGACGGCCTGGCGCTCTCGCTCTGGATCAAGACCGCGCTGGTCGGGGCAGTCTACATGCCGATCCTCTGGTTGGTCGTGAGCTTTGTGACGGAAAATTCGATTGCGTTGTCGCATGCTCTTTTTGAGACGGAGATGCTGAAGGGGGTTCCTGTTGCTGAAAAAATCGGCATCGAGCTGACTCTTTGGGGCTCCGTGTCATTAGGGGTGCTGATCGTTATGTTGCTGATCGGAGTGTCGCTAGTCGGTCGTGTAATCCAGAGTGCAGCAAAAGTGGCACGGTCTACCAGCGAGACCTATCAGGGGATTATCACCCGCTGGGATTTGATGCGGGTGCCGGCTGATCAGGGTTTGATGCTGATGGCCATTACCTTGGTCGGCATTGTGCTCTCCCTGCTCTTCTGGTCAGCGCTGCCGGTCAGCACGCCTCATCCCCATGAGTGTTGCAAAAAGCCTGAAGTGAAAGCGCAGCCGCCGTATAAGCCGGTTGATGCGCTGAATAAAGATGAAAAAGCGCTAGCGGTCTTGGCGGCCCAGGTGGAATCGCTTGAAAAGGTGAAGGCGGAAGAAGACGCGGCGAAAGAAAAAGAGAAGGATAAAGGGAAGGCCGTGAAGGCCAAGCCTGCCGATCCTAAAAATTCGGCGCCGGCTTCAGTGACACACTAAGACTGGGCGACGGAGAGGTGAGGGGCATGATGCACCAGCGTGGGTTTATTCAACGGCTTGTTCGATGCGTGGCCGAGTCGCCTGCCGCCTTTGCCGCGATTGGCGCGTTTATGGGCCTGCTCAGTCTTCCAGACCTGAGCATGGCGGCGGATTCTGGCGGCGGTGCCGGAGCGGTGGCCTACCGGGATGTTCCCGTTATCGGGAGTCGTAACCTGGTCTGGGTGATCGCCCAGCTTCACCTTTTGCTTGCCGGGTTCGTGCTGGGTGTCCCTATTTTTGCCTGGCTCTGCGAAGTCGTTGGGTGGAAGAGTGGCGAAAAGCGCTACGATAAACTGGCCAAAGAATTCACCAAGCTCCTGAGTTCAGCCTATTCCACGACCGCGCTTTTTGGCGGCATTCTGCTCTTTTTGCTGATCGGCGCCTATCCCAAGTTGATGGCGTATCTGAGCGATATTTTCTTTCCCTCGTTTATGGTCTATTGCGCGCTGTTCCTGCTCGAGACCGCTACCCTCTACATGTATTGGTATGGATGGGATGCAATGTCCGAGGGGCGGAGCAAAGTGTTCCATCTCTTCTTGGGCTTCATGCTCAATGTGTTCGCGTTTTTCATCATGATTATCCCGAACTCCTGGGCCACGTTCCAGGCGAGTCCTGTGGTGATCGCCGAGGGATCCGACATGGCAAGGGCCTGGGCGGCGACATGGAATCCAACCTGGTGGCCCGTTAATATTCATCGGTTGATCGCCAACGTCGTGCTTGGCGGCTACATTTGCGGGGCTTATGCCGGTATCCGATATTTGTCTGCCAGGGGACCGGAAGAACGTGAGCATTATGATTGGATGGGCTATGTCGGCAACTTTATCGGCGTGTTCGGTCTCTTGCCGCTGCCTTTTGCCGGCTATTGGCTGATGCGGGAAATCTATCAGTACAACCAGCAGATGGGCATCACACTGATGGGTGGGTTCCTCTCGTGGCTCTTCATCCTGCAAGCCATGTTGATCGGCGTGCTCTTCCTTGGGTCAAATTATTATTTCTGGCTTGGTATTACCCATCGAATTCCTGGTTCTGAATTGAAGTACCGTCGTCCGATGCTGGCGATGCTGATCATCCTGTTGCTCTGCCTCGGAGTCTGGATGACGCCGCACTCCCTGGTCGCCAGTCTTGAAGAAGCCAGGAAAATGGGCGGGACGCACCATCCATTATTGGGGGTCTTCGGCGTCATGTCAGCCAAGATGACCGTGTCGAATCTGATGATTCTCGTCACGTTCATGAGCTTTATTATGTATTGGCGCGCGGGCAAGGAAGATACCGCCACGTGGGCAAAGCTGGCCAAGGCCGTCATGGGCGGGGTGCTGGTGATCGCCGGTCTCGTTGTGGTGGTGCTGGGAGTGTGGGGCTATTTCGTTCCAGCCATTGTCCGCATCAACTATTTCTCGACTTCCCAGGTGTTGATCGTCATCTTCGTTATGCTGACCATCACTCCGCTCACCGCCCTCTTGCTGAAGAGCGCTAAAACGACGACGGAAATGGTCTGGGGCAAGATGCCGCCACGGGCTGGGTACTCACTCGTGTTGAACGCGATCATGGTCATCTTGTTGATGACGCTGATGGGCTATGCCCGATCATCCTCGCGCGTGCATTGGCATGTGTATGGAGTCATGCGGGATTCATCCCAATACGCCTTTTCTCCCGCTCTTGGATATGCGGCCGCGCTGATGGCGGCGAACACGTTCTTCTTCTGTATGATCGTTGCGTTCATTTTCTGGGTTGCCACGATGGGCGACAAAGCAAAGGGCGGGAAAGACGGTCATGGAAAAGACGAGATGGGCCATGGGGCGTTGCCCGCGATGGCCGGCGGTTCACCGACATTGGACAAGCAGAGCTAACGCGATTGTCTTGCTCAGAGGAGTCCTATGAGTGAAGTCGTTAAATTACAGTTAATCGGCCTTTCGGTGATCGGGACGGGTATTATTATCCTCCTGTTCATCCAATCGAAGTTTTTGCGGGTGATCGGTTTTGTCGCGATTGTCCTCGGCTTGTTTTCGCTGGTCGCGCTGGCCGTTCCGCAAATGGCATCGCTGCCGCCGGCAGAAGAAAGTATCGACATTGCGAGCATAAAGACGCCGGCCGACATGGCCTCTATCGGCCAGAAGATTTTCTTTAGTAAGGGCCAATGCGCCTTGTGCCACTCTATCGGGCCAAGTGAATCCGCACGCTGTCCGGATTTGAAGGGAATCGGGGCCAAGCTGAGCCGGGAATTCATCTTTGAAAGCTTGACTCAACCGCAGGCCTACATCTATCTCGATTATCGGCATGAAGGGCTCCCGAAAGAATATCCGGCGCGGATGCCCTACATTAATAAGAATCCGATCGGCCTCTCGAAAAACGAGATTCTGTCGGTCATTGCATTCCTACAACAGATGAGCGGCGAACCGATCTCGGTCAATCCGTCTGAACTGGAGATGCCGGGGGCCGCGCCTGTGGCTCCGGTGAAGGCGGCCCAATCTGAAACCGTGACTGTCGCGCAAGCGCACTGAGGAGGAGTATATGGGAGGATCTCTGCTCAAGCCGGCTATTCTGATTGGGATCGTCTACGTCATCCTCAAGTTCGTTGTGCCGAATATCCCCGGCTCGGCGCCGCTGCCGTCCAGTCTCATTTTCCTCTATCTGATGCTGACGACCACCGGCATTGTGATCTTTGCCACTCTGAGCGGTGAGTCCAAGGATGCTTTCTGGAATCCGATTCAGCGTTTTATGACAGGAGAAAATATCGGCGGATTGCAGGCGCTGCGGTATGCCGTGCTGATCGTATTCCCGTTATTAGTCGGATGGCAGACCTATGGGAGCACCGCGACGAGCGATGCGCCGCCCGCAGAAAATCGCACGATCCACCCGGCTCCTCCAGGGGAATACACCGGCCTTTCGAATCCTGTAGCCAAAACGCCCGAGAATATCATGCAGGGCAAAGGCTTCTATGCGGCTTTTTGCTCTCCGTGTCACGGCGGGAAGTTTGATGGCAAGGGCCCTGCAGCTCGAGGGTTCAATCCGCCGCCGGCAAATTTCTCCGATCCGACCACCATCGCGATGTTGCAGGAGAGCTATCTCTTCTGGCGCATCAAGAAGGGCGGAGTCGGGCTCCCCATTGAAGGTATGCCGTGGAAATCGGCCATGCCTCGTTGGGAAGTTGAATTGCCAGACGAATGGATCTGGAAGATTATTCTCGGCGAATACGACGGGGCTCATCAATCACCGCGGACGTGGGAATAATGCGGTTGGGCAGAGGCATATCGTCTAGTCGCACATTGGAAACGAGGCCAGCATGAAACCGGCTAATCAGATGAGGCAGTGGGTCGTACGAGGAGGGGCGGCAGTAGCGGCCGTTCTGTTCCTCGGTGGCGCGACTATGAGCATGGCGCAGGAAAGTGTGTCGGTCAGCGCACCGATGGTGAAGGGCGCCTTGCCAGTCGATGACCCCAACGCGGCAGCATGGAATACCGCAAAACCAGCGACCTTCCCCATGTCGCCCCAAGTGCATTGGCCGAATCGCATACAAGAAGTGACGGTGAAAGATTTGACCGTTCGTGCCCTGCATGATGGAACGCAAGTGGCCATCTTACTCGAGTACGCGGATCCAACCCAAGACCCGGACGACGCGGCGGCGCTGCAGTTTATGGTTGGAGACAAGAAGGCGCATTTTGCTCACGGACAGCCGATGGCGCAAGTCGAAGGCGGTCCGGTTAATATTTGGTATTGGAAGAATAAGGACGACAAGGCTGTCGATATGAATGCGCAGGGGTTCGGCACCTTGAAAATCCAACCCCACCAGGACGTGAAGGCCAAAGGCGCCTACGCCAACGGGACATGGAAGGTCGTCTTTTCCAGGCCGCTCGGAACGGAACATGCGGCTGAAGATACGCAGATCGTTCCCGGAGGGTTCATCAATATCTCGTTTGCCGTGTGGGATGGCCGGAAGGACGGCGCCGGCGACATCGTGGAAAAGGGATCGCAGAAGGCGGTGTCCTCCTGGTGGTATTTCCGCGCCGAAGCGCCCCCGGATTATTCAGCCTATTACTATGCGGCCTTCGCAGCGGCGCTGGCCCTGGGTTTCCAGTTTGTCCTGATCCGCAAATTGAAGAAAGGGCAGGCAGCATGAAGGCGGCAAGACTACAAGTCATCGGGACGGTCGCCGGCCTGATCGGAATCTGGGCGATGACCGCAGGCGGTTGTGCCAATGAGCAGCAGAAGAAAGGGCAGGAACTGTATGCCCACTACTGCATGCATTGCCACGGTGAAAACGGACGTCAGAATGAGGGATTCAACTGGTCCTCAATGCCCGACCCGAAGCCGAAAGATCTCTCGAACAAGTCGGAAATGGGTACCTTCAAGGACGAAGATATTTTCAATACGATCTCTCGGGACATGAAGGACACCAGCCCTGGGGGGGATAAAATCGGTGATGACGATTTCGCCGTCCCGACCATGCCGACCTTCAAGTACACACTTTCAGAAGATGAAATTTGGGCCATTGTCGGGTACGTCAGAACGCTCCATGGCATGAAGCTGGAGTATAAGGTTGAAGAGCGGAAGAAGGAATTGACGGAAAGCCTGAAGACCGCCCAGGAGAAGTTCGATCAAGCGAAGCAGACCTTCGAGGCGGCTGAAAAGAAAGCCAGCGAGGAGGCCGATAAGAAAGAGGTCGAAGTCGACGAGTCGCTGTACGCCAAAGAGCAGGCTGCAATGGTGGCGGCCAAGAAGGAACTCGATGCCGCGCAAGCGGGGTTGAATAACTTTTCCGTGCGTCCCGGTAAGGGTGTGAACGTGCAACGTCCAGACTTGACCATGACGCCGGAAGTGGCTGCGCAGCAGGTGGAGTTGGGTAAGAGACTCTATCAGAATAAATATGGATGCAACGGTTGCCATAGCATCGGGGACGAAGGCGGGAAAGTCGGCCCGGCCTTGGATCGGGCGGGGTTCCGTTTGAACGGAACCTGGATTTACCGCTGGCTCAAGAATCCGCAGGCCATGAAACCAGAAACGCGCATGCCGGCGTTGGGGTTGAGCGATGCCGAGGCCAAAGCTGTGACGACGTATCTGGGTACGTTACGCGCACCGAAAGCCGAAGAAGCACCGGCAGTGAAACCGGAGAGCTGATTCGATCGTCAGAAGAGAAATCCTGCGATGAGGCCGGCCAGAATAACCAGGCCGACCCATACGTGGGCTTGAAACATCAGAAATGCTTCAGACGGGATGACCGTCCCTTGCAGAGTGCGAATTTGCGAGGCGAAAAAGAGTCCCACGCCGCATAGGGCCAGATAAAACATCCCGCCAATATCGGTCAGTCGTCCTGAGGCTCCAAGCAGAATCAGCATAACGCCCAGGGCCGTTCCAACCGCCATCCACGTTAACGATCCAAAGAATAACGCGGCAGATTTCACCCCGATCCGGCGGTCATCGTCCAGGTCTTGCAGCGCATAGATCGTATCGTAGGCGATGGCCCAGGCCACGGTCGCAGCAAATAGAAGCCAGGCTGGCGTGTCGATAGTCCCGCGCGCGGCGGCCCAGGCCATGATAGCGCCCCATCCAAAGGCGATACCCAAGACCGCTTGCGGAATATGGATGATGCGCTTGCAGAAGGGGTACAAGGCCGATAAGGCCAACGCGACGGGGGCCAGCCAGCGGGTCAGATCGTTGAGAAGCAGCAAGAGACCTGCGGCGGCGAGCAACAGGATTGCCAGCAGGGCCCAGGCTTGCGCGGGGCTCAGTTCACCCGATGCGAGAGGCCTTGTTTTGGTGCGCGTCACATGGCGGTCGAATGAGCGGTCGGCTAAATCGTTCACAATGACGCCGGCGCTGCGCATGAGGAAGGAGCCGGCAAGAAAAATTATGATAAGCCTGGCAGAGGGAAGGCCTCGCTCTGCGAGGACCAGAGACCAGAGCGACGGGATCGCCAATAGTAACGTGCCGGTCTGGCTCCGCAGTCGGATCAGCCGGAGCAACGCAGACCAGGGCATCCCTTGCGGGCGAGCATGAGGCGGGGCCGCGAGATCATCCATCGGAAGAACCTTAGCCCAGCCGGCTCGTGAAAAACAATTCTGGCGATACTAGGTGGACCTCGGCGAAAGGCGGATTGAGTTGTGGTAGCCTGCACGAGTTCGCTATAACGACATGATGGAGCGACCCATACAACCTTCACCCGGATGCGGCGATCTTTGCCGCAGGCTTCCGAGCCTGTTCGCCGGCGCATTGGTACTTGCACTGGCCGGCTGTTCATTATTCAGCGACGGTTCTCGTTCAGACGCCACGCTCCCGTACCCGTTGATGCCCGCCCTGCGATTGCATCCTGCCATGCTCGAGGCCGTTGGTAGCTATCAAAACGCCTGTGAAAACACGGAAACGATCGCCATAGGCAGGCCGCTGGCTGCGGTCGTGCAGCAGAAGCTAGGCGGGGTATTGCAGGGGGTGGCGCCAGCATCTTCGACTCCGCCGGAAGGTGCGATTGAAGCGGCGCTCGTGAGTAAGCGAATCGAGCTCGTCATTCCCCGGCAAGTGGAAGCCACCTATCCGGTCACGGTGACCATTGGCCTCGATTTGGCCTATGTGGCAGCCGATGGCACGACGTTGTTTTCTAAAACGATCGAGCGGACCAAGCAGGGTCAGGTGACGGTGCATGATCCGTCTTGTGAGGTTATCGGGTTGGATCAGATCGTGAAAGAAGCAGCGGAACTCGTTGCCGACGCCGCGATCAAGCCGCTTGAGCAGTCGAGTCAGGTCCGAGCATTGGCAACCGCCAAGGCAAGCGGGACGTTGCCAAGCGTGAGCGCGCCGGTGGCGCAGCCCACTCAGTCATCACGCCAGGCCGGCGATTCTATGCTTCAGGGGCAACCGGCCATGAGTGCGCCACAACAATACGAAGCGTTGCCGCACACGAGCGTGTTGCCGCCATCGGAATCTGTAAAGGCCGCGCCCGGCTCATTGACCTTTCGGGCGATCATGCGGGATGAGAGCCGCGATCAAATTATTCAGCCGGACGAGCCGTTGACCATCGAGATCGAAATCAAGAATGACGGTTCCTCAGAAGTTCACGGCGTCGAAGTGCTGGTCGGAGGAACAGGCCTGGTGATTGCCCAATTGCCTCCTACCATTGCCATCGGCACGGTGCGGCCGGGAGAAATCAAGCGAACGACCATCACCAAACCGGTGGCCGGTGTGACGGCGCCGATGCAGGGGGAAGTCTTGTTGAGCCTGCGCTCCGGCAGCGCGCTAGTCCAGGTGCCGCCAGTGAAGAAGTTTACCGTACTGGTGAAGCCGAGGTGCGAGGGCGAGACGCTCCCCGGCGTGGACGTAGAGCAGCCGCCGAAACCGGTAGCGGCATTCAAGCAACCGAAGGCGCTGGTGCTGGCGATCGGAGTCGGCCATTTCCGGGATGCTCGGGTATTGCCGCTCAAATATGCAGGCCGCGATGCCGAAAGCATGGCCACCTATCTCCAGGCGATTACCGGCGTGGCGAACGATCGGGTGCGGCTTCTGCGTGATGGGGAGGCGTTGAAGCAGGATCTGGCGGAGACTTTCGAGGAGTGGCTGCCGGCGCATGCAGATGGGGCATCTGTCCTCTATGTATTCTTTGCCGGCCGAGCCCTGGTGGACGGCGAGACGGGAGCGGTCTCGCTCGTGCCGTTTGACGGGACCACCGCATCCGCGGGACGGCTCTATGCCATCCGCCGGATTGAGGAGGCGGTATCGCGGCTTGCGATCCAGCGGGCCATTCTCATGTTCGACCTGTCAATGGAGCCGGCGCCTGGGACCGATCCCAAAGCCAGCGTTGCGCCCAAGTGGGAAGTCGGTTCCTCGGAATCGAACGCCCGGATGATGAGGATGATCGGGAACAAGGGGCTCCAAGAGGCCCATGACTATGAGCAGGCGCGGCACGGGCTCTTTACCTACCAGCTGCTCAAGGGGCTACAAGGATTGGCCGATCTCGACCGTGATGGCACAGTGGTGGCGGGCGAACTCTGCGCCTATGCGCGCGGAGAAGTCGGCCGCGCGGCACGCGAGCAATTCGGCAACGAGCAGGAGCCGCTGTGCGTGCCGGGACCAGGAGTCGGCGCGATGGTCCGAATCCAGCCGATGGCCAAGGGCAACAATCCCAAGCTCGCTGTGCCGGAGAAGAAAAACGGCCTCGATTCCGGCGGCGCTCCGAATGATGCGCCGCCGACTGGAATTGGTCCGGGGTCATAACAAACGGGTGGTGATGGATGCGTTCCGCGTTGACAGGCCGAGCCGTCGACCGCTATCATAGCGCTCCAAAATGTAGATGGGCCTTGTACAAGGTCCGATTCCTCTCCCTCAGTGTCAGGATGCCGACGTAGCTCAGTTGGTAGAGCAGCTGTTTCGTAAACAGCAGGTCGCCCGTTCAATCCGGGTCGTCGGCTCCATCCTTTTCTCACGGTTCAAATCATTGAATGGGCGACCTGGGGGGATTCGAAGGGGGTGTGCCCCCTTCGTGGGGATCGTACAAGGGGGCTGGCCCCCTTTGTAGGAATCGGTGAGGCAGGCTTCAGGGCCGAACCGATGACAGGTTACTCCGTTCAATCCGGGTCGTCGGCTCCATTGTTTCCCCTTCCTTAGAATGACCGCAGTCATCCGCAGGGTCTGCGCTCCGCAACTTTTCCTGAATTGTTTGGCGAGTCGGGCAAGTCTCGATAAGATGGAGTCTATGAAAATGACTTCCATCATGGTGTTGGTAGTTGGCCTGTGCCTGTGGTCTTCCTGGGCTGAGGCCACGACGGACTTTTCCGCCAGGGTGGTGACCGTTCACGAAGGCGACCGCCTGCTGCTGTACCACGACGGCAAGCAAGAGGCGGTCTATCTGCAAGATATCGATTGCCCGGAGCTCAAGCAGCCCTATGGCGCCAAAGCGAAACGCGTGACGCAGGCCTATGTGGGGGGCCGTGAAGTGATCGTGCGGAATTGGCAACGCGACGCCCATGGGCGCACCACCGCCGAGATCATCTTGCGCAACGGCCGGAATCTGAGCCATGAGTTGCTCAAGGAGGGCCTGGCCTGGTGGCGCAAGACGGACTCGAAGGACCAGAGCCTGGGCGACATCCAAGCGCTGGTGCAAGCTCAACACAAAGGGCTCTGGGCCGATCCTCATCCCGTTCCACCGTGGCAATGGAAGCAGGCGAAGAAGATCCGCAAGTAGCGGTGCGCGCCATTCGCTATCCCTCCCTTACTGGTTCATCTCCTCCTCAGCGATCACCACATAGCGCCATGGCGTGCCCGGCAGCGGGCTATCGAAGGGATAGCAAGTTACGAGGGCCAGATGGTGTCCCCCGTGTCGTAAGGGAATGCCATCCCGCGTGATGTGGGCGATGCGTCGCTCGCGCACATGAAAGCTCCGGTGCCTGCCATCGGCGGATTGCAATAGGAGCTGGTCTCCTGGCCGCAGATCTTTCATGAAGCTGAAATGCGTATCCCGATGGCCGGTAAGGATTGTCGTGCCGGGCGTGCCCGGTTGCGCACTTGATTCGGCGTAGCCGGGGCCGAAGGCCAGCGTGCGGCCATAGGCTCCGTTCAACACGATCACGTCGGTGCCGAGAGTCGGCACGGTGAGCCTGGCCACCGGCCAGGTGTCGGCCCAGGGCCAGGGTTTCACCTGGACTTCTCCCGCCAGCGTGCGGGACCAGGCCCGCTGCAGCAAAAGCTGCGCGAGCCTGGCCTTCGCATAGATCCACGATCCTTCCCCGATCTGCCACAGGCCGATGGCGAGGAGGCACACCGTCAGATCGGTCAGCATGCGGGGTGTAGACAAGATCGGGTTCATGCGATTCTTCGCCGCAGGGCATAGGCCGCCCAGGCTGCCAGCAATCCCGCGAGGCCCAGCAGAATCCGGAGCTGCCCGCTCGTGGCCGTCTGAGGCAGGCCGAAGATGGCCTGATAGTTTTGGCCGTCAGGCAGATTCGTCTTCATAGCGTGGGAATGCAGCGGCTGGTTCGCTGGCCGCACCGGCGTGACATCGACCGCGACGAGGCTGGTGTATTGGCTGACGAGGTGATGGGCGAGAGCCACATCGACGACTGCCTGCCTTGTTGCCGTCTCATCCTGGCCGTAGCGTTGCCGATCCATCAGCGCGGCAATCTTTTGCCTTGCCCAGTAGACGGAGAGGCCCTCACGAGCTTCGCGACTCTTCAGTGTGATCGACGTCGTCCAGGAAGCGGATCCGACCAGGCCGCGAATGGTGACGGTTTCAGGGATGGAGGCCCCCTTCAACACGGCGACGATCGGCTCGCCATCGTAGAGATCGGGGATGCGTGCGGGGAACATCTCGATCTCTCCGTCCAATCCCTCGATGTGAAGATCCGTCAGCACCGGCCGTTCCAGCTTGCGGAAGATCGCATCCATCTGAATCTTCACTTCGCTGGTGCTGCCGATGTGGGTGAAGGTCCCGCGCCCGAACTCCGCCGCCTTCCGCATGAAGTGGCTGTTTGGTGCCGAGCCGATGCCGATGGTGAAAAGGCGGCTGGTGCCGAGCTGCGCGCGGATGATCTCGAACAGCTCGTCCTCATTGCCGACCTGCCCATCCGTCAGAAAGACCACCTGGCGGAGGTGAGAGGCCGGTGCGCTGCCTTTCAAGGCCATCTTCAGGGCGGGCAGAATTTCCGTGCCGCCGTTGGCGGTCAACTGTTCGACGTAATGCATGGCCTTCCGTAGGGTCTGTGGGGTGACCGGCTGGGCCTGGGAGAACAGCACATGGGTGACGCTGTTGAATTGGATCACGTTGAAGCGGTCCTGCGCGGTCAGGCGATGCAAGGCGAGGAGCAGCGCGGCCTTGGCCTGCTCCATGGAGGTGCCGGACATGGAGTCGGAGGTGTCGATGACAAAGATGGTCTCGCGCGGGACGGAGGAGGCCGGTTGATCTTGTCCAGCCGGCGGCATGGCCATCAGGAAGGCATAGTGGTCGTCGCCCCGTTGTTCTTGAAAGACGGAGAGGGTGGGCGCTTGTCCGGGAGCCGGTTTCCAGGTCAGCACGAAATCACGATCAGCCGGGACGGTGTCTGCGCGGAGCGTGATGTGTCGTCTGCCGTCCGGCTCGGCGACCGTGAGAATCTGGTGAGAGGGCGACTCGATAGTGCTGAGAGGAAAGCCCGGCGCGAGGTCGATGTTGAGACTCACCGGGTTGATCGGACCATAACCCGGATGCTGGACCGGCGGCGTAATGCGTGACGCGTCCGGCACGCGATCCGTATCGGAGGCCCAGCCGTGGCCCGTCGGCTGATCTTCCATCACCACCGGCGTGCCGGGGATGTAGCGCGGACCCACCACCATGGGGAACCGGAGCGAGAAGGCGCCCTGGTCGTAGCGGATGGTCTCCTGATATTCGATCTCGACTATGATGCGCTCGCCGGGGCCGATGTTGGCGACGGAGGTGGTGAAGATGTTCGGGCGTTCCTGCTCGACGAGGCTGGCCCGTTTCCCTTCATGCTTGGCCCGTTCGTAGACCTTCTTCGCTTCAGACTTTTCCCTGATCTGGCCTTCAATGATCCGTTCCCCGATTTTCATGCGGAGATGATCGACCGCGGCGGTCTCAGGGAGGGGGAACACATAGACGCCCTCTGCCCAGGCATCTGGCTCCAGGCTTGGGTTCAGAAACTCCTGTGTGACCGTGGCGCGGGCGATGAGCCCGGTCACGGAGATGCGGACATTGGTCTTAAGTGTGGGGGCGGGAAGAAAGTGGCCGGCCTGAGCCGTCTTGAAGAGCAGCCGTCCGGCCTTCACATCATTCAGCGAGATGGTCTGGTCGGCCTGCTCCAGGTCATTCCCGAATACCGGTGTGAGCAGCAGGTGAGCCATGCTGAGCCACAGCAGAATGGCGATGGTCGCACGAAGGCAGCGGTGTCTTGTCATAGCGTCCTCGTCTGCGTGAGTAAGAGTGGTGGATGGAGGCAGTCTGCGCGGGGCATGCGCCCCGCGCAGAATCTGTCCCAGGCCATGTCGTTAGCTACCCGACGCCGGGTCAAATGTGGTGATGGCCGGATCGGACGAAGAGGGAGGCATGTTGCTGGTCGAGCTGTCGGCCTGGCCCGAGGCCTGCTGCTCGACGGTCGAGTCAGCTGGATCGATCGCCGTCGTGGCGGCAACCGCCGGGATCACCAGATGTTCCTGGCCGATCTTGCGGATTTCCAAATGCACCCGCCGATTTAGGTGTTTGCAGATGTCGCTGTTGTCCACGCAGAGCACGCCTTCTTCCCCGAGGCTCACTACCTTCATCTGGTGCTCGGCTACCCCGGCCTTCAGCAGTTCGGCCTTCACGGTCTCAGCCCGCTTCAGGCCCAGCTGTTTGTTGTAGCGTTCCGAGCCCTGCTGGTCGGTGTAGCCCTGGATCAGCACGGCATAGTCCTGCTGCTTCAGCAGCTCGCCCTGGGCCGAGAGCTGGGCCTTGGCCTCGTCCGTGAGGCCTTTGCGCCCTACTTCGAAGTAGATGTCGGAGTGGATGATGTCCGGCGAGGGAGCTGCCGGGGCTGTGACCGGCAGGGAGGTGGTGGTCGAGGCTTCCGCCTGGGTCAAGGGGCTGGCCTTTTTAAGGAGCTCCGACACCTTGTCCGGCTCGACCTTCTCGGAGGGAGATTTGATGGCCGTCGGTTCGTTTGTGCTTGTATAGATCCAGGCGAGGGCGGACAACCCGGCAAGGGCGATCACCAGACCGGCGAGGATGACGATGTCCTTCGTCTCTTTCTGGGGCCCCATGACGGTGGGGGTGATGTTGCCTGACGACACCTGGGATGGACCTTTTTGCATGATGGCGTTCTCCTTCATCCGTAAAACGTGAAAAGTAAAAGGTGACAGGTCATGGCGCACGATTCGTTCGGCCCGAGCCCGTACTCACCTCCTTTCCGGCCTGCTGCGCCGTGCGCCGAAGATCCTGTGCTTGAGCAACAGGAGTGCCGGTGGGAAAGGGCGAAGGAATTAAGGGATACATGAATAAAATTCAGGGGTTCAGAGAATGGCGTATCTGACGAAACGATGCGGGGACGCTAGGCCCATCATGGGATGCGGGGATGGACCCGCAAGAGGGGGGAGGGAATCCACCAGCCCATCCTTCTTGCTCGCTGAGCCCCCACGATGAAACGGTGGTCGCTCAATGCGCGCAGTGAAGGACGGCCTGGTGGCTCCCAGGGTAAGAAGGTAAGGGGTTGGAGAAGAGAAGTCGGGGGGGGGCAATGTCTGCAATTATTGAGGGCCTTCCAGGTAGTCCTGCAAAAAGTAGTGAGCAAGCGAATTTTTGTTATCTGTTGGATGAGCTGTAGGCCCATTAAGAATAATGGTTATGCCGATCCTCATAAGCGCTCGGTGAAATGGTCCTATTGTCTCAACTCATTGAAACTACACCGGTGATGGCGTATCGTTTATGATTAGTAGATGTGCGTTATATGGGCAGAAATTGGGGGATCCGGCATTTGGGCGAATTGGTCTAAGACTGGTAGATGGTATTCGCATCTCATGTGCCTCAAGCTCACAGTTCGATTAGCGGAAGCTGATTCAGGGCGAACCGCAGAGATTGCGCAGGCGGCAGGTCTTCTCTGTGCGCCGAAGCGTTGGTGGTCGCGGTTTGCGCGCACACCATCGGGCACACTCAACATTCCCGGACCAGATGGCGGTTGCGGGTGCAGTTTCCTGGGAGACAGTGCCGATTGGGACGCGCCGACCTGGGATATGATTCCTGATACGTTGCCGAGGTTGGTGAGTACGTTGCAGGCGATACGTCAGCACACGACGGCAGGTTTCAGTTTCGACGTTTTCTGGATTGGTGAGTCACCAGCCGAGGAGCGTCACGCCACGTTTGATGAGTTAATTCACTTGGTCGAGCAGAGCAGCCTCGGCACGAAGACCAGATACCTGATCGATTATTAACCATGATGCCTAACCTTGCGCTGCAAGGAGAAACAAGGGGGGCTGACACCTTTGTTTCCCACATTCGCGGGATCCCTCTCGACAAGCTGCCATCCTTGCACTGGATGCCAAGCCGAATCCCGATTCGCGACGCCCTTGTCGCTTTTGTTCCAGAGGGCGTTGAACCGCCGCCGATACCATTCGAATCCGGAGAGAGTCGCTGGTATCCAGTGCAAGGTGGTCACAGGTTGGCCATCCCGTACGACGGGCAGCCGCTCAAAGACTCTCTGTTCAAAGTAGAGGAGGGGCTGTGGGACCATAGCACCTGTGATCGCTGTTCGAATCGAATCGCGGCGATGACACTTTGCTACGTAACCGAGCGCGGTACCTATGTCGGATTATGCGTCGATTGCTACGAAACGCTCGTTGGTACTAAGGTCGGGACAATGCGTTCCCTCATCTGGCGGATCAAGCGGCTCGTCGGAAGCGATGATGCGGCCTGACGCCGAGGAGAAGGAACGTGTGTCTGCCGAGGGAAATTAACGGGGACATTCTCCATCTCCGGTGTGGCGGAGAAGAAAATTGGAGCGGGAATGTTTTCTTGATCGCCTTGTAAGAAGAGCAACGGAGTCTGACTCCTTCAATTCTTTTCGGCCTAACTCGTGTTGGGCCTCATGAGTACAGGCGTAGGGTGTTCAATCAATTACTGCCGCCGCACAAAGATCCAGCCGAACGCGGGTATCTGCGCTTCTTCTATCGGGATTGGCGCCCAACCCGATTCGGGAGATTGTGGACCAGGCTGTTTGCCTGGGTGTCGGGCCTTGGGCTNNTCAAAGCCTGGTGCCAGGTGGCGACGAGTGGCCGCCAGCACCTCCCGGTCTCACCCCAGTCGCCGGTTACTGAGTTTGAAGCCATCGCAGGGGACTACCCGGTGTTCCGCATCGACGAATGAGCAAAGATTGAAGAGGGGTACTCCGTCGCGTCGGCTCCCACCGATTCTCTCGTCTTGACGAGAATCATTCGTGGCGTTACTAATGGCCTAAGTGAACTCTAAGAATAGCGTCTTGGGAGAAGAAAATAGCTATCAGAAACCATTCTGATCTAGGGAGATGACACCAAAGGTGGCAGCCCTATTCGTTTCTCGTCTTTGACACTGTGCTGATGAAAGGATACATGGCGCACATAGACTGGGATGAGAAGTATCAAAAAGGCGAGGCGTTTTGGGATAAGGGCG
Organism: Nitrospira sp. UBA6493; assembly: GCA_002435325.1. GTDB lineage: Bacteria > Nitrospirota > Nitrospiria > Nitrospirales > Nitrospiraceae > Nitrospira_D. The sequence continues at coordinate 50,089 of DJMJ01000039.1, read as the reverse complement.
CGCCGGCGCCGGCGATGACGCAGTATCTGGCGCGTCAGACGGTGCGCGGGCGGGCGCTGGTGCCAGGCTGCGGGCGCGGGCATGAGGTCGCGCTGGCGGTGGAGCACGGGTTGGATGCGACGGGGCTCGACATCGCGCCGACGGGGGTGGCGGAGGCGCGTGCGAAGTACCCTCACCTGGCGGAGCGCTTCGTGATCGGCAATGTGTTCGATCCGCCGAAAGAAATGCGGGGCGCCTATGACGTGGTGTTGGAGCATACTTGCATGAGCGCACTGCCGCCGACGTTGCGCGCGGACTACCGGCGCGGCATCGATCTGACGCTGCGGCCCGGAGGCTTGTTGATCGGGGTGTGGTACATCAATCCGGCGCTCGATTCGGGTGAACTGGGGCCGCCTTTTCCGTTCAGCGTGCCTGACCTGACGGCTCTCTTTGCGGAGGGCTACGAGATCGTCGAGGATTATGTGCCGGATGTGGCCTTTCCCGGCCGCGAGGGCCGTGAGCGGGTGCGCGTGCTGCGGCGCGCGGGGTGATGAGGCGGGCCCGCGCGCGACGATGTGGCTGGAGAATCTTGGGACAGCAGAATAGATAGGAGCCTGGAATGCTCAACGAGGCGGCGAAGGAACGTACCAGACAAGCGTGGCGGGAATTGGGGTTTTTCTGCGGCAAGGACAAGGTGGCGAAGGAGTGGCGTGTTGTCGGCTCGGTGGCGGGCCTCAGACATTTTGCTTCCCTCATCCGGGCGTACGCGTCCGACCCCGAGCATGATCGATTCATGGAATGCATGGATCTGGGCCCGGCCATGAACCTTCAAATTGGCACGTGGGATCAAACGGAAATCACGGATGAGTGGATCGCCGGGGCGTTGCCGGATCTGCTGAACCTCGCCGGGCTGATCGAGCTGAACGTGAAGGCCAATGTGGTGGGCCGCCGGATCGCCTTGCGCTCAAGTTACTCGCCTCTGGCACCCTATGATCTGATTCTCGATGTACGCGAGGACGCGTTTGACCCTGCCTCGGCCGATCCTGCTTGCGGCTGAGCAAGGTAGAGGCCGTTTATTTCCGGGAAAGAGACCTTGCGCGAATGCCCATTCCAGACTTCATTCAATCCCTCCGCTCCAAGATCGGCACCGAGCTGCTGCAGGTGCCGACCGCCATGGTCTTTGCTTACGACGACAATGGGAGTCTCCTGCTTGTCCAGGACAAGAGTTCCGGCCGCTGGGGGCCGCCGAGCGGCATCATCGACCCCCATGAGTTGCCGTCCGATGCGGCGGTGCGGGAGACCTGGGAGGAAGCCGGGGTGTTTGTGGAGTTGACCCGCATCCTCGGGGTTTTCGCGGGGGAGCACTTTTCCGGCGTCTACTCAAACGGCGATCAGCTGGCCGTCGTCTCGACGGTCTTTGCCGCGCGGGTGATTCGCGGGACGCCACGCGGTGATGGAGAGGAAACATCCGACGCGCGGTTCTTCTCTCCCGCTGAAATCGATACTCTGCCCTGCCAACTGTATTTTCTCGTGATCCGGAAGGCCCTGAGCCAGAGCCCATCGTACGCCTACTTCAAGCCTGCCACTTGGCAGCCAATAGAGGCCTGATCATTCGTCTGGATTGGGGCTAGGCCGCTGTTCCCACAAGGCTTTCGAGTGGAATGCGGAGTTCTCGATGCAAACGGCGGATCATTTCTAGGGATAGGCCCCGCTTCCTCGCCAGAATTTCAGATACTCGCCCACGCCCTCCCAGCAATGTTTCTAGATCTTTTCTGGTCATACCGAGCTGATCCATCCTGAATTTAATGGCCTCGATCGGATCGGGCGGGTATATAGGATGATGTTTTGCCTCGTAGGCTTCGACCAGAGTGGTGAGCACATCAAGTTCATCGCCGGCTTTGCTGCCTGGCTTGGCATCCATTAATTCTTCGATGCGGCGGAGCGTGCGCTCGTAGTCTCGGGCAGTTTTGATTGGGGCAATGGTCATAACGACTCCGTATTCCTAAATCGTCGTAGCATCAATGGCATCATAGTCGGCGTGTGTGCCGACAAAGCGGATATAGACAATCCGATAGGGGTAGTTAATCTTTACGACGAGACGGTAGTGATTCCCTGAAACGTTGAACACCACTCGATTGTCCTGGAGCACACTCGCTGATCGAAACTGAGCCTTTACCGATGAGGGCGAGGCCCAGTTTGCCCGAGTCACTTCCTGATGCCACGCCTCCAGAGGGCTCTTGGACTTTGGGTGTCGCTTCCAGAATTGTCGAATGGTCTGTTTGGCGATAATCCGCACTCATTCAATGTAGCATGATCCCAATTTGGGATCAATTGGAGTATGGCCAGTAAAAGTGGCTCAGGAAAAATGCTGCCGCACCAGTGTCTCCACCGCCCTGAAGTGGCGGTCCGGGAGATTCTTGAAGCGCCGTTTGCAATCTGAAATGGCTTCGTCGGCGGTCTTGAAGGGTTCGATCACGGAGAGCAAGTGGCTGTGGTAGTCCAGAAGCTTCAGTTCGACCGTGCGCAGATGGCTCGGATCGCCGGCAATGGCTAAGGCGGCTTTGCTTTGATCGCCGTTGAACTCGACGAGGGCTTGGAAGCAGAGGCCTTTCAACCGTTGGGTCACGGTGCTCCGGTCCCAGCCGAGTGTTTTGGCCGTAGCCTGCATGTCGAAGCCCTGCTGCCTCAGGCAGTTCAATACGGCGATATCACTCGCTGGATCGGGAAGCAACGGATTCTGTTTCGCTCGGCCTGTGGCGGGCGTGGAATCGCTGCCAAGGCGCAATGACTCTTTCGAGAGCAGCGGCCCGTCGTTCAAGGCGATGGCCTGTTCCAGGCAATGCCGGAGTTCCCGCACGTTGCCTTTCCACTCCTGTTCGGCGAGCGCCCGCATCGCTTCATTCGACAGTTGCGGCGCCGGTTTGCCCATCTGGCCGGCGATCTCCTGGAGGAAAATCTCTGCAAGCAGCGGCACGTCGCTGGCCCGTTCGCGCAATGGCGGGAGCCGGAATACGAGTCCGGTGAGCCGGAAATACAAATCTTCGCAGAACCAGCCTTCGGTGACGCCGCGTTGCAAGTCGCGGTTGGTCGCGGCGACGATGCGCACATCCACCGTTGTCGGGGTTGTCGCGCCGACGCGGTAGAAAGATTTCTCCTGAAGCACCCGCAGCAGCTTGCTCTGGTGGTCCAGCCGCAGATCGCCGATCTCGTCTAGAAAAATTGTTCCATGATTCGCCAATTCGAAATATCCGCGCCGGTCTGCCGTGGCGCCGGTAAAGCTGCCTTTGGTATGGCCGAAGAGTTCGCTTTCGAACAGCTCGGGTGAAATCGCCGCCATGTTGACGGCGATGAAGGTTTTGCTCGTCCTGGGGCTCAGCCGGTGGACGGCGCGGGCGAAGAGTTCTTTCCCGGTGCCCGGTTCGCCGAGCAGCAGCACGGTCAGGGGTGATTTGGCGCCCTTCTTCAGATCCCGATAGAGGCGCAGGAGGGCTGTATCTTGGGTGACGATGCCCAGTTGGCGGCACTCGTCGCGGAGGCGGTCGAGTGCCGCGTCGTCCATCGCAGCCGGCACGCTTGTGGCGGTGCGCAAACTGTGCAGCTGCTGTTCGAGCCCTCCCAATTTCCTGCGGGCCTCTTCTTCCTGCGCCTGCGCCTCGGTGAGTTGGGCGCGAAGCGCCTCGGCGGATCTGGTCAGTTCTTTCTGTTGTCCGGTGGAGTGGGTGATGGCGGCTCTGGCGGCGGCGAGGTCTTCCTCCAGCATGTCCGCCCGGGATTCGCGCAGAGCCAGCGCTTCGCGCACGGCGGCGGCTTCCTGCTGCACCCGCAGCATGTCTTGCTCCACCAGTATCAGCCGTTGGTGCGCGGTGAGGTGGCTCCAGATGGTTGTCCCTGCGAACACGAGCGCGGCGGCTGTGATCGGCATGGCGAGGGGCAGCACCAGCTGGGCCGCCATCAGCGCGAGGAGCAGGAGTCCGCCATAGATGGCGGTGGCCGTTCCGGCGAGGAGCAAGCTCATGGTGCCTCGGAACCGAAGCAGGAGCCAGGCAATCACGCTGGCCAGGAGCAGCGTGACTATTGAGCGGCCGGCGGCGCCGACCTGGCAGATGCGCTGACCGGTGAGCAGCATGTTCAGGGCATGGAGATGGACCACCTGGCCGGTCACGCTGTATCCCGTGGGCAGGAGCCAGTTGCCTCCAGCGTTCTGGTTCGGCAGAAACACGACTGCGTTGCCATTGAACCATTGGGCAAGCCGGTCGCTCTCGTGCTGTTCGATGGCGCTCCAAACGGCTGATATTGGCAGGGTTGGGAGAGCATCGAGCGTGCCGTTGCCGACATAATTGACCAGAAGTGGTGTACTTCCTGTTGGGGAGAGCAGGGGCTGTGCCGGCGAGGCCTGTTTCTGAAACGCCTCGTAGAGCGCCACTCCGAAGGCCGGGACGGCTGGTCCGCCATTGGGTGCTGTTGCGGGGATGGTGCGGGCGACATGATCGGAATGGGCCGAGACTGCGAGATGGCCTGCAATCGCGGCATCCGCCGCTAGTGTGGACTCGGCGCTCTGTCCCATGACCACGGGGGCGGCGTTATTGAGGGCTTCCAGCAATAGGGCGTCGCTCGCGGCTCCACCGCGCTGCGCCGGGCTGGCATGATCGAGCCGATGGTCAAAGCCGATGACCAGCGCGCCGGCCTCGTGTGCGCTGGTGAGCAGGCGCGCGAGGATGGCACGATCCCACGGTCCTGTGCCGAACTCCGCTTCGCTCGCAGGGTCGCGGGTGACGATCACGAGAGACGGGCTGACGGGAATGGGGGCGCGACGGCTGATCCAGACATCGTATGCGCTCCAGTCCAGAGCCGTGAATGTGGCTGGAGCAGCGGTCCAGAGCCCGAACGCCAGGAGGGTGGCGAGCAATCCTATGGCGGCGGCTTGGAGCCAGGGAGAGCCGAGAAACTGTCGCCACAGGCGCGAAACATCAAGCATGGTGCGTGGTTACCGCCCGGCAATTTCGTCCAAGAGTAGCTTCGTGTCCTGCTTTGACAGGCCTTTCAACAGCGCTTTGGCCTTTCGCACATCCGCTGTGACGCCGAGGCCTTTGCCGTAGATGCGCGCCAGCGTTTTCTTGGCCGGGATGAAGCCATCGGCTGCGATGGTTTCAAAACAGGCCAGGATGCGCGAGTCAAACTGGGCAAGACGGCTATCGAGGCCGTACTCGTAGAGCCGTGCCAGCTCGTCGTGGGCCGGTTCGCTCAGCGCGAGGGCTTCGCGAAGCAGCAAGGGGATGCCGCTGGCGGAGTCACTAGCGGTGAGCAGTGCCGCGCCCAATGAGTCGGCGTGATCATATCGCACCACGTCCGGGTAGCTGTTCCAGAGCTGTTCTCGATACTGCCTGAAGGCGTTGAGGGTTTCATTCCTGCGGCGTTCAGGCTGGTCTGAGGACAGGGCCTGGCGGCGCAGTTGCGAGAGGGATTCGGCCGCGCGCTGGTGTCCGAATTCCACGGCGGTCATCCACCAGCCGATCGCTTGAGCTAGATTTTTCTCCACGCCCTGTCCGGAGCGATAGGCATTGCCCGTGAAGAACTGCGCCTGGGGAATGCCGCCGGCCGCCGCTTCCTCCATGAATTGGGCCGCTTCCTGATGCCGATTCGTCAGCTTCAGGACCAGCGCGAGCCGATATCGGGCGTCGGGAAAGTGCGGCTGCAGCTCCAAGCCTCTGCGGTAGGACTGGATGGCGGCAGGGAGATTGCCGAGCGAATACTGGACGCTGCCGAGGCTGTAATGGGCCTGTGCCAATGTGGGATCCAGCACGATGGATTCCATCAAGGCGGCGGCCGCGGCGCGTCCGTCCTGTTTGGCCATTAGGGTGATGCCAAGCTGCAGGTGGGCGGCGGCGTGCGTCGGATCCAGCTTGATGGCGATGCGGCATTCGTCTAGCGCGGCATCCAGATCGCCGATACGGTAGAGCCCCCGGGCCAGTTTCAGCCGGTCGCCTGCATCCTCCGGCGACACACGAACCGCGCCGCGCAATTCTCCCAGCCTCGTCACGGCATCTTCCTGTTCGGCTGCCGGCTGTTCAAGGAGTTGAACCTCATTCGGCTGCGTCGGAGGAGTGGGCGATTCCGGCAACGGCGGCGGGATCTCGAGCACGGAGGAAGGTTCGCTCTCTGGCGATTGGGCAAAGGAGGTGTGGAGGGAGAGCCGCGCGAGGCAGAAGAGGAAGAAGAGGGCCGCGAGCACCAATCGATGACGCATCGGAAATCTATAACCATCCGGATCGGTTACCAAAGCCGGATTGTAGTATAGCACCGAATCGAGGCCGGCGGGGCAGGAGGAGGTCCTTAATGGAAGCGGTGCTGCTGGTTTAGCGCGCGTTCTGAATGGCCTGGTGCAGACGCTGGATTGTTCCGTGCAGATCGGCGTCTGAAAGGAGCACCGGCTCATGCGGCACCCGCCACACCGGTTCCAGCGGGGCCGGATCGTTCACGAGGCGGGGGATGAGGTGCCAGTGGATATGAGGCATCTGGTTGCCCAGCAGTTCGTAGTTGATCTTGCGGGGCACATAGACTTGGTGCAGGGCTTTGGCGACCAGGTTCATTTCCTCGATCAATTGAACGCGTTCGGCTGGCGCCAGGTGAAAGAGCTCGGTCGCATGGCGGCCAAGCACCAGCACGGTCCAGCCGGGAAAGAATTGATCGTCATGGAGATAGACGCGCGTCAATCCGAGATCGGCGATGAAGTGGTCGGGTCGCGGCCGAGCGCCTGAACAGGCTTTGCACGTGGGATCGTTCATGTGCCGAGCATAGCAAAGTTCGACCGATTGAGCGAGTGGCCGCTGGTGCTGTCGCCTTGACACCCTGTTCGCTCGCCGATATTCTGCCTTTCGATTCTGCGGCTCACTTGGATGTCTGCTTTCTTGCACGTATGGCAAATCCTCGTTCATCGGCACCACTCCTGATTCCACGCCCGCTTGTGGCGGAACTGATGAGTCTGTACGATTATCCCCATCCTCAAAAAGCCGGGCGGATCATTCGCGGGTACGATCGGCCCCATGCCGTGCGGACGGCACGCATGTGCGCGGCCGTGGCCGCATCGCTGGGGCACGATCCGGAGCGAGTACGGTCTTATCAGATCGCCTGTCTGCTGCACGACCTGGGGCGGGCAGGGCTTGACCGGACATTGTTTGGAACTATCTGGTCGTGGGCCAAGGAGCGGGGCATTCCGACCAGGCCGCGCGAGTGGCGGGCTGTCCACACTGACACCATCTACGGCCGGGAGACGGAAGCATTTCTCTCGCGATATAAACAGGACCTCAAAGCGGCCGGGATCGCTATGACTCCTTGGGCGAAGGAGCAGGTGGAAATGCGGCTGGGCTACGCGCGGCGGCTGGCGCGGCGGCTGCGGGCGGTGCGGCCCGTGATCAAGAACATGGGGATCACCTGGTTGCCCTGGATGCAGCAGGTGATGCTCTACTACTATTATCCTGAGCGGCTCGCCTCGGCGAAACCCTGGGTGAAACAGCTGGCGGAAATCCTCGTGGCCTGCGAACAGTTCGAGGCCTACAGCAACCAACAGCGCGGGCGTGATTACTATGTGCGGAAGAAGGAAACGCTGGCCGACGCGTTTGCCTATCTCGACAAGCTGCAGCAGGAGGGCATTCTGAGCCAGCCGGTGATGAGTGCCCTGCGTGGCCTGGCCGCAAAGGGCGCATTTGATCGGGTGTTGGAGGAAGCGCGGGGTTGCAAGCTTTCTCCGAATGAGCGGCGGTTCTTGCGAGAGATGGAGTGTTGAAATGGCTGTGAAGACCGTCGCGTTGCGTGTGAACATGCGGGGCGATTCGCATATCGAGAACCTGACGGCGTCGGTGCAGTCTGCGCTCGCCGAGTCGGAGCTCGAGGCGGGGATCGTCACGGTGTTCGTGAAACACACGACCGCGTCGATGATGATCATCGAAGACGAGCCGGGGATTCGCGCCGACACGAAAGCCTTCTGGGACCGGGTGGTGCCGGCCGACCCGGCCTGGCAGCACAATACGAGAAATCCCGGCGAAGATAATGGTCACAGTCACCTGCGTGGACAGCTGCAAGGGCCGTCCGTGACGATTCCCTTCTCCGAGGGCACTTTACATCTTGGCACCTGGCAGCAAATCGTCGTGGTCGATTTCGACACGCGGTCCCGCACGCGCGATCTCATCATTCAAATCATGGGGGAGTAGAGTGATAACGCGGCGTTTTCGACGAAGCCTCGGTGGCATCGCCGTGGGAGTCTGCGTGCTCTTATCCACGGTTGCCGTGATGGCAGTGGAATGGGGGAAGCCGCTGGGTGGGACCTACGACGGCGTGGAAGGACGGCCGAGGCCGGTGACGCCGGCGCCAGCCGAGTTGGGGCCGGATGAGCGGGCGACCATGGCCGTCTTCGAGCGGGCGACCAAGTCGGTGGTCTTCATAGCCAACACGGCCATTCAGCGCGACTTCTGGTCCTTCGATATTATGGAGGTCCCCCAGGGGTCCGGCTCCGGCTTCATCTGGAACAAGCAAGGCCACATTGTCACCAACTTTCACGTCATCTATGGGGCGGATTCGATCAAGGTGACCTTGGCCGACCGCAGTGAACACCAGGCCAAAGTTGTCGGCGTCGATCCGGACCACGACATTGCAGTATTGCAGATTCAGGTTTCCGAGAGCCTCTTGGAGCCGTTGGCGGTGGGGACATCGCATGACTTGCGGGTGGGGCAGAAAGTCCTGGCCATCGGGAATCCGTTCGGACTGGATCACACGTTGACGACCGGTGTGGTGAGCGCCTTGGGGCGCACGATCAAGTCGATGTCGAACCGGACGATCGAAGGGGTCGTGCAGACCGATGCGGCGATCAATCCCGGCAATTCCGGCGGGCCGTTGCTCGACAGCAGCGGGCGGTTGATCGGCGTGAACACTCAGATCGTGAGCCCCAGCGGCGCCTATGCCGGTATCGGCTTCGCGGTGCCGGTGGATACGGTGAATCGCATCGTGCCGGAACTGATCAAGCACGGCAAACTGATTCGTCCTGGATTTGGCGTCTCGCTCGTTCCCGATGCCCTGGCGCAGCGCTGGGGGATCAAGGGAGTGATTGTCGGGAAGGTAATCCGAGGAGGGCCTGCCGATGTGGCCGGGCTCAAAGGCGCGCGGCAAACGGCCGATGGCCGGATCGAGATCGGCGATGTCATTGTGGCCGTCGCCGGGAAACCAGTGGCGACGATCGATGATCTGATGAACGTCATGGAAGCGCACAAAGTCGGCGAGCAGGTTACGGTCGAAGTGTTGCGGGGGAACAAACGACGATCGGTACCGGTCACGCTCCAGGCTGTCAATTAGCAGGTTGCTGAAAAAGTACGCCGGCCGCGTTCTCGCGTTCTTCCAGAACATCATGGTCCGTGCGGCGTGAAACGTAAAACGAGGGGGCGGCTAGAGCTGCAGCCGCGCTTTCTCGGTGACCTCGGCACGCTCTTTCCTCCGTTCCACCAGTTTCCCAGCCTCCCCTTCTCTCTGGTAGCGTATGGCGTAAACATGTTGTTATGATGATGCCTGATTGGTTGGGAGGCACACATGAGCGACCATCGGGCAGACGATAAGGGGCCGCACGGTCCTTCGGATAAAGGGGCGGGAAAGCAGCCGCCTTCGACGGCGGCAGACCCTCTGGAATTGATCGAGCAATGCCTGGCGTCCTTTCCTGACAACGACCCGCGCCAGCAGATTCTCTACAAACTCCGGCATTCGGTGATGCTGAATGCCGCCAGCCAGCAGCAGCGGGAAGCCGAATTCAAAAAGATCAGCGAAGTGGTCGGGAAGTTGACGGCACCGGCCAACCGCATCGGCACGCTGCTCGACCTGCCTGGTGAAGGGCTGGCCCGGATCGTGGTGGGCGGCGCGGAGTACTACACCAATGTCGATCCCCGGGTGCCGGCCGATGTGCTGAAGATCGGCACGCAGATCCTGGTCAATGAAGCCTATGCCGTCATCAAGACGCTGGGCTATGACCGGAGCGGGCCGGTGCTCAAACTGGCCGAAGCCTTGCCGGACGGGCGTTTGCGCTTCGAGCAGGAGATGGGGCGGCAGTCCATGATCCTCCAGCGGTCGAGCGATCTCACGGGCGTGGACCTCAAAGCCGGAGACGAATTGCGGATCGATCCCGGACATCGGATCGCCATCGAGAAGCTCGAAGATCGGAAAGCCAAGACGCACGTACTGGATGAAGTGCCGACGGTCACGTGGGAACAGATCGGCGGCCAGCAGGAGGCGATTGGCGCGATTCGCAAGGCGATCGAATATCCCCTGCTGCACGCGGAGACCTTCCAGCAATTCAAGTTCACGCAGCCCAAAGGGTTCCTGCTGTATGGCCCGCCCGGTTGCGGCAAGACGCTGATTGGTCAGGCGGCGGCGGCGAGTCTCGCGAAGCTGGTCAGTGAATCGATGCCCGAGGGCGGTCAGGGCGAGACGCAGGTCCCCATTAACGGCGGCGCGTTCCTCCATATCAAGGGGCCTGAGATTTTGAATATGTGGCTCGGGGAATCCGAGCGGATGGTGCGAGACCTCTTTGCCAAAGCCAGAGCCAGGCGGCGTGAAGGAGCCTTGCCCTTTATTTTCATCGACGAGGCGGAGTCGATTCTCGGCACCAGGCGGGCTTCGCGCTCGTTCAATATTTCAAGCACGCTCGTTCCCATGTTCTGTTCAGAAATGGACGGGATCGAGTCATTGCGCGACGTGGTGATCATCCTGGCGTCGAATCGGCCGGATCTGATTGATCCGGCAGTCCTGCGTCCAGGCCGGATCGACCGTAAGATCAAAGTCAGCCGGCCGAATCGCGAGGCGGCAGGGGAAATTCTGAAAGTGTATCTGCGAGAAGATCTGCCGCTGGACGCCGCCTATGTGGCCGCACGGGGCGGCGAGACGGCGACGGCGTTTCAGTCGCTGATCGGCGAGGTGATCGAGACGATCTTCAAGCGGACCGATGAGAATCGAGTGCTGTCGATCCGGCTCCGCAATGGGCAGAACAAGGTGCTCTTTCGGGGCGATCTCGTGAGCGGCGCGATTCTCTCTTCCATTGTGCAGCGCGCGAAGGAAAAGGCGATCGACCGGACGATTCAATCCGGGACACCGGCCGGCCTGATGGCGAAAGATGTGCTCGACGCGGTCTCGGAAGAGTTCCGTGAAGGCGAGATGCTGCCGCCGGACGATGCGGCGGAAGAGTGGCTGAAGCTGCTCGACCATCATCCCGATCAAGTGGTCGGGGTGTCGTCGTTCTGTCATGGCCGGCAGACCGAGGAGCGGGTGGTGAATCAGATTATCTAGCTATGCGCTTGTTTGGCATCGAAACAGAGTACGGCATTACGCGCGAGGATCTCGATGTGGTGGATCCGGTCGTCGAGTCGATGGAGCTGGTGCGGGCGCACTTGACCGCCTCCTTCGAGCGTCGATGGGACTATAGCGGCGAAGATCCCCATGAGGATTCGCGCGGGTTCCGGGTCTCCGGGCTCCAGCAGGACAAGGAAGAAGACGAGTTTGCCAAGGTCGATGCCCACCGGCCGTTCTCTTTTCACGAGATGAAGAGCGACTTGGTGTTGCCGAATGGCGCCCGGTTCTACAACGATCATACGCATCCGGAGTATTCCACCCCTGAGTGCCGCACGTTGCGTGATCTGCTGGCTCATGATCGTGCCGGCGAGCGGGTGGTGCAGCGCGCGGCTGAACGCAGGAACCGGACGCTCGGCGGACCGCATGTGCAGGTCTACAAGAACAATTCCGACTTCCATGGCCACAGCTACGGCTGTCATGACAATTATCTGATCTCGCGATCGATTCCATTCCCGTCATTGGTGGAGGGAATGATCCCGTTCCTTATCAGCCGTCAGGTCATTGCCGGGGCCGGCAAGGTCGGGGTGGAAGCGCAGGAAAGCGGCTTCGTGCCGGGATCCTATCAGCTCTCGCAACGGGCCGACTTCATGGAAACGGATCTGAGCGTCGATACGATGCACAATCGTCCGATCCTCAACACGCGGGACGAACCCCATGCCGACCCCAAGAAATACCGCCGGCTGCATTTGATCATCGGCGACGCGAATATGTGTGAATACGCCACGGCCTTGAAGATAGGGACGACGCAGTTGGTTCTGGAACTGATCAGCTGCAACCGCGCGCCAAAGATTGAGATCGATCAGCCTGTCGTCGCCGTCAAACAGATTTCGCGCGACAGCGATCTCAAAGCGGTGGTGCGGCAGAAGAACGGCCACACGCTGACCGGCGTCGAGATCCAGGAACAGTACTGTGTGGCGGCGGAAGCGCAGTTCGCCGGGTCAGATCCGGATACGGATTGGATCTTGCGCGAATGGCGGCAGACGCTGATGCTCCTCACGGCGGATCGTGCGCAATTGGTGGGCAAGCTTGATTGGGTCACGAAACTGTGGCTGCTGGAAACCTTTATGCGCGAGGAGCGTATTGGCTGGGATGATCCCTGGCTGGCCAGCCTAGATCTTGAATATCACAATGTGAATGCCGAGCGCGGGCTGTATCTGGGGCTCGAAGCGGAAGGCAAGGCCTGGCGCTTGACGACGGAAGCCGACATTGAGCAGGCCTTGTCGGCTGGCCCCAGCGATACACGTGGTGGCTTGCGCGGGCTCTGTGTGCGGCGCTTCCCGGACCAGATCAAGTCGATGCAATGGGAGCGCATTCAGTTTTCCGGCGGGTTGATGCCCAAGACGTTGGAGATGGGCGATTTGTTTACTCCCGAGGATGTGAAGGCTTGTGCGGCGGTGTTGGAGGCGGCTGCGTCTCCCGCCGAGGCGATGACAGCCTGGTATCGACGAAAGGATGCACGATCATGATCTATACAAGCATGCCGGAACGGCGCGAGGGGCCTGGCGATCCGATGCCGAAAGTGCCGAGCCCATTGGAGGAAGGCAGCGGACCCAAGCGGCCTGATACCGGTTCGCCGGACAAGGATAACTTGATGAAGCGTATGAAGAAGGTCGATCCGAAACAGGCCGAACGGTATCGGCAGCGGACGGGGGAGTGAGGATGGTCACCGGGTCAGGGTTTGTGCTCGCGGAACGCGCGCCCTCAGAAGGGCCTCGTTCGACGCGCGCAGTGAACCCTGACGGCGATGCCCATCCGTGAGTGAGGAAGAGATAGGAAAGAATGTGAGGCGCGCAATGGGGATGCAGGGCGATTTCTTTCAACTGCTCAAAGAGCAGGGCTATACATTAGGGAGTCCCGGTCTTGCCGGGAACGGGCAGGAGCTGACGAGTGCGACGACGATTCTCGCGTTCAAATATCGCGACGGCGTGCTGGTGGCCGGCGATCGGCGGGCCACGGCCGGCAACATGGTGATGTATGACCGGACGGACAAGGTCCTGGAGATCGACCGGCACAGTGTCATGGCGATTGCCGGCGTGCCGGCCACGGCCTATGAGATGGTGCGGGTGCTGGAGCACTCCTTCAAATATTACCGGCGGACGCAACTTCAAGAATTGAGCTTCGAAGGGAAGCTCCGCGCGGTGTCCAAGCTGCTGAAGGAAAATGTAGCCGCGGCCCTTGCGGGAACTGGCGCGGTGGTGCCGGTCTTTGCGGGGTACGATTTCGAGCAGGGGGCGGCGAAGATTTTCTTCTACGATATTCTCGGGGCCGAGTTTGAAGGAGTGGAGTATGCGGTCTCCGGTTCAGGCTCGCCGACGATTCGCGGCATTCTCCATTACGTCAACACGTGGGGTGAGCGCCCGCTGGTGGAGCTGACGGAAGAAGAGGCGACCGTACAGGCCTTACGCTTGCTCACGAGTGCCGCGGAGTTCGATTCGGCGACCGGGGGAGTGAATCGGGAGTCCAACCTCTATCCCATCATCAAACTCATTACGCAGGATGGAGTGCGTGTGGTGTCTGATGATCGATTAAAGCCGCTTTTCGAGTCTAAGGTGGTGCGCCATGTATGAAGAACCCTATCGGTGGGTGGAAGCGGTCGGCAATCGCCGGACCTATCTCGATGAACAATTCCGGCAGGGCAGCCCGGTTGTAGGACTCGTCTACGAAGGCGGTATTCTGCTGACGACCGTGAGCAAAGGGACCTCGAAGCTCTATGAGATTTACGATCGGATCGCGCTGGGAGGCATGGGGCATCCGGCGGATCTGGAAAAGCTGCGGTTCAACCTGCTGGAGATGGCGCATGTCGAGGGGTTCAACCGTTCGCCCTCCGATGTGACCGGTTCGCGCCTGGTGAAATACGGGATTGCGCCGGTAATCAAGCAAGCGTTTGAAGAGGTCTATAAGGCGCCGTTTATCGTCCGGATCCTGCTGGCTGAGCTGGGACAGAAGCCGGAGCGGGACTCGCTGCTCACGATCAACTATGACGGCACATTTGAAGAGATGAAGAAGCAAGCGGTCCTGGCCGCCACGAAATCGGCTCAGGCGCGCATGTGGGAGTATCTGAACGCACAGATGCCCGCCTCCTGCTCCCTCGATCAAGGACTGTTGCTGGCGCTTCGTACCTGGGCGATCGGATCGCTCGCGCATCGGCAGGAATCGGCGGAAGGATTGGAGGAGTCAGGATCATCCGGTGATAGCCTGAAGGCTGCGACGATTCCTGATCAGGCGGCGCTGTTCGCTCATCTTCGAGAAGTGCTGGCGGACAAGACGTTGGAATGTGCCGTGCTGGACCGTCAGCAACCAGGATCGTCCAAGTATCGGGCCCTCAAACCGGCTGAGTTGACGCGGCTCTTGCCGAAGGACTTCCAGCCGATTGTGACCGGCTAATATGCTGAATCGTATTTTCGGGATCGAAACCGAGTATGGTCTTCTGGTCAATCAAGACCGTCCCGACCATACACCGACGTGGTTTGCCCATCAAATCCGCGATCATCTCTTCCATGTTCAGCACCGGGGGGTGCTCGATCTGCATCATCGCGGGCATGACGAGCCGCCGGGGAACGGTGGATTTCTCACGAATGCCGGGCGCATGTACCTGGACATGGGGCATCTCGAATATGCCTCGCCTGAATGCCATTCGCTTATGGATCTCGTCGCCGTCGATCGGGCGGGCGATCTGGTGCTGCAGCAGGCGATTGAAGAACTTGGATTTGGCGACACCATTTCGCTGATTAAGAACAATATCGATCATGAAACCGATGCCACATTCGGATCGCACGAGAACTATCTGGTCACCAGGCGATTCCCGTTCAGCCGGCGCGGGCTGAGCCCGCTAGTGTCGTTTCTCGTGACTCGCCAGATTTTCACCGGATCCGGACGGATCGGCGCCGCCAGCCCGCAGGACGCCTGGATTCAGATGGACCGCCTGATCGTGCCGCGCGCCGCTCTGCATCAGGGATCGCCTCAAACCATGATCCCGTTTCAGATTTCGCAGCGGGCGGACCACATCGTGAACGATTTCTTCGAGTGGGTGCAGCAGAACCGGGCTATCATCAATACCCGCGATGAACCGCTGGCGGATCCCAATCAGTATCGGCGCATTCATCTGCTGCTCGGGGATTCCAATATGGCCGAATATGCGACGGCCCTGAAGATGGGCACGACGGGGCTGGTGCTACAGTTGATCGAGGACGGCAAGGCGCCGCGCGGCCTGGACATCGACGAGCCGGTTGAAACGCTGCAAGAGATCTCGCAGGATCAAGATCGCCAGTGGATCGTGCGCCTGCAATCGGGCCAAAGCATCTCAGCTATCGATATTCAGGAGCAGTTTCTCGCGGCGGCTCGTGACGCCTATGCCGGGCAGGACGAGGAGACCGACTGGGTGTTGGCTCAATGGGAAGCCGTGCTGACAGACTTGCGTGGAGACTATACCAAGCTGGTGGGCCGTGTGGATTGGGCGTCGAAGCTCTGGTTGCTTGAATCATTCCGTGAGGCGGAGCAGTTGGAGTGGCACGACCCGACGCTGAAGAGTCTGGACCTCGAATACCATAATCTTCGAGCCGACCGCGGGCTCTACTTCGGGTTGCTTGAAGAAGGCCGTGTGCACCGCATGACAACGGACAAGGCCATCACGCTGGCGATGGAGCATCCCCCCCGCAACACCAGAGCTTTTGGCCGTGGTGAGCTGGTTCGGCATCTGCTCGCGGATGCTCCGATCGCTGAACCGGGTTCGTCCGTTCAAGACGAACGGTACTTTCCAGCCTATGTGATTAATTGGTCGATCTTTCAGGTCCGTGGCCGGACGCCGTTCCCGATGCCGGATCCATTCAAAACCTATGCGCAGGACGTGCGCTCCCATCTTCAGTCCCTGTAATCCCTGTTAATGATCGGTCCGGATAGTCATTGCAAGTTATAGAATCTATTGGTTAATTCTCTGCATGCTATGCTTATGAGGATATAATTGTTAGATGGCTTCGTAGGAGGTTCATGATGAAGGCGCGTCAGTGGATTTTGGAGTATGGGGTGGCGATGGGGCTTTCTTTTCTATTTGCCGCGATTCTCGGGCAAGTGCCGCTGTTTCGCGAGACGGCTGTGGGGAAGGTGCATGCATCAGATATCGTGCAGTTTCTTGGTTATAGCGGGGCGCTGGTCATCGCCGGGTTTGGGGCTCGTCAGCTGTCGGGAGATCCACCGGATAACTGGAAGTGGCTGGCTCCGTATCGTGCCCTGATTCAGCCAGTCACGGTCCTGGCGATGGTGGTGCTATCCTACGGGGTCCTTCTCTTGCTCTGCGGGCCGTATCTGAGCAAACCTGCCAGGGGGATTTATAATTGGGTCTTTATTATCGGCATTGTGACGGATGTGGCCTGGATTATTACGACCTGGGTCAAAAAGTGTGCGCCGTTGGTGGCTGCGATGGTGCCGCGTCGTCTGAACAAGGCCGTATAAATTAAGCGCTTCTGCTCGTGGTCTTTTCTGCAAGAAATTCCACAATCCGATTTTCCGCCCAGTAGGAATCTTCTCCATTTTGGCCCCTGTGGAAGAACCCACAATGGCCGCCATAGCGCGGAGTGAGCAGAGTGATGGCTCTGTTGTCCCTGATCCCCGGCTGGGTAAACATGGAGTAGGGGATAAAGGGATCATCTTGCGCCGTGATGATCAGTGTGGGGACGGAAATCTGGTGCAGCACATGATGTGAGCCCGCGCGGTCATAATAGTCGGCGGCATCCCGATAGCCGCCATCGGGGGCGGTGTAGTAATCGTCAAATTGGCTCATGGTTCGGATAGAGTTCAGCCGCGCCAAGTCCCATTTCCCTGGAAAGAAGGTGGCCTTTCGTCTCATGCGGGCTTTCAGGCGCGGGAGGAAGTGCTGATGATAGACCCAATTCCGCGGTCGCTCCAATTCTGTCACGCACTGGGCGGGATCGATATTGGGACAGACCGCCGCGACGCCAGCTAACGCCGGTTCCATTCCTCCCAGCTCTCCAGCTGCTTTCAGCACCAGATTGCCCCCCATCGAGTAGCCCACAAGCCAGATGCTGGTGAGGCGGTCAACGGTTGCGAGCTCATGCACGATGGCTCGGTAATCCTGGCTGAGGCCGCTGTTATACAGTGTCGGCGTCAGGTGTTCCGTGCCTCCGCAGTTCCGCTGGTTCATCCGGAGCACATTAAATCCGGCGCGGTAGGCCTTTTCCGCAATCCCACGCATGTAGCGCGATTCCGCGCATCCTTCGAGTCCATGCACGAGGATGACGGTTGGAGCGGTCTCACGAGAGTCTTGCCAATGACAGAGGCCCAGGAGTTGTGTGCCTGGCTCTACGGTGAACAGGCGTGATGCGTGTGGCATGTTTTTCAGGGAGTCGGCTCTCGGCCAATAGCGGGGGATGACAGTCATGAGGTGGGCATTACGAAGCAGAAATGGCGGGTGAAAGGGAGGGGGCATTTGCATAGGTGGTTCTATCATAAAGAAAATCTAGGCGGATGCGTACTAGGAATGTGCGGGCTAGTTCTGTAGTCGATGTCTGATCTAAAGGGGAGGGAGATCCCCGCCGATAACGAAACTGCGGAATTGACCGAAGGAGGGCTTATGTTAACGGCAATCGGCGATGTGATGCGGCGGGTGTATGAACGAGGCTGGATTACAACCAGAGACGGCAATATCAGCATGCGCAAGCGTGCGGGCAAGCAAGTATCTCTATATTACTCCGTCAGGTTGGCGGAAGACGATCGTTCATCCCGAGCATGTGGTGCGCCTGGAGATTATCAAGGACACGGTGATCGGTCATGACATCCCGAGAGTCCGGGACGGGCAGCAACCGTCCGGTGAGCTGTGGATGCATTGGAATCTTCAGCGTGATAGCAACAAAACGAGGACGGTTGTGCATGTGCATGCTACGCATATTGTCGCGGCGGTCTATGCGGGGGTGGATTTGCCGGCCGTGTGTGCGGAGTTTCCGGATATCTCCCGGTATACCCGTGTGGGGCCGACAGTTCCTGCGTTGCCTGCATTATCGCGCGATCTTGCCGACGTGACGGCAGAATGTTTGGGGTTGCGGAAGGATGGAACGCTGGAATTTGATATTGTCGGCCAAGCGAATCATGGGGTTTGTGCCGTTGCGACAGATCCCTGGGCAGCCTATGAGCACATTGAACGGCTGGACCATATCTGTGAGATCGTGCTGAAGAGCGGAGTCGCGGCGCGGGCCGCCAATCAGCGGCCGTCTACTCTCGCGGCCTAGCAGGCGAAAAACGGCGGCGCAAAATAAAAGAGGGCTGATGGCCTCTCTGCCACCAGCCCTCTTTCTTTATGTTGGCTCCCCGGGCAGGACTCGAACCTGCGACCAGCCGGTTAACAGCCGGCTGCTCTACCAACTGAGCTACCGGGGAACGTCGTATGTTCGACGGGAGGCGTATTCTAGCAAAAGTTTTTAGCGGAGTGGAGTTTTTTTTCGACTGCTACGCGTGTTCGGCTTTCCCGGCTATACGTCGAAATCCTCGGTTTCATCTTCATCCGATAAGGCATCCGTGTTGCCTTCAGCCACGGCGGCATAGTGCCTGGCCCATGTGAAGTAGAGGTTTCCACTATCTCTCATGGTGTCGGCGGCTTTAACCAGCTTCTCCGCCAGTTCCGGATCTTTCCCGCTGGCATGGATGAGGGCTGCCCGTTGTTCCAATGCCTTGGGATAGGCCTGAATGAGCCGGCTGATCTCGCCGAGGAGTTCGTCGATGACATTGTCTTCACGTTCCATGAGGGCCCTCCATGTGCCTGAATAAAAAGCCCCATAGCGGGTCACGCTATGGGGCTCATGAAACGTCCCGTCTGGCTAGCCTTGGTAGGCTTGACCCAGCGCGGCAGATTCGGCCTTGTGGTGCTTAATGAGCTCTCCCGTGGAGCTGACAGCTTGCATCTCGATGGCCATGTGCTTCGCGGCGTTGCAGACGACTACGCAGAGTTCGCAGCCTTTGCAACGATCGATGTTCACTTCTGCAATCATCTTGGCTGAATTGAGATCCAGGCAGTTGGCCTCCGGGCAATACATGATGCAGAGGCGACAGCCCTTTTTTGCCACGCATTTCTCGTCAATGACTTGCGCTACGTTATACATGCGAGGGGGTTCCTTCTCTAGCTCGACTTACGCGGCGACGGCGGGATTGCCGACTCGCAGCTCGACCTTGTTCTTTTCGGCCCACTCACTGGCAATTTCATAGCCCCGCTTGACGGTTGCCAGATTTTTCGCGAGCAGCATTTCCTTCTTGGCGAACTTCTTCTTGATGGCTTCGTCGAGGGAGGCGGTTCCTCCTGAGGCGACGAATTTCTTGCCGAATCGCTCCTGCAAGGCACCATCCAGGGCTTCCATCGAGACGCACTTGGTGATGCCGGCTACGGCGCCAATCATCGCCATATTTGTGGACAATTCGGTGCCGGCGACTTCGATCGCCAGCTCGGTAGCGGGGATGTAAAATAGCGCGACGTTCAAGTCTTTCAGGCGTTGCACGTCTTCTTCCGACAACAGAGGCTGGTCGGAGTTGATGATGACGACGCCGCCTTCCTTGATGCCGGAATAGAACGGCATGGTGTAGCTTTTTCCCATGGTGATGACCTGGGGGTGAAATACTTGAATCACATCGGGGAACACCAGCTCGCCGCGATCGTAGATCCGCTCGATGCCGATCCGGCAATAGCTCTCGGCCGGGGCCATGCGCTTTTCTGCGCCGAAAAATGGATTGGAAATTGAAAACTTACCGTCGCGGTTGGCCGCCATCGCCAGGACATGGGCAGCGGTCACGGCGCCCTGCCCGCCGAGCCCTGACAGCCGGATATTCAGTCTCTTCTTAATCATGATCGTCTCCTCAAGATTCGAACTAGGCTTCCTGTGAGGCCAATTGCTTGGCAGCGGCTTTCTTTTCCTTGTCCTTTGCGGCCAGCTCGGCCAGCAATTGCTTCGCCGGTTCGCTGACATATTCCTTGTAGGCAAACCGCTCGGTCGGCTTTTCAGAATCACGCATCTCCTGGAGGCCTTCCATGCTGTTCTTGCCGATTTCAAGGATGCAGGGCGTGTACAACTGGAGATAAGTCGGGCCGATTTCGCGTGCGATATGCACGGCGTTGCGGATAACTTTCTCAATGAGGGACGGTTTGCTGACCGTGCAATTCACGACATAGTGACAACCGGATTCACGGGCGATTTCAGGCAGCCGAACCTTATCGAAGAGTTTTCCGACCGGGGCCATCTTTGCGACGAAGCCCTTCTGCATCAGACCGCTTTCCTGGCCGCCGGTGTTGGCGTAGAGTTCGTTATCGAAGCAAATGGTGGTGAACTTTTCCTGGCGGAACCAGGCCTGGAGGGTCATATCGAGGCCGATATCGACAGTCGCGCCGTCACCGGCGAGGACGACCACGTCTTTGGTCCGGCCAGGGAAACGCACGCTCAGGGCCCGCTTCAAGCCTGAGGCGATGGCGTTCTGATTGCCGAACAGGGAGTGAATGTTATGCACGGCCACCATGGGGAACACGAGGCTGGTGCACCCCGTCGAACCGACCATGACGGTGTCTTCGGGGTTCGGAAGTGAGGCCAGGATGTAGCGGAAGGCCATGGACTCTGGGCAGCCGGCACAGAGCGAGTGCTGCTCGATCAATTCCTTGCTGCTCCCGATGTCCTTCCATCCCCGGTCTTCTTTGCCGTAGGTTGCGCTCTTGACCAAGTCTTGATAGTCCGACGGCATGATATCGTAGAGGGCTTCAGAAATCTTGATTTTTTCTTTGCTCATGTATGCCTCCTCCGGTTCGCGAGCACGTGGCGAACTGGTTATGGATGTTTATTGATCAGCTTCCGCGTCCAGCCATCACAAAGGACTTCTTCAGTCCCAAGGTAGTTTTGATCTCATTGACGATGATTTCTGGCGGCATGGTCATGCCTCCGCACACATGCGGGCCGGCGTGCACACGCTCATGATTAGGAATCGTCGCCTTGATCTCTTTGGCTAACCAACCCGTGACGTTGAATTCCGGCACGAAAATGTGCTTGGCGTTCTTCGTCGCTTCGCGGATTTCTTCTTCCGGCCAGGGGCGTAAGGTTTTCACCTTGACCAACCCGCAACGGACGCCTTCGTCTTCGAGGAGGCGAATCGCTTCACGGCCTTGCGAGACTGCGGTTCCGGAGGCCACGATCATGATATCCGCATCCGTGTTTTCTGTGTCGATCAGTCCGTTGAGCCAATGAATGGAATGTTTGCGGGACCGCTCGACCGCCGCCCACACTTCCTGCTGCCAGGATGCATGCGTGGCGTAGCTGATGTAGTTGCTCTTCATGACGAACGGATCGCGCATCATCCGGACCGGCGGGCACTCCATGTCCATACAAGGCACCGGGGAACGGTAGGGATCGTATGGGGGCAAGCACATGTCTGCCGGAGTGAGATTGACCACGTCCTTGGTGTGCGTGACAAAGAATCCGTCGCAGCAGAGCGCCAACGGGAGGTGCACATCGGGCTCTTCCGACACCATATAGCCTTTGAGGATCCAATCGAAGAAGTCTTGCGCCGTTTCCGCATGCCATACCAGCATGCCGGTGTTCAGCAGGTAGGCGATTTCGAGCGTGTCCGGCTGAATCGACAACGGCGAGTTAATGCCGCGGCAGGTCACGATCATCTGAATCGGGAGCCGCGCGCCCGACCACATGGGGAAGTTTTCCATGGCGCGCATCGTTCCCGGGCCTGCGGTCGTCGTAAACACACGGGCTCCGCCGAACGCGGCACCGGCACATTGCGACATGACGGCAAATTCGCTTTCGCCCCGGAAGTAGTCGCCGATGTAGCCTTCCGCAAACAATTCACCGATCAGGGCCGCGGCTTCGCTCTGCGGGGTAATCGGATAGGCAATCATGACGTCGCAACTGGCCCGCCGGACGGCTTCCTTGATGACTTCGCTGCCTGTATAGAACGACGGCGTACGCGGTGCCTCGTTCATCATCTTCCAGGTATCGGTATAGGTTTGGCCCTTTTTATTCTTCGTGCCAATGACTGAGTGTATATCTGCCATGGACCCAGCCTCCTTTCAGGCTTTCGAGGATTTCAAACGACTAGTTTGAAGCCCCGCTCTTGGCTGACGTCAGCCGTGGTTGGACGGTTCCCTTCAACTTCTTCACCCATTCGGCCAGTTTCATGATCTTCTCGACGGAGGCATCCCGGAAGGACAACATCGCGTCTTCATGGCCGGCTTGGGCGCACATTGCAATCGTATAGCAGGAAGTGCCGCCGCGAATGATCTTCAAGGACAGGTTGGCTTGGTGGCAATGCACGCCGATGAACATGCAGCAATCGATTTTATTGTGCCAGATGGTCAGATTCGGATGGTTGGGATTGATTTCGACTTCGGGGTTGATCTTGGGATACTTCGGCCGGTAATCGGGCATCGGAATCAGCATGGGCGTTTGCCCTGGCTGGACGCATTCTTTCAGCGTGTTATAGAGATGGCGGACCGCCGTGGCTTTCTTGGCGGCTTTTTCGTTCCACGCCCACAGCACGAGCGGGCCTGGGAAAATCGTCGGGACTTTGGCCATCAGGAATTGCTTGGCAGCTTCCTCGTAGGCCTTGTCTTCCGATACGATCACGCCGTTAATGTGCGCTTCCCCCGGGTTCGGCAGCTGGATTCCCATGCTGGCTGCGGCGGGCGGGAGGAAGTGTTCAGGTCCTGGCAGCACGCGATATTGACTCATTACGACCTACTCTCCGGCAAAAGGGTGAATGACCTAAGAATGAAGAGTGTTCTAAAATTTGACCCTACGATACTCTATGCTTTTTTCTCTCTCTTCTGCAACCTCACAGAAGGCCCACCCATGAGCGATTTAGGGCTATCAGGGCTGATGGGGGTAGGCCTTTTGAACTAACAATCTTTTCAAGAGGAAAGACCTTCAGAGGCCAACAAGGAGGGGCATTATAGGTAAGGAACTTTTTCCTTGTCAAACCAGTGTTCGCTCTAAGTTCAGGGAAGGACAGTCCCTATTAGGTGCTATTTCGGCAAGACTTGCATGAACGGGTGAATCTCGACGCGATCGAATACCCCGTGGACCGTATATGGGTCTTGTTGGGCGAATTGTTCGGCTTCGGCTTGAGTCTCGAACTCTAGAACCAGCAAGCTGCCGGTTTTGTCCGTCAGCGGCCCGGCTAAAATGACGCGGCCCTGCTGGGCCAACGGCTCGAGGTTTGCCAGATGGGCCGGTCGGTGAAGTTTGCGCTTCGCTTCCCCTTCGGGGCCGTCGTATCCGAGAATAACGAATTTCATGGGCGCTCTTTATGAGGGTTTGGTGGTAGATTCGCCGGTGGTTAGGCCGGATCTTCGAGAGGGCAGCGGTCACTATAGCCGGTCGTGACTTCATGCCACCAGCGGATCTCTTTTTCGCCGAGCTTCCAACAGAGATAGACGATTCGCCCTTCGCGGAGATGCGGAAAGTCACACAAGCCCATATCGATGTCTTTGACATGCACGCCGAGCTCATGAATGGCGTGAAGGTTGGCGCTGATTTCTTGCAGGCTGCGAACATAGTGTGCACCGACGGGTGTTCCGCCCCCATGGTCGGCTTGCTCGGAGGCTTTCCGAACTTCGTCACGGGTCTCCATCAGGACGGCTTTCCGACGCTGAACGGTGGCCAAATGGGATTGAAGTTGAGGGATCAACTCGTTAGCCTCGAATAGCGTGAAAACACGCTCCGGATTTTCATCATCTCGATCGTGTGCCATGTGCTGCTCCTTCGGGCTGTTTATCACAGTGGAATTCTTGGTTCAATGGGACGACAGGCGTTTGGCTACCCGGAAGGTGATGTGTGAAAAATATTGGAATCTCAGTTGACAACCGAAGAGGCCATGGGTATCATTGACTATAGCATTCCAATTTGTGCGGGCGCTCTCCACTAAACAACTCAATTCTCGGAACCTGTCTCAAGGCGAAATCACACGATTTGCGAACATCTAGGGCATTAAGGCTAAAGCCAACAGGATGTATTAATCGTCATCGGCTCGTCAGTGGCTTCGGAGATTATATCCTGAATCTTCTATAACGAATAATCTACACTCTGTACGGGTCGTCCTTCCCGGCGAACCATCGCGGACTCAACCACACACTAAATATCTGTTTTGAATGGTCAATCAATTTCGTGAGTCGTCCCTCATGACAACAGAGCCGAAGGCTCGATAGGAGATCTATGCAAGCGACTAAGGGCGAGGTTATGTATCTGTCGGAGTTAAAGCAGAAATCCATCGCCGATCTCAACGATGTAGCCCGCGAGCTGAAGATTGAGGGCGCGGCCAATCTGCGCAAGCAGGAATTGATTTTTGCCATCCTGCAAGGCCAGACAGAGAAAAACGGCGTGGTTTTTGGAGAAGGTGTCCTCGAGACCTTGCCGGATGGATTCGGCTTTTTGCGCGCACCGGACTCCAACTACCTTCCTGGTCCCGACGACATTTATATTTCTCCCTCCCAGATCCGGCGGTTCAATCTGCGCACGGGCGACATCGTCTCCGGGCAGATCCGCCCGCCGAAGGAGAGTGAGCGGTACTTTGCCTTGCTGAAGGTCGAGAAGGTCAATTACGAAGACCCCGAAGTAGCCCGCGACAAGATTCTCTTTGATAACCTCACCCCGCTCTATCCGGAAGAACGGCTCAATCTGGAATTTGACCGGGAAGAATACTGCACCCGCGTCATGGATCTGACGACGCCGATCGGGAAAGGGCAGCGCGGATTGATCGTCGCCGCCCCGCGTACCGGAAAAACCATGCTGCTGCAGGCCATTGCCCGGGCGATTCTGAAGAATCACAAGGAGGTGACGCTGATCGTGCTGTTAATCGATGAGCGTCCCGAAGAAGTCACAGACTGGCAGCGCCAGGTCAAGGCGGAGGTGATCAGCTCGACGTTCGATGAGCCGCCCCAGCGCCATGCGCAGGTGGCCGAAATGGTGTTGGAAAAGGCCAAACGCTTGGTCGAGCACAAGAAGGATGTCGTGATTCTTCTGGACAGCATCACGCGGTTGGCGCGCGCCTATAACACCATTGCGCCGCCCAGCGGCAAAGTGCTCTCCGGCGGTTTGGACTCCAACGCGCTGCAGAGGCCGAAGCGCTTTTTCGGTGCGGCCCGGAATATCGAACACGGGGGCAGCTTGACCATCATGGCGACCGCCCTGGTGGATACCGGCAGCCGTATGGATGACGTGATCTTTGAAGAATTCAAAGGGACCGGCAATATGGAAGTGCATCTGGATCGCCGGCTGGCGGATAAGCGCCTCTTCCCGGCCATCGATATCAGCCAGTCCGGGACCCGCAAAGAGGAATTGCTGGTCGATAAGGATCGGCTCAACAAGATGTGGATCTTGCGCAAGGTGCTGAGCCCGCTTGGAACCATGGAAGCCATGGAGTTCTTAATGGATAAAATCGGCGGGACCAAGACCAACCAGGAGTTCTTGCAGTCCATGAACCGGTAGGGGAGCTTGTTTCTCCCCCCGCCGTTCAGCTAGAGTGTACCGCTCTTGGCGTGGGGCCAGGAGTCTGACGAATGTTGGCCAAGGAGTCGCAGGTTATGCAAAAGGGAATTCATCCAGTGTATCGGGAAGCCACGGTTCATTGTGCCTGTGGCAACTCATTCAAGACACGTACGACTATCGGGGATATCAGCGTGGACATCTGTGCGGGTTGCCATCCGTTTTTCACCGGCACCCAAAAGATCGTCGATACCGAAGGACGTGTCGAACGGTTCAAGAAGAAGTACGCGAAGAAGGACAAGTAGCCGCTCTACGTGTCATATGAAGAGACCCTGCTTCGCATCGAGGCAGGGTCTTTTTCTTTTTGGCCTGAGAGAGGCCGTGTCTGAGGAATGAGCACGATGGAAGCCGCCTTACTCAAGAAGTGGGAATCCTTGGCCTCGCGATTTCAAGAGTTGACCGATCAACTCATGGATCCCTCTGTCTCCACTCAGCCGTCCTTGCTGCACAAGCTCAGCAAGGAGCGGATCGACCTCGAACCGGTCGCCCAGCTGTTTGAGACCTACCGTGGCAATGTGCGGCAGCTCGACGAGGCGGCGCACATTCTCGCTGATCCTTCGGCCGGCAGCGAGATGCATCAGATGGCTGCCGATGAAACCGACGAGCTGCAGCGGCAACAGGGCGCGCTGGAAGAACAGGTGAAAGAATTCTTGATCCCGAAAGATCCCCGGGATGACAAAAGCCTGCTCTTGGAAATTCGGGCCGGAACCGGCGGCGATGAAGCGGCCTTATTTGCGGGAGAGCTCTTTCGCCTCTATGTCAAATATGCCGAGCAGAAGGGGTTCAAGGTGGATACGGTTGAGGCGTCAGAGACGGGCATTGGCGGGTACAAGAACATCACCGCTTTGATTGAGGGCAAGGGGGCTTATAGTCACTTTAAATATGAAGCCGGTGTGCATCGGGTGCAGCGCGTGCCGGTGACGGAAGCCGCCGGCCGGATCCACACGTCTACGGTTACGGTGGCGGTCATGCCGGAAGTGGACGAAATCGACGTCAAGATCGATCCGGGCGATCTGCGGATCGACACGTTCTGCTCATCCGGCGCCGGCGGGCAAAGTGTCAATACGACCAAATCCGCCGTGCGCATCACCCATATTCCCACCGGGGTGGTGGTGAGCTGTCAGGACGAGCGGTCGCAACTGAAGAATCGCACGAAAGCCATGCGGACGTTGCGTGCGCGAATCGTGGAAGCGGAGCGCGAGAAGCATGACGCGGAGATCGCCCAGAGCCGAAAGTCGCAGGTCGGGACGGGTGAGCGGAGCGAAAAAATTCGGACCTACAACTTTCCGCAGAATCGCGTAACCGATCATCGGATCGGCATGACGTTGCATAAGCTTGAATTAGTGATGGAGGGCGATCTGGACGAATTCGTCCAGGCGTTGAAAGCCCAGGAACAGCAGATCGCGACAGCTAACGCGTAGGGAATGATGGCGGCGCTTGTCATGCCAGAGCTGAAGACCGTAGGAGCGCTCCTCATCTGGGCTCGGCAGGCCTTGCTCCAAGCCGGGGTATGTCATGGGGCGCAGGAAGCGACGTGGCTCCTGGAGCATGCACTGGAGGTGCGAAGCCACCAGTTGGTGAGTCAGGCGGACCAGTTGGTCCCTCATTCTATCTGGGCTCTGGCGGAGTCGTTGATCGCCAGGCGAGTGGCCGGCGAACCGCTGCAATACATTCTCGGCTCACAAGAGTTCTGCGGGTTGGAGTTTGCCGTCAATCCATCGGTCTTGATCCCACGGCCGGAGACCGAGTTGCTGGTGCGTGAGGTGGTGCGGCAGCATCGTGCGGGTCATAGGGCGACTCTCGTTGATGTCGGGACAGGCGCAGGCTGTCTGGCGGTGACGCTGGCGGCCACGCTCAGAGGTGCGAAAGTGCTGGCGATCGACCGATCCGCCGATGCCTTGCAGGTGGCGAAACGCAACGCGGCGACGCATGGGGTCCTTGAGGCCATTGAGTGGATGCACGGGGATCTGCTGGCGCCGCTGGCGGGGTGCGGGTTGGAAGGCCGGGTTGATGTCATCGTGTCGAATCCGCCCTATATCTCCGAGCGAGACATGCCGGGACTTCAGCCGGAAGTGCGGCTCTTTGAGCCCCACCTGGCGTTGGTGAGCGGCCCGTTGGGCACAGAGTTTCATCGGCGATTGCTTCAGGATGCCCTGCCGTTCTTAGTGCCGCAGGGTTTACTCGTGATGGAAATGGGACAGGGGCAGGCGGCGGCAGTGCATAAATTGGCGGAGGACATCGGAGGTTATGCGCCGGTGGATCTGATTGACGATGCGGCGGGCATTGAGCGCGTGGTGATGGCTCGGAAGCTGGGATAGGGCGGCGAGGCGATGGATCACATAGTCATTACAGGCGGAAATCGATTGCAGGGGGAGGTGCCGATCAGCGGAGCCAAGAACTCGGCGCTACCGATTCTCGCCTCGACGATTTTAGGCGGCGGGGAATGCGTCATTACGAATCTCCCCCGCGTGGTCGATGTCCTAACGATGGGCAAGTTGCTCGGTATGTTGGGCGCCAGGGTGTCCCATGAGGGCAACCGTGCGGCCATTAAGACCGATGCGATTCACTCCACAGAAGCGCCCTATGATCTGGTGAAAACGATGCGGGCATCGGTGCTGGTGCTCGGTCCGTTGTTGGCCCGGTGGGGGGAAGCAAAGGTCTCGTTGCCGGGGGGGTGCGCCATTGGCTCTCGCCCTGTCAACCTGCATTTGGCCGGTCTGGCAAAATTAGGGGCTGACATTTCCATCGAGCATGGGTATATCACCGCAAAGGCTTTGCGGCTGAAGGGGGCGCGGATCTATTGCGATACCCCCACGGTGACGGGTACGGAGAATTTGATGATGGCGGCGTCCCTGGCTGAAGGAACCACGGTCATCGAGAACGCGGCGAAAGAGCCGGAAATTAACGATCTGGCCGAGTTCCTCTGCCGGCGAGGCGCCAAGGTGACCGGCGCCGGGACCGATGTGGTGACCATTGAAGGCGTGCGGGAGCTGCAAGGCGGCGAGCACGATGTGATTCCCGACCGGATCGAAGCGGGGACTCATCTGGTTGCCGGGGCCATTACCAGAGGCGATGTGACGATCACCCGCTGCCGGCCGGCCCATCTGGAAGCGCTCTTGATGAAGCTGCGTGAAGCCGGCGCCGAGATCCAGGTAGGGCCAGATTGGATTCGGATCAAGGTGGCAGGGCGGCTGAAGGGCATCGATATCCGGACGTTGCCGTTTCCCGGATTTCCGACGGACATGCAGGCGCAGATGGTGGCGGTCATGGCCTTAGCCGAGGGCACGAGCGTGGTGACGGAGACGGTGTTTGAAAGCCGCTTTATGCATGTGGAAGAGTTGCGGCGGATGGGGGCGGATATTCGGGTGGAAGGGAACCGCTTGATCGTGACCGGCCGGCCCACCCTGACGGGAGCGCCGGTGATGGCGTCGGATCTGCGCGCCAGCGCCGGGTTGATCCTGGCGGGGCTCGCGGCTGAGGGCACGACCGACGTGCAGCGGGTCTATCATCTGGATCGAGGCTATGAACGCATTGAAGAAAAACTGCGGGCGGTGGGGGCGGTGATCGAACGCCGAAAGGCGTGACGGTCGCTGGCTGTCCGGTAGGGGATTCTATGCTGACGATTGCACTGTCCAAAGGAAAGTTGATTGAGCCGACGCTGGAACTGTTTCGTCGGGCCGGGTATGAACGCGCCGGGCTGGCCGGGGAGAGCCGGCGGCTGGTGTTCCCCTGTCCTGAAATCGGGATGACATTTCTGATCGTGCGTCCGAGCGATGTCCCGACCTACGTGGAATATGGGGGGGCCGATGCCGGGGTGGTCGGCAAAGACGTCTTGATGGAGCAGGACAGCGACGTTTATGAACCATTGGATTTACTTTTTGGAGCATGTAGAATCTCGGTCGCCGCGCTTCGTGCGGAAGTGGCGCATGACCGGCTGTCGTCAAAAGTCCGTGTGGCGACGAAATATCCCAGGATCACCGAGCGGTTTTTCAATCAGCGCGGGATCCCGGTTGAAATCATCAAGCTCTACGGGTCGATCGAGCTGGCGCCGGTGGTCGGACTGGCCGACCGGATCGTCGATCTCGTCGAGACCGGCAGTACATTGAAGGCCCACGATCTCGTCGAAGTCGATGTGATCGCCCAGTCCACCGCGCGCTTCATCGCGAACCGGGCCAGTTTGAAACTGAAACACGAACCGTTGATGGAGCTGATCAGACGGCTCCGGAAAGCGGTCGCAGGGTCACAGACGGCCCAGCCATCGAAGAACGGCAGTCCGGCCACAGCCGGCCGAGCCAAGAAAGCGAAGGCCCGCGCATGAAGATTCTCACTCAGGCAGACCGCTCCTTTACACCCACGCTCAAAAAAATCGCGCTACGGGGCTGTACCCAAAGCCATGCGGTGGAAAAAGTCGTCCGGACGATTTTGCAGGCGGTGCAGCGTGGCGGTGATCGCGCCGTGCTCCGGTACACGAAGCAGTTCGATCGCGTGGCCATGAAACCGGAGATGTTGCGGGTTATACCGGAAGAAATCAAAGAGGCCTACCACCACATTAGAAAAGACGAGGGCGATGCGTTGCGGTTTGCCGCGCAACGGGTGACCTCGTTCCACGAGCGGCAGCGGACCAAGACCTGGATGTACCAGGATAATACGGCGACGCTGGGGCAGGTCGTGACACCGGTCGATGCGGTGGGCGTCTACGTGCCGGGTGGCAAAGCGGTGTATCCCTCGTCTGTTCTTATGTGTGCCATTCCCGCCAAGGTGGCCGGCGTGCAGCGGATCGTGATGGTGACGCCGCCGCAAAAAGGAGGCATCAATCCCTACTTGCTGGTCGCGGCCGATATCGCGGGAGTCACCGAAATCTATCGTGTAGGGGGTGTGCAGGCCGTTGCGGCGCTCGCTTATGGGACGAAGACGATAGCCAAGGTTGATAAGGTTGTCGGGCCCGGCAATATCTATGTGGCGACTGCCAAGCGGCTGCTCTACGGGACGGTGGGGATCGACATGGTCGCCGGTCCAAGCGAATTGCTGGTTGTAGCCGATGATGACGCGAACCCCGATCATGTGGCCGCCGATCTGCTCTGTGAAGCCGAGCATGATGAAGACGCGCAAGTCTTTCTCGTGACGACCTCCGAGCGCCTGGCGAAAGAGGTGTCCAAGCTGATCGGGAGTCAGCTAAAGGGGCTCCAGCGGGAGAAGATTGCCGCCAAGTCTATTGCGCGGCACGCGGTGGCGTTTGTTGTGACAACACTCGATGAAGCGATCGACGCGGCCAATGAGATTGCCGCCGAACACCTGACGCTTTCCGTGGACAATCCCTTCGACTATCTGGAGAAAATCAGGCACGCGGGGGCGTTGTTCCTGGGGCGGCATACGCCGCCATCCGTCGCCGACTACATTGCCGGGCCAAACCATGTGCTGCCCACCGGCGGGTCCGCGCGGTTCTTCTCGGCCTTGTCCGTCAATGATTATGTGAAGACCAGCAATATCGTGCATTATACGAAAGAGGAGTTGAGGAAGGTGAAAGATCATCTCGTGCGCCTCGCGCACATCGAAGGGTTCGATGCTCATGCCAAGTCGGCTGAAAGCAGGTTCTCATGAAGAAGCGCGGAGCGGCCTCGCGGCAGGCGTCGATTCACCGTGCCACGAAAGAAACCGATATTACTGTCGAGTGGACGCTAGACGGCAGCGGACAGAGTAAGATCGACACCGGCATCCGGTTTTTCGACCACATGCTGGAGTTGCTTGCGAAACATGGATTTTTCGATCTGATCGTTAAAGCCAAAGGCGACATCGATATCGACGAACACCACACGGTGGAAGATGTCGGTATTGTGATGGGTAAGGCCCTGCATCAAGCGTTGGGCGAGAAGGCGGGGATCAAGCGATTCGGATTCGCCTCGGCGCCGCTCGATGATACGCTGGCGCAGATCACCGTCGATCTTAGCGGCCGGCCCTATCTCGTGTACAACGTGGCCTTGCCGGACCGGAAGATCAAATCGTTCGACCTTGGCCTGTTCGAAGATTTCTTTCAGGCCTTTGTGACTCACGGCGGGCTCAATCTGCATGTGAATCTCATGTACGGTCGCAACCCGCACCACATCATGGAAGCCATTTTCAAAGGCCTGGCCAAGGCCCTTGATCAGGCCACTATGCCGGAAGAGCGGCTGGCCGGAAAAGTCCTTTCGACGAAGGGGCTGTTGTAGGACGCAGAAACCCAGCGGCTGGATTACTCGAAAGGGGCAGGCGCACAGTGCCTGTCCCTTTTTGCGTTCTCAAGACGGGAGTGGCAGGACGGAGCCGGTTACGGTATTGTTACGCTTCTTTGGATGGACGACATTCTATGATCGCAATTATTGATTACGGCATGGGAAATCTCCGCAGTGTCTCCAAGGCCTTTGAGGCGGTGGGGCATCAGGCGGTGGTCACGCGCGATGTGGCGGCGATCAAGGATGCCAGCCATGTGGTGTTGCCCGGGGTTGGTGCCTTTGGCGACTGTATGACGAATCTTGAGCAGTATGATCTCATCGATTCCGTTCGGACGGCGGTTCAATCGGGCAAGCCTTTTCTTGGGATTTGCTTGGGGCTCCAACTGCTCTTCACCGAAAGCGAGGAATTCGGCACCCACAAGGGGCTGGACATTATTCCGGGCAGGGTCCGGAGATTTTCTGCTGATCCCGCGCTGAAAGTGCCGCATATGGGTTGGAATCAGGTGGACGTGCGGCGAAATTGTCCGGTGTTTTCAGGGATTCCATCCGGATCGAATTGGTACTTCGTTCATTCGTATTTTGTTGATCCGGTGGACAAAAAGATTGCCGCGACAACGACGACTTACGGTATTTCGTTTGTCTCGAGCATTTGGAGAGACAACGTAGTGGCCTGTCAGTTCCATCCGGAAAAAAGCCAAGCCGTGGGATTGCGGCTGATCAAGAATTTTGGATCATGGAAACCGTAAGGGGTGAAGAGTGAGGAGTAAGGGGGCTGGACTTCAGAGAGGACGTGTCCCGAGTCTGGCTGAGCCTATCGCCGTCGTTGCCTGTGTCTGTGCCACGCTGGCTCTATTGGCTGGATGCAGCGGCGAGAAGGTCACGACGAAATCGTCGAACGAACTCTCTCGCTATCAAATCCGAACCATTGTAATGGTTCCGTTTACGTCCATTACGACGCCTCAAATACGAGATCAAGGCGCGTCGCAACTTTCAACACCGGAGGGGGTGCTACGATCAGATATTTCGGTCGCGCTCCCGCCGAGCGCAGAGGTGCTATCGCGGCAGACCACGACAGTTCCTGGATATGCCGCGGAGAAGGTCACGCATCTGTTCTGGAAGCGGTTGCAGTCACGCGAGGGATTGCATGTTCTGCCTCCGGGAGATACGGCCAAGGTCGCTTCTGTGACGGGAGAGGCTGCGAAGATGACTCCTGAAATGGCGGCGGCGCAGTTGGCGGAAAAAGTGAAAGCGGATGCGGCCTTTATCGGACGGGTGCTGGTCTATCAGGAACGCGTCGGCAGCCGAATGGGTGCGAGTCCCGCAGCCTCTGTGGGCTTTGAAGTCAAAGTGGTGGCAGCCGATGGGCAGGTGCTCTGGCTCGGCAACTATTACGAACGGCAGCGGCCGATGACCGAGGATGTCTTGGGATTTATCCAGCGGTGGGCCTTCGTCACCGCTGAAGAATTGACGCAGTACGGGGTTGAGGAAGTGCTGAAGGAATTTCCGTTTGGAACCCCGGTGAAGTAGCGGAGAAAGGGCGGACGACGTTCATGATTGTCATTCCAGCAATTGATTTGAAAGACGGGCGCTGTGTTCGGCTTCGGCAGGGAGATATGGCGGCAGAGACGGTCTATTCCACCGACGTGCCGGCAATGGCGCGGCAATGGCAACAGCAGGGCGCGGGAGTCATCCATGTCGTGGATCTCAACGGCGCGGTGGACGGCGAGCCGCGCAATCTCCGCGAGATTCAATCGGTGATCGCGACTGTCAGTGTGAAGGTGCAAGTGGGCGGAGGAATTCGTAATATCGATACGGTTCGCCGGTATCTCACGGCCGGGGTTTCGCGTGTGGTGCTGGGGACTGCGGCGCTCACGGATCGGGCCTTTCTCGAACAGGCCTGTCGTGAATTTCCGCAGCGGATCGTCTTGGGGCTGGATGCGCGTGATGGCAAGGTGGCGGTGAAGGGGTGGACCGCTGTGTCTGATACGAAGGCGATCGATTTATTAACAGAGCTGTCCGGCTATGCCCTGGGCGCGGTGATCTATACCGATATTGCGAGGGACGGGATGCTGGATGGACCGAATATTCCGGCGCTGAGAGAGGTTGTTGAGCATTCATCATTTCCGGTGATCGCCTCGGGCGGGATTTCACGGGTGGAAGATCTCCAAGCCGTCAAGGCGCTGGGTGTGCGCATCGAAGGCGCTATCGTCGGCAAGGCCCTCTACGACGGCAAGCTGGACTATGCCATTGCGGTTAAGGCGATTGGTTAGCGATGTTGACGAAACGCATCATTCCCTGTCTCGATGTGAAAGACGGCCGTGTGGTGAAGGGCGTGAGTTTTGTCAATTTGCGCGATGCGGGCGATCCGGTCGAAGTCGCGACGGCCTACGATCGCGAAGGCGCGGACGAACTCTGTTTTCTCGACATTACGGCTTCCCACGAAAATCGTAAAACCATCCTCGATGTGGTCGAGCGGACGGCGGCACGGGTCTTCATGCCTCTCACCGTCGGCGGTGGAGTGCGCACGCTTGATGATATCCGCGCCTTGCTGAATGCGGGGGCCGACAAGGTCAGCATCAACACGGCAGCGGTGCAGCGACCTGAGTTCGTGCGGGAAGCGGCGCAGCGGTTTGGCACGCAATGCATAGTCGTGGCGATCGACGCGAAGCGCGCTGGTGGGCCGGGTCACTGGGAAGTCTTTACGCACGGAGGCCGCAAAACAACCGGGCTCGATGCGATCGAGTGGGCCAAACGGATGGAAAGTTTCGGCGCGGGAGAGATTTTGCTCACGAGCATGGATCAGGATGGTCAGCAGACCGGCTACGATTTGGCTCTGACGGCCGCCGTGTCCGAGCGAGTGTCCGTTCCGGTGATTGCGTCCGGCGGCGTCGGCACGTTGGAACATTTGTATGACGGGTTTGTCACAGGCAAGGCCGATGCGGTGTTGGCGGCGTCGATTTTTCACTTCCGAACCTATACGATTCCGCAGGCCAAACAATTCTTGAAAGAGAAAGGGGTGCCCGTTCGGCTGGATCAAGCCGTGCAGGCCGCATGAGGCGATGGGACAACAGGATGCGGGAGCGACGTTCACGTTCGATGCGCAGGGGTTGATTCCAGCCGTGGTGCAAGACTGGCTCGATGGGACTGTGCTGATGGTCGGCTATATGAATCAGGAGGCGCTCAGTCAGACGCTGGCCACCAAATCCGTTCACTTTTGGAGTCGGTCCCGCAAGAAGCTCTGGGAGAAGGGCGAGACCTCTGGCAATAAGCTGCAGGTCAAGGGCCTGTTCATCGACTGCGATCGCGACACGATTCTGGTGAAGGCGCAGCCGCTCGGGCCGACTTGCCATACGGGGGAGCGGGCCTGCTTCTTTACCGCGATTGATCCGGAAGGATGGATCGAGTCGGAAAAGACCAGCGACGCGGCGGGGGGGATTCTTGAGGCGATCGCGCGAACGATTGAGGCGCGCAAGGCCCAGCCGCAGCCAGGCTCCTATACAACGAAGTTGTTTGAAGGGGGGCAAGACAAGATCCTGAAGAAGGTGGCGGAAGAGGCGGGGGAAGTGCTCCTGGCCTCCAAGGGCGGCAAGCGGGACGAGATCGTCTATGAAGTTGCCGACTTGTTCTTCCATACGTTGATGGTATTGGGCTATCACGATGTACCGCTTTATGCGATCTATGAGGAACTTGCCAAGCGGTTCGGGAAGTCTGGCCTGAGGCCGGAGAAGTAGCTAAGGAGGAGATGTGAATACCTGCCTGTTTTGCCGGATCGTGGAGGGAAGCATCCCAGCCAAGCTCGTGTATCAGGATGAACACACGCTCGCCTTTGACGACATTACTCCACAGGCGCCGATACATACGCTCGTGATTCCCAAACGGCATGTGGCGGCAGTTCAGGACCTCGGTGAGGCGGATCTGGTCCTGCTGGGTCGGCTCCTATTGACCTGTCGAAAGGTAGCGACGGACAAAGGGTTGGCTGAGTCAGGCTATCGTATTGTGGTCAATACCGGTCGTGATGGAGGGCAGTCCATATTTCATCTGCATTTTCATATACTTGGCGGCAGGCATCTGGCCTGGCCTCCGGGGTGATTTCCCTTCCATAGAATTGACAGACTTTCCAGCCGTCTGATACCCTGATCGATCAATTTATCCGACTTTTGGTTAACCGACTCGTCCGGTCGTGCCTGACTGGTGTGTAGGAGCGACGACTCTCGTGGGCCGAGGCCTGATTTCTGACGATATCATCAACCAGATTCGGGATCGTGCCGATATCGCCGATATAGTCGGGCGCCATGTCTCGCTTACAAAGGCGGGACAGAACCTGAAGGGGCTCTGCCCGTTTCATCAAGAGAAAAGTCCCTCCTTTACGGTTAGTCCGTCGAAGCAGATTTTCCATTGTTTTGGCTGTGGGGTAGGCGGCAACGTCTTTGCTTTTCTCACCCGGATTACCGGATCGAGCTTTCCGGAAGTGGTGCGCGAGCTTGGGCGGAAGGTCGGGGTCGAGGTTCAGGAACAGGCGGGATTCAATCCTCAGACCGCGCAGTTTGCCCGCATTGAGCAAGTGAATCAGGCGGCGTCGGCGTGGTTTCACAAGAATTTGCACGAGGCGAAGGCCGGCGAAGAAGCACGACGCTACCTCGCTGAACGCGGGATTGAAGCGGCGACAATTACGCAATTTAAGATCGGTCTGGCCTTGGGCGAGTGGGAAGGGTTGATCAAGGCGCTCACCCAGCAAGGCTTTACGTCAGGCGATTTGGCGGCGGCGGGCCTGACGATCGCGCGGGATCAGGCCGGCAACGGGGCGACGGGATTCTACGACCGGTTTCGGTCACGGGTCATGTTTCCCATCGTGGATCTCCGCAAGCGTGTGGTGGGCTTTGGCGGGCGCACGCTCGGCGATGGGACTCCTAAGTATCTCAATTCTCCTGAAACGTCGTTATTTAAAAAAGGTCTGACGCTCTTTGCATTCGATCAAGCGCGAGAGGCGATCGCCCGTACGAAGACCGTGATTGTGGTGGAAGGATATTTCGATGCAATCGCGCTCCATCAAGCCGGGATGGCGCATACGGTCGCGACGTTGGGCACGGCCTTGACCGCGGAGCATATTCAGGCCCTCCGGCGGTTCGCCTCCAATGTGGTGTTGTTGTTCGATCCGGATGCGGCAGGGGTGCGTGCGGCGTTGCGGGGATTGGATCTGTTTGTGAACAGCGGGTTGGGCGTGAAGGTCGTGACGCTGCCGGCGGGTGACGATCCGGACACGTATGTTCGCAAAGCAGGGGTGGAAGCGTTTGCGCGGCTGGAAGCTACCGCCCCAAGTTTGTTGGATTACGCGTTGGAACATAGCTTAAAAGCGGCGGAGGCGGGATCGTTGGAAGGGCGCATCCGGAGCGTCGATGAAATTCTCCGGATCCTTCAAAAGAGCGAGCATCCCATCGAGCAGGTAGAGCGGATTCGCGTCGTGGCCGAGCGGCTGGGCATCAGCCAGCAACGGTTGATCGAGCGTTATCCGGCCCTGGTGGCGAAGCAGAATAAAGGCGTGAGTGCTGCGGCGATTCCGCCAAAGGCGGTACCGGTGTTTAAGTATGCGCCGGAGGAGCGGGATCTCTCGTTCATGCTCTTGCATGGCAAGCTGGCGCCGGCCGACGTCCGTCGGCTCAAGCCGGAATTATTTTCCGTTCCTGCCTGCCGGAAACTGGCGGAGTTGGCCCTCAAGCATGTGGGGTCGGATGGCCGGATCGGCATCCGTGCGCTGCTCGACGCGGTGCTGGACGACCCGGATTGCGGCGCCTTGGCGACGGACTTGTCGTTGCGCGAAGAACACTTCGACGATGTGTCGGCCCACATCAAGGATTGTCTGGATCAGTTGGATCGGAAACGGGCGGAAGGGGTTATGCGCGATCTGATTGCCCGGCTGAAGATGGCCGAGCGGGAAGGGCGGTCGGAGGATGTGCAATCGATCAACCTTCAAGTGAATGAGTTGCGGATGCGGAAAGCCGGCACGCCAGTCGCCGGCACAGTTTCATTGGTTAAGGAGTAGCTATGCCGAAACAAGAGTTGCTCGGCGAGGTCAAAAAGCTCATCTCGATCGGGAAAGAAAAGGGCTTTCTGACTTACGACGAACTAAACAACACCCTGCCGGCGGAAGTGGTCTCGTCCGACCAGTTCGGCAGCATCATGACGATGTTCGGTGAAATGGACATCGAAATTGTGGATGCGCCGGAAGGCGAACGGGCACAGAAGACGACCGAGCGCGAGGATGCCGGCGAAGAAAGCGAAGAAGCCGAGGCGGAGAGCGATGAAGAGAACGAAAAACCCATCGACCTCACGCCGGGCGCGCTCAGCCGGACGGACGACCCGGTGCGGCTCTATTTGAAAGAAATGGGCAGTGTCGCGCTGTTGAGCCGCGAAGGGGAAATCGAGATCGCCAAGCGCATCGAAGAAGGGAAGAAGGACATTGCCTCGGTCATTTATGGCATGCCGATGACGATCGAGTTCGTCCTGGCCCTGCGGGATCAGTTGAAGGATGCCAAGATCGATGTCCGCGAAATCGTGCCGGTGCAGGAAACGGAAGAAGATTTCGACGAAGAGCAGCCGGTAGAGCGGGACTATGAGGAACTTCGGGTCAAGACGCTGGACGCGTTGAATGCCGTGCGCAAAGTGTCGCTGGCGTTGAAGGCCTTGGCCGAGAAGGGCAAGACGATCGGCAGTGATCCCGTCAAACAGAAACAGTTCAAAAAGCAGTTTGATGTGGCGCGCCAGCAGGTGGTGGACAAGATCGAGTCCGTCAATCTCCACGGGGTCTTGAAAGATCGCATGGTGCAGCGTGTGCGCGATCTGGCGGTGCAGTTCCGCATGGCCGAGCGCGAAGTGGCGAGCTGTCAGCGGCGCAT
This sequence comes from Nitrospira sp. UBA6493, assembly GCA_002435325.1. Taxonomy (GTDB): domain Bacteria; phylum Nitrospirota; class Nitrospiria; order Nitrospirales; family Nitrospiraceae; genus Nitrospira_D. The sequence goes on along the minus strand of DJMJ01000039.1, from coordinate 11,116 downwards.
CGGAGTCGGTGGAGAAGCCGGCGCCGAATTGCTGAAGAAAATGTGCCGGACCAGGCCCGATTTTCTGGCGGTCAAGCGGCGGGCCGGGGTCTCGGAGGATACCTTAAACGATATCAAGAAAGTCTATCAGGCGGCGAAGGCGCGTATCCGCCAGCTGGAAACCGAAGAGGCGCTGGTTGCGGCTGACGAGATCAAGGACGCGGTCAAGCATCTCGACGTGGCGGAAGAAAAGGTCAAGCGTGGGAAAGCGGAGCTCGTCGAAGCCAATCTACGGCTGGTGGTGAGCATCGCCAAGAAGTACACCAACCGCGGGTTGCAGTTCCTCGACCTCATTCAGGAAGGCAATATCGGCCTGATGAAGGCGGTCGACAAGTTCGAGTACAAGCGTGGGTACAAGTTCAGCACCTATGCGACCTGGTGGATTCGCCAGGCGATCACGAGGGCCATCGCGGATCAGGCGCGCACGATCCGCATTCCGGTGCATATGATCGAGACGATCAATAAATTGATTCGGACGTCCCGCCATCTGGTGCAGAAGCTCGGGCGGGAGCCACTGCCGGAGGAAATTGCCGAGCGGATGGATCTGCCGCTCGACAAGGTCCGGAAGATTCTCAAGATCGCCCGTGAGCCGATATCCCTTGAGACCCCGATCGGCGAGGAAGAAGACAGCCATTTGGGCGATTTTATCGAAGACAAGAAGGCGGTCTCCCCGCTGGAAGCTGCGATTCGGTACGATCTGCAACGTCAGATCAACAGCGCACTGGAAACGTTGACGCCGCGCGAAGAAAAAGTCCTGCGGAAGCGGTTCGGCATCGGCGAAGCGACGGACCATACGCTGGAAGAAGTCGGCCAGGACTTCGAGGTGACCCGCGAACGCATTCGGCAAATTGAGGCGAAGGCGTTGCGGAAGCTGCGTCATCCGAGCCGGAGCAAGAAGCTGCGCAGCTTCGTCGAAACGCTGTAATAGGCGGGTTGCTCCGTCAAATTTGACTCCGGGTGGAGGGCGGCCTAGAATCGAATACTTGCCGGCTCCGTACGGGCCGTGTGGATGTTCTGGGTACACCTGATGGGGCCCATAGCTCAGGTGGTTAGAGCGGCTGACTCATAATCAGCTGGTCCTAGGTTCAAGTCCTAGTGGGCCCACCACATGGGAAAGATTCTTGCGCATGGCGGGCCGTGATCGCCTGCATGCAGTATAAAGGAGTCCGTTGAGCCAGAAACTCGTCCCCCTTGTCGCCCTGCAAAAGCTCGATCTCCGTATCATGGAGATCAAAGATCAGCGTCGAAAAATCCCTGAACGCCTCAATGTGGCCGAAGCGCCGCTCCGTGAACAGACCCAGCTGCTCAGCGAGACGCAAGCGGCGGTCGATCTTCTCATCAAAGAGCGCCGCGGGCATGAAAAAGATCTGGAAGCACATGAAGCACAGACGGAGAAGATGAAGTCGCATGCCGCGAGCTTGAAAACCAACAAGGAATATCAAGCGCATCTGTTCGAGATCGAATTGGCCAATAAGAAGCGGGGGGAGTTTGAAGAAAAGATTCTCCTCTCGATGGAGAAGATCGAGCAATTACAACAGACAGTCAAAGAAGCTCAAGAAAAAGCTGATGCGGCCAGGAAAATCTTTACCGAAGAGAAAAAAGTGCTTGATCAGCAGGATCAGGTGTTGGCAAAAGAGTTAGCCAAGCTCGAAGCCCAGCAGGCCGAGGCGGCGGTGTTGATCGATAAGAACTTGCTCGCCCGGTATAACCAGATCAAAACGGCCAAGAAGGAGCAAGCGCTGGCCGCAGTGCGCGATGGCATGTGTGCCGGGTGCCGCTTGCAAATCCCGCCTCAGCTCATCGCCCAGGTCAAACGCTCTGATGATCTCCATGTGTGCCCCTACTGTCGCCGGATGCTCTACTGGGAAGGCGAAGTTCCTGTCGAGTCTCCTTCAGCGTTGAGCGAAGCCAAGAAAAAAGATCTGGAAGTCGGCGAATCGGTTTAGGCCAGTCCCGCCAGGACGGCCTGTGTGGTCTTGAAGTGCAGCTTCGCCACGGTCTCAAGGCGATCTTTCCCGTGCCTCTTGATGACCATCTTTGCGGCGAGTTCCACGGCTGGTGATGCCCCTTTCGGCAGCGTTGTTCCGACGTCGTCCGACAGCCGCTTCAGGCGCAGCAAGAATTCTGCACGTGCGAGAATGGAGGCGGCAGCCACGGCCATGTCCGATTCGGCTTTGGGTCGTTGCTCCAGCACGATTGTTCGGCCCTTTTCTTGGAGGGCGTTCAGGATGAGCCGCTCGTCTCCAAACTGATCGGCAATCGCCCGCCCGCAGGATACTTGATCCAATAGATTTTCCAGTGCCCGCGCATGGCCCCAGGCCAGCAAGCGATTCAAATTCTTAATCTTCGCATACAGCTCATTGTATTTCTGCGGGCCGATGGCAACGATGCTATGCGGGCAAATGGTTTTGATGTCCGGCGCCATGTCGAGAATGCGGCCGTCGGAAATCTTCTTGCTGTCCCGCACCTGCATGAGGGCGAGTTCGCCTTGGGTTGTGGCATCGACAAAGACTGCGGCGATGACCAGGGGGCCAAAGTAGTCGCCTTTCCCTGACTCGTCGATGCCGATACGTTCAACGGATGGTGCGGCCACTCTAAGCTCCCGGTAGAAAACGCTTGTGCTGGCGCGGTAATGTAACGAATGCATGAGGTGCCGGTCAATTTGTGAGTTGTTGTGACGGGGGAATGTATATGCGATATCAAACAAGCACGGTACGGCTGTGGCTAGCTGGTGCGGTCTGGTGTTTTTCGTTGAGCCTGGTGGGCTGTGAAACGAATCCTTATACCGGACGCCATCAATTGCTGATGACGTCGGTGGCAGAGGAAATGACGATGGGAGCACAGGCGTATCAGCAGGTCAAGAGCGATCCCAAAATGCGGCTGTCGCAAGATCCGCGCGAGATCGAGCCGGTCAAGCGGGTGGCGGCTCGCATTATCGAGGCGGCCAAGCGGTCGAAGTATGCTGACATGGCCCAGCAGTTTCAGTGGGAAGTGACGGTGATTAAGGATGACAAAACCATGAATGCGTTTGCTTTGCCCGGTGGAAAAATTGCCGTCTATACGGGCCTTTCCCCTGTGGCGAAAACGGAGGCGGGACTGGCTGCTGTGCTCGGGCATGAAGTTGTGCATGCACTGGCCCGACACGGGGCGGAGCGCATGAGTCAGGGGCAGCTAACGAATGCGGCTTTGCAGGTAGCGGGAACTGCGCTAGGCGCCAGTGGCGGTAACCCCATGTATAGCCAGGCGGTGATGGCGGCGCTGGGCGCAGGAGCCCAGGTGGGGGTGCTCTTACCATTTAGCCGGGCGCATGAATCAGAAGCGGACTATATCGGGGTGCTCCTCGCTGCTGATGCGGGGTACGATCCCCGTGAGTCCATTCATCTTTGGGAGCGCATGGAGCAATTATCAGCTGGCGGCGGGCCTGCGGAATTCTTGTCGACTCATCCTGGGCACGAAACCAGGATTCAGCAGTTAAAAAAGTGGATGCCTGAAGCCTTGGCGATGTACCAGGGGAGGCCACCGGTTCCTGCCTCGAATTTGCCTGCCATTGGGGGCCGATAAAATATCTATTGGTGTCCAATGTCCTCGATTGCCGCATTCTCGGGCGTGGAGGATTGCCGATATCTTCCCTACGTAAGAGGTGAGCGTGCTCCTCTTCTGACGAATAGGCGGGTGGCTCTGCGTTATGAGAAAGTAGCTCATCACCGAAGCAAGGGGGGGGCTATGGAGCAGCGGTACAGTGAGCGGATTCCGGTCGCTTGCGGCGTTGTGTTTGCCGGGAATGGAGTGATAGGGGAAGGTCGGGTAATCGATGTGTCGCTTCCCGGCTGCCTCATGGAAAGTTCTGAGGCGATGAAGATTGGGGACTATATTCGGTTGCGCCTGTTTTTGCCTGACCGATCGGCGCCCCTGAACATCCTGCTGGCGGTGGTACGGCGTGCTGAGGGGAATCTTGTGGGGCTGGAGTTTATTCGGTCCTCTCAGGACGATCAGATGAGGCTGAGTCGTTTTGTCAGAAAGCATGCCCCAATCCACGAGATGCCTGCTCGTTGTTGGGCCGGTGGCGTCGAGCTTCTTGCCGCAGCAGGAGAATAATCGTCCCATTTTGCCTGGAGCCGTTCCGTTCCTTGTCAGTTCTCAGGCATTTCCCCTATACTATATCTGCGCGAGTGAGGAGGCTGGGTGATCGCTCGATACCTTCGGTATCGGGAGGAAAGTCCGGACTCCAAGGGCAGGGCGCTGGGTAACGCCCAGGCGGAGCAATCCGACACCAGCACCACAGAAAACAAACCGCCGATGGCCAACGCGACGGGATCCCATCTGGTCGCCGCGGCTCAGGTAAGGGTGAAATGGCGGGGTAAGAGCCCACCGCAGGGATGGTGACATCACTGGCACGGTAAGCGTCGCCCGGTGCAAGGCCAAATAGGAAGACACGTGCGGACTCGAAAGGGGCTGCACAACGGCTGGCCCGGCCGGGGTCTTCGGGTAGGTCGCTTGAGGCTCGGGGTAACTCGGGTCCCAGAGAAATGGTCACCTATGCAAAGGGCATAATGCTCTTGCAGGACAGAATCCGGCTTATAGGCTTCCTTGCTCGCGCTTTTTCTTTTCCCGCTTTGGACTCTCCTTGTTGACGATGGCAACAGAATGGGTTTTGGGAGCAGAGGGCTTCCTGGCCCATGGCTCTTGACCCTCGTTGGGCTTGATGTTAGGATCTCCAATCTTTCCCATTGATATTTCAGAATTTTCTGCGTAAGCAGACTGGGGATTTTGTTAGGCCTATCTGTGGGGGCGATTTTCTCAAGTAATAGACTCCGGCCATCCGGGGGAGGATAACGATATGAAGCTCAACGGATCAGAGATCTTTATCGAGAGTCTCAAGCGGGAAGGGGTGAAAACGATTTTCGCGCTTCCCGGTGGCGTCGTGCTGAAGATTTTCGACATGCTTCATCAGCAGAAGGATTTGGAAGTGATTTTGACGCGGCACGAGCAGGGTGCCGGTCATATGGCTGAAGGGTATGCCAAAGCGACTGGAAAGGCCGGTGTGGCGTTGGTGACGTCTGGGCCTGGAATGACGAACGTCATTACGGCGCTGGCTGATGCCTATATGGATTCTGTCCCGCTGGTCTGCTTTAGCGGGCAGGTCCCCACGAGTTTGATTGGCAATGACGCGTTTCAAGAAGCGGACAATATCGGGTTGAGCCGTCCCTGCACCAAGTACAACTTCTTGGTGAAAGACGTCAACGATCTTGCGATGACGATCAAGGAAGCGTTCTACATTGCCACGACCGGGCGGCCGGGCCCTGTGCTGGTCGATATTCCCAAGGACGTGTCGATGGCCCAAGCGGAGTTCGTGTATCCCAACTCCGTGTCAATTCGCAGCTATAACCCGACCTATGAAGGCAATAAGTGGCAGATCAAGCAGGCTGCCGAGGCCATCATGAAGGCCAAGAAGCCGATCCTCTATGTGGGGGGCGGCGCGGTGTTTTCTGGTGCTGCGCAGGAATTGCTTGAACTGGCCGAGCTCACTCAGATCCCTGTAGATATGACCTTGATGGGGCTGGGGATTTTCCCGGGCGAGCATCCGCTCTCGATGGGGATGCTCGGCATGCATGGCACCTATCAGGCTAACATGGCGATGCATTACTCAGATCTCGTGATCGCGATAGGGGCTCGGTTTGATGACCGGGTGACGGGGAAGGTCGCCGAGTTTTGCCCCCATGCCAAAATTATTCATGTCGATATCGATCCGACCTCGATTCGGAAGAACATCCACGTCGACATTCCGATCGTCGGTGATTGCAAGACAGTGCTGCGTGAACTGAACCAGATCCTTCGCGCGTCGGTGAATGGCGAGCAAAAGGAATTGCGCAAGCCCTGGTGGGATCAGATTCATGAGTGGCAGCGCAATCATCCCTTGACCTATCAGCAGGATGCCGACGGACCGATCAAGCCGCAGCATGTGGTCAAGCGACTTTATGAGCTGACAAAGGATCGTGACCCGATTGTGTCGACTGACGTGGGCCAGCATCAAATGTGGGCTGCGCAATATTTCAAGCTGGCCAAGCCGAATCGCTGGCTAACCTCAGGCGGATTGGGGACCATGGGTTTTGGCTTCCCGGCTGCCATGGGGGCGCAGGCTGCCTATCGAGACCGGTTGGTGCTCTGCATTGCCGGAGACGGCAGCATTCAGATGAACATGCAGGAGATGGCGACCGCGGTGGTCAGTAAGCTCCCGGTGAAGATCATTGTTTTGAATAACCGTTTTCACGGGATGGTGCGGCAGTGGCAGGACTTGTTCTACGAAGGACGGTATGCCTCCAGCGATCTCGAGAATACGCCAGACTTTGTGAGGCTGGCTGAGGCCTACGGCGCAGTCGGGTTACGGGCCAGCAAGGTGGGCGATCTCGATGGGGTGCTGAAGGAAGCCATTGCGGTCGATAAGCCTGTGATCGTGGATGTGCCGACCTATCGGTTCGAAAACTGCTATCCCATGATTCCGGCCGGCGGGTGTAATCATGAAATGATTCTGGAAGATCCGCCTGAGTTGAAGAAGAAGCAAAAACAGGCGGGCGTTGGGAAGGTGACGCCGGAAGATAAAGATACAGTCTTGACCGCGTAAGGCAACGCATAATGGAACACATCATCGCTGTTACAGTTGAGAATAAATTTGGCGTCCTGTCCCGCGTTGCGGGGTTGTTCAGCGGGCGTGGATTTAACATCGAGAGCCTGTCGGTCGCTCCGACGCTGGACCCATCAATGTCGCAAATGATCATTGTCACGTCCGGCGATGACCGCATCATCGAACAGATCGTGAAGCAGTTGAATAAGCTGATCGATGTCATCAAGGTGGTCGACCTGAATGAAAGCGAGTTCGTTTCGCGGGAGACGGCGCTGATCAAGGTGCATACGAAGGCGGAAGACCGAGCCGAGGCGCTTAGGATTGCGGACATATTCAGGGCGAACATCATTGATTCGACCCCGGCTACTTACACGATCGAAGTGACGGGCGATCCGAAAAAGATCGAAGCCATCATCAATTTGTTGCAACCGCTTGGCATCAAGGAGCTCACTCGGACCGGCCGTGTGGCGGTTGCCCGTGAGCCGATTCGGGCGAGTGTTGTGCAACCGAAGAAGGTGGCGCGCGAATAATCAGTCGTTCAGCTAAACGGATGTATTCTGAAACAGGGAGTTTTTGAGGAGTTCATGATGAAGATTTATTACGACAAAGATGCCGACATTCAGCAGATTCGCAATAAAAAGGTCGCCGTGATCGGATACGGCAGCCAGGGTCACGCGCACGCCCTCAACATGAAGGAGAGCGGAGTGAACGTGGTCATCGGGTTGCGCGAGGGCGCGTCCTGGAAGAAGGCGGAGCAAAGCGGGCTGAAAGTCATGCCGGTGGCCGATGCGGTGAAGGCATCGGATGTGATCATGATTCTGGCTCCGGATGAAATGCAGGCGGCGATTTATAGGCAGGAGATTGCGCCCAATTTGAAAGCGGGCTCGTATCTCGCGTTTGGCCATGGATTCAATATCCATTTTGGCCAAATCGTTCCTCCGGCGAATATTAATGTGTTTATGGTGGCGCCCAAGGGCCCTGGACATCTCGTCCGCTCCGAATACACCAAGGGGAGCGGGGTGCCGTGCTTGCTCGCGATTCATCAGGATCCCAGTGGGACGACCCGGCAGGTGGGCTTGGCCTACGCGAGCGCGGTCGGTGGTGGGCGTGCGGGCATCATCGAAACGAATTTCCGCGAAGAGACGGAAACGGACTTGTTCGGCGAACAGGCGGTGCTCTGCGGCGGACTCACGTCTTTGATTCAGGCGGGCTTCGAAACGCTGGTGGAAGCCGGGTATTCGCCGGAAATGGCCTATTTCGAGTGTTTGCATGAAGTGAAGCTCATCGTCGATTTGATCTATCAGGGCGGCATCGCCAACATGCGGTACTCGATCAGCACGACGGCAAAGTACGGGGATATCACGCGTGGACCGAGAGTGGTCACCGAGCAGACGAAGCAGGAAATGAAGAAGATCCTCGGCGAAATTCAGACTGGTCAGTTCGCCAAAGAATGGGTGCTGGAGAACCAGGCCAATCGTCCCGTCTACAATGCGTTGCTGGCCAAAGGCGAGGCCCATCCCATCGAAGAGGTGGGCGCCAAGCTACGGGCGATGATGCCGTGGCTTAAGAAGGACCAGCTCGTCGATAAGTCGAAAAACTGAGGCTCCTCATCCTGTGGCAGATCGCGCTGTCGGTATCCCGATTGTTAAAGAAGGAATTCCCTTCGTTGGAATAACGGGAGGGGTTACACTGCTATCAGGCGTGATGGGGTGGATTGTTCCGGCTGTCATTGCCGGAGGATTCACCCTCTTTACAGCCTGGTTTTTTCGTAACCCGTCTCGGGTTATTCCTCAGGGTGCTAATGTGGTTGTGGCGCCGGGCGATGGGAAAGTCATCGCCATTGAGGAAGAATTCGAGCCCCGGTATCTCAAGGAGCGTAGCATCCGGCTGACGATTTTCTTGAACGTGTTCGATGTGCATGTGAATCGGACGCCCTGTGAGGGGCTCATTGAGCAGGTGCAATATCAGCCAGGCGCGTTTCTGGTGGCCAGCAAGCCCGAGGCCACTCTGCGGAACGAACAGAATGCCTTGATGATGTTGACCGACAAGGGTGCCAAGGTGTTGTGCGTGCAGGTGGCCGGATTGATCGCCCGCCGGATCGTGTGCTGGGTGGCGGCCGGTGATCGAGTGCCCCGAGGCGAGCGATTTGGATTGATCCGATTCGGATCACGGATGGACACGTTCCTTCCGCTGGGAACGAAAATGCGTGTGTCAGTGGGTGATCGCGTCAAAGGCGGGGAAACCATTGTGGGGGAACTGCAATGAAGGGAAACGGCTTGCGACAGGCGTTTGCGAAGGAAGGGCGAAAGCGCCAGGCCATGCATCTGATTCCCAATTTGTTTACGACGGGGAATCTGTTCTGTGGTGTCTATGCGATTCTGTCGGTCTTTAACTCGGACTATATGGCCGCATCGATTGCGATTTTGGTGGCCATGATTTTTGATGTGCTGGATGGAAAGTCAGCCCGGCTGACCAATAGCACGAGTCATTTCGGGCTGGAATACGATTCCTTGTCCGACGTGGTCTCATTCGGCGTGGCCCCTGGCCTCATGATTTATTCGTGGGCACTCAGCGGCCAGGGCACGTTCGGAGTTGCCGTGATGTTTGCCTATGTGGCGATGGGTGCGGTGCGGCTGGCACGATTCAATTCCACTGTGGCGGTGGCGGATAGCAAGTATTTTACGGGGCTGGCGATCCCTGCCGCTGCGGGAGTCGTGGCCTCCCTCGTGATTCTTGATCACCATGTTCTCCGGATGGGAGCAGATGTGAAGCCAGTGCCGGTGCTGATCGTTACGCTGGCCTTGTCGTTCCTGATGGTCAGCACGGTGAAGTACCGGAGCTTTAAGGATATGAAGTTCAAGGGGCATCAGCAGATCACCTATCTGGTGTGGGGCATTCTTGCGTTGATGCTGATTGCCGCGTGGCCCGAGGTCATGCTGTTTGTGGTCTTTGCCGGTTATGCCTTGATGGGGCCGACAGAGCGAGTGTATTGGCTGGTCGCCAGGGCGATGGGGAAGAAGCCCCTTCTCAAGTCCGATCAGCCTGTGATAGAACCCAAAGCGTAAGGCGATGACAAGGAGTAGTATGCGGGCCGCATAGATCTGAGAGAGCCGGCGGGTGGTGCAAGCCGGCCTGTGCGTCGCAGAACTCGCCTCTGAGCCGAATCCGTGAAGACGAGTAATGGATTCCGTGTCGCTCCCGTAAGGAGCCAATGAAGGGTGATGGATGACGGGCGGTCATCTGTGACCGAAGCAGGGTGGTACCACGAAGTGCGTCAAGCCTTCGTCCCTGATCCGCAAGGATCGGGATGAGGGCTTTTGTGTTTCTGGAGTCCGCTGAGAAGAGAGGGAGAGCGCCATGGAACGGATGATTAGGATTTTCGATACGACGTTGCGCGACGGCGAGCAATCGCCCGGCGCCAGCATGAATGTGGAAGAAAAAGTGATGGTGGCGAAGCAGCTGGCACGTCTGGGCGTCGATATTATCGAAGCCGGGTTCGCCTACAGTTCGCCCGGCGATTTTGAAGCGGTGCGGCGGATTGCGCAGGAAGTGGAGGGGCCGACGATTTGCAGCCTGGCCCGCGCGCGTCCGGAAGACATCGACCGTGCGTGGGAAGCGCTCAAGGGGGCGCCGAAGGTCCGGATCCATACGTTCCTCTCGACGTCGGACATTCATTTGAAACATCAGTTTCGGATGACGCGGGAGGAAGCGAAGAAGCGAGCGGTCGAGATGGTGCAGCGGGCGAGAAGTTACGTTAGCGATGTGGAATTTTCCCCGATGGACGCCAGCCGGTCCGACCCGGCCTACCTCTACGAGGTGATTGAAGCGGTCATTGCGGCTGGAGCGGGAACCATCAATATTCCGGACACCGTGGGCTATGCGGTTCCGCAGGAGTTTGGCCAGTTGATCAAGGGGATTTGCGAGAAGGTCCCCAACGCCAAGCAGGCGGTGATTTCCGTGCATTGCCACAACGACCTTGGCCTGGCGGTGGCCAACAGCCTGTCGGCGGTGGTGAACGGCGCGGGACAGGTCGAATGCACGATCAACGGGATCGGCGAGCGGGCCGGGAACACGTCTCTCGAGGAAATCGTGATGGGGCTCAGGACGAGGAAAGATTTCTATCAGGCCGATACGGGAGTCCGGACCGAGGAGATCGCCAAGAGCAGCCGGCTGGTCAGCAAGATTACCGGCATGGTGGTGCAGCCGAACAAGGCGATCGTCGGAGCGAATGCCTTCGCCCACACGTCCGGCATTCATCAGGACGGGCTGTTGAAGGACAAGACGACCTACGAGATCATGCGACCGGAAACGATCGGGCTGGTCGAAAGCAAAATGGTGATGGGCAAGTTATCAGGCCGTCACGCCTTCCGCCAGCGGTTGGAGGATTTGGGCTACAAGCTCTCCGAGGAGGAGATCAACCACGCCTTTGAACGATTCAAGAAGCTGGCCGATCAGAAG
>DJMJ01000037.1 GCA_002435325.1 Nitrospira sp. UBA6493 | reverse complement strand
CACTGCGGCCACGGTGCCCGCGGAGACTTTCAAAAATTGCCGACGTGACAAAAACATGTGATTAACCTCCCTGCTAAATGACAACTCCCTGTGTACTCTTTCGTAAAACCAGGTATCCCACCCCCCTTCCACCATGATTGAGCTCGGCGCATTCAAAACACACAAGGCGCCATTGCCCGCAGGGATGTCCTACAGCAAGGTTGCTGCCAGAAAAGAGCTAGGTTGGATGAACGGCGATTGCCGCTTCTAACGTGCTGAATAAAGTGATGAAAATGATCGACTCAGAAATTCTGAGTACGTTAAGTAAATATTTGAACTATCAAATAACGAATACGTTCATATGCTTCTACTACTGATTATGAATATTGTCCTTCAATTCCAAATGGTTGCGTACGCATATGTCGATATTCATTACTGGGGTGACCGGCAGGATATTATGTATTTTCACCAGTGGTCGATTTATGAGAACCGACTCGTTACAGAATGGTAGCGAAAGATGAGCCTGTACGATTGGCAAGACAATGGCGAGGGACGCGGTGGTTACCAGGAGGAGACATCAACTAGATGTCCTCGGATCCAGATGATCCAAGAAATCGTTTCATGAGCAACGAGAAATGTTGTCGAGGAATGCCGCTGCTCTCGGCGGCTTTGGTAATCACACCATCACATTGAGCGAGCTTTGTGCGCAGATATGTTGTCGTAAACTCCTCAATAGCCCGCTCCTTCGCTTCCGCATAGGGCAAGGCGCAGAGATTCGGATCATGCGGCGTCAAATCCTTAGCCGCCTCACGAGGGAGCAATGCGCGCACATCCTGCGCGGTGATGGTGTCTGTAGGGGCCAACATCACCACGCGCTCCACGAGATTGCGCAGCTCCCGGCCATTTCCCGGCCATGCATACGAGGAGAGCACCTCCAGCGCAGCCTCATCAAAATGGTAATGCGACCTGCCCATTTCCCGCCCAAGCCTCAAAAGGAGATGGCGGGCAATCACAGGAATGTCCTCGCGCCGGTGGCAGAGCGGGGGAACCGGAATCGACAAAACCGCCAGGCGATAGTAGAGGTCTCGCCGAAATGTCCCTGCGCGCACACTCTCTTCCAAATCCTTATTCGTGGCGGCGATAAACCGCATATCAACGCGGCGCACGCGGGTGCCCCCTACTGGGCGCACCTCGTTATCCTCCAACACACGCAGAAGTTTTGCTTGAAGCAATAAAGGAAGCTCCCCGATTTCGTCGAGAAACACGCTTCCTCCGTTGGCCAACTCGATCAAGCCTGGCTTGTCCGCGATCGCGCCGGTAAATGCGCCCCGCACGTGGCCGAACAGCTCGCTTTCCATCATGCCCTCGGGCACAGTGGTGCAATCGATCACCTGGAATGGGCGATCTCGCTCCGGACTCTGTTGATGAATAGCCCTGGCGATCATGCCCTTCCCCGTGCCTGTTTCGCCAGTGATCAGCACTGTAGAGTGGACACGCGCGGCTTCTTGAATATGCTGCATGATGCGGTCAAAGGAGGCGCTTACACCGACCAGGCTATTGGCTTCGACTTGCTGCCGGTCCTGCTGCTCATAGACCGCATGGCGCCTTAATATTTCTGAAATCCTAATCGCCCGATGAAGCCGCATACCTAAATCTTTGGCATTGACCGGCTTTAGGACATAGTCGAAGGCCCCGCGGCGCATGGCATCAACCGCCATCGACACCGCATTCATGCGAGTTACAACCAGCACGGGCAGATTCGGATCAATGGTTTGAATCCGGCTCACTAAATCCAGGCCATCCATGGCGGGCAGCATCATATCGGTCAAAACCAGATCGACCGGGCGCTCCTTGAGCAGCGCCAACGCGCCTTCCGCCGTGGCCCGAACTTCCATCTCAAACTCACCCCCGAGCGGTTTTAAGTCTGCTTCTTCCAGCGCATGCAGCATCAACTCCACATCGGTCGGATTATCTTCTACGATCAAGATCGTAAACTGCACTTTGGCTCGTTTCTTCATCGCGCTCAGGTCCAGCACTCCGGGATTGGTCACAGTTCACCTCAGATGAAATCATTTTGTGGCACATCAATTAGATCCGAAATCATGGCCTCGGGCCTCACATAGGCTGCCGGGCCAGGCTCTTGATTTAGCCAAGGAATCGTGAACTTCACGGTACAGCCCTCACCGACGGCCCCTTCAATCCAGACACGTCCCCCATACAGCTCCACAATGCGCTGGACGATCGCCAATCCAATGCCACTCCCAGACGCTGGCGTTTGCTCCAACCTGACGAACGGCTGGAACACACGAGCGCGCTGGTCTTCCGGAATGCCGACGCCTTGATCACGCACCGTAAAACACACCATATGTTTTCCGGTTTGCGACGAAATCGTAAGGGACGGAGACTCACCGGGTCGCGCATACTTCAAGGCATTCGAAATCAGGTTGTCGAATATTTGCCGCAGATAGGCGCCATGACAGGCCACCAGCGGAAACCCGGAGTCGACGTGAACGGTCGCGTGCAATTGTTCGATTTCCCCCGCCTGTGCTTTGAGCACGTCATCGATGACAATCCGTGGGTCCACCGCCGTAACAGATCCTTGGCCGGCTCCCACACGGGCTACCGACAAAATTCCCTCGACGCGTCGGACAATGTCGCGTCCATTCTCCTGAATCAGGTCTAACCATCGAGCTGTGCGATCATCAATCTGCCCTGGGAATTTATGTGCTAACAGCTTCGCCAGTTCCTCCATCCGTGCACCCGGCCCCTTAAGATCGTGCGCCAGCGTTTCGGCGAGATGTTCCAACTGGCGCAACCGGGACAATAACCGCTGCTGTTTTTGCTGCGAGGCTTCATACAACCGCACATTCGAAATGGCCAAAGCCGCTTCCTGGGCAAGCCCCTTGGCTAGGCGTTGATTCCACGCCTCGATGGGTCTCGGCTGCTTGCTTAGGAGTGAAAGGACACCGAAGGGCACACCTTGTGCCATCAGTGGAATGGCGATCATACTATCTCCGATGAGGTTGCGCCGCACCACCTGCGGGCGCTCATCCTGGTGGAACCCTTCCCCGATTGCCACTTTCTGTGTGTCAAACGCCTGCACACTGATCGGCAACTCTTCCCATAACATCACTGACTTCTTGAGGCGGTCGTTCCATTCTCCGGAAGCCGCCTCGACAATCCAGCATCCCATACGCTCATCGCGCAGCAAGACAAGGCATACATCCGCGTGAACCAATTCAACCGCTCGATCCGTGATCCTGTGCAACGCACCGTCCAACCCATCAGGTCCGATGGTGTTAATGTCCTGTCCGATCGTGTTCAGCGTTTCCAGCTCGCACACATGCGTTTCGATCCGCCGCGCCATGTTCAGATAGGCCTCTGCCAGCTGCCCAAGTTCATCTCGGGACGTAAGACTTGGCGTCAGTACCTCGGCAGCCTGACTGGAGTGCATCTCCTCTCCAAAAGTCGCGGTGGCCGCCTGCAGCCGCATGATCGGTTCGCTGAGAGAACGTGCCAGCATGCGCGAGCTTGTCCAGCCCAAAACAAGGACTCCGGCGACGGCGACCCAAAGGGCGACAAACGTCTTTTGTGAGAGGGCTTCCGCCTGTTCGGTTAAGATTGTTCGTCGTCGCTCCAGATGGTCTTCGATCGTCCGGAGATCCTGGCGAAGGCGATCGGACTGTTTCAGCCCTTCACCCGAGCGCACGTAGGCCAACGCATCCTCCGTCCTGCCCTGCTGAATGTTGGCAATCAATTCGTGCTTCGATTGTAAGAGCTCTCTGACTTGATATTCGACTGGCTGAAAACTAGCCTCAGGCGTGGACAGCTTCGCCAACGCCTGTCCCGCACCCTTCAACGTCTTGTCGATCTTTAGCTCCGCATCGGTGAGCGGCTTGAGAAAAATGGATTGCTGGGTGAGGACATAGCCACGGAATCCATCCTCGATATCGACGGCGAGCCTGCGCAAGAGATGCACGTGCTCATGGGCCAGCACGAGCTCATGCCTTTGTTGTTGGGCCTGCAGAAGTTGTTCGACGAAATACAGATGAGTAGCCAATCCGCCAACCAACGGGACACAAAGCACTAGGAGAACCGTCCAGACTTTATGCTGGATGCGGAGATTCTCCCACCACTGTGAAACCCATTGGCCCATGAGACGGCAACCTCTCGTTCCCGGGAGTGTGCTCAAGGGATGCTGGTATTCTCTGAATGTGGGCTTGGGAGGAAAGAAATGTCAAGACCTTGCGCGGGATCGAGCTAAAAATTACCAGACGCCCACTTCTGTCTCGAGGGAAAGCCTTGTGTTCAAAATCGTGCATGGCCTGCTACAAAGACATGAGAGCTAGGTTATGTGTCCGCCTGATCTCGACGGCTTTGTCATAATTGGTCATGAAAGGAAGGGCGCTGCGACCGGCTCAGATTGGCTTCCGCCCTTCGACCGCTGGTGAATAGTCAAGAGGATCGTCATTCCCACCACCCCCATCACAATCACCGTCAGCGCATACATCGGGAACAGCTCCGTACCGGGAATCCCTGTCGCCACCGGAAGAAAGGCCATGACCGCCGTCGCCACCCCACGAGGAAACATCGCGGCAACGACAAACCGCTCGCCCGCCGTCCAGGCATTGCTGGCTCGGCCCAGAAGCTCTGTGACAATCCACCGGACCAGAACGACGATCACGAAGAGGCCCAGACTGGTAAGCGCGATGCTCGTCGTGAGAGTGGAAAAGTCCAGCATTAATCCAAGCAAGACATAAAAGAAGGTTCGGACAAGAAACGATAATTCTTCGTTGATCCGCTTCAGAAATTCGTCCAACACGAATTTCGCCTGATCCAACTCATAACCGATCAATACGCGTATCGGCCTGGCCAATCGCCCAACCAGAAACTCCATATTCCCCAGGACCAGCCCAAACAAGAGGATTGTGATCGCCCCGTTTGCGCCAATCACCTCTGCCACATAATAGAGCACTAAAATCGCCGCCATCGTCAGCATGTATGACAACGCCTGGCCCTCCAGCCAGGCCAACAATCGCGCCCACAGGGCTCCAGCGAGTACCGCCAGCATAAAGGCATCCCAGAAGGCGTGAAAAATCTCCCGGATGATGCTCCCGCTCCCGCTCGCCTCCCTCATCGTACTCATGAGCGCCAACGCAATGACTACGACGAAGACCTCCGAGATGGCTGAATCCAGGCTGAGCAAAACTTTGGCCGAATCGCGGAGGGATTTCATTTTCGAAGAGACAGGGATGATGATGGCCGCGGCGGTGCCCCCCAAGATCGTCCCGAGCAACAAGCCGTGCAGCCATTCCCCCTGCATCCACCAGATATAGAAACCCATCACCGACACAATGGTTAGACTGAAGACTGTCAAGGAGAACAACAGGGCCAGCGGCGTTTCATTGACAACCTTCATGATGTGGAGATTGATGCCGCCGTCAAATAGGATGACGAGCAGCGCGAGCGTGCCGAGATAGGGCGCCAGCTCCATCACCATCGTTGGATCCGCGAGATGGAGCACTGGCCCCAGCAACACGCCGAACCCCATCAGAAACAACACACTCGGAATGCCGGTCCGTTTAAAAACCAATTCCCCGGCTAACCCGACCAATATGATTAATCCGGTCAATCCGAGCACTGTCTCGACGCTTAAGACATCCACAAATCACTCCCCCTCGCCATAACCTGCTTGCCTATTTCTGCACCGAATCCATGTTAACGATAAGGAGACACCCACCACAAGATAAATACCTTTCCGCAACATTCCGTTCACGTCGCCGAGAGATGCGTGCGTCCTGTAGAGGAAGCCTTTATTGAAAGAGCAGCCAGAGGCCGAGACAGTACCCGAGGATGATCAGGAAGCTGTCCGGCTCGATCAAAATATAGCGTTGTTCCGCGCGATAGATGATCCCCATTATCGCGATGCACATGAGCACCACGCTCCATAGCGCTGTCATGGCATGGGCATCGGAGATGGTGTTGAAGAGCGGGCCTTTGTCATAGGCGATATCCACAAAAAAGAACGCCGCCATGTTGAAGGCGTTGCTGCCAAAGAGATTGCCCACCGCAAGGTCGAAAGCTCCCAGCCGGACAGCCGCTGATGCGGTTACTAATTCCGGAAGTGACGTGGCGATACCCACGAGCGACGTGCCGATAAAGGTCGTAGAAATTCCGGATTGTTCGGCAATCTTGCTTGCCGAGCTGGCTAACAATGGAGCGGCGACGAGGAGCCCCAATGTTGCGGCAGCAAATCCGATTGCCGCGCGACGGAGTTCTTCGCGTTTACTTGGCAGTTTCGGCGCCTCTGCGGTTTGTTTATGGGCAACGAGTTCTCGTTCGCGCTGACGCACTTTCATAAATTCTTGCCTGAATACGATGCGCATCCCGAATATATAAAAGAGCAGCAACAGCATGCTGCCAAGCCCGATCCCGCCGTGTTTCATGTCCGATCCCAGCAAGAGGAAGAACGCCGCACAGGCGGTCAGCGCAATGGCTAACCCGGCGCTCAGAGCATGCTCGAATGCCGCCTGCTGCCAGACCCGCTTTTGCCGGTGCATGAGATCGATGATGCCCAGGATCAGCATGTTGGCCATATTGCTACCGAACAAATCGCCTGCGGCAAGATTGGGCGCATGCATGAGCGCGGCGCTCACGTCAGTAAAGATTTCCGGAAGTGACGTCGCGGCAGCCATTAACACCACGCCGATCCAAAGCCCCCCCAGGCCGGTCAGATTCGCGATCTGGTCGCCATAGCGCGAGAGCTTGGTCCCGGCATACACCATGACTGCTGCGCTCAGCAGGAATATCGCCCACGGGGCAAGGCCTTCAAGCCAGTCCATTTGTCTCCATCTTTACCGGTGCCATCCCACACTCCATCCCGCGCAGAGCCAATGCCGGAACATCTTGAGAATCGAGCTTTCCGGCAGGATTCGCATCACGTCCACCTAATCCTCTTGAGCCTGGCTCGGCCAGAATAGCATATGACATAGTCATTCATGGATGGATATCGGGAGTCTCCGGTTCGGACACAATTCTCACGGCTCCTACTTCGTTACTGTTTGTGGACCCTGCCCTTCTGAAAACCACGGCATCTGTAGCTAAACCCGTTGCAACCATTTCCCCTGTGATGCTTGCACGACATTCACACGGCCTATCCCCAAAGAAGGTTCCGTGTGACATCCGGTCGATTGTCCCTGATCAAATAGTGTAAGCTTTTTCCAATCCACTGCGGTTGCTGCTCCCCCTGGAGAGCAACCGATCCCGATTGCATACGGAGGAACGCGCATGACTCGACGCACGGTGCTGATCATTCTGTGGCTCGTCTGTCTGATCATGCCGGGATTGAGCCGAGCCGAGCCGCAACCGTCTACCCCATCCATCAGTCAATCTCCTCCGTCGCAGCTCGTGGGCGCGCCGGTAATCGTAGCTGACGAAACCCTCTTTTTCCTCTACGACAAACTGGGTCCATTCACGCCGCAGGAGCGGGCGCAGGCGGTTTCAGACCGCGTCGCACGTCTTACCAAGGATCCCTTTACAAGAATCTATCCCGTCACTGCGATCGATCGTGAGACCACGAGCGAGCTCGTGTATGGCGACATGGTCGTCATGACGGTGACCGATCGCGATGCGCTCCCCACCGGCAAGCCGCGAGGCCAGATCGCGAAAGACTATGCCGAAAATATCCAAACGGCGCTCGCCAAGTCCCGCGAACAGATTTCGCTCCGCACGCTCATTATCGATACTGCCCTGGCCCTTCTCGATACGGCGATCTTGATCCTCATTCTGGTCTTCTTTCACAAAACATTCCCCAAAATCTACACGAAGCTCAACGAGTGGCGAGGCACGGTCATTCGTCCGGTCAAAATTCAACGCGTGGAGCTTTTATCGGCGGATCGGATTGCCACGGTCCTCACCGGAATAGTCAAAGCCATCAAAATCATAACGGTCCTGGTCCTGTTCTACGTGTATCTGACCACGGTACTGAGCATCTTTCCATGGACAAGAGGTATTTCCGCCGCGCTGCTTGGAGCGGTCGTCTCGACCTTCCAGGTAATCGGTCAGGCATTCGCGACCTATATGCCCAATTTCGTGTCGATTGTCGTCATCATCGTGGTGACTCGATACGTGATCAAACTCATCTCCCTGTTGTTTACGGGAATCGGACGGGGCGCCATTCGGTTCGAGGGATTTCACCAAGAGTGGGCGGCGCCAACCTATAAGATCGTCAGATTTTTAGTGATTGTTTTCGGGGCCATCGCGATTTTCCCCTACATTCCCGGATCTCAGTCCGAAGGCTTCCGAGGAATCTCCGTATTCCTGGGGCTACTTATTTCACTAGGATCGGCGGCGGCGATTGGGAATATCATCGCCGGCGTGGTGTTAACATACATGCGGGCCTTCCGTGTCGGAGATCGTGTCAAGATTGCCGACACGAACGGGGATGTCATGGAAAAGACCCTCCTCGTGACCCGTATCCGGACAATTAAAAATGTCGACGTCACCATTCCCAATGCCATGGTCCTTGGAAGCCACCTCATCAACTTTAGTTCTGTCGCCCGGGAGCAGGGGTTAATTCTCCACACCAGTGTGACCATCGGGTACGATGCCCCCTGGCGAACAGTCCATGCCCTGCTGATATCCGCTGCGCGAGCGACGGCACATATCCTCCCGAACCCGGAACCCTTCGTGCTGCAAACCAGCCTGGACGATTTTTATGTGACCTACGAAATTAACGCCTATACCGACCAGCCGCATAAGATGGCCAACATCTATGCCGAGCTGCATCAGAACATTCAGGACAAATTCAATGAAGCAGGGGTCGAGATCATGTCGCCACATTATGGCCAAATTCGCGACGGCAACCAAACCACAATTCCGGAACAGTATCTCCCTAAGACTTATCAGGCTCCCTCGTTCCGTGTTGGCCCACTGGGCGCCCTGTTGGCGGCGGTGAAAGATCCCGGAATACAAAAAGAAGAGCCTAAACCATGACGGCCTCTCTCCAGCAATTTATCGAAAGCTGGCTGTTCGATCCGAACGTCGGAAAGTTGATTTCCACTGTCGTCGTGATCCTCATTGTCTCGGCGTTGGTCCGGGTATCCCGGAAAGTGCTGAATCGATACGTGCAGGAACCGGGCAATCTGTACCGGGCCAAGAAGATGGTGACCTTTCTTGGATATTTTACGGGCCTGATTGCCATCTCTCTGATTTTCAGTGATAGCCTCGGGAAAATGGCCGTCGCCTTCGGCGTCGCCGGCGCCGGAATCGCCTTTGCCCTTCAGGAAGTCATCGCAAGTCTGGCCGGCTGGGTCGCCATCTCGTTCGGGAACTTTTACAACACCGGCGATCGGGTCCAACTGGGAGGCATTAAAGGAGACGTCATCGACATCGGCATGTTGCGGACGACGATGATGAAAATCGGCCAATGGGTGAATTCGGATCTGTACAACGGCCGCATCGTGAAAATCGCCAACAGTTTTGTTTTCAAAGAACCGGCTTCAATTACTCCGGCGATTTTCCCTTCTTGTGGGACGAAATCACAGTCCCGGTTAAGTATGGGGGTGACTTTCGCCTGGCGAGGAACATCTTTCATCAAATATTGCTGGAAGTTACCGGCGAGTATTCTCAGCAAGCCAAGAACAGCTGGTCGGATCTGATTCTACGGTATCGGGTGGATCCCGCAGAGCTGGATCCTCGTGTCTTTCTGGTGGCAAACGACAATTGGATGGAATTCACGCTACGCTATGTCGTGGACTACAAGAAACGGCGCATCACGAAGGATCTGCTTTTCACACGGCTGCTGGAGGAGATCGAAGGCACCGCTGGCCGAGTGTCCCTCGCGTCAGCCACGTTCCATTTGGTCGAAACTCCGGAAATCAAGGTCCAGCTTATCGATCCGCCGCATGGTGGTGCAGCAAAAGGATAAATGGGAACCTCTAGTTTGCGCCTTCCCTAAATAACACGATGATCGATATACGACTGCCATGGGTGATCGGATGACTTGGACCAGTGATGTGACCCGAGAGATCTATATGCTTCGCGATGTTCCTCTGTTTACGAGTGGAGACACAACCATTACGTTGGGTACGGTTCTGTACCTGGCAATCGTGATCGTCGCGCTCTTTTATGTAACCGGCAAGCTCAAGACGTGGATTGTCGAACGGCTGCTCTCCGGCAGTCACGTGGAATTGGGCGTCAGACACGCGATCGGCACCATCGTTCGCTATGTCGTGGTGACCATCGGCCTCCTCGTCATTTTCCAAACTGCCGGCATCAACCTGAGCACTCTGACAGTTCTCTTTGGCGCGCTCGGAATTGGAGTCGGGTTCGGCCTGCAGAGCATCACCAACAACTTCGTCAGCGGCATTATTTTATTATTGGAACGGCCCATCAAAGTCGGCGACCGGATAGAAGTCGGCGACGTGCATGGTGACGTCGTCAACATCTCTCCACGCGCCACCACGATCGTCACGAACGATAATATCGCTATTATCGTTCCCAATGCCGACTTCATCTCCTCGAAAGTCATCAATTGGAGTTATACCAACCGCGATGTCCGGTTTAACTTCCCCGTCGGAGTATCATACAGCTCAGACCCGGAACAGGTTCGTACCGTGCTTCTGGAGGTCGCGACGGCGCATCCCGGCGTCTTGAACGAGCCGGGCCCATCGGTGCTCTTCCATGAATTCGGTGACAGCTCCTTGAACTTTATCCTTCGCGTTTGGACTAGAGAGTTTGCGACGATCCCGGGTGTGCTCCGCAGCGATTTGAACTTTGCCATCAACCGCGCCTTCAAGGACCAGGGCATCGAGATTCCCTTCCCGCAACGGGATATCCATATCCGTAGTGGCGTCTTAGCGGTCACTCCACCGAGTCATCCAGCATGATTAGGGGATTGTTTACCGCCAAAACCCGGAGAGACGCGGATAGCCCGCGAGTCATCGTCACGCCGAATGCCTGGTCCCCAACTCTGACATTAGCCACGCGGTTAGGGATAGTCGTCCTCCTTTTCTGCTTCGTGTTTGGCCTCCTCTGGTGGGATCGGGAAGGTCTCCGTGATCAATTAGATGGCGAGATATCCTTCACCGACGTGGTGTATTTCACCATGATCACTGTGACCACAGTCGGCTACGGAGATATCGTACCCGTGACGTCCCGCGCCCGTCTGCTGGATGCCCTGGTCGTCACGCCAATCCGGTTCGGCATCTGGTTTTTATTTCTGGGAACCGCCTACCAACTGATTCTTCGACAGTATATGGAAGGGTACCGTATGACGAAACTCCAGGCGACCTTGAACCAGCATCTCATCATCTGCGGCTTCGGCCATACCGGATTGTCAACGGCAAGAGAACTGCTCTCCCGTGGCACCCGGGCAGACAAGATTGTGGTGATCGACAGAAATGAGGAACGGGTTCATTTGGCTGGTA
The DNA here is from genome assembly GCA_002435325.1 of Nitrospira sp. UBA6493. Taxonomy (GTDB): domain Bacteria; phylum Nitrospirota; class Nitrospiria; order Nitrospirales; family Nitrospiraceae; genus Nitrospira_D. The sequence continues at coordinate 50,814 of DJMJ01000037.1, read as the reverse complement.
CGCTGGGGGTGGCCGCATTTCAGGCCGATGCCACACAGGAGACCGTCTTACGTGAGGCGGTCATCCACAAAGCGAAGGCCGTGATCATTGCATCCGGCCGTGACGACTCAAGTGCGCTGACGCTCTTGACCGCCCGGCATTTAAACCCAACTGTCCGTATTATTGTCAGCGCCAAAGAAGAAGAGAATGTGAAGCTCTTCAAGCAGGGCGGTGCTGACGCCATTGTCTCCCCTGCCACTTTCGGCGGCTACATCATCGCCGCGGCCGTCGACCATGGCCATATGGTCCATTATCTGGACGATCTCCTCACAGCAGGAGGGAAAGTCGGTTTGATCGAGCGCGCGGTTCGGCCGGATGAAATCGGGAGAACTCCGGCCGATCTCAAGCCGGATGTGCTGGTCCGCCTCTATCGAGGGTCTTCCATGATCTCCCTGTTGGAGTTGGAGCAAGCTGGGAAGCTTGAGGCAGGCGACATTCTGGTCCTGCTCACCGGCGGGCAAGATAACGGCACCCACACAGCTCAACGATAACCTCCCACTGTGGAGGTTATCACTCGCGCCATTTACCATCTAATACCCGGTTCCCACACCACCACCATCCAGTGACAGGGAAAGCCGCTCTCTACAAACCCGCAGAATACCTGCCATGGTTTAAGATGGATGGCGTTTTGCTTCCCGGTTACCCAGATACACTGTTTCGACAGAAGATATCGTCGGCAGGTAATCCGGCGGGTAGCTAATTCACACCGGCACCTCACGCCACGGCATCTTCGCGCGGCTTGTGTTGATGCGGCCACCGTGTTTCTTGCCACTTATACAAGACGGGAAGCACGACCAGCGTCAGAATTGTCGAGCTAACGAGGCCTCCAATGACCACGACAGCCAAGGGACGCTGCACCTCAGACCCGATCCCTTGAGCGAAAGCAAGGGGCACCAATCCAAGCAGTGCGACCAAAGCGGTCATCAACACCGGCCGCAATCGCAGCAGACAGCCGGAGAGGACGGCCTCCTCGACTGGTTGTCCCTCCCGGCGCAGGGTGTTCATATAGGACACAAGCACAATGCCGTTCAAGACGGCGACCCCAAAGAGATTGATGAAGCCGACCGAGGCCGGCACGCTGACATACTCCCCGGTCACCCACAAGGCCACGATGCCGCCGATCATCGCAAACGGCAGGTTGAGAATGATCATGGCCGCTTGCTGAATCGACGAGAACGAGGAGAATAGCAACAGAAAAATGACGACAATGGTGAGCGGAACGATGATCCGGAGCCTGCCCATGGCTCGCTGCATGTTTTCAAACGACCCGCCCCAGACGACCGTATAGCCGTTCGGCAGGGGCACCTCCCGGGCAATCAACGCCTGCGCCTCTTCGACAATGCTGCCAATATCTCTGCCATGAGTGTTAAACCCCACGGACAGATACCGCTGAAGCTGCTCCCGGCTGATTCGTCCGGGTCCCTCGTGCATGCGGATCGTACCCAGATCGCTGAGAGGAATAAAGGGTCCGCCAAGAGACTTCAATCGAATGTTTCCGATCGTCTGAATGCTGTCCCGGTCTTTCTCCGGAAACCGCACGACTAACTCAAACCGCTGTTGCCCTTCGTATACACGAGTCGTGGATTGCCCCCCAATGGCCGTAGCAATGATCTCCCGCACATCCGACACATTGATGCCGTGCCGGGCGATCTTGCTCCGATCGATGTCGATGGTGATATAGGGCTGCCCAAAGAGTTGTTCGACCTTCACGTCTTTGACCCCCCGGATCGTGCTCAAGATGCCGGCGATTTGATCGCCGTGACCACGCAAGGTCTCAAGGTCTGGACCGAAGAGCTTGACCGTCGCCTCAGTCCGCACACCGGAAATCAATTCGTCCACCCGCTGCTGGATCGGCTGGCTCAGCAAGAAACTCGCGCCTGGCAAACGGGACAGCCGTTCCCGTATGCGCTCCTTCAGCTCCGGCATGGTAGAGGCCGTCGTCCACTCATCCATCGGACGAAGGACCACCACTGGATCGCTTTCATTCGGCTCCTGCGGGTCGTTCCCCAATTCGGTTCGCCCGATTTTTGACACCACTTTGAGCACCTCGGGGAATTCCAGAACCGCGCGCTGCATCTCGCGTTCGATCTTGATGGATTGATCGAGCGAGATACTCGGCAGACGAATCGTTTGAGGCGCCAATGTGCCCTCATTGAGAATCGGAATGAATTCCGCCCCAAGGAACGGAAAGAGCGCCAGTGCACCAGCCAGTAGGAACACCGCGCTCGTCAGGACGGTTCGCTGATGCCCCAAGGCCCAGCGCAGCACAGGGAGATAGATCCGCTTGGCCCACCGGAGTACCCAGGGGTCCACATCGTGCCCCGCACGCAGGGTAAGCGCGCACAACACCGGCGAGAGCGAGATGGAGAGCAGGAGCGAGACCAGTAGGGCTATCATGATGGTGTAGGCCATCGGCTTGAACATCTTGCCTTCCATGCCGTGGAGCGAGAGGATCGGCAAGAAGACGATGATGATGATCAGAATGCCGAACACCACCGGACGGGACACTTCCCGAGCGGCATTGAGAATGATGGCGGCCCGAGGCAGCGCCTTGTGCTGCGGATCGGACAAGTGCCGGTGGATATTTTCCACCACCACGACCGACCCATCGACCATCATTCCGATGGCAATCGTCAACCCGCCCAGCGACATGAGATTCGCCGTCAGTCCGAATTGATCCATCACAAAGAAAGTGACGAGCGGAGTCACAACAAGGGTCGCTATGACGATCAACGCACTCCGAGTATCGCCGAGAAATACGAACAGCACGATCACGACCAGGAGAATTCCCTCCCCCAGGGCCTTATACACCGTCGTCAATGCGGCGGAAATCAATTCGAGGCGGTCGTAAAACGGCACGATCCGCCAGCCGCTTGGCAGTAACCCTTTCTCCTTGATCTCGGCAATCTTGCGCTTGACGCCGTCCACGACATGGCTGGCGTTACCGCCTCGCAGCATGAGCACAATCCCTGTCACGACTTCGCGCTCGCCGTTCAGCACGGCTGCTCCATGTCTAACCGCGTGGCCGATGCGGACCTGTGCCACGTCATGGATATGCACGGGCGTTCCGCCCTCCGCCTTTACGACGATATCCTCGACGTCGCTCAGGCTCCGGATCAACCCGACGCCGCGAACAATATACTTCTCCGCGTTCTTCTCCAGAACATTGCCGGCCGCATTCGCATTGTTGTTGGCTACGGCGGTAAATACATCGTGAAGCGACAGATCGTACTTATGCAGTAACTCCGGTTCGACATTGACTTGGTATTGCTTCACATATCCGCCGAGTGAATTAATGTCTATGACTTCCGGAATGCCTTTCAGCTGCGGCCTGATAACCCAGTCCTGCACGGTCCGCTCCTCGATCAGCTCCCGTTCGATTGCGGCTGCGTCCATCCCGGCAAGAGAAGGCCCCTCGAGATAGTACTGAAACACTTCCCCCAAGCCTGTACTATTGGGCATCATCATCGGCTCGGAACCGGGCGGCAGCGATTCTCGCACCTCGATCAACCGCTCCAGCACCAACTGCCTGGCGAGATCGATGTCCATCTCGTCATCGAATACTATTGTAATGAGAGATAAGCCCACTTTCGTCAGTGAGCGCAGCTCGGTCAAATGAGGCACTCCGGTGACTTGTTGTTCGATGGGAAACGTCACCAGTCGCTCGACTTCTTCAGGAGAGAGGCCGGGAGCTTTCGTGACCACTTGCACGAGTACGCTGGTGACATCGGGAAATGCGTCGATCGGAATCGTGCGGAAGGCATAGGCCCCTACCAGCACCAGAATCCCGGCGATAATGAGGATCAGAAATGGACGGCGCAGGGAGAACCCGAGCAAATCATTGACCATGGCTCAGGCTTCCGGCTTCAGTAGTTCGGACTTCAATATAAAGGCCCCCTCGGTGACCACGACCTCCCCCTCGCGTAGTCCGTCGAGAACCTCGGCGAAGGTTCCGTTGGTATTGCCCACTCGAATTGTCCGCGCTTCAAACACTCCAGGCTCTTGTTGGATGAACACGAAGCTGCGTTCCCGATCTTGCTGGACCGCCGCTTCAGGAATGGCCAGAACCTCCTGGGCGGTCTCGGAAGCGATTCGGATCGTGGCAAACATTTCCGGCTTCAAACGACCTGCAAGATTGGCCACTGTGAGCCGAACCTGCATCGTTCTGGTCGCGGGATCTAGCACATCGCCAACATAGGAAATCGCTCCCTGAAACGCCTCCCCTGAATAGGCCGAGACGTGTACCTCAATCAGCTGGCCCGGCACGGCAGTGGCTCGATGCACATAGGCAATATCCTTTTCCGACACATTACCCACGACCCAGACTGTCGAGAGATCAGCCACCACAAACAGCTTCTGAGTGGTTTCCACCACCTCGCCACGCGTAATGTTGCGGGCAATGACCCGTCCGGCGAAGGGGGCGACGATCGGGACCTGCGAACGGATCGTTTGGGTCTTCTCAAGAATGCTGATATCCTTATTATCCATGCCCAACAAACGCAATCGTTCGTGCGCCTCCTGCGCCTCGGCACGGATGCTGATCATCTCACCTTCGCGCCGCTGCGCTTCGGCCTGCCCGATCACTTTCTCTTTGAGAAGAAACTGCGCCCGCTGATACGCCTGCTCTGCCACATGCCGTCGCGCGCGCGCCTTCAGATAGGCGGATTGAGCCAGTCCGAGATCACTGCTGTAGAGCACCGCCAAAATTTGATTGGGCGCCACGATCTGCCCTAAATCTGCATGCACCTCCATCACCCGCCCGCGAACCAGAGGCGTAATATCGGCCAAGGCGTTTTCATTCGGTCGGACGATGCCGGGGAAGTCTCGGTAGGTGTGAAAGGCCGTGCGCCCGATGGTATGCGCTACCACACCGGATCGGGCAAGATCGTCTGGGGAAAGCCGGACAAGACGTGTGCCGGCCGCTGACTCGCTCGACTTACTTTCTTCCGCGTCGCTCGGTGTGCGGCCACAACCTGCGGCGGATATTAACAACACCATACAAAGGAGCAGCCTACTCATTTCCCCTTGCACACTTCGCAGTAGCCCTGGCTGTTTCCCCCGACGCGACCATCGTTCAGAACACATACCCTTCCCCCACACTTGCTTTGGTGACAAGTTAGAGTGGACCACCCACCGCGCGTTCAAGTCTGGTCAGTGCGACGGATAGATCAAATCGCGCTTGGTTGTAATCCACCACAATCTGGCGTTGAACGCGCTGCGCATCGAGCACATCCAAGAGGCTGGATGCCCCCTGCCTGAAACTTAACTGGGCAATCCGAAGTGCTTCTTCAGCCTCCTTCAATAACCCCTCCTCATAGACCAAAATCTGTTCCTGCGCCGTCTCCGCCTCTCGCGCATATTGATTGATCTCACGGGTCAGGTCGTTTCTGGTTCGAATCAGCTCGGCCTCTTCCTTTCTCTGCGCGCCGAGCGCCGCCGCAATATGTCCCTGCCTCCGATACCAGAAGGGCGTTGGAACACTGACACCCGCGACCACGGCTTCGCGGCCAATTTCTCTGGCATACCCGCCGAATAGCGTGACATCAGGCACACGACTTTCCCGCTCCTTCGTCACGGTGAATTCAGCCTGCTCCACGAGTTTTCCTTGCCGTTTAAGAATGGGATGCTGAGAGAGATCCCTCGAGGCAATCTCCTCCGGACGCAGGCGGATCTTCAACGCACGAAAATCTCCCTTCACGGTGAAATGCGTCCCCAAGGACCCAGCCGTCAATGTGTCCAATCCCACCTGTTTGACGCGTACGGCGTTCTTGGCTTTGGTGATCTCCTGCTTGGCCTTCAGCACTTCCACATCCGCCTTCACCGACTCGAACTGGGGGCCTTCTCCGGATCGGACACGAGCCCTCACAATGCGCGCTACTTCCTGCACAATGTCCAAATTCTGCTGAAGGAGCTCGACTGTGCGCCCAGCCAGCAATAAGTCATAGAACGATCCCTTGACCTCCGCAATGAGATTCAGTCTGGTTTCTTCGAGGCCAACCGCGGCTCCTGACAAACCCGCATCGGCCGCTTGCTGCCTGGCGCTCCGCTTGCCCGGCCACTCCAACGGCTGATGCAATGTAACGCCGTATTCAGTCATGCGCGTGTTTGTGCTGGGGTCGCGAAGAGCTGCATTGGCTGTTTGTGTCGTGATCGTGGGATTAGGATACGCACCGGCCTCCATGCGGCGGCCCTCATTCTGCTGGATGTTACCTTCGGCGCCAGAAATCGCCGGGTTTCGTTCCAGAGCCAACTCGAGGATGTAGTCCAGGCTAAATGCCTGCAGCTCATTTTGCTGTTGAGGTTGAGCCTGAACCGACCTGTCATCGAATAGACTGCACATCGTTAAGATGGCGGTAATGACCGCGTATTTCCAAATCGTACCAGGCATGAACTGCCTCCAATTAATTTCGTGAGGAACCCGTTATGCACCGAAATGACGGTCCTGAATGTGGCAACGCGTTATTAAGCGTACAGGGGCGGAGGATGCGAGCAATAGCTAAGGCCTACCCCTCGTGAGGACGGGATCGCGGTTTCGCTGAAGAATGTTGCTCCACTGCGTGTGAGCCAGTGAGGCTGAGGGATCTCGCCATCGAAGTCCGATTCATCCGACAGCTCATCCTCCGCATCAGTGACAGGGGCACCAGCGCAGGCCTGACCGTCAAGTCCCAGCAATCCCGCCGGGGGCCACAGTGGTATCGTCCATCCCTGCTGCGTCAATGGACACAGGAGATAAAATAACAGGAGTAGTGTGAAGGTCATGAGCTACGACAGGTTCATGCTTTTGATGCCGTTCTCTATTCCATATTTATGCATAGCATCGCCCGCCCCCTTACACAAGATGCTTCCTACACCTTCGTCAACATTGTTTTCTCAATTCTCGACCAGATGCCTGTGTTCACATTCAAACCGACCCGCCTACTTTCCCCCCCTCCCAGGAGAGCAGCCGATTGATCGTGAGGCCTTGCACTAAGATCGAGAATACCACCACCGCATACGTAATAGTCACCAACGCATCCCGCGATGGACCAACGGGAAGCGAGAGAGCAAGCGCCACGGAGATTCCCCCCCGGAGCCCTCCCCACGTCAGAATCGTAATTGTTCGTTCACTGACCTCCCGCACCAAACTAAAGCCTTTGACTTGGACCACCACACTCAACCACCGTGCCGTCAAGACCAGTGGAATCGCGACCAATCCAGCGATCAGATACGGGCGCTGGAAGCTGAGTATTAGAACTTCCAGGCCAATTAACACGAAGAGTACGGCGTTCAGCAGTTCGTCGAGTAATTCCCAGAAATTATCCAGATGTTCCCGCGTCGTTGCGGACATGGCCCATTGCCGGCCTTGATTGCCGATGAGTAAACCCGCCACCACGACGGCGATCGGTCCTGACGTATGGAGCAGATCCGCGAGACCGAAACTGCCCATGACCAAAGCCAGTGTGATCAAGATCTCCACCTGATAATTATCCACTGACCGGAGCATCCGGTACGCAACATAGCCAAGGGCCAGCCCCAGTGCCGCCCCGCCAAGTGCCTCCTCCGCAAATAAGACCAGCACATCCATCACACTGACAGTCGCTTTGGGTACGAGGTTCAAGACCACCAGAAATATCACTACACCCACACCGTCGTTGAACAGTGATTCTCCGACGATCTTCAATTCGAGCGCTTTCGGCAGACGAGCCTTACGAAGTATGCCCATGACGGCAATAGGATCCGTCGGAGAAATCAGCGCCCCGAAAAGCAGACAATAGAGGAAGGGTAACGGAAGCCCGACGAGTTCGAATAAGAAATATCCGAGTCCGCCAATAAGCACACTTGATAAAATTGTTCCCACCACCGCCAATGTGGCAATCACCCATTTGAGATCCAATAACTCATCGATTTTGACGTGCAATGCCCCGGCAAAGAGTAAAAATCCCAGCATCCCGTGCATCAAGGCTTCGTTGAAATCGATAGCCCTAATGAACCGTTGCGTCTCAGCTTCAATTCCAAAACCTAGCTTCCCCAATCCCAATAACACGAGAGAGAAAACCAGTGCCACAGCCATCAGACCGATGGTAATTGGCAGCTTCAACAGCCGATGGTTGACATAGCTGAACAGGGCGGCCAAACAAATGAGAATCGTTAGAGTATGAATCAGTGGCACGACGGCGCCTTCGTTTGTCCATACTGTAGCAATCGGTCATAGGCCAACTCACAAGCCGGACAATAGGACTCCAATAGCACAAAGTCATCCACGACTGACTGATTGTTGGCGATATATTCCGCGGTGGAACACCAGCGTGGCGGCTTGGCCTGTTCGTCGAGGACGGTACGGCAGCCAGTGCAGCTTATCAGTACCTGGGTAGACATGGAGGAACTCCCGCGCTTTCTCATGACGACACCTGTGCGCCGGCTGTGCTCGGCTTCCCCTCAACCCTCGATTCCGGAGTACGATTCATGCGGTGGACAAGGAATCGGAGGACCTCCTCAACTTCTCCCTGGTGCTTAATGAAATACTTGGCCTTCGATTCGCTCTGCCTCCCGACCCGCACACCTATTGCGAGTCCCTCCATCAATGCAAAGACATCCTCGTCTGTCTCGTCATCGCCGATGAAAAATAAGCCGGTTCGCTTTAACTCCGCCATCAGGGCGATGGCAGACTCCCCCTTTCCGCCATTCTTGGGTGGCAACAAATTTACGGATGCTTTTCCATAAATCAGACGCGGCGCCGGCGTGAGGGATGCGAGGAGGGACAGTATGGCCTGAAGAATCTCCTCCTGTATGCCGATCCCTTTGTGGTGCAGGGTAAGTGAATAGCGCTTGTTCTCAAGATCGATCTCAAGGTCTTTCAACGACTGCGCCTGGTCGCAGTCGAATATTCGCTTCCATCCTGCGCAAATTCCCTCCGCCCACAAGAGAGTCGGCAAAGGCGTCGAGGAGCTTTCAATGCCATGATTCCCGATCAGATTGGGCACGGCTCCATTGATGCGCGGGGCAAGATCGTCGAGCGCTCGTCCGGAGATCACCGCACAGGGAGCCCGCTTCGCCAGCTCCTTGAGCCATTCACTGACGGACGGCGGAAGAGTAACGGCATCACGTTTTGGCGAGATCGGCGCGAGAGTCCCATCGAAATCAAACGCATAGAGCACGGGTCTTGAAGCGATCGCGCGAAGCGCCTGGCGGCCCTCCTCTGATAACAGATAGATCATGCCTATTCTCCCATGATTATTTGCGAGTCGTGCGCTCCTGCCTGGCAGACGGTGCGGGGCCATTCTGGTTGCCCCGACAATGACTCTTCCGATGCAGCTTGGTACATAGGACTACCGGTGTTGCCGGCTGCGCGCAGCCGAGGTAGCACTGATGGAGCTTCATGACTTGGGCCCTTCACGAGCTATTTCATTCCTGTGACACTCAGTACCTACTCACAAACGCACCCAGGATGAGCTACCCCCGATCTACACGCTGAACCAAAGTCTCTCGCCGACCAAGGAGGCTCCTCCGAATTGGGCCAGCCGCACCAGCTGCGAACCGGGACGCAGCCACAATCCAGCGGCAGAACATGTGTGCCACGTCCTCGATGGGAAGAAAAATCCACCGGGAAGGCCAAGTTTCTTCGACAAACGGTATGCTAATTTGCGCGTCAGCAGTCTCGACTAGCCTCTGGTCCCGTCGGCGGAGTTGCGCATGGCCAGCATCGCCCTGCTGGATACCGGTCTCTAACAGATCTGCGCCAATTGGCATGAGCAGGCCTCCATCATCGTGTTGATCTGTCCTGTACTTGAGCGTTTGCAACGCATCAAACAAACCTGATGCCTCAACTTCATCTTCGGGCTCAGCGGGGCCCTCCTTCGAGACAGACATGACCGCGTACTCCGGTTTAGTCCCACAGATTTCGGTCATGATCCCGCGAGCCCCCAACTGAGACGGATTTCCAACATTCACACTTCCTTCAATCACCTTCTTGTTGTAGCCAACCACGCTGTACTCCGCTTTGGGCATTTCACTCCCTCCACGAGTTGCCAGAGTCGTGAATTTCCCCGGACCTGCTCCAATGTCGGCCCGAATCCTATGCTCTGGGCCATCGCGAACCCCCATCCAAACCCGTTATCCCCCGCTTCTCACTCGAATCGTTGCGGTCGGTGTGATAGGCCCTCTTGGATTGTCCGGCTCCAACCAGACGTTGTACGTCACATCCCCTCGACGAACGAAACACAGACTGACCGACTCGCCTGGCGGAATTGTCACGAGGTCCCGTATCTCGCCAAATAGAGTTGTGAGACCCCGCTCGCACGACACTTCGTCGAGTAGTTTCATCGTCAAAAACCCCAGCCGGATTGGATTTGCGCGGTGGTTGGTCCAACGGACTTCCTCCCCGGGGGTGGTATAAAGGATGCTTGGCGCAACGGTGTCAGTAATCTGAATGGAGCGCACATTCTCTGCCCCGCTGATGACCGGTTGATGTCCGCAAGCTGAAAGTATCTGAACGATCCCCAGACAGAGGCCCACATACTTCCACGTCATGCTGTCCCCTTTCTGTCTTGATGGCTCTGCCTATCAATTCTTTTGCCGCCACCGGTATGAGAGTCGATTTTCAGAAACTCATTACGTTCGATAATTGGATGAATACTAGTCGGAATGCCGTTTCAGCCCGCCCCAGCAGCCCAGCTTCTTCACATACAAATGAGAGCAGCAATCTCTGCTCTTGTAGAGAAAGTACCGTAGCAGGTGAGGCACGGAAACGAGGCTAGAGAACGGGAGGATGGAACGGAACAGAAGCAAGCAGTGGCACATGCATAGACGGATAGGCGTTCGGCAACGGAATGTATTGGGAAGATTGGATCAACTTCGGAAGGGTTGGCAGAATGGTAAACCCCTCAAGAACTGAGGCGCTGAGGTTATCGGATGATACCGATGGATTTAGAAGGGTACCGGGCACGCCGAGCATCTGCAAGAGGACACAGGCACAAAGTACCATAACCACGACGAGCACTGACCATCCACTGACTGACTCTAAAAATCGTCTAATCATTGCCATGCGTATGGATGATACTCTCCCTCAAAATCGTTTACAAGGCATCGCGTCTTATCCGAGTCGCCTCACATTGCCGGGGCCACATACGAGACACGTGTCTATGCTGCAATGATCTTTGGAAGTATTATATGCATTACCTTGCACGGCGAAGGTCGAATGGTCAAATCAATTTTCCTTTTCATATGCTCTTCTTTGAGCATGCGGCACTCGTAACTCCCATGATATCCCATGGTGCATGACATCACATTTGAGGCCATTATCAATGCCGCTGGCATTCTCAGCGGCATCGCCCATCACACACCCGTCATGACGTGCCAACAACTTGATGCTGCTGCGTCCGCCTCGGTCTTTCTTAAATGTGAACAGTTTCAAAGAACCGGTTCCTTTAAGTTTCGAGGAGCCTACCACGCTGTAAGACAGATCCTCTCATCCGGTCACTCCAGACCCGTCGCCGCCATTTCTTCCGGAAACCATGGTCAAGGGTTGGCTCTGGCCGCCAAACTGCTTGGACTCTCCGCGCATGTGATTGTACCAACACCGGCGTCGGCCTTGAAGCAAGTCGCTATTCGATCGTACGGAGCCCAACTCCATCTCGCGGAGAATCGAGCTTTAGCTGATGCAACAATGCGTCGGTTGACAGAGCACGACCAAGCAATACCAATCCATGCCTTTAATGATCCACACGTCATTGCAGGACAAGGCACCATCATGCTGGAACTCTTCGCGCAGGTCCCGACTCTCGACATCGTCCTTGCTCCGATAGGGGGAGGGGGACTCCTGTCAGGGCTCTGCCTGGCCGCCCATCACCTCAATCCATCGCTCCGCCTCTATGGGTGCGAACCTCAAGGTGCGGCTGATGCGTGGGAATCCCTCAGAATTAATCGGATCATCCCAATGCCGACGCCACAGACCATGGCCGATGGCCTCCGGACAAGTCTTGGCAGCAGAACGCTCCCCATCCTGCGACAGCATCTGACCGACGTCTTGTTGGTGGACGAAGAAGAAATCGTGTCGGCGATGCGCTTTATCTATGAACGGATGAAGCTCGTGATTGAACCTTCAAGCGCTGTCGCGTTGGCCCCACTCCTTCGAAGAGATTCGGTGTTGAGAGGGAAACGGGTGGGAGTGGTCATTACCGGAGGGAATGTGGATCTCGAGGGTCTTTGGAGGTCTCTCCCCCCTGGTGCAGCTCCGTCGTAACTTCTGGAGAAGCTCACCTCACTGGCGGATCGAGTAGAGTCAATTGCCTGAGACTCTCCCGTGCGCGCGCCAGATCTTCTTTGGTCAATGAGACCTGTCCATACCGTCCCCGGCAATAGAGATCTGTAAGAGTTGCCATTGTGTCACCGGCCTGCGCCCATTGGCTTTTGATGCGTCGCAAGAATTCCATAGGCGTGGTGGAAGATGTTTTGACCATTCCGTATCGAGCCGCCTGTTTGATCGCCTTCTCGTAAATATGCGCCATGAGAGTGCGATCAGGGGAGACATCTTGCGATATGCTCTTCTTCCCCCATGGCCACATCCGGATCAGGCCGACCATCGCACCGATTCCCACCCCCACGAGCCCCACAAACTCCAACGCGAGGCGAAGATTTCCTTCCCGTGCGGATTGAATGATCGAACCCAGTCGATCGCCAACGGGAGCGAGCAGTACGGAGAGTGAATTCCACGCACGATGGCGGACCGCCTCACCGCTCTCCTTGAGCCCTCTCACCACCGCCACTTGATCGGCTCCGCTGTATTGCACAAAGAACCGATTCCACCGGAGCCGCACGGAATCCATCATCCGGCTGAATGTCTGCCACCCTGGATCGACCCCGGACTCTATGACCGCTGGGGTGGGATCCATTGTTACCCAGCCGGATTGGGGCAAATATACTTCAACCCAGGCATGCGCATCGCGCTGACGCACCAGATAATAGTTGCCATATTCGTTCCACTCAGTCGCCAGAAACCCTGTCACTAATCGCGCTGCGACGCCCACACTCCGCAGCATCATGACCATGGCCGTCGCATAATGTTCGCAGTAGCCTGTCTTTCTGGAAAAGAGAAACTCTTCGAGGGGGCGATCCTGGCTGCTGGACGGAATATCGAGACTGTATCGAAAATTATTCGACAGATAGTCTTGGATGGCCAGAGCCTTTTCGTATGTGCTCGCCTTGGCCTGCGTCACGTCTTGAGCCAGTGCGGCCACGCGGTCAGAGGCGTCCGGTAGCTGCAAATAATGTCGCGCAAAGGGCCCCGAATAGGTGACCGGCTGCGGATGAAGATCCGCAGGAAGTACCGGATGGGGGCGTGATAACACCGTGTACTCAATCCGAGACGATGCGGATAACGGAAGATAGAGCGCCCCAGTTGGATCGGACTGGACCGAGAAGAATTGTCCGCTGACCGATTCAGCGAATGGAGCAGCAAATAGTACCGCTGTGTCCAACGCTTCCAACAGTATCGTTTGGCGAATCACGGGACCATTCTGAGCGTGGGTGCGCGGCTGGTTGACCCGGGCGATGAAAGTTCCAGGGGATGATTCGGCCAAGGCCCTCCGATTCGCCAACTGCGTGGCCCATGTTCGACCGTCATAGCGGTCATAGGCCATTCCCCGAAGATAGAAATGATCGGCCGGTGTGCCTAAACGTTCGGGCAGCTCCACTCGCATGACAATTCCCGGATCACGCTTGATGGGACCGATCATCCCCAAATCCACCGTTTCGGAAAACCCCGAGGTCCGGATGCCTTCCCCCAGACTCGCATGTCCGATTCCAGCACTCACGCGCGGAATGGTGAAAAATATCACTACGGTGAACAATAACGTTCCAAGAGCCAATCCATTCGCCAACCAAAACAATTGCGGGGTAATACGTGATCCGCTTGCCGGCGATAGCCAGACCGAATTCGCCGACCGTACCTCCAGCGCCCGGTCCTCAGACTCCTTCGTGAGCTGATACAGGACGAGGGTCCAGACTCCTGTCAGAAGATAGGCCAGGAATACCGGGAGATACCACAAATCCGTTGTCGAGGCGGCTGATGCCAAAATGGCCATGAGGCTGATGGCGTAGAGATGGAGATAGTCCCGCCGACTCTCCAAATTGAAAAGCTTGATGACCATGAGCAGCAACAGAAAATGGACGCCTGCCGGCAGCAGCTCGCCCGATATCCAGAGTAGATCGACCCAGAATCCGGCAAAGGCTGTGATCACCAGGACATTCCATGTTCGCGTCGAGAGTGTGAGGTGATTCACGACTAGTTCGACGGGATATATTCCGAGGGTTCGCAGAAGGGTGAAGATTAACGTCGATCCGGTGAGCAGTAAAAGACCTTCTGGCAGGCTCGCGCCGAGACTGAGGCCAATAAAGGCCGCCGAGGCCAGCAAGATGGACGTCAGCCATAAAGCTTGGTCAAATGGCATGTGCCCTCGCGCGGAGAGCCGGTTCATCGATCACCACGTTCGGATGCCCTCCCCAGGAAAGGAGTCCCTCTCTTCCCCAAGGCAGAATAGCAATAGCCGTGCCGGTTTCGCGAACCAGCGAATCATCGGCCTCTCCGGACATGACCGGACCTTTCGATTCCGGAACGATTCGTTCACAAAGCGCCAAGGTTTTTAACAGGTCCAAAAGATGCGCCTCTCCTTGACCGAAGGTGGATGCCGTCGGTCCCACAACCAGCCGGACCTGGTAGCCGCGGGCGACCAGATCCCAAGCAAGAGAGGCTGCCATTGAAACCGCCTCTTCAAACAACGCGTCATGGCTGTGCGGAGCGATCGTGGACAACATAAGGGTCACTCGTCGCTGGTCTTCCGCTTCCGTTTCGCGCACCATCAGTTTTGATGTGCGCGCCGTGGACAACCAATGAATGTTCCTGGAATCATCTCCTGAATGATACTGACGCAGGTTATAGAGATCGTTTCCGTGCCCTTTCCTCTGCAGTGATCGTTCCTGCCCCAGGCCAATGACATTTGCAAGGAGTGATGCGTCAAGCGGCTGAATGGCGGGAGACACGACCACCGATGCTTCCAGAGGATAGTAGGCCTTCTTGAGAAACAGGCCGAAAGGAAATGAGGTGCCTACGCGAACGCCGCCCAACGGCAACCGCCCTCGTTTCGTCGCCACTATGGGATAGGGCAAGAGGTGGCTCGCCCCGGGCATCAACTGCCGAACCGTCAGCCCTCGATCGATCTCCTGCTCACCCGCCACATCCCACAGGCGAAGGGAAAAACTCGGCATCCGAGATTTGCGATTGGTCACAACAAGCGTCGCCGTGATCGGTTCATTGAGATAGATAAGGTCGGGTAAATGGCGACGAAACTCCAGCCGGCGCAGACAAAGCTCCGCCACAATTCCTGACATCATGACCACGCTCAGCATCATGGCCAGGAGCAGATAGAATAGATTGTTTCCCGTATTGATTGCCGCCACGCTGACGGCAAGCGTGAAAAACAGAAACCTGGTTCCTTCGGAGGTGACTCGCGTCGTGCGGCGATGGGTCACGCGTAGGAACCACCGTCTCACTCCATTCACCATAGCGGTTGTCTTCCGAAACAGAGGAGCCACTGTAGCAGGGCCTAGACAGGGACTGGGACGGACTCAACAAGATCATGCACTACTTGCTCGGTCTGTTCACAATTTCGCTGACGCAACCCTTGAGACCGGCTCAGCATGATGCGATGCGACAGCACCACCGGGGCCAACTCTTTAATATCGTCCGGCAGGCAATAGGCCCGGCCGCGTACAAACGCCAGAGCTTTGGCCGCACGACTCAGGGCAAGCGCGCCCCGTGTGCTCACGCCAAGCGACAGCAACTCGGTCTGCCGCGTCGCCTGGACAATTGCCAAGAGATATTCCGTTAGGCTTTCTTCCATCAGTACCTGATCGACTTGGTGTTGGAGGTCGAGCACGTCGCGGGCGCTCAGCACCGGCTGCAGATCTTCGGCCGGATGAAGCGACTGCGGGCGATCCAGCACCTTCTTTTCCTCCTCTGGCGAGGGATAACCGATCTGTATGCGCATCAGGAACCGGTCGAGCTGCGACTCCGGCAAGGGGAACGTGCCGTGATATTCCGACGGATTCTGGGTAGCAATGACCATGAAGGGCTGATGCAGCGGATGGGTTTGATTATCAACGGAAATCTGAGCCTCGCTCATCGCCTCAAGAAGACTGCTCTGCGTTTTGGGAGTCGTGCGATTAATTTCATCGGCCAATACGATGTTGGCGAAAATTGGGCCGGGCATGAATTCAAACGCCTGCTTCTGCCGATTGAATAGAGAGACCCCCACGATATCGGAAGGGAGCAAATCGCTGGTGAACTGAATGCGCTTAAATGAGCAATCCAGCGACCGCGCGAGACTGTGCGCTAGCGTCGTCTTCCCCACGCCCGGCACATCTTCCAGCAACAGATGCCCGCGGGCGAGCAGCGTGACGACCGTCAGTTCGATGACGTTCGGCTTGCCTTTGATCACACGGGCAATATTCTCTTGGATGGCCTGCACGATAGCGGTGGATTTCATAGTACGTTTCGCCGTTGTTCCGGTTATGAGGCAAACGCTGACCAGACCAGTGGGAAGTCTAGCAAAGGGTCTAGGGGTGGTCAATTTATGGTGCATATCCGGCGGACGAAGCCGAGAAACGGTCTACGGGCAGGGAAAATGACTAGCAACGGTTCGGAACGAGGGTCACAAACCAGGGCGGTGATTCTTCGATCATATCGGAGAATCGCCGCGCGGTACTGCTGGCTGGAAGCCCGGGGAATACCGCGCCGCGCCGGATCAGTACTTGCCGGAAAGTAGAGAGCTTGCTATCGGATTGGATTGTAGGTGACGCTGGAATAGCAGTACGAAGCGGCGCCAGATCGGCAAGAGAAAGCGACTCTCCGCTCTGCAAGCCGGCCAACCGTTGATAGACCTCGCCAAAGATCTCCGGCAGATTCGCTGACGTGAACGGCAGATCGGCAGGACGATAGCGAGGATCCTCTAGTAACTGGGCGAGGAGTTCCCAGAATACTTGCGAATCGACTGCTCCGAGAATGCCCACGATCCCGCGCTTCGCCAGGATATTCAGGAGAACGAGTGGCCCGCGGATCTCGAACTTCCAGGACGGGAAAACGAGGGCTCGTTCACCGTGCTGGACTTCCAGGGCCGTTTCACCCTCAAAACGTATGTGACGGAAGGCCCCCTTTGTCCGGCGAAGATCGTCCACGATCACGGGCTCTGAGAGTCGTGACGGTTCATAGGCAAAAGTGGGAGTGGCCGGAGCCCAGCAGGTAACGATCGTATAGCGGGGGGCCAGCTTGCCGACGTCCTCGAGCTCGTGCAGATCGCACATGTCTTGATTGCCGTAAAAGCGAAATGCCAACCCTGGCCGCTCTTGTAACTGCGCGATGTGCGCGCGCCCAGGATGGAGCGGTCCACCGAGCTTTGAGCCGGGATCAAGCCGGTCCACGGCATGAAGTATCAATTCTCGCTCTTGGCCTAGAAGAATCGGCAGATACTGATCCGCGAGCTCGCCGGCAAATGACAAATCTCCCGCTCCCAAATCAAGGACGGAAGCCACAGGCGATTGGAGAAGAAGATCAAACGGATTGGAAGACTGTGTGATCAATAGATCGATGGCCTTGTCAGCAACATCCGGCACAGGCCAGCGCGAGGCCGGCGCCTGAATAAGTCCAAAATAAATACAGAGGGCGCGAAACGCTTTGGACGGAGGGAAACCGGTGAGTGCCTTCAGGCCAGGACCGTCCAAATTCTGAATCCCTATTGCCTGGCCCCGGTTCAAAGACCGGTCAAGCAGATCTTTGACTGCCGGAGGAAGCGTCGCCTCCTGCGATGCGTGGACAAGTTGTTCGAGTACCCGAGGGAAGGCCGAGGATTCGTGGACCCGTTTGGATGCCTCCCACCGGCTTCCAGATTCTTGCGCGAGCCGGTTTACGACCCGGCGAAATTCTGCAATGGTATCGTGTTCAGACATGATGAGAGCGGATAGTTCCCCGGCTACACTCGCAACGCACGCCTCAGGAGAATAATGGCCCTGTCATCGCACCGTCAAGGCGGCCACCTTGTCGCCATGTCGTGGGTATGTTAGGAAATATCATGCACCCCCCACAGCGCACACCTGGTTTGAGCAGAAATTCGCAGCGGCTTTCGCTTTGCATCATACTCGCCTTTCTTTCCCTCCTCATGGCTTGTACGCCAACCGCCATTTCCACCCAAGGATCTGCCCGATCGTCAGCCTGGCAGCCAGGCCAGATCATTGATGGAAAGACCGGACAGGTTCGGGATCGATCCGATTGGCTCAAGAGCCTCTCTCGATACGACATCGTGTATCTAGGTGAGGAACACTACAACCATCATCATATTGATGCGACCCTCACGGTCCTAAAAGCTGTGATGGCAGAAGGCATTCGTCCGGTTCTCACGATGGAAATGTTCGGATGGGATGGTCAGGGAGCGTTGAATGACATCCTCTCGAGTTCTGATCCCATGGATAGCGCATGGCTGGATCGGGCGCGGTGGCAGCAGAACTGGGGAGGCTCATTCGACAATTACGCTCCGCTCGTCGAGTTCGCAAAAGATCAGCATCTGTTCCTCTACGCCATGAATCCGCCCAAAACCTTGATCCGTCGTGTCGTCAAACTGCGTCTGGAACAGGCTCGGTTGGAACCCGAGTGGACTCACTGGGGGTTGGATCGAGAAGAGATCGTCGATGATCCGGCCTATCGGTCCAGAATTCTCGACCAACTCCAACGCTGCCATGGCGGCGGATCGGAAGAAGACTACCTTCCCATGTATGAAGCCTCGATGGTTCGGGATGAAGGTATGGCCAAAACCATCGCGCAAGCCCTTCGTACCGCCCGGCTCAATAAAAATGGTCCCCGAACACTCATCCTGAGCTATACCGGAGGAGGACATATCCAATACCAACTACCCGTTCCCAAACGAGTTGCCCGCCGATTCACGGAGAAGATCTCTCAAACAACCATCTATCTTGCCTCGTATGACGCCAGCCGCGCAGAGGACATCGTGAACTTGATTCAAGAAGGCATCGCCGATTACATCTGGCTGACGCCGGTGAGCCAGCAAGGGCTCCCCCAGCGTTGCCGGTAGGCGCCTTTCTGACACCTCGGGCGGCAGTCAGGACAAGAACTCCTGAAATGTTGACAGATTCCCGCGAGAGAGGCAGACTAGCCCAACGTAGGGGACTGGTATTTCATGGCTATCACGCGAAACAAAATTCCTTGCAGTGCAGATCGCCTCGGCCTACTCGATCCCCAAATGATTCAAGCGGTGGTCGAATCCTCTGCCTTTCAGATCGGCAAGCAATACCTGGCCGAAAATCGAGTTCGAATCGTCGAAGCCGATGAAGCCCAGATCGCGTCAGCCGTGATCGGCAATTCTGGACTCTATGAACAGACGATCCGGTTGAAAGACGGGCACTTAATCTCAAAATGTTCCTGCACCCTGCCTGAAGAACCAATTTGTCGGCATTGCATCGCCGTGCTTTTGGAATATCACCGTTGGTCACAACCCCGTCAGCCGCGAAAATCACCGGCGGCACCCGAGACAAAAGCCCAACCGGCGCCGCCATCAACAGCCCACGGGCAGGGGAAGACAGCCCAGGCCTCATCGTCTTCAGCCGATGTCAAACTCAGTGAGGTGATGTTGTTCATCGAGTGGCTGCAGCCGGCTATGGCCGCCATCGAAAAAGGTCAGCCTCTCCCTGCATCGCCGCCTATTGGTGCCGGTGAAGTCGCCACCTGGATGCACACGATTCGAAATCTTGACGAAAGCCGCCGTGAAAGCGAAGCGGTACAAATCCATCTTGAAGCGGATCTGCGGGATCGGGAAGCCTATGTCGGACGGCTCACCCAACAATTGCAGACGTCGATCGCGGAGGCCAAAACAGCCCAAGCCACTACGCAAGAACTCCAGCGAGAAGTCGCGACCTATAAAGGACTCCTCGCGAAGGTGGCTGAGCTGGCGGGCGACGTCAGCCGTTATGACGGTCAGTTGAAATCCATGGCCCAAGAATTCTTGAGCAAAGGCAGCCAACTCGACAAATTAGCTGGATCCTGCAAGTCGGTCGCTGACGCCCTCAAATCTATTACCAAGATATCCTCCTGACATCCTTCGTTCCAGCTATCCCCCTGCCACCCAATATTTAGCGTCCCCCCATCCAGAAAGATATCTTGCGCTCTTCCTCAATGATTTTGTAAAATACGCCCCTCGATTTCGATTTGGCCCTCACAGAGGAGTGATCATGATGAAGAAAATGTTGGCAGGTGTGAGCATGATGAGCGCCGTCATGCTGACGGTGGCGCCGGTCGTATTGGCAAATGAAGCCAAAGGTGATGGTCCGCCAGACTATAGCGGCATCACGGGCTTGTATTATGTTCTTATTGCCCTCATCCTCGGCTACGGCGTCTGGGATACGTTCCTCAAGAAGTCGTAAGTGGTTCCGCCTCGTATCACGTTGTACGAATCCTGCCCGGTTGAATATTTCAGCCAGGCAGGGCTTCGTGCTTCTCTCCTTGCAAGACCTAGGAGCCGTTCTTTAGAAGCGGCTTGAGCTTCAGGAAAACTCCGTCAACAACCAGCTCGTATCCCGCTGCCGTCGGATGAATCCCATCGGCCTGGTTCATCTGGGCTGAACCCGCAACTCCTTCAAGAAAAAATGGGATAAGCGGAAGATGATACTGCTTGGCTAACTCGCGGTAGATCTGTTCAAACCCATCTATATAGTCCTTTCCGTAATTAGGAGGCAGCTTCATACCGGCAAGAACGATCTTCGCGCCTGACCGTTGAATCAACTGGATCATCTGCTCCAGGTTTGCTTTCGTTTCCTCCAGCTGAAGCCCTCTAAGCCCGTCGTTGGCGCCCAGTTCGAGGATCACAATCTCCGGCTGGCTCTTCAAGATCCATAGCACACGGCGCAGCCCCCCTGCCGTGGTCTCTCCGCTGACCCCGGCGTTGATCACCCGATATCGAAATCCAAGCGCATCAAGGCGTCGCTGTAATTGCGCGGGATAGGCTTCGTCCGCTCCCATTCCGAGACCCGCCGTCAGACTATCGCCAAACGCCACAATCTTGGGCCTTGCATCTAACGATGACTCGGAAGACTCCGCTCGAGCCTCGCGCGAAAGTCCATCAATACCGATGGCCATGAGAGAGAGGCTGAAGATGATGGTGGAGGCCAACACGTTTCTGATCAATTTCACCCTACGTTCCAAAGTCGTACAGTATAATAACACTCGGCTGATTTCTCCGGTACAGGAGCGCACTCCTCTATGATTGCCATTGCACAGCTTTCGATGCATCTCCCGGCAGGGGGCCGGCCCGTCACCATCCTCGACAATCTGACGCTCGATATTCCAGACAAACAGATGGTGGCCATCGTTGGTCCGTCAGGAAGCGGAAAATCCACGTTACTTGGATTGATGGCTGGCCTTGACCGGCCCACGGCAGGATCGATTCGATTAGACGGAACCGAGATCACGACCCTCTCCGAAAGCGCTCTGGCACGATTCCGCCGCGCCAAGATTGGCTATATTTTCCAATCCTTTCATCTGATTCCAACCCTCACGGCGCATGAGAACGTAATGGTGCCGTTAGAGCTCAATGGCGAGCGAGATGCCGGTGCACGGGCAGCAGACCTTCTTGCCACGGTAAAACTCGCCGATCGTCTCGATCATTATCCAGTCCAACTTTCCGGTGGCGAACAGCAGCGCGTGGCCGTCGCGCGGGCCTTCGCCTGCCGTCCGCCCTTCCTGTTTGCCGACGAGCCAACCGGTAATCTCGACAGTGCCACGGGCACACAGGTCATCGATCTGCTGCTCTCGATGCATCGGGACTATGGGACCACATTGGTCCTGGTCACGCATGACCGGACCCTCGCCGGTCAGATGCAGCGCGTCGTGTCCCTGCGAGATGGCCACATCGAATCCGATCAGCTTGTCCCTGACTCCACCGGCGCCACAGGCTCCTTCGCGTGAAACGCTTCCTCTTGAAGATGGCCTGGCGGGAAACCCGCGCCTCCTGGCGGCACTTTCTCTATTTTCTGATCTGTATTGCGGTCGGCGTCAGCGCGCTGGTGGGTGTGTCCCTCTTCTCCGCCAACGTGGAGCAATCTATCACCCGGGAAGCTCGCGGGTTGCTTGGAGGCGATCTTGAGATTCGTCTCTCCCGTCCGATGAGTCCCTCTGGATTAGATTATCTTGCATCCCTGACCAGCCAGGACATCTTGCTGACACATGTTAGTGAGTTGATCGCAATGGCCGCGAGAACTTATGGCGGGATGCCGGGCGGACAACCCACACAACTTGTCGAACTGAAAGCCGTCGAGACTCTCTATCCATTTTATGGAACTCTGCGCATCGAGCCGACCAGTCCGCTATCAGAGCTCCTGTTTCCACAGTCGAGCCAGTGTCTTTCACAGCCCTGCTATGGTGCCGTCGTACAGGAAGCGTTACTGATCAGGATGGGGCTCGCTGTCGGTGATCGCGTCAAAATCGGCCAAGCGATGTTTCTGATCACCGGCGTCGTCCGGTCCGAAACTGACCGGATGGCCAATGCCTTCAGTGTCGGCCCTCGTGTGTTGATTTCCCAGGAGGGGCTTCAGGCAACGGATTTAATCAAGGTCGGGAGCCGTGTCCGTGAGCGATACTTGCTGAAAGTTCCCCCATCCACCATGGTCGATCCACTGCTCTATGAGTTGCGGAGCCGGCTCGCAACCGAGTCCCCACGAGTTTCAACCTATCGCGACGCGCAACCTCAGCTAAAACAATTTCTCGACCAGCTCACGCGCTATCTGGGGCTGATCGGCCTCACCGCGCTGTTCATCGGGGGCCTCGGCGTAGCGACGTCAATCCACGCCTTCCTGCGAGAAAAACTGGCGACCATCGCGATTCTCAAAACCATCGGCGCCGAATCCCACACCATCGTCTCCATCTATATTCTGCAAGCTTTCTTGTTAGGGCTTACAGGCAGCCTCGGCGGACTGGCGATCGGAATGGGGCTCGATCACGGAGTCCCATGGGCCATTACATCCTGGTTCGACTCCGACCTGATCGATCAGTTGGGATTCGTTTCCAACTTGACGCTGACCTCCCTCCTTCCAATGGGGAAGGGCCTGGCGTTGGGCCTCCTCACGACCCTGTTATTTGCTCTGTGGCCGCTATTGACCATTCGTGAGATCAAACCGTTTGCCATCTTCCGGCGCGAGGTGACACCCGACGAACGTCCTGAGACGGCGGGGTTTCTCACCGGCCGATTCAAAAACGTTCGCATTGATTATCACAAGGTATTGGCCGGTGTGTTCATTGGAATGGGGTTGGCGGGACTTTCGATCTGGCAGGCGCGGTCTTGGATGGTGGGGTCCTTGTTTCTGGCGGCGTTCGCCCTGGCGATCGTCTTGCTGGGCAGTGCGTCCTGGCTGGTCATGCGGGGACTCTCATGGATGCCCCGTATTCATAATCTGGCCGTTCGTCAAGCGGTCGGCAATATTATTAGGCCGGGAAGTCAAGCGACGAGTGTCACGATTGCCATTGGAATTGGCGTCATGGTGATGGTCACAGTCGCACTGGTGGAACAAGCGCTGCTTCGGCAAGTGGGCGAGAGCCGCCCACAGGATTCCCCAACATTTTTCTTCATCGACATTCAGCCGGATCAGGTTGAGGGCCTGACGGCATTGCTCCAGGCACGGAAGGGAACGACCCTTCCGAAATTGACCCCACTGGTACGCTCACGCCTGGCTGCCCTCAATGGCCAGCCTGTCAAGGTGGATGCCTTGTCCGAGGAAGAGGAACGAGCCCGCCGCTCAGGAGACAAAGAGGAGCGACGAAAAAATTGGTACCTGACACGCGAGTATGTCCTGACCTTTCTGGACACGCTCCCCAAAGATAACCAAATTGTCAAAGGTACCTGGTGGTCCCCAGGCCAGGTCTTTGCGACCCCCCTCGTATCCGTCGAAGAAGAGGCGGCCCATACACTAGGCCTCGATATTGGCCAGACGCTCACACTCGATATTCAGGGCGCACCGCTCGTCGCAACCGTGGGGAGTATTCGCAAGGTGGAGTGGGGAAACTTCTCCACAAATTTCTATATGATTCTTTCGCCAGGCTCGTTGGACGGCGCGCCGCTCACCTACGTCGCCACCGTGCGTGTTTCTCCTGAAGACGAACTGCCACTCCAACAGGCCGTCGTCGCAGAATTTCCGAATGTGACGGCGATCAATATTGGGGATGTGCTGGAGAGTTACGCGCGCATACTGGACAGGCTGTCGCTAGCCATCCGCGCAGTCGCCCTGTTCTGCGTCGTGACTGGCGGGCTGGTCTTGGGCGCGGCCCTCGCAGCCACCCGGTATCGCAGACTCTATGAGTCCGTCATCCTCAAAGCACTCGGCGCGACGCGCTACATGATTACACTCTCGTTCGCGATCGAATATGTGCTGCTGGGGGTCGTCGGGGGAGGCATCGGCATCGGATTGGCCAGCACTTTGTCGTGGGGAATTCTCAAATTTCTCTTCGAACTGCCATGGGGGTTGCACCCATCCATCCTGCTGCTGGGAATGGGCCTGACGATTCTGCTCACTCTGGTTGTCGGATTTCTGAGCACCTATCGACTGCTCGGTCAGCGGCCCTTGGCCGTGCTCCGTCACGAGTAGCCATCACGTCCTCTCGTGCCTCACGAGGAGAGAAGCTGCTGTAACAGACTCGACCGTTCTCGTTCGCGAAACGCGACGGCGATGCGGAGCTGTTCGAAATACTGCTCCAACGTCTTGCCGCCAAGATCGATCTTGCGCGTACTGAAAAAGTCCCGTACATCCCGTTCGAATTCCGGAGTCGCGAGACAGACGATGCCACCGCACATCCGCCGGAGGCCCTGCTTCGGGAACAGCCGATCCATCTGATCCCAGTTCGCTTTCACAAAGTCCCAGGCCTTCTCCCGGCCGTACACATTTCCCAGCACGGCGCTCACGAGAAACGGGGCATCTTGTGTCCGAGTTTCTCCGCTGATCGTCCTGGCCAATGTCCGCTCGAGCAACGCGGAAGGTTGAAATGCCGCGAGCGAAAATAAGTAGCGCCGTTCTTCTTGCGGGGTGGAGGCCGTTCGATACTGCTCAGAAAAGTCCTCATACCGCGCCTCGTCTCCGGTATGAGCGAGAATGGACACGAGGGCGGGGACGAGATTCGGATCAACTGCGGCGGAATCGCGTGTGTACTCTCGATAGCGTTCGGCTGCTTGTTGCTGAATCACCGCGTCATTGCCCAGCTTTCCCAACGCGCCGATGAGTTCCCCGCGCAATTGCCTGACAAGATCGTTTTCTCCCGCCTCGGGAATCCACCCGAGTTTGTCGACCGAAGGACCGACGAGCGCTCTCACAAAGGCCTCCAACGCAGGCCGTTCCTGGACGGTGACGATGCGATTCAAAAACGTCAAGGAGTCGAGCAACACGGCCCACACATTCTTGTCCCGTTCCTGCTGGAACGACTTGGTTAACCGGAGATACTCCGACAGCGGCATGAGACCGGAGAGGGTGGTCGCCCAGGCATCGCTGACCAAGTTGAATCGTTCGATGGGAGCCAGCCGGTCCAGGCCGGCCTTGAGCAGTTGCCGGAGCAACGTGGGGCTATAGCGGACTCGATAGAATCCATGCCCCCCCTCGTTGATGAGGAGATGTGTCGCCCCCTTGGGAAGCTCCACCCGCATCTGACGATCTTTGAGCAGCAGGTGTCGAACCTCCACCTGGTCACCGATTCCAATACCGATACTCACGGGCACCTGCCAAGACGACTCCGTCGCCTGACTGGTCGGTAGATAGGAGAATCGTTGCTGAGAGATAACAACGGCCGACTCTCCATCCAGCTCCGCCGTGATCAGCGGAAAGCCCGGCTGGAAGATCCAGCCATCCATCAACTCGGGAACCGGTTGCTTTGCGGCTGAACCTAACGACACCCACAAATCGTTTGTATCTGCATTTCCATAAGCATGGGTGCGCAGGTACTCGCGCACGCCATCGCGAAAGACCGTAGGCCCGATATGCTGCTCCAGCATGCGGAGCACGGAGGCCCCTTTTTCATAGGTAAGCACGTCGAACATGGCATCGGCATCCTTGGGGGCGCGCACCGGAAATTCAATGGGTCTGGTGCTCTGGAGCCCATCGACGGAGAAAGCCGCCGCTCGTGAAACGCTGAACGAATCCCATCGCTTCCATTCCGGCTTCCAGGCATCGACCGCCAACATTTCCATGAAGGTCGCGAAGGCCTCGTTCAGCCACAAGCCGTTCCACCAGGACATCGTCACCAAATCGCCGAACCACATGTGGGCATTCTCATGAGCGACCACATCGGCGACTCGTTCCAGCTCACTATGGGTGCCGCTCCCTGGATCAACCAAGAGCGCGGTTTCGCGAAATGTGATGGCGCCAAGATTTTCCATCGCCCCCGAGGCAAAGTCGGGAATGGCTAGGAGATCCAGCTTGTCGCCCGGATAGGGAATGCCATAATAGGCCTCGAAAAACTTCAGCGACGCAACAGCAATGTCATGGCCAAACGTGGTGAGTGGTTGTTTGCCTGGCACAGTCCAGAGCCGCACGGCCGTCTTCCCGACGAACACCGGCTTCGTGGCTTCTATCCTCCCGACGATCAAGGCCACCAGATACGTGGACATCTTGATACTGTCCGCGAAACGCAGCACCTTCTTGCCGGCTTCGAGGGACTCAGAAACCACCTGAGTGTTCGATACAGCGGTCAGAGCGGGATCGATGGCGAGGGTCGTGGCGAACACGGCTTTGAAATCCGGTTCGTCCCAGCAGGGGAAAGCTCGGCGCGCATCAGTTGCTTCAAACTGGGTAGCCGCCAGCGTTTGTGTTGTTCCCGATTGATCTTTATAGGTGCTGCGGTAAAAGCCACGTAGCTGATCATTCAGTTTTCCCTGAAACACCAGATGAAGCCGCCATTCGCCCGGCGCGATAGAGGATGCGAACCGGAGCTGGCCGCGTTGCAGCGATTCGTCCAGCTCAATCGTAGCGCTCAAACGCTCGCCTGGAGCGGTGTCAAGTTCAGCGGAGGAGATGGTCAGATCAACCGCGTTCAGGATGATCACACTCGTCGCTTCTTCAACCTTTAGCGTAATCGTCTCCCTGCCTATAAACGTGGCCGTGGGCAGATCCGGTTCGAGATGCAGATCATATCGAATCGGGATCACGTGACGGGGTAACCGATAGGGATCACCTGTCCTGATGGTGGAATCTGCTGTCATATCGTTACCTCTCGATTGAGCCTGGATGACGTTTGAGTGTACAGGGGGGGCAGGCGGCGAGGAGTACCTGTGCGATCTGAAGCGTCAGAAGGAAACTGGCCTGCTTGAGTAGAGTCAGGCATGTCTCACGCCGACCAACAGGATCTTCATTCTCGTGACGCATGCAGCGTGTCAACGCCCTGAGGTCTACCGACGATCAAGATATCAGTGCGACCAACAAAGAGACCAGTTTCTACAATCCCCGGAATTTGGTTCAGTGCGATCTCCAACTCCTGCGGCCTGTCAATATGAGCGAGATGCACGTCCACGATCAGATTTCCGGCTTCGGTCTTGAACGGGGCTCCGTTGCGTTCCCTCAGGACAACCCGGCTCTTGGTCAGAGCTTCGATCTCCCGTGCAGTACTGCCCCAGCCAAACGGGATGACTTCAATCGGCAAGGGGAATGAACCGCCCAGCACAGGCACTTGCTTCGTGTGATCGACCAGGACGATAAATTGTTTGGCGGAGGCCGCGACGATTTTTTCTTTCAGCAAAGCGCCGCCGCCGCCTTTGACCAGATTGAACGCGGGATCGACCTGATCGGCGCCGTCGATGGCCACATCGATCTCCCACCGATTATCCGTATCGATGAGCGTAATTCCGGCTTGTCTGGCCAGCATCGCTGTTTCTTGCGACGTCGGCACGCCGCGCAGCTGCATTCCGGCGCGGACTTTCTCACCCAAAGCGATCACCATATGTTTGGCCGTTGAGCCGGTTCCAAGTCCCACGACCATGCCGTCGCGGACATATTCCACCGCAGCCAAGGCCGCGGCTTTTTTCAGACTGTCGAGATCGTGATGGCTGGTCATAATGTCGGCGCGTGTGAGAGGGCGCCGGCGACGGAAGCTGCGCCCAAAAGCGCGGTTTGCTGATTCATGACCACCTTCACAGGCATGTTGCTCAGCAATCGCTTATAGCGTCCCTTGTTGATAAAAGATTTCATGAAGGTGCCGTCTTGCAGTTTCTTGATCAGCTTCGGCGCCATGCCTCCCGCGACATAGACCCCATCGAGCGAGAGCGCCTTCAGCGCGAGATTGCCGGCTTCGGCTCCATAGACAGAGGCAAAGAGATCCAACGTCTGTTTGGCAATCTCGGCCTGGCCGTTGAGACCGGCTTCGGCGATCTCGGCCGCCGGATTCCCGGCCTTGATCTTTTCCGCCAGCCAGGTCGGTTCATTCTTTTTCGTGTCCCGCACATATTCGTAGAGCGCGTGCAAGCCAGGACCCGATAGTAAACGCTCATAGCTC
Source organism: Nitrospira sp. UBA6493 (assembly GCA_002435325.1). Lineage (GTDB taxonomy): Bacteria > Nitrospirota > Nitrospiria > Nitrospirales > Nitrospiraceae > Nitrospira_D. Next base: position 22,229 of record DJMJ01000037.1, on the reverse strand, counting down.
ACATGGAGATATTGGCTGCGCAGATACCGCAACAACTCGATTTCATAATCGTTGGTCGGAGCAAAGTCCGTATGCCCACCCTCCGACGGCATCGGACGATAGGACTTGCCGTCCCAGAAGAGAATCGCTTCGCCGAGTCCTGTTCCCGCGGCGATCAGAGCCAGTGCTTGCCGTTTCTTCGGAAGCGTGCCGGGGTTGAGCACTTCCACTTCATCGGAACGGAGCAGCAAGACTCCGTAGGCCGTCGCTTCGAGATCGTTGAGCAATTGCACCCGCGGAATGTTGAACTTCTTCGCGATCGCCGGACCATCAACCACCCATGGAAGATTGGTGGTCTGTGAATGATTGTCGATGACCGGTCCCGCAATCCCGAAGCAGGCGGCTGCGACCGTAAGGGGTTCTGGCGGGGAGTCCGCCTCTTTCTCTTCGGTTTCATCTGCGATCTCCGCATCGAGTTCATCGAGAGGAGTCGGTGGCTTTGGCGGCGTGAGAAACTCTTCCAGAATTTCTTCGAGCGATTTGTAGTCGGCGCTGTGGAATGTTTCGAGCCGGATCGGCTCCACTCGCTCGCTGATCCATTCATAGAGGGCCAGATGGGTCTTCGTTCCGCCGATGTCACCCGCAAGAATCATGGTGCTCCCCTCTTTTAGGCTGAAAGACTGGCCCCAGCCGATCGATCAAGCAGCCAGATCAGATGACCCGAAGCAGGCTGTATCCTTGCGGCCGGCAGAGCGCGCTCCTTCTGGTTTCGCGGTTCGATGACCGCGCGTACGGTCTCTGCCTTCCCGGCGCCGGTCACCAGGAACAGTACCACAGTCGCCCTGTTGAGCACACCTAGTGTCAGTGTGAGTCGAGTGGCAACCCCTTTGGGCGCCTGGCCCATGGTCACGAGCTTTCGCTGCTCGGCAAGTGCTTCGGTCCCAGGGAATAAGGATGCGGTGTGGCCGTCGTCTCCAAGACCGAGCAGGACCAGATCGAGTGATGGGATTTCGGGTGCCGGGCAAGCGGTAAGTGCCCGCAGGGTCTGTTCATACTCGCTCGCGGCGTCCATGGGATTAGCTCCTTCCCCATTCATGCGATAGATTTGGCCAGCCTCAATTGCGAGAGGACGAAAGAGGGCCGCATGAGCCAGCCCATAATTACTCTCCGGATGCTCCGGCGGCACACAACGCTCGTCTCCGAACAGAAAGATCAGCCGTTCCCACTGGATCTGAGACCGCCATTCCGGTGACGTCAATCCGCCATAGAGAACTTTGGGAGTAGACCCGCCGGACAAGACCACGAGACAGCGGCCACGTGATTGAATCGTACGTGCCGTGATGTCACGAATAAGGGTGCAGGCTTGGTGAAGCCAATCGTGGCCGTCTGAATAGATCTGGATGTCAGACCGACTTGGCATGTCAGCGACGTCGGAGCTGCCGTCGTTTCGAAGCCGCGCGACGGATGGTGCGAGGGGGGACCAAGGCGTTTGTGATGGCCTGCACCGTTGCCACGGGATTCGCCCCCAACGAGACTCGCAGTGCGATACGGCCGTGTGTCTGAAGTGAGTTGAGATCGCCGACAGCCTGGGCTTGAGCTAGTGTGCCAAATGAGAACGGTTGTTCTGGAATGACCAGATCGGGCCTCATGCGATCGACAAGCTCAAGAAAGATCCCGCTATTCGGACCACCTTTGTGCAATTGTCCCGTGGAGTGCAGATAGCGCGGACCATAGCCGAAGGTCGTGGTGATGTGGTGGTGCTGGACCAGTGTTTTCCGAAGCCGGCGGATCGCCGCTTCAAATGGCTTGGATGGCATCCCATAGGCTAGAATCGCAAGATAGGCACCGGGCTTCATGTGGCTGATCAGCTCGGCGGCAACCTGTTTGGGTGAACTGGCGGCTTGATCCGGCAACCGGCCATTTGTCTTGAATCCCTCCAGTACCCGATTGGTGTTGTCTTTACTTTCCTGGACGTTCGGTTGATCGAACGGCTGAATGCCCAACAGATGGCCAGCCACCGCCGTCGCATATTCCCATCGAAAAAATTCCGCCCCGAGATCGTAGAGATCTTTGAGATCGAACTGCAAGACGGGATGACCGCCTTGCGAAAGTGCTCGAACCTGGCGATCGAGGATGGCATTCTTCGCCCCCTTCAATCGTAAATAGATAAAGAAGCGGTCATGTCCGTAATTCCTAGGAACCAGAACCGGTTCCTGCGCAACAGGAATCAGACCGGTACCTTCTTTTCCCGTGCTCTCCGCCAATAGTTGCTCGGCCCACAAACCAAAACTGTTGATGGGGGCCGATGCCATAACGGTCACCTTATCGCGCCCCGCCTTCGCCAATGTTGCCATGGCCACGCCCAAATAGACACCGGGGTTTCGCTCAATCCGTTCAACCACTCGACACTGGTCGGCCATATTCGCAGCCCGCGCCATGAGCCGTTGGACATCGAGTCCCAGTAACGCGGCAGGCACTAACCCGAATAGTGACATGACGGAATACCGCCCGCCGATATCAGCCGGATTGCTGAAGATCTGACGGAACCCATAATCCTTCGCCATACGCTCAAGCCCGGTCGCGGGGTCGGTGATGGCAATGAATTGTCGGCCACCCTGATTCCCCTTGGTGCGAGTGAGAAGATGCCAGAAATGGGCAAAGAGGGACATGACCTCAATTGTGCCACCTGATTTGCTTGCTACCAGAAAGAGTGTGCGGGCCGGTTGAATGGCTTTGGTCACCGACTTCACCCATCCTGGCACAGTGGAGTCGAGCACCCACAGGTTTGGATAGCCCTTCTGCGATCCGAACGACGCCCGAAAGACTTCAGGCCCTAAACTACTGCCCCCCATTCCGAGGAGCACGACGTCAGTAATGCCATTTCGTTTGGTTTCTTCGGCAAGAAGGCGAAGCGTATCTACTTGCTGAAGCATGTCCTGAGGCAACGATAACCAGCCCAGGCGATTGGAAATTTCCGTGGGGTCGGGTTTCCAGAGACGATGATCTTTGGCCCATAGACGATCGACGGCACGGTTGAAAGCAAGCTGTTCGAGCGGGGCATGAGTCAATTTGGCATACGGCGATGCCAGAATGTGAAGTGAGGACCGTCCCATAATCTCCCCCCCTCGCGCTATAGACCGACGGTGAATCACGTGCAAACTGACAGGTATCTTAGGGACCAGAGAAACGAAAAGGCAATGCTCTTTAATCGAGGTGTGCTATTGATCGGGCCATCGGCGAACAATGAGCGCCATCCCGTCGACGGTGGACCATGCCAGCGACTGAGCTTGTTCGACTGATAGCCTAAGAGTGACGGTGGCCTCTGCTGGGGATGGCGGATCCGTGCGGGAAAGTCCCCACACCTTGAGTTTCTGCCAGATATCCGCGGCTGATGAGATGATCTTTTGGACAATCCCCTCTTCACGGACTGATTGAATCTCCATCCTCAAAGCCGGAGTAAACGAAAGTTGATAGTCTGTCGGCATATCCGCAAGTGCGATAGGCTCCTGCTCCGTGGTTGCGGACGGATCGATCTTTCGGCGGACCACCGGTGGCCGCGCAACCAGTCGGAAGGTGCCTGTCAACTGATGCGGAGCTGAGGCCGCCCATTGCAGAATAGAGATCCGATGAAGATCGACCCCGCGCCCTTTGATCCGCACCGCCCCGGCAGGAAGGTCGAGCAGGAGATATGTTTGTGACCTGGCCGCGAGCTTTACTTCTTCTTCGAGAACCCGCGTGGCCTCGCGAAGAGATGCGGGGTCATCGTGATTGAGATCGGGGAATGCGTCGTATTCGGCGCCCCAACCGGTGGACACCAGAACCAGCGAGAACATGATCGCGAATCGAAAAGGCATGAACCGTCTCTGCGCCAATTTTGCGCAGTTAGAAAATCATGATGGGTGTCCCGACTCGAGCGAGCTGGTAGACACTTTTGAGATCACTATCGTTCAGGCGAATGCATCCGTGGGTCACATTTTTCCCCAAGAGCCTAGTATAGAGAGTGCCGTGAATGAAATAGCCTTTGCCGAACCCGAGTGCATATTCACCGAGCACGCCCTGTTCCACCCGGTCGGCATGATTCTTGGGCACCATGAGGCCTTCTTCGATGAAAGCCCAGTCCGGCTTCACCCACACGGGATGAGTCAATTTGGACTGCACAGAGAACTCTCCACGGGGTGTATCAAACACCCACTGATTCTTCCCTTCCCCAGGTTTGTCCAGCACAACCCCACTTCCGGTAGAAGCCAAGGCATCCAAGATCACTTCGTGGCTGCGTTTCACATACAAGTGGTTTCTGGCTGTATCGACGAGGATGTACGGCTGACGCGGCATAAACTGCGATAGTTGCTTGCTCGCATTCTTGTACCGGGCCTGGAGATCATCCATACGGGCTTGATCATATACCGGTGGCGGGGTGACGGACGTACCTGAAGCGCGCATGTCGCTGGGATTGGAGGAGAATAGGATCGCAACCAGGCCGAGCGTGGCCAGAGACAGTATGATGAAGAACCGTGCCATCCGGAGCCTCAGGTCTCGTCTTTCCGTACATCTAATTGGGATAGGGCGAGCGCAACCGCATTGCCCTCGGTCAACGCCCCGACGATCGTGACTGGCGTCCCGGCCTGAACACGCTCAAACAACGCCGTCATGTGTTGATTTTCAAGCATGACGCACCCCAGTGTTTGCGCCATAAGCTCGTTTTCCGCCCCATGGATCTCGATCTGTCCGCCGATTTGCTTCGTAGATGGAATATGGCCTGCTTTTTTTGCCTGAACAAATCGGCGTCGATCATCTTGATTCGGGTAATCCAGCACCAGGGCGCGATAGAATTGGGTTTGCCCTCGCCCGCGCTTGGCAGTGATGCGATAGCGTCCTTCAGGGGTGGCACCATCCCCTTGAAACTGCTTTTCACGGATACCGTTAAATCCGAGCCGCACGGGATACGAGAGGATTGGCCGCCCATTTTTATAGAGGATCAGATTCCTATCTGCCTTATTCACCACAATCGCCGTTGACTGATGTGTCCTGGACCAATCCACGGTTTGCTGGGCCTGCGTCTGCCAGCGGGCGATACGGCGCTCATCCGTATAGCGCCCAAGCTCCTTGCTGAGCACGGACGCCTCGACAAAAAGTGCGCGTCCTGCCTGATCGGCAGCCTGAATTGCCCGTTGATAATCCTGGTGATCGTAGAATGACCGGGCTTGTTTGACAAGAAGGTCGGCTTGGACAGATTTGCCCCCCAAGACGATGCGACCATCAATGGCATCAACCTTGGAAGCGATCAGCCGGAGACGGTCCTCGACACGAGTGAGTTTGTCCTTCGCCATCTGGCGCTTGACGTCTCGTTCCCTATGAAGCCGCGCAACGGTTCCCCCGCCCTCTTCCAGTAATCGTCTGAGCTCGGTCTCTAAATCGTTGGCCTCCCATGGCCATCGAACCAGATCATCATCCGATTGGACTCGTGCTCTTAGTGGAATCCATTGCCGAATAAAATGTGCGTAATCGTCAGGAGCAGTCTCCGCCGCTTGCAGTGCCACCAGATCGTGATCAACCGACTCAAGAGCATTGACCAGATCCGGTGGAACGGCTTCAAGACAGCCTGCCAGCAGTAAGCCCTGGCAAACTGCGAACCCCCTCAGCATATGGGCGAATACTGCCCTCATTAGAAAATAGTACCTTATTTCTTCTTTGCTGCCGAGGGTTTCCCTTTTCCGACCTTGGCAAGGGCGGTCTGGATTTCGGCTGAAACGGCTTGGCTCTTGTCGTTGATGGCCTTTGCCTGAGTTTGTGCCGCAGGATAATCTTCCTTATCGATCGCCATTTGAACCTGATTCAATGAGGCTTTCAGCGCCTCCACGTCATTCTTGATCGCCTCCAATGCCGCGCGATCCTTGCCTACAGGCGCGCTGGCCACAAGATCTTCCGCGACCTTCACCGCTTCCTGTGCCACTTGTCGCGCCTGAAGGGCTCCGGCCTTCGCTTCCTCTTTTCTCTTTTCCGTATCACCTTTGACACGTTCTCCTTCGGCTTTCGCGGAGGAAGCCAGTTGCTCGACTTTCCCATAGTCACGCAGCAGCGCGAACTTGGCATCCTGGTCGGCCACTTCTTTTTTCATCGCCGCCAGCGAAGCCTCAAGCTTGGCAAAATCCTGGGCGCTGTAGGTCGCGGCACCGCTTTGCTGGGCATCACGTACAGCTTTATCCGCCGCTTCGATTTGCTCTGTAGGTGGCTTGGCGCAACCAGCCAGCAAAAATGCCCCAAGGGCGAGTGGGACGATCACATTCGTCATCTTTTTCATCTTATCTCCTCCTTCTTCTCTGATTTATTTATTCTGATGAAAACCTTTTGTTGGCATAGGAGCGTCGCTTCCCAAAGACTATGCTGTTGAAATCCCGTGTCCGAACATAAGTCCATACCCTTGCCAGGGGGAAGTTCCGCTATCCGTTTTGCTTCTTCTGGCCTTTTTTCTTTCCCTTGCTACCCTTTTTCTCCTTCTTTGCTTTTTTCTCTTTCTCTCCATCCGCAGGCTTCTCTGTTTCAGCCGGCGCTGACACAGCGGGAGCTGGGCTGGCTGGAATAGCGGGAGTTGCGGGAACGGCCTCTTGGGCACGGGCTGGTGCTCCCATAGAGAACGCAATAGCGATAGTCATGGCGATCATGCTCGCAAGAATTTTCGTCATCATGCTTTTTCTCCTCACGACCTAAAGATGTACAAACCACGGATTGCTCCACCTACGAGTTAACCGTAAGTAGGCAAGCCAATACCCTAAACACCTAAGTAACCATGGGCAATCTCGGTGCCATGAACGTTCCCTTTCAATCTTTCTAAATAAACGAAAATAATCAATGCATTGCGCTATCTGGACGAGTTGATCCATTCTTCCTTGCTGTGGCACTCTGGTAATCACAAGGCAAAAATGCCTCAAAAATTAATGAGTTTATGATTTTTTATACACCCTGACCTCTTACGTATATCTCCATTATCTCCATAAAATTTAAGTTTCTCTGATCGCTGTATGAAATTGACACACAGGCCTCCTCTCAATATAATGGTTCTTTCGTTCTACGATACGTGTGTAACTTACGAAGGAGTGCGTGATGTCTTTTACGTTCCAGCAGCCCTCGAAATTGAAGCGCAAACGGGAGCATGGTTTCCGCAAGCGCATGAGTACAAAAAATGGGCGAAAGGTATTGGCTCGTCGCCGGGCAAAGGGCCGCGCTCGCCTTGCAGTCTAAGGTCTCTTGATATCCTCGGAATAGGGAGTGAAATACGGTCTCAAGGACGATGCGTTCTCTGCATTTCTCTGGAAGATTATTTCTTCTGGCCTCTCACCTTGAAGGACATTGATAGACTCCCTCCAGAATTTCCTACGGAGGCCTCTCCAAAGTTAGATGGTGAAAAGGCAGGGAGCTCGACCCAGGCGCCAGTCCATGTTTTTACGGGTTAGTCGTGAGATTGAGCAGGTCAAACGCCAAGGCCATCGCGTCTCAACTCATTTCTTCAATTTGTTGTTCTTTCGGAAATCGAATTCCTTCAGCCAAGTGGGGATTATCGTCGGCAGGCGATTTGGCATTGCCGTGCGGCGGAATCGTGCCAAGCGGATTTTTCGCGAGCTGGTCAGAGAGACTCACAATGATCTCGCACCAGGTTACGCGCTCCTGATATTTCCCAAGAGGGATGCAATCGTGGAGCCCTTTCAGGATCTCAAGACGGCATGGATCGGCTCCCTTCGAAAACAACGATTGCTGACATCGAAACCGCTCTAACATGCGCCATCTTTTAATACTGGTTATTCGCGGCTATCAATATCTCATTTCGCCCTTGCTGGGACCAGCCTGCCGGTTTGAACCCACTTGCTCACACTATGCCGTCGAGGCCATTCAACGTCACGGGGCTCTATATGGATCGGGGCTGAGTCTCGCCCGCTTGCTGAAATGTCACCCGTTCCACCCAGGCGGGATAGATCCTGTCAAAAAATAATCTCCTTTATCTGAGAAAGCACTGCTGAGATATGGAAAAGCGCGTCGTCATTTTCTTGGTGCTCTCCCTTGTGATCATCTTCGGGTTTGAGTATGCACTCAAACAATTGGGCTTGCTCCCGCCGACATCCTCCGTTGAAGATACAACGACCCCAACCGCTTCCGATCAAATATCACGCACCGAACCTACGACGACGACTGTTGCACCCACCATCTCCGGTCAGGCCCAATCTGTCACACCAAGCGAAATGCGCCCACAGGAAGGTTCCATGCAGCCGGTTGCGTCGGAAGAGCTCGTAGAGATCGAAACCGAATTCTACCGGGCCAAAGTTTCACCGCATGGAGCCGTGCTGACAAGCTGGGAGCTTAAACGCTACCAGAATTCAACCACCGACCAAACTGCAGTTCAATTAGTTCGGCAAGGAGCGAAATTCGCCGGGCCATTGTCAGTGTGGACTAACGATCAAGCCCTCACGAAGTCATTGGCCGAAGGCCTGTACTCGGTCGAAAAGGATTTCACATCTCTCGACCCATCTCATCCCGTTGGACATCTGACCCTCCGCTATCAGGACGAATCAAAAAATCTTTCTCTCGAGAAACAACTGACTTTCCACGCTAATAGCTACCTAATTGATGTCCAGGTGAAATCGACCGGGATTGATGGATTCGTCAATGTAGGATTGGGCACTAATTTCGGCATTGTCGAATGGGGCGACGGCATGATCGGGCAAATTGGATCAGCTGTCTTGGTGGATGGGAAAGTCGAGAAAGAAGCGCCGGAGTCCGAAACCGAACGTAGCGGCAATATTCAATGGCTTGCCCTCCAAGATAAATATTTTCTATCTGTTTTGATCCCCAAGCAAGCCTCTTCTGCCTTGGTCAAAAAGGAAGGTGAGAAGCTTCTTACGGCTAGCCTCAAAATGCCTGCCGCCTCACCAGGTTCCACGTTGGCCCTTCAACTGTATGCCGGTCCAAAAGAATATGACACCTTGCAAGCCTTACAGCTAGGACTTGAGGATACCATCGATTTCGGATGGTTTATTTTTGGCAGTTGGAGTGTCGTCAAAGCTATCGCAAAGCCAATTTTTTATGTTTTGCGATTTATTAACGACTACACCCATAATTACGGCGTCACTATCATCCTCCTGACCATGGCCATCAAAGCGCTCTTTGTGCCCCTGCAGTTCAAGAGCTATAAATCGATGAAACAAATGCAGGTCATTCAGCCCAAGGTTTTGGCGGTTCAAGAAAAATACAAGGACGACCGGGATCGCTTGAATAAAGAGCTGATCAAGCTCTACCGAGATCATAAGGTGAATCCGGTGGGTGGGTGCCTTCCGATGGTGTTGCAGATGCCGGTCTTTGTCGCCCTTTTTAACATTCTTTATATGACGATTGACCTGCGCCAATCTCCTTTTATCGGTTGGATTACCGATCTTTCATTGCAAGATCCCTATTATGTGATGCCGATTATCATGGGGGTCACAATGGTGGCGCAGCAAAAAATTACTCCCACTACGATGGATCCTACACAAGCCAAAATCATGCTGATGCTTCCAGCGTTCATGACTTTTCTCTTCATCAATTTCCCTGCTGGTTTAGTGTTGTATTGGCTGACAAATAATGTGCTGACGATTTCCCAACAGATCATTACTGATCGGGTCATTTTCGCGAATAAGCCGGTCTTGCACGATGCGAGTGAGTCACCATCCAAACGTTGAGGGAATTGCGACAGCTGAGTCCCTTGAGCATAACTTCTCGATGTGAGGCACGACCATGGCGTATGGAGGAGGGCCTGATGATACGATCTGTGCCATTGCCACACCGGTAGGCGAGGGTGGTATCGGAATTGTCAGACTAAGTGGTACTGATTCAATTTCCATCTCCGCTCGATTCATCCGGCTTCGGTCTGGGCTCCCGCTCCACTCTCTTCCAACTCATTCGCTCCATCTTGCGGACATTGTTCGCACCCAGACTTCCTGCCACTCTAGTCCGATCTCTACGGTCGAGGTCGTCGTCATCGATGAAGCTTTCGTAGTCTTTATGAAATCCCCCCGATCCTATACGGGCGAAGACGTCGTTGAAATTCATTGCCATGGCAATCGTCGCATCTGCGCGATGATTTGCGATGCGGCTCTCGCGGCCGGATGCCGCCTGGCCCAGCCGGGCGAGTTTACCAAGCGCGCATTTCTCAATGGCAAGATGGATCTGTCTCAGGCCGAAGCCGTCCTCGATACGATTAAAGCTACTTCAGAAGAAGGGTTGAAGGTCGCGCAACGTCATCTGAGAGGCGATTTAGGGAGAGAGGTGGGACACTTACGCGAACAACTCCTCACGCTGCTGGCCCATATCGAGGCCGGTATCGATTTTGTGGAAGAAGATATCAGTTTCGTCGAACGCAAAGAGCAGCTGGAGACTCTGGCACACGCTCAGGCGGTCATCATCCGCGCCTTGAATACCGCCAAAACCGGGCGGTTGCTTCGGGAGGGTGCACGGGTGGTGATTGCGGGCCAGCCCAATGTTGGAAAATCGAGCCTCTTGAATGCGCTGTTGCGCGAACGGCGCGCGATCGTGTCCTCCCTTCCCGGAACCACACGCGACATGATTGAGGAATCGATGGAGGTTGACGGGATCCAAATTTCCTTGATCGACACGGCCGGCATTCGCAACACGGTCGATCCCATCGAACAAGAGGGAATTCATCGTACCTGGAATGCGCTCCAAGATGCAGATGTCATCATTACCCTGTTCGATGCATCGTCGCCCCCGGAGGAATCCTTTAAGATGGAGGCATCTTCCTTGCTCCATGAACGTGCGATTCCTGTCTTAAATAAGGTGGACCTCTTGAATCCTGACCAACGAATGTCCCTACAAAAACGACTGTCCGATTTCTGCGGGCACCCGGCCATTTGTATTTCAACAGTTACTGGAGAAGGCCTCGATGTTTTGCGCAATCACCTACGCTCCCGAATCTTGCCCGATCTTCTCGAGTCATCCGAAGGTGTGATAATTACAAATGTCCGCCATCAGAGTGCCCTTGTCCGATCAAATGAGGCGCTCACTCAGGCCATCGACTCGGTCAAATCTGGAAGAGAGGCCGAATGTCTAGCGGTCGACCTCCGAACAGCTGCTGACGCACTCGGTGAGATTACCGGCGTGATTACGTCAGACGAAGTACTTGATCGTATATTTTCTGAATTTTGTATCGGAAAATAACGGGACCCATGGCTCACGCTTTCGACGTTATCGTGGTAGGAGGAGGGCATGCAGGCTGTGAAGCGGCTTTGGCTGCTTCGCGGATGGGGGCAGACACCCTGCTCTTGACGATGGAGATGGATCGAATCGCCCAAATGTCGTGTAATCCCGCGATAGGCGGCATCGCCAAGGGCCACCTGGTGAAGGAGATCGATGCGCTGGGCGGCGAGATGGGCCGGAATACGGATCGGGCGGGAATTCAATTTCGCTTTATCAATACCAGCAAAGGCCCGGCTGTCAGGGCCTTGCGCGCCCAATGCGACAAGAAGCTCTATCGCCTCGCTATGCAGGATACGCTGTCGGTACAGGCTTATCTGCGGGTTGCGGAGGGAACCGTCGATCGCCTCCTCACGGAGGGCGGCCGCGTGGTGGGCATCATCACCGGCGTCGGCGAACGCATTGACGCCAGAGCGGTTATTCTGACATCAGGTACTTTCCTTAAGGGTCTTATCCATATAGGACTCAGTCATTTCCCCGCCGGACGAGCCGGCGAGGCCTCCGCGGAACATCTGTCCGATTGCATGCGTGACCTCGGATTCGAAGTCGGTCGATTGAAAACCGGCACACCGCCACGCCTCGATAAACACTCAATCGATTTTTCCGTGATGGAGCCGCAGCCCGGCGACGATCCGCCGCCGCCCTTCTCCTATCGGACAGACAAAATCACCACCCCTCAGATCTCGTGTCATCTCACACATACCAATGTGCGCACGCATGAGATTATCAAAGAGAATCTTGATCGCTCACCGCTCTATAGCGGCGTCATCGACTCCGTTGGGCCCCGCTATTGTCCATCGATCGAAGACAAGGTAGTTCGATTCGCCGACAAGCAACGGCATCAGATTTTTGTGGAGCCCGAGGGATTGGATACCGTGGAGTTTTACCCTAACGGCATTTCAACGAGCCTTCCAGTGGATGTTCAAGCCCAGATTCTCGCCACGATTCCTGGGCTGGAGTCTGCGAAAATATTGAAGCCTGGATATGCGATCGAATATGACTATTTCCCACCGCGCCAACTATTTCCTACCCTCGAAACAAAGTTAGTCTCAGGCCTCTATCATGCCGGTCAGATCAATGGAACATCCGGCTATGAAGAAGCGGCTGCACAGGGAATTATGGCCGGCATCAACGCAGTCTTAAAACTGAGGGGGGAGGCCCCTCTCATACTTGACCGTTCACAAGCTTATATTGGCGTATTAATTGATGATTTGATTACAAAAGATGCCCGTGAGCCTTACCGCATGTTCACATCACGGGCCGAGTATCGTCTTCTGCTTCGCCATGGTAACGCTGATCTTCGCTTAATGGAAACAGGATATCAGGTTGGAATTGTCGGACAGCGCGATTATGACAATCTTCTCAGAAAGCGTGAGTCTATCGTTCAGGAAATAGAACGACTCAATACGACAAGACCAAAAACATCCGATGACATTCAGGCTCGTCTGAAGAATACCTATCTAGAAAATTATTTGACATCTCACACGTTTGCACAGCTCCTCAAGCGACAAGAATCGAACTATCGACAATTATTGCAAACGTTCGACGCACACATGATAGAAGATGATGAAATAATTGAAGAAGTTGAACTGGAAATCAAATACGAAGGCTATATCAAGAGACAGCTTCAACAGATAGGCCAGTTCAGAAAACTTGAACAGCGATCAATTCCACCAATATTTGACTATAAATCTGTCACAGGGTTTTCTCGCGAAGTGCTCGAAAAATTTGTGCGCGTAAGACCTTCTACCATAGGGCAGGCGTCAAGAATCTCAGGAGTGACACCGGCTTCAATTTCTCTGCTTATCGTGGCACTCGAAAAATTCAAGAGAAATGGATCACGGACTATTCAATCCTGATTATTCGTAAGATTGGCAAATGATCACATCATTGTCCTCTTGACCTCTTTGCAACAATCGCGTAATTGTTCCACGTGGAACAAGAACTTTCCCTCTCCTCACTTCTTGTAAATAGTGCGGCCTCTCTCGGTATTACGATTTCAGATGAACAATCAAAAAGCTTCATGGTCTATTTAGATCAATTAAAGCTTTGGAATAGAACAACGAACTTAACAAGCATTACAAAAGACGATGAAATCATCGTAAAGCATTTCATCGATTCTATTGCCGTGCTTAATGCCGTTTATTTTCAAGTTGGTAGTCTCGTATTCGATATAGGAACAGGCGCTGGGTTTCCTGGAATTCCATTAAAAATTATGCGACATGATCTGCGAATGGTCTTAATAGAACCTTCGAAGAAAAAAGCTTCATTCTTACGGTATATAGTTGGGCTGCTCCGCCTTAAGCAGGTGAATATATTCGAAGGATCTTTGGAGAGCTTTGCAGATGACTTCACCGGAAAAGAACCGGCGAACTATGTTCTCGCTCGAGGGATTAAATACGAATTCATTATCGGATTGTCAAAAACAATCCTTTCAACGAATGGGAAAATTATTCCGTTTCTTTCCATGCCAATTGACGCTACACGGCTAATTGGTGGTGCGAAGTGTGACAATGAGTATTCTTTTGATCTTCCAATGGGTTTTGGTCATCGAGTCATTGCCTCTATATCAATGACATAGAGGCACCATCATAAGTGTTCCACGTGGAACATTTATACATATCGTAAAAAGGCTAGATAATGGCGCGTATTGTGGCTGTGGCAAATCAAAAAGGGGGAGTTGGAAAAACAACGACTTCTGTGAATTTATCCGCATCGATCGCCCTTCAAGGTCAATCTGTTTTATTAATCGATCTTGATCCTCAAGGAAACGCTACTAGTGGCGTGGGAATTGACCCACGATCATTGCAAAGTACGGTCTATACATGCCTTATAAAGCAGGCCAATGCAGGTGATGTTGTCCAATCAACTGACATTAAAGGGCTTTCTGTCATTCCTTCTAATGCTGACTTGGCAGGGGCTGAAATAGAACTTGTTAGCCTCGATGGGAGAGAGCACTATCTTCGAGATACCATTCAAGGTATTCAGACCCAATATGACGTCATCATTCTTGACTGCCCTCCAGCGCTTGGAGTTTTAACTATCAATGCCTTAGCCGCAGCACAGTCCGTCTTAATTCCCGTCCAATGCGAATATTATGCACTCGAGGGCCTTACGCGATTGATCGGAAGCATTGAACGAGTGAAAGAATCAATAAATCCCAATCTCACAATAGAAGGGATTGTGTTGACCATGTTCGATGCTCGCAATAGTTTGGCACGTCAAGTTTCTGAGCAGGTCCGTGGCCACTTCGGTGACAAAGTCTATCAATCTGTTATTCCTCGAAACGTCACATTGGCAGAAGCCCCAAGTTATGGACGGCCAGGCATCCTGTATAACATGGCCTCATCCGGCTCTCAGGCCTATCTTTCTCTTGCAAAGGAGTTCATCGCCCATGGAGAAAAAAGCGCTCGGTAGGGGATTGGACGCGTTACTTCCAACAGGAAAACAATCGCCTTCTCAGTCACTTGCATCGGATGTGCAACAGCTGAGAGTTGATGCCATTGTCCCGAACCGATATCAACCTCGGCAGATCTTTCACCAAGCCGAGCTCGCCGAATTGGCTGCCTCAATTAAAGAGAGCGGCTTGCTCCAGCCAATCTTGGTTCGCCGTAAAGGCGATGGGATCTTTGAACTAATCTCAGGAGAAAGAAGATGGCGCGCCACAAAGGAAGCCGGCCTCGACACCATTCAAGCCGTTGTCAGAAATTGCAGCGATCAAGAAGCCATCCTCTTTGCTCTTGTTGAAAATATTCAACGGGAAGACCTCAACCCAATGGAAACAGCCAGGGCCTACGCGAGAATGATGAATGAGTTCGGCCTCACGCAAGACGGCATCGCTCAAAAAGTGGGGCGCGATCGGTCCTCGGTAGCTAATTCCCTTCGCCTGCTCAATCTTCACCCTGATGTCCAGCAACTGGTTGAATCCGGTGCTCTTTCTGCCGGTCATGCCAAAGCCATCCTTGGACTGTCTCTGCCTGAATATCATAATAAATTCGCTAAGATAGTAACTGATAAAGGCCTCTCTGTCAGAGAAACTGAAAAGCTGGTCGAGGCGGCATCCACTGAAAAACGCCGCCAGAAAAAAACGTTGCCCAACTCCGACTGGTCCGACGTCGAGTCCAGATTACAAAAGCGCCTTGGAACTCGCGTCGCTATAGAGCCACGCGGAAAAGGCGGAAAAATTGTCATTCACTATTTCTCAGAGCCAGAGCTCGAGGGTCTTATCGAAACCCTTCTTTCCTAGTTCTAATTAATACGACTTCGTGTCACATCGACAGAAAAATCTATATTTCTTGTCTTTCTGTCAAATAACGCTAAATATCTTCCCTAGACAGTCCGATACAGCTCCTAACAAGAGCCAACCCGTTCACCCCGCGTGTCCGGAATAGCTAGAGGAGGAGCATCGATTATGTGGAAATCAGACAAACAAGAGGGTAAACGTCCAATGGGAGAGGATATGGACATCGAAGACCCCAATAGCAATGCTCTTCCAACCAGACAGGAAGCCAACGAAGACGTCAGCGCATTCGTTGGAAAGGGTGTTGAATTTAAGGGAACGATTTCCTACAACGGCACAGTGCGTATCGATGGATTTCTCGATGGAGAAATTCACACCGAAGGGGTGCTTCTTGTCGGAGAAGAGGCTGTCATTACTGCAAAAGTGACGGCTGGCACCATTGTATGCAAGGGTAAAATTACCGGCGACGTGGTTGCGAAAGAAAAAGTGAAGCTCCGATCCCCGGCAGTGGTGAGTGGCGGCATCAAGACGCCCATGCTCTCGATCGAGGAAGGGTGTTCTTCAACGGAACACTTGAAATGAGCCAGGGAATCAGGGAAGTGTCTCGCGAAACCCCAGCGCATCCTGCCGGCCTGTCCAATCAGGGCGGTTTGAAACGCGTGAACGGATAATTATTGAATAGATATTACCTAATTTAACTATTCTCCCATCGCTCATCGGGGCGTCTATAATGGACCAGAAGGCGCCCCGATGAGCTGACCGCCATCCTCTGAAAGGTCGAAATACCATATGTGGGCGCTCGGGGACAAGAAAACGGCCTCGGAACATGAAGACGACAACTTTACCTTTCTGGGAAGAGGCGTCGAATTTAAAGGGATCGTGACGTTCGATGGCACCGTGCGTGTCGATGGACGTCTTGAGGGAGAAATTCATACCACCGGGATGCTGATCGTAGGAGAATCTGCCGTCATCAAAGGCATTATTTCTGCCGGCGTCTTGATGACAAGCGGCAAGATCCATGGCGCTGTCACCGCCACCGAGAAAATACAAATTCTCAAGCAGGGAGTCTTGATCGGCGATATCCGAACCCCGGCGATCTCCATTGAGGACGGGGCCCATTTCCATGGGATGTGCGACATGGGAGCCCACAAATGGGTGGACGAACCGCCACAGCAGGCTAAAAATGTCCATGATCTCGCCCTCCACCGAAATAAAGTGCGGACCCCAGACCTCTAGCCCTTTCAACTCTCAGCCAGTACAATAGCGGGCACTATGTCTCGCCCTACAGTTCTCCTCGGCATGAGCGGAGGAGTTGATAGTTCTGTCGCAGCGCTTCTCCTGGTTCGCCAAGGCTACGATGTCCATGGCGTCACCCTTCAAGTGTGGGAACACGAAGATGAGACCGTCGCGGCTTCCAAACGGTGGGAAGAGCGCGGTTGCTGTAAAGTGGGCATTGCCCGTTATGTCGCACAGAAGCTAAACATTCCTCATGAGGTCGTCGATTCACGGGAGCAATTCCGTGCGGCGGTCATCGACGATTTCGTATCCGGATATGCTAGCGGCACCACTCCCAATCCCTGCGTTCGCTGTAATGAACGTGTCAAACTCCGACAGCTTATCGAACTCGCCGATGCCAAAGGTATTGCCTATATTGCAACAGGCCACTATGCGCAAATCGGCACCGCACAAGGACAACCAATTCTGAGGCGCGGCGCCGATCCACGAAAGGACCAAAGCTATTTTCTCTATCGCATTCAGAGGTCGTGGATGCCCCGGCTCCTATTTCCTGTCGGAATGATGAATAAAACAACCGTGTGGGAACAATCGGAAGAACTCGGCCTCCCCACTGAAGAACTCAGGGAAAGTCAGGAAATCTGTTTCGTGAGCACAGGAGACTACCGGACATTTCTACAAACGGAAATCCCCTCGGCCAATAATCCAGGCCTGTTCGTAGATCAGGAGGGCAAACCACTCGGATCCCATCAAGGGATCGCCTTTTATACACCAGGCCAACGACGCGGCCTTGGCGTCTCATCAAACCAACGTCTGTATGTTCAACGAGTCCAGCCCGAAACCAACACCGTCGTTCTTGGACCGAATGAGGCACTGGTCAGCTCGGTCTGTACGGTGTCGGACCTCAACGTCCTTGAGCCTACCCTACTCAATAATTCGGCTCCGGTAGAAGCCAAACTCAGATACGCGACCCCCGCGACTCCTGCGACCATACAGACCAGTAATCCAGGGTCACTCACCGTGCAATTCCAGACACCACAACGAGCTATCAGCCCCGGCCAATCAGCCGTATTTTATCGTGGGGACCAGGTTCTTGGTGGCGGCATCATCCAAGCCCTGTCCTAAATGCGAACAACTAGGCCATAGAATTCTGACTAACCTCAGAGGCCTGCATCGGTCCCAACCCCACCATCAGCTGATTCCACGTCACGGGCATACCATTACAAATCTCCATTGTACCGAATAAAACAAGTCGGGTATACACTTCTCTCGCCAACAAGACCATTAGACTCTAGAGTTGATATCTAGATACCCATCACTCAAGCGACCAAAACCAAGGACGCAGGATTTTCTACAGGAGGACATATGAAAATACTGGGCTCTCTACTTCGCATGCTAGTAATCTTGATGATCCCCTTCGGATCATCATTTGCGGCAGAAGACACACCACATCTTGATATCGTGACATTGAAAAATGGAAGCACCATCTATGGGGAATTAATTGAAATGTCCGGTGGGGTCTTAGTAATAAAGACCCCTGCAAGCCCTGACAATGTCATGAAAGTAAATTGGAGCGAGGTCGTCAAGCTTTCCGTAAACCACCCAATCCCCTTCCATCTAAAAGAAGGCACCGTCCTTATCGGCACTGCTACCGTTGGCCCAGACGGAAACATCAACATCAGCTCCGAACCCCTCAAGGGTTCTATTTCAGTCCCAGTGGATGCCATCACAGCGTTAAACCCGTTGGTTCAACCGCCGGTCATTTATTCCGGAACCCTCACAGCCGGACTGTCTCAAACAACCGGCAATAGCCATCTCAAGAATGCCAGCGTACTCGGTGATCTGGTCGCACGGAGCGAACAACTTAGGCTCTCGATCAACGGCCGCTATATTTACGGCGAAAATGCCAACACCCTCATTGCTCGTAACTCCCGTGGAACGATCAAGCTGGACTTCTTCATCACTAAACGGTTTTACTGGTTTGCATCGGCCTATGTTGAAAACGACCGGTTTCAGGATTTGAAGATGAGAACCGCGCTCGCCAGCGGCCCCGGTTACCAATTCATCGATCGCGGGGATTTCTCGGGAATCTTAAAAGAATTAACATTCTATACGGAAGCCGGCGTGAGTTACTTCAACGAAGATTTCCGCCTCGCCGATGATCAATCGTCCATTCGTGCCCGCGTCTCCATGAAACTGAATTGGCCCCTTCTTGACGACCGTATCACCTTCTACCACTATAGCGAGTTCTACCCATCTCTCCAAAATGCGAGTAACTATTACCTAACCATGGACAACGGCCTACGATTCAAAATCTGGGAAGGGTTTGTCAGCGGCATCCAGGTGACGACCAGGTACAACAGTAAGCCAGCTGCAGGAACAGGCGATACGGATAACCTCTACCTCTTTACGCTAGGTTACAGCTTCGACACGACCAGGAAACGATAGGGTTCGTTTATTGGTAGGCACTTAACAGAGCGAATCGAGGAGGTCATTTATGCTGAAGGAATTTAGAGATTTTGCTATGCGGGGCAATGTGCTCGATATGGCCATCGGTGTCATCATAGGAGGAGCCTTCGGAAAAATCGTATCCTCACTCGTTAGCGACGTACTCATGCCCCCCCTTGGTTTATTACTGGGAAAGGTGGATTTTTCCAGCTTGTTCATCAATCTATCCGGCACACCACAACCTTCGTTAACCGCGGCGAAGGCCGCAGGTACGCCGACTCTCAACTACGGAGTTTTCCTACAATCCGTCTTTGACTTCGTGATTATTGCGTTCGTCATCTTTGTCCTTGTGAAGCAAGTCAATCGCTTCAAGAGGAGCGAACCTCCGGCGGCACCAGCCGGGCCGACCACCGAAGAAAAACTCCTGATGGAAATTCGCGATGCCCTGAAAGATCGACGCTAACCATAGATTCGTGGCTCATCCGACCACGCTGAGATCTCACCCAGAACAAAGGAGACAGTATGAAAGCAAAGAAAACCTCAATCCTAGCCCTGAGCCTCTTGGCTCTTGCCGGGTGTTCGTCATGGCAACCGATGTGCCCGGATAACGGGTTCCAATACCGAATTTGCCCCCAGGGTCCCACGGGTCCTACCGCAGCAGAGTTGGCGAACCGTCTCGCAGCAGCCGATAAAGAACGTCAAGCACTCGCCGACCAATTGGCCGCAGCCAAGCGAGAAAACGGAGCTCTGAGTGAGCGGGCCCAATCCCTTGAAAGTCAGCTTGCCGAGAAAGACAGAGAACTCACGGCTCTTCGGACGGCCGCGGGAGACTCGGCTAGGTTTGCCAGCCAGCTTTCTTCAACACAAAGCGACTTGGATCAGGCCAAAGCACGCAACGCTGCACTCGAGCGCCAGCTCGCCGATGCCCAAGCCTCTGTCGGCAGCGACAAAGACCGTTTAGCCGCGGACCTCTCGACAGCTCAATCCCAGCTTGCAGCCCTTCAGGCCATGGCAGGAGAGAAGGAGAAACTGGCCGCCGACCTTGCGGCAGCCAAGCAACGGATCACCAACTTGGAAGGTCAATTAGCTGCCATGGAAACCATTGGCGGCGATAAGGACAAACTCGCCGCCAATCTCGCAGCATGCACACAGCAGGTAGCACAACTGGAGCGCCTGCTTGCCGATCGCGACAAGGAACTTGCCGAACTCCGTGGTGATCTCTCGGAAGAAATGGCAAAGTTGAGAGAAGCCCAGCGGGGGCTTATCAAGGCCCTGCGGCCTCAGATCGACAAAGGCAACATCATGGTCGATTTGAACAACGAACGCCTCCTCATCAACCTAGCATCCAGCTATCTCTTTGGATCGGGTGAGGATCAACTGAAACCAGCCGGAGCTGACGCCCTCAAGCAAGTGGGGAGCATACTCAAAGACTTCCCCGAGTATAAAGTCGCCGTTGATGGCCATACCGACAATCGTCCGATACGTAGTGCGCTCAAAAAGAAATTCCCCACGAACAAGGAACTCTCCGAAGCGAGAGCCGCCAACGCTGCCAACGCGTTAGTAGAGGGCGGCTTAAGAGCAGCAACAACCCACGGCTATGCCGACACAAAACCGGTCGCGCCGAATACAACCAATGAGGGGCGCGCCAAGAATCGTCGGGTCGAACTGCGAGTGACGAAGTAGTCCTATTCACGGCCCTATAATAAAGACGGGGGCTTCATCTACAAGGAGAAGCCCCCGTCGCATTTTCAAAACCTATAAAATTCCGGTTTGCTGATCGACTGAACCGAATACGGCCTCACATAGAACTGTTGCGAGAATTGCCTAGCGCCCTACCCCGAGCTCCTTGCCAGGCCCTGCAATAATCGAATACTCAACTCAGATGTTCATCCAAATCGAGCTGCTTGGTGGACCAATTTAGTGCCTCCTTCAATGCCTTGAGATCCTGATTGTCAGGATCACGGATCATCAAGACTTTTCGAAACAAGGCTTTGAGAGGCTCCAGAGAACGTTTATCTATGATCTTTCCCAGCGCCCATACGATTTCTGTCTGAACCTTGATATCGATGCCGGGAGCATCGAGCATTGAAAGCAACGGATCCACAACGCTGTTATCCCCGTGAAGCCCCCCTAGTTTCCCGAGGCCCTTGGCAGCAGCGGCCTGTAACTCGGGCTGGGTCGATGTTTTTAAAATATCCACCAATAAAGGAATGCCCTCACGCCCAAGGTTGCCGAGTGCCACCGCAGCATCCTTATTCAAGGCCCGATCCTGGAGCGCTCGTTTGAGAGTTGGCAACGCCTCATCGGCTTGCATTTCTCCCAGCAAGGAAATAATCTTCACTTTTCGCTCAACTTTGGTACCAGGTAAGTCCAACATCTTCAGCAATCGATCGGCATGACCCCATTCGGCGGCAAGCAAAAGCGGAAATTCGTACTTCTCCAGTGCGTCCTTCAGTTTGTCAATTGCAAAGACCCCCGCATCACCTGCCTGCGCAGCCTGAGCGGCAGCCGATGCATCCACAAAGGCCGTGCGTACTTCTTTCTGCCACTTGATCTTCATTCCGCCCAATACATAAGTCAGCTGGCAGGCTGGGCCTTTCCACAGGCGCGATGGAGCGTCGGGCAAATCGTTGTCTCCCCCCGCTGATGCGGTCCCTTCCCACGTCTTGTGTTGCTCGCATTTGATCCGAAAGACAACATCATGGGGTTTCGTCGAATCCAGTACTATGGTGTACCCCAATTCACTCAATCGACGAATCGCTACGGACGACAATGCTGCAGCGTCGATAGAACCGTGATCGGTCAGAGCGATGGTCTCCACTAAGATCGTTTGAATCTTATCGAGCTGGGCCTTCTGCTCCGAGGTAAAATACTCCCGATAAGCACCCGCCGGAGGTGGAGACAGGCTGAGACTTCCGACAATGAAAAACATCAACTTAACAAGCGATCGAGACATTACACACCTCCTTGACCGCAGAAAACCGCGAAGAAGAGAGGGTCTCTATAAATTAAATCCATTCGCATCTGCATATGCATTAATAAGTATACTCCCCAGTCTCGTGTGGGGCTAGCTACCGAATTGAGTCATCTAAAATCT